>JBIOHC010000026.1:0-54709 GCA_044448685.1 Bacteroidia bacterium
CAAGACATTAGACACAAGAATTAAGAAAGAAAGGGTTTCTTTATATTATATTTAAAAGGATGAAAAAATTTATTTACAAAACGGCTTTATCTTTTGTCTTATGTCTGATGTCTTGTGCCTGTTTACAAGCTCAGGAGATTAAGAAATCCATAGTTGTCAAAAAAGAAGGAGATAAATCCTATTATATTCATAAAATTGAAAAAGGCCAGACCCTTGAGGCTATTGCCAAAGCCTATAATATGAAGATAGACGTATTGTTGGTGGCAAACCCGGATGCTATTGACGGAATCAATCCAGGCCAGGAACTCAAAGTGCCTTGCAAATCTGCCAATCAGACTACAGGTACAAAAGATGTGGGAGCTGGAACAGGGAAGGCTTATGTGGTGAAAGATGGGGATACCTATTATTCTATTTCCAGGGATTTTGAGGTATGGGTGGAGGACATTAAAAAAATGAATCCCGCTCTCAGGAAGGAAGGGTTAAAAGCCGGACTAACAATACGGATTCCGGACAGGAAGAAAAAAATCATCAAATAAGTGGTTCAAAAGCCAGGATTCAAGTCTCGTCAACACAGGGCATGCCGCTGCCTGCTGATACTCTTGTTTTGTATTGGTTGTTACGGGACACACGCTCAGGAAATTAAGAAGTCGGCCCGGATCGAAAAAACCGGGGATAAAAAATACTATATCCATACGGTAGAACAGGGACAAACGCTGTATGGAATTGCCAGGGCCTATGCACTGGAAGTGAATGAAATTATTGTAGAAAATCCTGAAGCAATCGATGGAATCAAGCCTGGGCAGGAATTGAAAATCCCATACCTCAAATCCCTTCGGAACAGTTACGAAAATACGAAACCACTGACGCATAAAACAGAAGCCGGGCAAACCTTATATTCCATTTCGAAACAATATGGTGTTACGGTGGAAGCAATACAACGCTTAAATCCGGAGTTGAAAGACGGACTGAAAGCAGGTCAGGTTATTAAAATTCCAACAGGAACCAAAGAGCCGGATGTTAAAACACCGGAAACAGTCAAAACAACGGTCCAGCCCGAAGTAAAACAGAATACTGTTTCATCGAAACCGGATGTGAAACCAGAAGCTACTGAGCAACCCCGGGTCACGGATCCGGCTTCTAAAACGGATACTTCCTATGCCCTTATCCGTAAAGACAGGTACAGGGTATCTCTTTTTGCTCCTTTTCATACAGAGAATATTGAAAATCTGGATGTTGATCGGGTCATCCGGGATCTGGCTTCTGTTCCTCCTAAAACAGAGCAGGCTGTTCAGTTTTATCAGGGTTTCCGGCTTGCCATGGATTCCGTCAAAAAAACAGGAGTCAATATTATTCTGACTGTATATGATGTAGATGATGCGGATTCCCTCCGTTTGCAACAAATTATTCTAAAACCTGAACTTGCAGAATCTGATTTGATAGTAGGACCACTCTCCTTATCCTGTTTCCTGCCTGTAGCCCGTTTTGCTAAAATTCATTCCATCCCTATTGTATCACCCATTTCCCAGGTTAACAGGGTACTGCTGAATAATGCCTATGCCAGCAAAATGGTCCCTTCCATCACTACACAAATGGAAGAGGAAGCTGAATTTATTGTAAAGACCTATAAAGGACAAAATGTTATCCTGATCAATACTTCAAAAGAGGGTCAGAAGAAGGGACAATATGCAGAAGCCTTTAAAAACCGCTTTACGGAATTGCAGGCTACGGCCCAGTCAGTACCTGTATTCCATGAGATAAAAGGTGTAGAGGGCCTGAAAGATGCCTTACAGACCGGAAAAGCCAACATCATTGTGATGCCGTTTAATGAGCAGGCTCCTGTAACGGATATGCTGCGAATGTTGAACAGCCTGTCGGATAAGGATTCAATCATTGTATTCGGGATGCAGAGCTGGAGTAATTTCGCAAATCTGGATTATGATTATCTGAATAATCTTTCGCTTCACTATATGGCCAATTCTTTCGTCGACTATGAATCGGAAAGCACGATCAGTATGATAAAAAATTACCGGCTTGCTTTTGGCTCTGAACCAACCACGATAGCATTTCAGGGTTATGATGCAGGATATTATTATCTGAAGGCTCTGGAAGGATACGGAACTAATTTTTACAAAAAACTTCCAATCATCAAATGGTCAGGAACACAATGCTCGTTTGATTTGTATAAGACATCACCGGAAAGCGGATTTGAAAACAAGGCCGTTAATATTGTTATGATCCGCGACTTTAAACTTGTCAGGGCGTCAAAATAAATCATATGCTTTCCAAAGAAGAAATAGGGCAGTGGTTCATGGACCTGCAGGACAGAATCTGTTCCGGTCTGGAATCCGAAGACGGAATCGGTAAATTCCGGGAAGATGCCTGGCAGAGGGAGTCAGGAGGGGGGGGCAGGACCCGTGTTCTTTGTGACGGTAAGGTTTTTGAAAAAGGAGGAGTGAATTTTTCTGCCGTTTACGGCCCTACTCCTCCTGCTATTCTCAAAGCCCTTGATTTGTCCCCAGCCGAATTTTATGCCACCGGAGTTTCCATTGTCATTCATCCCCGGAGTCCGCGGGTTCCTATCATTCATATGAATGTCCGGTATTTTGAAATGAGCAATGGCACCTGGTGGTTCGGGGGTGGAATAGACCTAACCCCGCATTATATCATTGATGAAGATGCAAGGTATTTTCACAGGGAACTGAAATCGACCTGTGATTTGCATCATTCGGACTTCTATAAAGAATTCAGACAATGGGCTGATGATTATTTCTATATGCCACACCGGAAAGAAACCCGTGGTATCGGGGGGATATTCTTTGACCGGCTTCAATCCTTTAAAGGATTGAAGAAAGATGAACTATTTGGTTTTGTAAAAGCGGTAGGTGAAACATTCCTGCCTGTATACCGGACCCTGGTGAGCAGGCATAAACACGAAACGTGGACTGAGCAGCAACAATTATGGCAGAGATTACGCAGAGGCAGATATGTGGAGTTTAACCTGGTATATGATAAAGGCACCAAATTTGGTCTGGATACAGAGGGCCGTACAGAATCAATCCTTATGAGCCTTCCGCAAACAGCATCCTGGTTATATGATTATCATCCTCAAGCAGGTTCAGAAGAGGAATCAACACTTCTCAAACTGAAAAAAGGGATGGATTGGATATGAAAAAAACCTGACTGTTGAGTCAGGTTTTTTTATGAATAAATTTTGTTGACTATGCAGGAGTAACTTCTTCTGCGGCAGCTGAGGAATAGTTTTTCTTTTCTGCAATACGTGCGCTCTTACCGGTCAGTTCACGCATATAGAATATACGGGCACGGCGTACAATTCCAACTTTGTTTACCTCGATTTTCTCGATAAACGGGGATGTAACAGGGAAAATACGTTCCACACCTACACCATTGGATATTTTACGGACGGTGAAAGATTCTGTTCCGCCGCTGCCTTTGCGCTGTATAACAACACCCTGGAATTGCTGAACCCGTTCTTTATCACCTTCTTTAATCTTGTAGTGAATAGTGACTGTATCTCCGGCTTTGAAAGCAGGAAGTTTGGTCTTATTGCCAAGTTGTTCGTGTATGAAATTAAGGATGTTCGCGTTCATGTCTGTAGCTATTTAGTCTTAAAATGGGTTGCAAATGTATGGTTTTTTAGCAAATAAGGAAAATATATCACCTATTTTTTAAAAAAGCAGATCCGGTCTTCTCTTCTGGGTCCTGATCAGGCTCTGTTCATGCCTCCATCGTTCTACTTCAGGAGTATTACCTGAAAGAAGGATATCCGGTACTTTTAAGCCTTTATAATCAGCTGGCCGCGTATATGCAGGAGGGGCAATCAGATTATCCTGAAAAGAATCGGACAAGGCAGAGGTTTCGTCAGAAAGTACTCCCGGAATAAGCCGTATTACACTGTCACTCACTACAGCTGCTGCCAGCTCTCCACCGGAAAGAACATAGTTTCCTATAGATATTTCCCTTGTAATAAGGTGCTCCCTGACTCGTTCATCTATCCCTTTATAATGCCCGCATAAGAGGATAATGTTCTTCAGTGTACTCATACGATTCGCCATCTTCTGATCAAACAGTTCCCCGTCAGGCGACATATATATAATCTCATCATAGCTCCTTTTGTCCTTTAAGTCGCTGATACATCGGTCGATAGGTTCAATCATCAGGACCATGCCGGCACCTCCTCCATAGCCATAGTCATCTACAGGTTTATGCTTACCCAAGGCATAATCTCTCAGATTTATGACATTAATCTCGGCAATGCCCTTGTCGACAGCCCTTTTTATAATAGAATGAGAAAAAGCCCCATCCAGCAAACCAGGTATTACAGTGATTATATCTATTCTCATAGTATGCGCACGAAGTTATTCAATATTTCCTTTTCTGCTGGATGTCATTCTATGGAGCCCAGCCCTAATTTTGGACTGGAAACTTGAAAAGAAATCAGTAGTTTTGGCCCCTTAGATTTTGTTATGTGACTGAAAATCCTAAATTTGTAATATATGACAGATATCCACAGCAGCTGGACGAAAGAGGAAATCAGAGCGATTTACCATATGCCATTATTGGAGCTGGTTTACCGAGCAGGAAGTGTACACAGAAAATACCATAATCCGGGTGAAGTCCAGGTAAGTTCCCTGCTTTCTATTAAAACCGGAGGCTGCCCGGAAGATTGCGGATATTGCTCTCAGGCAGCGCGTTACCATACAAAAGTTAAGGTTCATAAATTGCTGTCTCAGGAAGAGGTCTTAAAAGCAGCCCTTGATGCTAAACAAGGCGGTGCTTCCAGAATGTGTCTCGGTGCAGCATGGAGGGAAGTTCGGGATAATAAGGATTTTGATACGGTCATAGGGATGGTAAGAACGATCCGGACTCAGGGTCTTGAAGTATGCTGTACATTGGGTATGATTACGGAAGATCAGGCCAAACGTCTAGCAGAAGCAGGATTATATGCCTACAACCACAATATTGATACTTCGGAAGAATTTTACGGAGAAGTAATCACTACCCGGACCTATGAAGACCGGCTGGATACACTCCGGAATGTAAGAAATGCCGGATTGACTATTTGTTCCGGAGGTATTATCGGTATGGGCGAAAGTGATGAAGACCGGATCGGAATGCTGAAGACCCTTGCAAATCTTCCTGTTCATCCTGAATCAGTGCCTATTAATGCTCTTGTACCTGTTGAAGGGACCCCATTGGAGGAACAAAAACAAGTATCTTCCTGGGACATGATACGGATGGTAGCCACGACCCGTATTGTGATGCCCGGAACTGTCGTAAGACTTTCTGCCGGACGGATGGAGATGAATGCAGAAGCACAGGCACTTTGTTTTCTGGCTGGTGCAGGTTCTATTTTTGCCGGAAACAAACTGCTGACCACTCCAAACCCGGCATTCAAAGATGATATGGAATTGTTTTCTATTCTTGGACTAAAACCCAAAGCTCCCAAACCGGAAGCCATAGCCGAATTGCAGGAAAAAGTCATTCACTAGTATTTTCCATCTAAAAGGACAAGGATTGAAAAAAACTGTACTAACCCTTCTGACCTTACTTTACTGTCTTGTCTTATCGGCACAATATTACCACAAGCCAAGGGCAAGTTATGATAAGTATTATATAGGAGCAAGTGTTGGAAGCGGAACGGCATACTGGGATTCTCATCTGCATAACAATGATCTTCTCAATAAGGATGGTTCTGTTCTTGTGAATGGTCAGGACATACATTTTAAGGCGAAGAATTCAACTCAGGTAGCCGATATCAATGTTCAGTTTCCATTATACCTGATACGGTATGGCTTCGGACTCAGTTTCGAAAATTTTTCACTCGACAAACTTTCAATTCAAAATCAGCAAAGCAATACCATTGTGCTTATGGATGAGCAGATTGTTTTTGATAAGATGTATGCTCAGATTGAATTTCCATTTTTTCCGAGAAGCAAATCCCCGTTCTCTATCAATGCAAACTTCCATATAGGCTACTTTGGCTACCATGGAGTCAAAAGACTTAATCTGTTCGGAGGCGACCATCTGGCCACAAGTTATTTCGGAACTCTTGGTGTTACTGCCGATTATCGTCTGTATCCCCATGTTTACTTTTTTGTAATGCCATTTTATGAACTTAAATATTACCAAAGCTCCTCTCTCGACGGGCCGGCCCTGGTACGCCATAATATAAGTACGGTTGTTTTCACCGGAGGGCTGAGAGTCGATCTGACTACTTATTAAATTTTATGCCTGCTTACAAATTTCCAATACAAGCAAGGATCAGGGAAGCTCTGGAAAAAAGGAAACAACAACATTCATTCCGGAGTTTGTATTCAGAAAGCAGTCTGACAGATTTCTGTTCCAATGACTATCTTGGATTTGCCCGTTCCGAAAGCCTTCGCGAATCCATATCCCTTAAATTGATTCAACATCCGTCTTCCGGCTCAACAGGCTCCAGATTACTCCGGGGCAATACAGCGTATTGCGAACTTCTCGAAAAGAAAATTGCGGAGTATCATCAGGCAGAATCCGGCCTGATTTTTAATTCCGGTTATGATGCCAATCTGGGCTTGTTTTCCACTATCGGTTCAAGAGAAGATATTATTTTGTATGACAGTCTTATTCATGCCTCCGTACGCGATGGAATCCGGCTCAGTCAGGCCACAGCCTTCAACTTCAGACACAATGACCTTCCGCATCTGGAGGAAAGGTTGAAAAGCCGGAAACATACAGGGCAGATATTTGTGGCAGTTGAGTCTGTCTATTCAATGGACGGAGATGTAGCTCCATTGGCCATGATAGCTGAGCTCTGTGAAACGTATAATGCCTGCCTGATCGTGGATGAAGCACATGCCACAGGGGTTATTGGTGCAACAGGTGCCGGAATGGTATGCGCATTGAATCTTAGTAATAAAGTGTTTGCCCGTGTCCATACCTTCGGAAAGGCACTGGGGTGTCACGGGGCTATTGTTTTGGGAAATGCTGAATTGAGAGATTATCTGATCAATTTTTCAAGACCGTTTATTTATACAACAGCACTTCCTCCCATCAGTTTATGTGCTATTGATGCGGCTTATGAACTGTTAACCAGCGCTACTGGCTGGACGGAGGCTTTAGACCGAAATGTGACACTTTTCAATGAATGTATGAAGGGTTCCGGTTTGCAGCATTTACCTAACAAAACACCTATACAATGTGTGCTTATACCCGGAAATGACCGGGTCCGGAAAGCCGCATTGTCACTTGTCCAGGCAGGGCTGGATGTTCGCCCTATTCTGGCCCCTACTGTAGCCAGTGGGGCTGAAAGAATAAGGATTTGCATCCATCTTTTTAATACAGAAAAAGAAATCACGGTATTGGCAGATTCACTGATAAAACTCAGGATAACATAAATTTGCGGGGGTCATAGTGATTAACGACATTTGGTAATTATAGCATACTATGAGAACAATTTTTGTAGCCGGAATTGGCACAGATGTGGGTAAAACAGTGGTTTCGGCCATGCTTGTAGAAGCCCTTAAGGCAGACTATTTCAAGCCTGTGCAGACAGGAGCATTTTTTACCAGTGATGCCAAGAAAATCCAGAAATATATAAGTAACACATCCAGTAAAATCCACCCCGAATCATACAGCCTTGGGCAATACATGTCTCCCCATGCTGCAGCTGAGCAGGAGGGGGTAAGGCTGGAACTGGACAAGATTACTTTACCGGTGACGGATAACCCGACTCTGATCGTTGAAGGAGCAGGCGGTATTATGGTTCCCCTGAATGAGCATGAGTTCATGGTTGATATTATCCGCAAGTTTGATGCAGAAGTTGTTCTTGTCATTCAGAATTATCTTGGCAGTATCAATCACAGCCTTCTTTCTCTGGATGCATTAAAATTCAGAAACCTCAAGTTGCTTGGGATTGTTTTTAACGGAGCACCGCATCAGATGTCGGAAGATATCATTACACGCTACAGCGGATCGAAAATGCTCGGGCGCGTATATAAAGAAGTGGAGATAAATAAGGAAGTTGTTCTCAAATATGCCCCTCAGTTTTCCGGCCTCTGAAAACAGGAACAGGAAGTATTTTCCCGAAACATAGTCTATGAGTATTTCTTCCCGTGACACGAATTGCATCTGGCATCCGTATACACAAATGCAGTCGGCTCCTCCGCCTGTGGCTATTGTTAAGGCTAAAGGAGCTAAGCTGTGGTCTGAATCCGGCATCTGTTATATTGATGGTATTGCATCCTGGTGGACCAACATACATGGTCACGGGAATGAATCAATTGTAAAAGCTATAGCCACTCAGGCTTCTGTATTGGATCACCTCATTTTCGCCGGATTCACCCATGAACCGGCTGTAAAGTTGGCTGAACGGTTACTCGAAATTCTTCCCTCAGAGCAAAGCAGGGTTTTTTATTCCGATAATGGCTCTACTGCCGTTGAAGTGGCCTTGAAAATGGCTTTTCAGTTTTGGACTAACCGGGGACAGCCCCGGAAAAAGATTATTGCACTGCATGAATCTTATCACGGTGATACATTCGGGGCAATGGCTGTCAGCGGAAGAGGGGCTTTTACAAAGCCTTTTGAAACATTTCTTTTTGATGTGATTTATATCGATGCTCCGCTTCGGGGATTTAAGGATAAATGTCTTCATGAGCTCCGCAAGGTTATAAGCGATACTAAAAATGAAATTGCAGCCTTCATTTATGAACCGTTGGTTCAGGGTACTGCCGGCATGCGGATGATGGATCCCGGACTTCTGGAAGAAATGATCAGCCTGTGCAAATCAAATGAAATTCTTTGTATTGCGGATGAGGTGATGACAGGCTTTGGTCGTACCGGGAAGATGTTCGCCGGAGATTACCTCTCTGTACAACCCGATTTAATCTGCCTTTCAAAAGGGCTTACCGGAGGCGTGATGGCACTGGGTGTTACTTCGTGTAGCCTTAAGATTTACGAAGCATTTCTTTCTGATGACCGTATGAAAACATTTTTTCACGGACATTCATTTACAGCCAATCCGATAGCCTGTGCAGCAGCAATAGCCAGTCTGGAGTTATTTGAAACAGAAAATACATTTGAAAAGATTCAATCAATTTCTGCTGCTCACACAGCTTTTGCGGAATCAGTGAAACATATGCCGGGTGTAAAAGAAGTCAGGGTATTAGGTGTGATCCTGGCCCTTGAAATACAAACGGATACCTCCTCCTCTTATTTTAATCCGGTTGCATCGAGGGCTTATTCCTACTTTATGGAACAAGGAATTTTATTGCGCCCATTGGGGAATATCATTTATATCCTTCCTCCTTATTGCATACAACAAGCGGATCTTGAGTATATTTATCAGACGATTAAAGCCTTTATCAATTCAGAGCAATGATTTTTGATTCAAAAAAGGGAATGGTATATGTAATCCTTGCCGGATTATTTATAACCAATGCCGTTGTCGCAGAACTGATAGGGAGTAAGATCGTACAATTCGGACCCTTTATTTTGAGTATAGGTATTATTCCCTGGCCGGTGGTGTTTATTACTACGGATATTATCAATGAATATTACGGTCGTTCAGGTGTCCGGAAATTGTCCCTGATAACGGCCGGCCTTATCGCTTACGCATTCATCATACTCTTTTTTGCCATCCATGTACCTGCTGCCGCTTACCCCTCCGTTTCAACCGTTAGTGACTCCCAGTTTTCTGCCGTATTCGGGCAGGGAATGCTAATCATAATTGGCAGTTTGGTTGCATTTCTGGTCTCACAGTTTGTAGATGTTTTTATTTTCTGGATGCTGCGCGACCGTACAGGAGGGAAAATGATGTGGCTTAGAAGTACCGGCTCGACTGTAATTTCGCAGCTTGTAGATACCTTTATTGTCGGAGCTATAGCATTCTGGCTGCCTGGTAAGTGGACCACCAAGATATATCTGGAAGCTTCCCTGACCGGCTATACATTCAAGCTGGGTATAGCCATCCTGCTCACGCCCTTGATCTACCTTGCTCACAGGTGGATTGATAAATACCTTGGTGATCAAGAGGCTCATACATTGGTAAAACATACGGCTGAGGAAAGCCTGCATCATAAAGTAAAAGATTGATTTAGATACACGATATTAGACATAAGACACAAGATGACAAAGGAAAGAGATAAAGACAAAAACGAAGAGCAGGAGGAAGGATTACCTCCGGTATCTTACCATGTAACCGATAGTTATGTTACTGCTATTATCGGAGGGGAAAAGTCAAAGGAAGGCCAGCCTAAGGGGGTGGAGGACTTCTGGAATCTGCTTAAGGGAGCGCAAAAAGATCCGGTTCTGAGAGAACAGCTTATAGATGCTTTGAAAGCAGACATAGAATCTGTCGGTTTTCTGGTCAATGAGATCAGGGATGAAGAGAATATTGAATATCGTGCCTCACTCCTGAGTATGTGCTGGGAATCGGGGCTGGATATGAGCATGCATCTGAATTTTTTCATTCAGCTTGCAGAGCAGACAAATGATCCCCTGCAAATAATAGAGCTGCAAACAATCATTCAGGAAATTAATCCACAGGATGAAAGTCGAACCAAGACAGCCCTTAGCCTGAAGAAGGCTGCCGAAAATAAGACAGATCCCATTGTGAAAGAAATCCTGCTGGATATAGTTTATTTTCTTGAGTCCTGATTTACCTGGAGCTTCACAAAAGGAACCTGGCCTATTGCAGAATAAGACGAATGCATTGCTCATCAAGACGGAGCAGGTAAACACCTTTGGGGAGAAAGCCAAGATTGAGTACGGTATTCCCCTGGTCAATTTTTTGATTGTATATATCTTGCCCGGTCAGGTTGAAAATATGAAGAATTTTTCCCTGGCTTATATCAGTCGTCTGAATTTGAATCTGCCCATCGGAAGGATTCGGGAAGACACGGATCCTGTTTTCCTTGTTGCTAAAATCAACTATTCCGGTAGGTATAAGCAGTCCTGATTTCATTCCATTCCCAAAGCTGGCTATCCACATTTCATTACTGTTATATGGGTTAAAGAAGACCCGTTCCGGTTGCTTGAAAGGATACGATGTCACCTGGCTGAAAACGGGGCTTGGCGCATTGATATTGCTGGAAACCCAAAGGCCTTCATATTCTGTAGTCATGTACAATTGATTTGCATTTCCCGGAGTGAATGTGCAGGACGTTACGTTGTGTGTATTGTTCAGGTTGGTCAGCAGGGTCCAGGAAACACCTCTGTTAGTGGTCTTATAGAGTCCGCCCAAATTGTTGGGAGGTCCTCCCCAGCCGCAGAAAACCCCTACATACCATGTATTCTGACTGGCATCATTGGGATCAACAACAATATCCTTGGTCCAGTAATGCATACTGGGATCAGAAACATCTGCCCATGTGTTTGCAACAGGATCGTAAACAAAACACCCGGAGCTGGCTGTAAAACCGCTGTTATAACGACCTGAAAAAGTTGCCACAAGTTTACCGTCGTTGAGTACGACAAGGCAGGAAGGATGTCCTTCTGTGCGGGGAGGGGTAGGAAGCAGTGTCCATGTTGAAGAGCCAAGACTTGAAAGGTTGTCACAACGGTACACACCTCCTGCGGCACCGCTACCCGCATGATTAACCACACTTGCATAGGCCCTGCCGGCGTTGTTTGGGTCAAGGGTAACCCAGCAAACAGGATGACCGAAGGAATGCATCGTAATCCATGTTTTTCCGGAATCAGCCGAATAGATCAGTTTACCATTTGCATCGGCACCGTCGAGCCTTGCATCAGTCAGATGGGTGCTTGCATACATATCATGTATATTGGAAGTGCCGGCATAGAGTACACCATTGTTGCCTTTGGCAGTCCTATAGGTGGTATTGGCCGTGTTACCCGTATAGTTGAAGGACCATCCATTGCCACCGTCCGTACTTCTGACACCGCATATATCTGTGAACCCTGAAAAAATATTGTTTGCATTGATCCACAGTACCTGCCAACAAGAGGTATTCTCCAGATTAATACTGTGATACGTTTGTTTGGTCGGGGTGGGAGATCCGGCAGGGTGCTGATCGGGCGCGCTCAGATATGCCTGTTGCCAGGTAGTGCCCCCATCTGACGTCTTATGTACATCACTGAAATCGGAAAAAAGGACTTTGCTTGAATTGTTGGGAGCAACGGCTAAACCGAAGGCTACTTCCGGAAATGTCCAGCCATGATCCCCGCCTTGTCCGCACCAGCCTGTCTGAATATTCTGGTTGTTACCGGTTTGAAGGGCATGCGTCCAGGTTGAACCTCCATCACTGGTTTTTAGTATGACCGGAGTACCGGCACTGCTTCCGCCACCCATATAGGCGGTGGTTATGTCATTGCCTGCCATTCCCAGAAATAGAGGAAAGTCATTGCTCAGATTAATACCTGTGAGGGAGGAGACCCAGTTTCCGCTTCCATAATTACAGACGTATGCCCCGAGCGTAAAACCATTATAGCTTCCACCGGTGGCAGCGCTTAGCGATGATCCCGGATTCCAGTTTCCGGTGCCGCTGGTGAGACAAAAGAAACGGGTTGTGGTCGCTGTCCGGGCAGCACAGAAAGAATAAATTTTTTCTCCCGTACCCAGCCCGGTAATCGTGGGTATAGTCCAGGAAGCACCTGCCGTAGTGGAAACAAGGACCCCGTCATTCGTTCCAATATAAATATTGTTGCCGTCAAAAAAAACACCTCCTACCGTATTGCCGTCTGCACTTACCACGGCTGTATGAATAGAAGTAAATGTATTACCCCCGTCATTTGAAAAATAAATTTGTCCGTAATTTGAAACTACCATGCGTTGTGGATTGTTATAGTCCACATCCAGGGAATAGCAGGTTTGTGTGGTGTCCGGACCAGGAAGCATAGTCCAGTGCAATCCGTTATCGGTACTTTTTACCGGGTTCCAGTTGCCGCTGATCAGGTTGGAGCTCATACTGTATAACAAACCGGATGTGGCAGTGAAACACATTTTTGAATAGGCGCCTCCTATAAACTGCTGGAAAGGAAGCTGTGAATAGCTTAACCCGTAATCCGTTGTATGAAACTGTTCGCTCATGTCACAACCTACATAAAACTCACTGTTATTGCCCGGGTTGATACTGGGAGCATAGAGAGAGCCTCCGCCTCCGATACCATGCGATGTCCAGGATAATGGTTGTGCACCGACAACAATAGATCCGGCAATAAGGAGTATCAGTATAAGATGAGCAGGTTGCTTGCACATAGGATGGGTTTATTGTTTAATAAGTTTTTTGATGACAGTACCCTGATTTGTACAGATTTCCAGTTCATACATCCCGGCGCTAAATCCGGAAAGGTCAATCCGGAAATGAAGTGCTTCCGGTTTGTATTCGGCCAGTTTCCGGCCTTCAGCATTAAACAGGTTGATGTTGTGCATTACACTGTTTCCGGACTGTATCTCCACATCATTTCCCGAAGGTTGAGGAAAAATGGAAATGCTGAGTGCTGTTTGTTTTTCAGTAACGCCGGTAATCGTGTTTTTCCTCAGAACAAAATGGTAGCAGCTCAGCGGGGGTAATGTATAATAGAAATTATTGGAAGTTATTCCTGTAAGGGGGGGGAGGGCAGAAAGGGTGAAACCTGTGGAGTCAAAACGATATACAAGTGCAGAAGTGAATGTTGTGGGAGAAGTAATCTGGAAAGAGGCAACGAGGGAGGAATCATAATTTTTATTCATCACAATGAGGTGAAGCTCGGTGGTATCTGTGCTTTTCAGGGATGCATACAGCGAGGCGACTCTTGGGGCAGGCACCAATGCCTGAACATGAATATCCCCAAAGGAGGAATTGTTTCCATCATAGTTCCTGAAAATACGGAATGCAGCAGAAACAAAGGAATCCAGCTTGCCCCAGTGAGAAGTCCAGTAAAGATTATAATTACCTGCTATACCAAGAAAATCAGCTGTAGCCAGTCCTCCGGAAATATGATTCGTACCTCCGTAATCATATTCAGTAAACCCGATTTTAGTGCCCGGATAATTAACATTGACAGCCTTTTGAAGAGCGGAAATATAGGTTACAGGACTGTACCATTGTCCTATCCAGCTGTTCTCAATATAGCTGGAATCCCACAATGTTCTGGGTGCCTGTATGCGTGCTTCTGCAACACCCCTGTCATTATTCCCACCGCTGACTCTTTCCAGGTTACCCAGATGGTCTTTTCCCTGAGCTTCCGGATACCAGTGAACATCCAGTACATCCAGTAAACGATGCCCGAAGGTATCAGATGCCAGTTTCATGCGTTTAAGATAGAGGCTAAGGTAATTGGGAAAAGTAGAAGAATAAGTGCTCCAGTCGGGTGCCGACTGAAAATTCAGAAAAGAAGCATAGCCGTAATCAGAAGGTCCAAAAACCTCAGCCTGTAAATCCATAGTTTTTACAGTCTTTGCCAGACTGACGGACAAGCGTATATCTTCTGAGCAGGTCGGCTGGTTAGGATGGATCCGGGGATGAGTGGAAGGCCAGAGTGCATGTTCATTATCGAGCAGATACCCTTTGATGCCATTGGAGCTGCCGGCATGTCCATAGGAGGTGATCAGGTTATTCAGGCATTCATCCACATAAACGGCATTGTCGGTTGTATCGGGATTAAGTACAAAAGCACTTCCCTTTCGGTTGACTACCGGTCGAAAGCGGGCAGAGGGTGCAACATCGGCTGCAGCAACACTTCCATGTCCGTCACGGGCAACATAGCCAGCCATAGGCAAGGTTAGTAATGTATAGCAGTTCATGGCCAGAGAGGTGTCGTGAAATGCTTTCAATACGGCATTCGGCTGGAGATATTGGGCGGAAGGAAGCTGCAAGCTCCAGGGCAGGTAATTATCGTTGGAGTTAATATAGTCAGTACCGGCATGTGAAAAATTATTTTCCCAGTTATAACCTGTAAGTCTGTTTCCACCCAGTCGCCGTGCGGTAATGTTTTCCTGTCTGTCAGGCGACTGTCCGTTTGATCCGTAAATATAGGGGCTGATGGTATGGTGTCCAGCCTGGGTATTGATGTTAAACTGAACGGGAATCTGTGCAGATCCTGGATGGAAAAGCAAAAACACAAGCATGAAGAGTAATGTGAATGGTTTCATTGCCATTTCAAAGATAGAAGAAATCGGATACAGGCCAATTCCGGGTAATATTTATTATCCGGGATTTCCTATAAAAAAGCCAGAATAAGGGCTGTGGTCTGGGGGGCTGCTTCCAGATTCAATGTATGACCTGCCTGGGGAATGACTTCAAAATGACTGGCATGGATGGAATCGGCAACTGCTCTGCCCATATGAACCGGCAGCAGTGCATCTTTTTCACCGTGAATGATCAGGGTAGGCTGATGGATATCGTGCAGGCGTTGCCGGTAGTCTTCACGGAGGCGTGTAGCTTTCATGAGTTTTTTCAAAGCGTCCACATCTGTATTGATCCCTGCCCTGTTGGATTTTAAAGTCATCAGCGGAATGAGAGGATTTTCGAAATACCGCTCACTCAATACGGTAGGCAGCATTACATCGAGCATAAGCGAATAACCTCCAATGGCGAGTGCATGTTCCCAGGCAAGTTCTATGGCTTCAAAATAGGGAGTTTTATGTGCAAAAGTGGATAAAAGAACAAGTTTATCCAGACGTTGAGGAAATAAGAGCGCAAAATGCTGGGCTACCAGACTTCCGTATGAAATTCCTATCAGACTTACATCCTTAACAGAAAGATGATCCAGCAAACCCAGAACATCATTTGCATGCTGGTCGAAATTCCGGTACTCTCCTTCCTTGTCACTTTGTCCCTGAAAAATAAAATCGCACAGAATGACCCTGTACTTTTCTTCAAAAGCAGGTTTCATCAAATACCATGCGGCGGTGGATTGGGAAACTCCATTCAGGAACAGAAGGGTTTGAGCCCCTTCCTTATTTCCGTGAACTTCGTAATAAAATTTAAGTTTATCCTTTGTAAGGTAAAACATCGGTACAAGATACAGAGATTATCGGGACATGTACAGTCCGCCATTTACCGAAATATCAGAACCAGTCATATAACTTCCGTCTTCAGAAACCAGGTAAGCAACTGCTGCGGCAATTTCCTTTGGTTGTCCAAGACGGCCCATGGGAACCTGTTCTATGATTTTGTTGCGGATGTCTTCCCGTATAGCCATAACCATGGATGTGCCGATATAACCCGGAGAAACAGTATTGACCGTAACACCTTTCTTGGCAACTTCCAGAGCCAGAGACTTGGTAAAGCCATACATGCCGGCTTTTGCAGTGGCATAATTCGTCTGGCCAAATTGTCCTTTCTGACCGTTTACGGATGAGATGGATACAATTCGTCCCCATCCTTTTGCAATCATTCCTTCAATGACGAGACGGGTGCAGATAAAGACACTGTTGAGGTTAGTATTGATAACATCAAACCACTGATCAGGATTCATCTTATGAAGGGGAGTATCACGTGTGATTCCGGCATTGTTGACCAGGACCTGAACAACACCTATCTCATCTTCAATTTCCTTTATCATTCGCTGAGCTGAAGCGAAGTCAGAAATATCACCTTCCACGATTTTAACATCTATTCCCATCTTCAGCTGGTCATCCCTCCATTTTTTTGCTTCTTCCCTCCATTTCATGGCCTTGTCAAAGTCGCGGTAATTGGCCACGAGGGTAAAGCCGTCTCTATAGAGTCTTTCACAGATTGCGGATCCTATCCCTCCGGTACCTCCTGTAATAAGAGCTACCTTATTATTTTTTACAATGCTTCTGTTTTCACTCATAAACTATTTTTTTCTTTTACGTACCGCCCAGGTGCAGCCTCTATGACTGGAAAATCTGTGTTGCCTTCTTTGACAGGCGCTGCAACCTGTTTCGTTGTTTTTGAATTCAGCCATTCATTCCAATGTGGCCACCAGCTTCCTTCTCCTTTTTTGGCTGTTGCCTGCCAGTGATCAAATCCTTTTCCGAGCACACCTCCGAAATGGTGGTTGTATTTATGTTTTTTAGAAGGAGCATTGATGGCTCCCATGATATGACCGGAGTCCCCTAGTACAAATTCCACTTCGCCGCTTACCAGCTCTGTGGTGTTGAATGCGGTACGGCATGGAGCAATATGGTCATCAATGGTTCCGATTACATAGGAGGGGACCTTGATTAAGCCCAGATCGATTGGAATATTACAGATCCGGAGTGCATTTTTGACCCTGAGCTGATTTTCGTATAGCATTTTACGCAAGTAGAATGTATACATCTTACCGGGCAGGTTTGTATTGTCACAGCTCCAGTACAGAACATTGAAAGGTGGGGGGGTCTGACCTTTCAGGTAGTTATTGACTACATAAGGCCATACCAGTTCATTGGCACGGATGGCATTGAAAGCTTTTGCCATATCATCACCACGCATTACGCCACCGTCTTTGAGTTTTTCTTCTATCCCTTTGACGAGGGGTTCATCAATGATAGCACCCATTGGACCAATGTCGGAAAAATCGAGCATTGTGGCCAGGAAGGTGGCGGAGTTGATGGAATTTTTTTCCCTGTCAGCTTCCAGAAATGTGGAGGATGGTGTTCCAAGAATGGCAAGAGTGGTACCTAAGAGTGTTCCTCCAAGGCAATAACCCAGGGTATCCACTTTTTTTGCACCTGTGATTGCACGGCTTACCTCTATGGCTTTGAGTGCTCCTCTTACCACATAATCATCAAAGGATACAGAGCCCATGTCAGCTGTTGGGTTCTTCCAGGAGGTAATGAATACGGTACGACCTTGTTTAACGCCGTATTCAACCAGTGAACGTTCTGTATGCAGATCGAGTATATAATATTTATTAATCCAGGGTGGGAAAATCAGCAAGGGGAATTCAGAAACTTTTTCAGTTTCTGCGCTGTACTGAATTAATTGAATCAGTTCGTTCTCAAAAACTACAGAGCCTTTTGTCTGGGCCAGGTTCTCACCAAGCACAAAGGATGTTGCATCTGTTTGGGTAATACTTCCTTTTTCAAGATCTTTTAACAGATTTTCGAAGCCTGCGATAAGGCTTTTTCCATTTGTTTCCTGAGCCAGTTTAATTGCTTCCGGATTCGTTAGGAAGAAATTAGCCGGACACAATGCATCCAGATATTGCTGAGTCTGGAAGCTTAGTTTGGATTTGGCATGTTTTTCCAGATCGATGGAATTAATTATCTCCATCATCATTTTTGACATCAGGAGGTAGTTTTGCTTCACATAGTCGAAGAAGAAAGGGCTTTCCGTCCATTCCGCTGCTTTAAAGCGCCGGTCGTTGGCAGCAGGGCTTATGACCGGGGCCACTGTTTCCTCCGGTTTGGCTTGCTTTTCAAACATGCGTTTGCTAAGCTCCATGTTATTCTGGAGGTATTCAATATAAGCATTCTGGCTTTTGGCCATTGTTTCCGGATTGCCAATCATTTTATTGGCAAGCTGAATATAAGAAGTGGTAAATTCGTTATAGGCCTGGAGTTGTGCAGGAAAATTTTCCATAAAATTGGATGCCAGCTTTTGTCCCGCTTTAGTAGCCTCCTGTGCAAGCACAAGCATTTCTGTTTCCTTTTCTTTTTCCATACTGATAGGTGTTATCCCGTTACCGGGTCATGGTTAAATGCAGAAGCCAATCTTTTTAAATGAAACAACCCGGCTGCTATGTCAATGTATTTACCGACAGGCAGCAGGGTTGTAAGATCGGAATATATCAACGTACACTCTTCAATTCAAAAAGCTATAAATCCGGTTGTTCAGGGCTTATTTATGTTCGCCTTGTTTCCACCATTCAGAAGCCCAGTTACTGAAAACGCTCATGCTGTTATTCTGGAGTTCATTGTACATTTCCAGCTGAACTGTTACATTCTCACCGAATTTTTTGTTGAAATTAAGGGCGAGGTTGGTGTGTTTGTTGTAAGAATCAATGGTTGCTTTCATGCTTGCATTCATTGAATTTACGGAAGCCTCGAAATTATCATAGATAAGTTTCAGGATTTTTTCCACTTCTGTGTTATCTGTACCGTAGTTTGCAGAATCCTTGATGGTGTCGATCAGTTTGGTGTTATAGTCAACATACAACTGGATCTGTTTGTTATATCCATCAATGATGCTGTCAATTGTTTCTTCTGACAATTCGATAGATTTACCGAATGCTTTGTTCAGGGTCTCAAAAAGAGGAGTGTTCTTCTCTTTCAGTTGAAATTGCTGACGAATACCGTCCACAACGGCCTTGTTGGAATCCAATGCCTGGCCCAGGAATTTTGTGTTCATTGTGATGATTTCCTGCACAGCCTCTTTGGATTTGAGGGCGGTATCACCAATGATTGTTTTAATCTTTTCTGCTTTTTCGGTTACCGGATTTTTCATGTTTTGGACTTTTTTTAGATCGTTCAATTTAGTTAGTGGATAGCAATCAGCTTTTATTTATGTGCTCCTGTCTTTTTATGAGCTTCTGTAGTTCCGTTTTTAGCTTCTGTTGTAGCGGTAGTTGCAGCTGTCTTAACAGGATGCTTTACAGATTCTGTTTCCTTGGTTTCAATGGCTGAAAACAAATCACTCCAGATTTTCATATTATTCGTAATCATGGTATTCATACGGGCATTCAATTCGGTCATGAATTCTTTGCTGCTTTCGGCGCTCTCCTCAAAAGACTTACCGAAACTTTCAGAAAGTGTGGAGATAGACTCTTTTGAAGTCTTGAAATTATGCTCCACTTCGTCTTTAACACGTGCTAAAAGCGGGGAGATAGATTCTTTAACCGTTCCGAACTGCTTATTTACAGATTCAAGGTATTTTTTGTTCATCTGACTGATACCTTCTGCCTGTTCGGTATAATTTTTAACAATTGCGTTCATTTTTTCTTTGGAAAAAGAAACGTTTCCGTTTTGCTTGCCGTATTCCAGAATAGTATCCATGGATGTTTTAGAAAGACGGGAAAAATTTTCCATGCTTTTATGCATCAGCTCGTTCATCTTTTCAGCAACCTCTGAAGTATTGCTTACACCGCCTTTGTTAAGGCCCAAAGAAGTTTCCAATGCCCGGCTATACAGGTTACTCACCAGTTCGGCTTGTTTACCATAAGCCTGTGCAACAGAGGCAGCTGACTCTTGGAACATTTTCATTGAATTTTCCAGTTGTTTGCGGAACAATTCGTTCGTTTCGTTGATTTTTTCTGAACTCATGGCTGATTTTTAAGAATGTATGAGATTATTTTTTTATATTATGTAGATTAAACAGACTTTTTAGCGGATCAGGTGAAGTAAATGCGGGACAAAATTAGCAGGGATTGTGGTTGCTAACATCAATTGTTAATAACTTTTTTACCAAAATGGAAAAAAGTCTGAAAATTCATGGTAAAATGCACTCTTTTATGTTTCTCAACATAAAAATGGAATACTCCCACCTCTTTTCACGCTGATATTCAAGGAACGTTGATGATTACAGAACAAAAGTATTCAGTAATCCAATTAATTATAAGAGAATCTCAAGGATAACGCATGTTTAATTAAACCGTAATTAATTGTTCATGTCGCGTTAATCCCAATCTCGCTATATAATGCCTACATTTAGCCCCATACACACCGAACTCCTTTCCTGCATTTCTTAATCCAGCCCATCTTGCTTTCCTTCCCTTGATTTTTTCATTGAGCGAAAGTATAAGACCCGTTTCAAACAAGCCATGAGCTATATCACCCCAAATCGTGAGTGATATCAACCTGGATTGATTTTCAACCCGGACTGATATAAATCAGGCGACGAATCCGTATGTCTTCCCGTTTTTTCATCCTAAAACTTTATATTTGTATTAGCCCAACCAATAGGGATTCAAACACATCTATGTTTAGAGGGAGCACATCACAGGAAAGTGAGATGGATAAGCTTGTTTCTGCTTGTACGAAAGGCAACCGCCGTGCACAGAATGAACTTTTCCGATTGTATTCTTCCAAAATGATGGCCGTCTGCATGCGTTACTCCAAATCCAGGGAAGAGGCAGAAGATACTTTGGTTGAGGGGTTTATGAAGGTTTTTGAACACATTTCAACCTTTCGGAAAGAAGGGTCTCTGGAAGGCTGGATAAGGAAGATCATGGTGAACAGTGCTGTTGAAAAATTCAGGAAGAAGAACATGCTTTATGCGGCACTGAATATTGAGGAGATCCCGGAAAAAGATTTTGCGGCTCAGGATATACTGAGTGATATGAGTGCCAATGAACTGATGGATATGATACAAGCTTTGCCTGCAGGTTACAGAATGGTTTTTAACCTCTATGCGTTCGAAGGCTTAAAACATAAGGAAATAGCCGAAAAGCTGGGGATTTCGGAAGGAACATCCAAATCCAATCTTTTTGATGCAAGGGCAATATTGAAAAGGGAAGTGGAACTAAGCCGCAGGCAGGCCAAAGCTTCGAACGAATAATGAAGGAGCTGCATGATGATATAGACCAGTTGTTCAAGGCCGGAATGGGTGCCGGGGAAAGCCCTGTGCCCGATAGCGCCTGGTCCAGACTGGAAAATAAACTCGAAAGCAGGGAACTTCAGATTTATAAAAAGAAGGTTCGGGGCTACAGGATGATGACGGCGTCACTGGCACTCCTGCTCCTGCTTGTTGGTTTATATGAATTCAGAAATTATGGAACCGGTACTTTAACTTTACAGCCGGCTCTTACCAATGATGTATCTAAGGATATAAGGAAGGAAGTACAGTCTGCTCAAGCTTTGCCCGGAGAAAAGAAGAATGCGATTGTAAATGAAAAAAAGAAGGACGGAAAATCACCACTATCTTCATCCTTTATTGCTTCGAATAATAACATTACCTCTTCTTCAGTATCAAATCAAACCAATGATGCTGTTGTAACAAACCAAACTACGAATGCTGTAGTAAAAGAACATACTTCAGCACCAGCGTCCGCTGCCTATACTCAGATTGTGGAGTCACCTTTGACATCAGGTGCTGCTGAGCTAAACGGATCTGAAACGGAAAGAGAATACCTACCCCTAATCTCTGAAAAAGACCCTGGTCTTTTGTCAGGCATCTCTTATCCGGATGAACAACCCATACCCAGAGAGCCTTTTACGCCTTCCCTACCTCCAAGTATAAGCGTCCCGAAACTTCAGCGTTTTTCTTTTTCCATTTTCTTTGCTCCTGATTTGTCTACACGCTATCTCTCTGATGACAACGATGACGATAAAAAACCAGCAAGTGCAACAAAGCGTAATAGTGACCACAAAGAAGACGAAATGGCTGAATTCTCCTATCATGCCGGAATCAAGGCCGGTTATGATCTGAATAAAAACTGGACCGTTGTCAGCGGAGTCAGTTTTGTCTCCTTGCTGCAAGGCCTCAAAAACTCCACGATTTATGCAACTTCATTGAATCATCAAAACCCGCATTTTGAATTAAGCACTTCAGCAGGTACAGCCATTCTTCCGAATGTAAACGGAACTCCGGGCAGCCAGGACAGTATGAACATAGGTTCACATACAAGGGAAGAGCTTCGCTTTATTAGAATACCATTACTAATCCAATATAATTTATACAAAGGACGTTTTTGTTTTTATGCAAGCGGTGGACCAACATTCAGTTATTTATTCTCCGAGTGTCTTGATGTTGAAATCCATACTGCATCAGGAGCAGGGGAGATACACAAAATTACATCGCTCAGCGGGCTGAACGATTTCAACTTCGGAGTCAATGCAGCCATGGGTATGAAATATGGTGTTTCAAATCATTTAAGCCTTATGCTGGCGCCTGAATTCAACTATATGCTTACCCCTATTAATAATAACACTTCTGTAAAATCCTATCCGTTTGCATTCGGACTCGGGATAGGTGCTTCCTGGCATTTCTGATTTTTTTTTCTTTTCACCCAACCTTCCTTGTTGTCCTTGCATCTTAATGTTAAGAAGCCGAATTGTCATGCCTACTAATCTTCTTCACATGATAGCTGCACAGGAAGCGATAAAGAGCCAGTTACTCGGTGGTCATAAGTCGGTCCAGGCCATTAACCGCTGCATAAATCCCAGGGGTGATGCCAAATACTCTTTTAACCTGTATCAGTTCCTCTCTCATAAACATAAGTACCTGACCAATATTTTTCAGGACAGTACAGACGGAAGACTCTATATCGGGTTGCGCGAGCCCGATGGCTCCTGGTATGGTGCCATATTGAATGAAGTGTTCTCCAGAGGCAGTAAGGTACGTGTCAGTTCCTATCCATCCTCGTGGACCCGGAACTGGAAAGACATTACCCTTGCCTGGTGGGAAAGCTATTTTGAACACGGAACTCACCTTCTCGATGAAGGTATTCTCATCCCTCTTGATTCTAAGCCTCAGGCAGTGCTTGTTGGTGGCCGGTAACATTCAGCAAAATATTCACGGTACTCTTAAAATATTCATGTTCGTCATACGTCTGCCCGGATAAAGAACAATGCCTAAAATATCCCGGGCCGTATTGACTCTGATCCTTATCCTTGTATTCTTTGCCTGGTTTGATATCTATCTCTTTTCAGGTATCAATGCAGCAAGTCAGGTTTTACCTCCTCTTCCTTCCCGAATTCTGACGTATACTTTCTGTGTACTGCTCATTGGCGGGGCTTTACTTATTTCCTATTTGTTATTGCATTCCCGCAAACCAGGTCAGAAGAATAATGCTTTACAAGGCATTCTGTTGCCACTCATCATGCTGGTGTTTATTCCGGCATTGTTTGTTGGGATACTCCTGCTTGGGGAAGATGTTTACCGGATTGGCCGTATGCTTATCACCACACTTATACATGCTCTTGGCAGGGATCGTTCCCTTGCCCTATGGGTGCTGGAGCCACGATCAGGCATATACAGTCTTTGTGCCATCCTTGCCGGCACAGGTTTGTTCGCCGGGCTTGTTTATGCAGTTACCTTTGGTAAATACAGGTATAAGGTTCACCGGGTAGAGGTACTGTTTCCTGATTTGCCGGAAGCATTTGACGGGTTTACGATTACCCAGCTTTCTGATATCCATGCCGGGAGTTTTGATGATGAAGTTTCAGTCAGGAAAGCGATTCAGAAAGTGAATGAGCAGAAATCGGATGTCATATTTTTTACCGGTGATCTGGTTAATAATTCAGCTTCGGAAATGGAGCCCTGGGTGGAAGTGTTCAAAGCCACCAGAGCAGCCCATGGTAAATATTCTATTTTAGGTAACCATGATTATGGGGATTACCGTTCCTGGCCATCCGATGAACATAAAGCAGAAAACTTACTCGAGCTTTTTCATATGCATGAACGTATTGGTTTTAACCTGCTGCGTAACGAGAACCTGAAAATTGAAAAGGACGGTCAGCATATTGAGTTGCTGGGAATAGAGAACTGGGGGAGCGGACGTTTTGCCAAATACGGTGATCTGGCCAAGACCCTGGAAGGCACCCGCGATGATGCATTTAAGATTTTGCTTTCACATGATCCTTCTCACTGGACAGAACAAGTGCTCCAGTCCGGTCCGCATATACACCTTACACTTTCAGGTCATACACACGGTATGCAGTTCGGATTTGAATTCCTGGGATGGCGGTTTTCACCTATTCAGTTCCGATACAAGCAGTGGGCCGGATTGTATGAACAGGATAAACGCTTTCTGTATGTAAACAGAGGATTCGGCTTCCTGGGTTTCCCCGGGCGATTGGGTATATGGCCTGAAATAACGGTTATCACCCTTAAAAAGAAAAGATAAGCTTCTCAGGGGTGTTCAGCAAAAAACTTGTCAATAATGGAATATAGTTTCTGAGGCTCTTCCACCTGAGGATTATGTCCCGATCGTTCAAACATCATAAAGGTGGCTTGTGGCACATACTGATGGTACAAGACCGCAAACTTTGGTATAGCCACCCTGTCATAACGCCCGGTATAAATAAGCATAGGCATTTTCAGTTTGCCAAGATCAGTCCTGAAATCCATTTTCCCTATATCTCCTCCAACCACAAAATCCCCGTCTTCGCCTACAAACTGGTAATAGAGCACTGGATTATTTTTACGGGGGTGGGGTATGAGCTTTTCTGAAGGCATAAAAGTGTCGGTGCGGCTTTCCTGTTCAAATTTTTCAGGATTATAAGCATAGAGAAAGCCATACGGCACTTCCCCATACACCTGCTGATGTTCAGGATCGGCTGATTTACGCCCATGTGCCCTCAGTTTCATTAGTCTGTTCCACACTTCCGGATAATTGCTTTCAATTTCATGATTGGAATTGTCATCGTTGGCCTGCCACATCTCCCCGCTGAAAAACGTATTCGCCAGTACCAGATGCGCTACATGATCCGGATAGCGTATGGCATAAGCCTGAGCCAGTACGCCTCCGTATGAATGTCCCAGAATATCAATTTTATCAAACCCCAATGCTTTGCGCATGCCTTCCATATCTTCCACATCCCGTGCTAAACCATATTCTGAAGCGAGCTTTGCCGTGTCAGAACGACCCCGCCCGAAACCATCCATATAAACCAGCAGGTGCTTATTCCTGAGCCTGGAAAACTGATGCATATAAGCATGTGAACTCCCCGGCCCACCCGAAAGAAGAAAGAGAGGCTGCCCTTTTCCTTCCAGTTCTACCCACAGCCTGGAATGATTGATTACGATATACCGCCCATGTAAGGTTGGTTTAATGGTGTCCGTAACAGTGCTTGCCCTGATAAAACTGCATAAGCAGCAAAATGTAATTAGGATAAAGAATCGGATAGGAGCGGGTGAGAACAGAAAGAAGAGCCTGTACATGTGCTTTTTTTTGTAAATCTAATTAAAATTCAGCCCTAAGTGGCTTCTGATGCATTGGTTTCAGGGGCCCGGAATTATTCACTACTTTAGGATTCGAAATTTCGATTTAAATCATTTATGATCAGTATATTCCGCATCCGGGTTTCTTCAAGTATACAAATACCGGTATTGTTTCTGCTTGCCCTTGTGTCTTTCTTTATCCTCTCGCCCTGGAAAAGTCCTTTTTTGAATTCCGACAATGCTGTTCATATTCTCATGACGTACGACTGTCAGCTGCCCAATGACTTATATTTCTGGGGGCAGGACAGGCTGGGAAGTTTCATTCCTGTTTTCGGGCACTTATTGTTCTCTGTCCTGAAGCTCAGTCCGGCACTGGCTGCGAGTATAGCGTTATATAGTGTTCTTTTTGCCACCGTGCTGCTTCTGTCTGTTTTCCTGGACAGGGCTATAAGCCGTTTGTTGCTTGCCATACTGATTTTTTTTCCGCTTCATCAGATGGACTATCTCCTGCGACTCGGTCATCCCTATGCTTCTCAGTTTTTTTTCATAGCCCTGGGTTTGTTTTGCCTTAAAAAGTCCGGGTACAAAAAGGACATGCTCAGCTATTTGTTCCTGGCCGGCGGAACAGGTTCCTTCATGATGGCCCTGTGGTCGTCCGATATGACTATTGTAGCCTTTCTTGCCCTGATGATATGTTTGTGTTGTATGTTCATATTGGATAAGAAGAGTCTCCTTGAACGTATTGCTTCCTTCCGGATAAGTGCGGGCATTGTCTTATTGATGGCCCTGCTTGGAATTGGTTTTGTGCTGTATGCCAAATCGGTAAGCAGACCAGTGGCTTCCTATAATACTACCTGGATGGGAAGTAAGGAGAACATACTGAACGGAGCAAGAAAATATTTTCATGTATTTACGCATATATTGGGAGGATGGCAGGGGATGTTGAGCGCTCTGCATCACTGGCTGATGGTTGTACTGAGTCTGTTACTTGCCAGAATATTTTGGCTGTACATAAAGACCCGGAACAAACAGATCTCTGTTCTGGCTCTCTTTTTCTTCCTGAATTTTCTGGGTGGAGAATGTCTGATGCTTTTGTCTAAATGGGTGGCGCTTAACAATTTCAACGGATGGTATCAGACTTATCCTTACATCAGTTTAATGCTTTGTTTGCTGGTTATGGCCGATAAGGCATTGACTGACAGGGCAGGAATACTCCTTAATACCTGCCTGGCAGTACTCCTGGTCAGTTCTGCTTTTTCAGAGATCCGTATTTACCGGCTTAAAATTAACCGTGATTTTAATGAACGAAGTTTATCAGAACTGAAAGATCTGCAAAACCTGGGCCATTGCGGCATTATTGGCGACTACTGGCATTCCTACCTTCCGGCAGCCCTCAATCCGGAACTGATTAAAGCTACTCCTTATGAAGACGGACGAAGCGAACGCTGCACTGATAGTGTCATGACCTGTGAAAAGATCTATCTGATCAAGGATGCCTGGCTGGAGAAGTTTCCGGATGAATACAATGCCTATGGACGGACACTTTATTTCAGTAAAGACTCAATTAAGTTGAGTGACTGGGAGTTAGGGTTGTATTTGAGGAGGAAAAAGGAATAAAACAGCTTCATTTTCAATAAATTAGATTTCCTTACCTCCAAGGAGCAACTACAAGGAGCGTAGTAGCGTGTATTTCGTTCGTAGTAGCTTGTACTACGAAGGTAGTAGCGTCTGTTTGTAAGTTAGTAGTGCCTGGATGTAGGTAATCAGCTGCTAATCAGAACACAGCAATCTTTCCACAAAGCCGTCTTTCCCCATCCTGCATACTGATCACATAAATACCCCGGGGAAGAGGATTATGGAGTAACACAGAAGAGCCTTCTATTGAATAAGAAGATGTACAATCTTGACCGGTTATCGAATAAATGTGCAAAGTGGGTAAAGCCTGCACCGGAATGTTATCTGTCTGTAACCTGTTCTCGCCCGGTATAAAATACATTCTGCTTATGGGCAATGGGCCTTCCCCGATGACAGTAGCGACACCAACATTGACCCAGAGTTTGGCCGCATCCTTTTTACAGCCTGTAGCCGGTGTTTCGGTCACTTCCACATACCCGCTCAGGGTGCCGAAATGGACGGTGATGCTGTTGCTGCCTTGTCCGCTCATAATGGTTGCTCCGGGAGGAACTGTCCATAAAAAGCTGGATCCGCTAGCAGACGGAACACTGTATACAATTCCGGAAGCGCTTACAGCAACATTGACAGAGCCCGTTATGGCATAAGGTCCGGGTATAAGCTGGAAGAAATCAGCAGCCCAATAGGTGGAATGGAAATTGATTTCTTCAACGGCATAGGTGCCGGTGGTGCCGCCTTTGCGGGGACAAGATCCTGTATCCACTGCAATGGCATGGCCCATGCCCGTCACTTTATACATATATACAGCAGGTACCCTGGAGCTGTCATTATAAATAGTGAGAGCTACACTGGAATTGCCTTGGAAAGAACTGTTTGTGGAATCAACAGTCTGATCAGCATGATTGAGGTTGGTCCACTGCTTCATGATTTCCGTTGCATTGGCCGGGTTGACTGTATAATCAGCTGTTCCCTGGAAGATGGCAACGCGTGGATAAGCACCAGTATAACCCGGATTCTGAGCCCTTACCAGTGCACCCCATTGGGTGGGTGTTTTAGTGACACCGCTACTCATAGCCGTATATGCTGTTGCAGGATCGGTAGCTGCCTTGTAGGCTATTCCCGACATAACTGCTCCTTTATTGATAATATCAGGGTAGGCAGCCATCATAACGGTCGTCATACCTCCACCGGCAGAAATTCCGGTGGCGAATATTTCCGCTGCATTGATGCTGTAATTGGTTTTCATATAATCAACCATCTGTTTAATGCTCAGGGCTTCCCCTACATTTCTGTTAACATCGGTAGTGTCGAACCAGTTAAAACAAAGGCTGCTGTTATTGGCACTGACCTGCTCGGGGTAAATGACATAAAATTTATGAAGGTCGGCCAGTTTGTTCCATCCTGTCTGGGATGCAAAGGTGCTGGCATTCTCAGTACATCCGTGCATGGCAATTACCAGAGGGGCAGGGCCGCTGATACCCGTTGGTACATACTTATACATATTGAGTGCTCCTGGGTTGGTACCGAAGCCTGTTACAGGTGTCATTGTCTGAGAACCTGCAAACAGACAAGGGAAAAGTAATAACACAATGTTACAGAGTACGGTTTTGTACATATCAATAGGGGCTGTGATTGTAAGGTAAAGATAGACTTTATTCAGAATCGATGGATCTCTCTTCCGGTTTGGCAATGAACAACCTGTTACCTTTAGGGATATACTGCTCGTCAAGGCTGTTTAGCTTATTTCCGACCCGGGGCGCTTCTTCATAGTCTGAAACTTCCAATGAATTCTGAGCTTCATTCATAAGAGCAATTGTTTTTTTGTTAAAAACAGAGCCTGAGATGGGGACAAACTGCTGGTCAAGTTTATTCGGGTTTCCGGTCACCACTTTTTGAGCCAGTATACACATAGGGGTGCCGAGCATGATAAAAATAAAGAACAGGTGCACAGGCAGGTTTTTCATGCTTAATTATATAGTTTCGAACTAGTGTTTAGGTGTTGTTCTGCTTGTCAGGGTAAACATACCCTGTTGTTTCTTCCTTCATTTTAACAGGTCTCACTTCTATCCTTGCCGTATCTGTAAAAGAGAATTCAGGGTTTCCCTTGGCCAGTTCAATAGCTTCATCCAGATTATGCGCCAGAATATGGTAATACCCTACCATGACATCATTTCCTTCCTGGAAAGATGTTTCCTTCCATCCCGAAGCGGGTCCGGAAATCATTTTCCCTTCCCTTACCAGTGGTTGAGCTGAGATCAGTTGTTTACCCTTTTGCAGTTTTTCAATATAGGTTTTACAGGCATTCAGGAACTCCTTGTGACGGGTATCGGAAAACGAATTCTTGGAATCGGGTTTGTTACGTATAAAAAGCATGAATTCTTTCATGACGGTTCAGTTTTAGATGTAAACGAAATTAAGATATTCCCCTCTTTTTTCAAAAGGGATTCCAGTGTGAAAGGTAATAAATATCATTTAGTGATGTGACAAGTGTCACGGAAACAGGCCGTTTTCTGCCAGACCTTTGTACAGCTATGAGCCTATAAAACCTTAGTTCATGAAAACTGTCAAATTTATTGGTGATGATCCTGCCCAGAAACTGTTTGCCCATGCTGTCAGGAAAAATGTGAATGCCTATTTCAAAGAAAAGGGATTGAGCACCAAAGGCGGTGCTGCCATGGTAGTTAAGTCATTTCTTATCCTGGGCATGTATCTTGCGCCTTTTATACTGTTGCTGACAATCCATCTGCCTTTATGGGGAGCTTTTCTGCTGGTAATTATGATGGGAATAGGAGAAGCCGGGGTAGGAATGGGTGTTATGCATGATGCTGTGCACGGAGCTTTTTCAGAAAAGAAGTGGGTGAATGAACTCTTTGGTTTTTCCATGTTCCTCCTGGGCAGTAATACCTTTAACTGGAAAATTCAGCACAATCTGCTTCACCATACCTTTACGAATATAGAAGGTATGGATGAGGATATTGAAACCAAGGCTGTTATCCGGCTTTGTGAACATACTCCGCTGAAAAAGTATCATCGTTTTCAATACCTCTATGCCTATGTACTGTATGGACTCATGACCCTCAGTAAATTTGTGACGGATATAGCCCAACTGGTTGATTTCAACCGTTCGGGTATTACAAAGGAACAACATAAAAAACCAGGAACGGAAATGTTCAAATTAATCGTGACCAAGATTGTGTATCTGCTGTTGGTTCTGGGTCTTCCTCTTTGGCTGACTGATTATGCCTGGTGGCAGATACTTATAGGCTTTTGCCTGATGCATATTACAACCGGAATGATTCTGAGCACGGTATTTCAAATGGCTCATGTGGTAGAAGGTACGGAACAGCCTCTGCCCGACAAGGATGGGGTTGTCCATAATGAATGGGCTGTGCATGAATTGCTTACAACTTCTGACTTCGGACGTCACAATCGATTGCTTAACTGGTATGTAGGCGGACTTAATTTTCAGATCGAGCATCATCTTTTTCCCCATACCTGCCATATGCATTACCATAATCTCGCTCCGATCGTACAACGTACGGCTATGGAATTCGGTATTCATTATAATCTGAAACCCAGTCTGAAGGCAGCCTTCATTTCTCATGCCAAACGCCTGTGGGCTCTGGGCCGCCCTGTGCAAATGAAGCACAACTGACAAAGCCGGACTTGTTTCAGGCTTTATGCAATTGTTCAGGAAAGTCAGACGTTTTATGCTCTTTCAGTATCATCCAGATGATAATACTGATAATGGATGCAAAGAAGCACCACACAGATACGGTGTATTCCGTGTAAAAAATGCGTGCCAGGATATAGGAAATAAGAACTGCTATCGCCAGGAGCCACATACGCTTTACTGTGGAAATAAAACAAGGGATAATTGTTGCTATGATATACATTACGGCGCCAATATTCCGGAATGTTTCCGGATAGCTTTGCAGGTAAAAGATATGATTGCAGCCAATACTTGCAAACAAAGGGTAGTGCCAGAGGCAATAACCCAGATAAGCTGCTACAATGACCCCGGTGCCAACCAAAATTGTATGTATTTTTTTTCGTTTTCTATCCTTTTCAATCCTGTACAATGCATAAGGAACCCATACGGGCCATATAACCTGGGCAAAGAAGATGAACATATGTGTTGTAAATATCTTTAGAAATGCAAGTGAAGGGTAGGTAAGGGCCAGCCAGAGGGTTCCTTCACTTATTTGTTGGAGGGCAAATAGCAGGGGGATTCCGGCAAAGAACAACTGGCTTTCATTTTTGACTTTATTAAGAGCTGCAATTCCTATAACAGACAGTACTGCTCCCGCACTAAAACTGGCAGTGGCTGAAAAGCACATAGGTAATTACTTAGATTCGGTTGAAATAAAACTATACTGCTAAGTAAGTCATTGCAAGGCTAACCTTACGATGATTTTCGTCATGTATTAAAATTGCTTCCGGATATTACCTATGTAAGAAATACCCCTGTTTTGTAGAAAGATAGAATTCAACTACAACTATCTTGGTTTCAGAATATAAGGCTTTCCTTACTCAGACTTTCAATATGAATTTCAGGAACCAGATAATCCGGTTCAGCCATTACAGCTCAAGTTACCTTGTCTGGCTGCTTCTGCTTTGCCTTCCATGTTCAGTCACATCCCAGTTACTGTTCAACGGGGGGGCCATCATTCATATCAATGGCGGTAATTCATCGTCAGGTTCCGCTTACCTCACGTTCAATAACCCTGCTGCAGTACCGATAATTACAGGAGGAGGGGGGGTGAATGGAATTATGATGGAGTCAGAGTTCAGCATTACCAAATATAATCTGATTAATGGAACGACACCTATAACCCTCCCCCTGATTTCCTCTGTTGGTGAATCATTTCCGCTTACGCTTACACCAACAGCAGCGGGAACCGGCACAGCCAATGCCAATATTCAGTTCTCCTGTACAAGGCCATTTGCCAGGGCCACAGGATGGGATAATGTCAGTTATATGCCGGTTGATGTAACTAATATGACGAATAGCAGTGTCAATGAGAACTCAGGCCGGGCAATAGACCGGTTCTGGATCATCGATGCATTCAACTACAGTACCAGCCCCGGTGTTGATCTTCGTTTTTCCTATATCAATGCCGAAGCGGATGTAAACGGAGGTAACAGTATCAATATTCAGAACCTCCAGGCTGAGGCCTATAATATAGCACAGAACAGCTGGGATGTCTTTCCGAAAAGCGGGGTGAATACCCCGGGTACACCAATCGGTACAGTGAATAATGTATCCCTGGCGCCTGGTCAGATGGGAGGTTCCGGATACCGTAGCTGGACCTTACTGGATAATAGCTCACCACTTGCTGTCACTACAAACCCCACTTTCAAACAGGGACTGACTATGTATGCAGGCTCCGGCAACGTTTATTTTCAGTTAAACAGCCTTTGGGATGAACAAATCCGGTTAACTGCTTTTGATATGAATGGGAAAATAATTACTGAACAAAGCTTTGCAGTTCATGCGGGTATAAACAACAATGCGATTAGCTTCCCTTTTGCAAGCGGTATTTATTTGTTCCGCATTCAATCGGATCATTATCACGATACCCGAAAACTCCTTATCCATCCGTAAACTGATTGTAATACCCCATACCGTGAAAAAACACCTGCTTATTTTCCTGATCCTGGCTTCTCTGAAGCCGGGTATGTTACAGGCTCAGAATATTTCGATCAGCGGTAACGGAACCAATCCGGACCCATCGGCTATGCTGGATATCCAGTCCGCGACAATGGGTTTGTCCATCCCCAATATTGCACTTACCGGCGTGAACAGTTCAACGCCTATCGCAGCAACACCTAAAACCGGACTAATCGTTTACAATACTGCAACGGCAGGATCGACACCCAATAATGTAATTCCGGGGTTTTATTATTGGAATGGAAGCAAGTGGGTGGCTTTTTCAACAAACTCAGCTGCGACCTGGAATTTGGCAGGTAATACAGGTACTGCAGCCGGGTCCAATTTCATCGGTACTATTGACAGCACTGATTTTGTAGCCCGGACCAAGAATACCGAAGTTATACGTTTGAGCGCTTCCGGTAATGTCGGTATTGGTAATCCCGCTCCTGTATCCAAGCTGGATATAGCTTCGGGTGCTACTTCTGTCAATTCCATTGTGAATGCCACAGGAGGTATCAATGATATTCTAAGGTACACAATCCAGAACCAGAGTACAGGAACTCAGGCTCAGGGCGGTTATACAGCCCTGGCTGATAACGGTACTAATGCCTCCGGCTTTGCATGGCTGGGAATCAATAACTCAGCCTTCAATTATCCTGCTGCAAATACGATCGGAATTGGAAATGATGTCAGCCTCCTGGGTAGTGGCCAGGACATGTACCTTGCAAATGCCAATAATACCAAGTCTATCATTTTCTCGACAGGAACAGCAGCGTCTCCTTATTTCAATGAACGTATGCGTATCACCAATGCCGGCAATGTGGGTATAGGTAATGCTGCTCCTGTGTCTATGCTGGATGTGGCCGCTTCAACAACTACAGTTAATTCAGTGATTAATGCAACAGGAAGTATCAATGATTTTCTGCAATACAATGTTCAGAATACGAGTAACGGTACACATGCACAAAGCGGGTATGCAGCAACGGCCGACAATGGTTCAGCCACCACAGGCTTTGCATGGCTGGGAATCAATAACTCCACATTCAATTACCCTACAGCATATAATATCGGCTTAGCCAATGATGTAAGCTTCCTGGGCAGCGGACAGGATTTATACCTGGCTAATGCAAATACCACTAAATCTATAATATTCTCGACAGGAACCACTGGGGCTCCCTATTTCAATGAACGGATGCGTATAGTCAATTCGGGATATATTGGAATGGGAACCAATGCACCTGTTTGCCGACTGGATGTGGAAGACGGGACTACTGCAAACAATACCGTATTGAATTCTGCCGGAACAATTGACGATTTTTTGCAGGTTAATGTTCAGAACAATAGCGCCGGTCTGAAAGCCCAGAGCGGGTTCTCGGCTACGGCCGATAATGGAACCAATCTGACCGGCTATGTATGGATGGGGATAAATAATTCGAATTTCAATTTCCCGACTTCTTATAATATCGGATTAGGTGATGATGTAAGTTTCCTGGGATCCGGTAATGATATGTATGTGGCTAATACCAATACAAGCAAGTCCATCATTTTTTCGACAGGTAAAGCAGGAGCGCCTTATTTCAATGAACGTATGCGTATTACGAATGCAGGTAATGTAGGAATAGGAACTGCTTCTCCCAATTACCCCCTGGATGTACAGGCTGTTACAAGTACTTCCATTTCCAGTTTCGGTTATCTTTCACCGACAGGAGGTACAGGCTTTACTTCCGGCTCCAGTGGTACCGTTAATTTCAGTGCAAGGTTCTCAGGCAGGGTCATCAGCTCTGAATTTACAGCCCAGAGTGATGCCCGTATCAAGGATATAAAAAACAGAAGTAATTCCATACAGGATCTGGCTGTGCTGAATTCCATACTGGTGACTGATTACGAAATGAAAGACAAGGTATTGTGGGGTAATAAATCATTCAAAAAAGTCATAGCTCAGGAGGTAGAAAACGTCTACCCTCAGGTTGTGAGTAAAACAACAGGATTCATTCCCGATATATATAAACAGGCCGGTATGAAAAAAGATGGGGATTTATTCCGGATCACTTTTCAAGACCCTCTGGTACTGAACGGTGATTCCAAACGAATCCGTATTATAACGGCTGATGGTAATGTTGATCTGGATCTTGTTTCAATGCCCGATGTACATACGTTGCTGCTTAAAGGGGGTGTTCCTACCTGTAAAGAAGAGGATCAGGTATTCGTATATGGGGAAGAAGTAAATGATTTCAGGGTCGTTGATTATGAAGGCCTTTCCACATTAAATATTTCAGCCACCCAGGAATTGTATAAGCTCCTGATGAAACAACAGGAAGAGCTTATAGAGCTTAAAAAGGAAAATAAGGAGCTAAAAACAGACTTGTCGGCACAGATCGAAAGTCTGAGGGCTCAGATCAATGCAGGAATGGTACCGTTGGCAAGGAAATAATGAAAAAAAGTTTCTCTATTTTATTCAAAACGGTTTTTGAATTTAGTATAAATAGAATTCATACCCAACATGAGAATACCAACTCCCAGAAATACCAGGGCTCTGGTAAGGGTGCTCTCCCTTGCCAGATCATAAAACACAAGGCGGAGAAGACATAAGCCCAGCGATATCAAGGCTATGTACCGGAAATGTTTTTCCTTAAGAAAAATACTCATGCTGAATATGATGAAGCATTCCAATACCCACAGGAATGTGAGCACTGAGTGGTCGAATGTCCGGAAAAGAAACAGGCTTGTCCCGCCAATCAACGGGTAGAAGAGCCAGCTGTTTCGGTATCGTTCTATACGTTCCGGAATCCCATTCATAAATTCCAGTGCCACAGGGAACTGAACATTCTTTAATGTGCCTTTTTTGTAATGCCGGAGAATAAAGGCAAATTGCAGAAGAATGGAGATTAATCCCCACATCCATCCCTGCTGGTATACATGCATGGAAGGAGAAGCGTAAGAGGTACAGATTAATGCATTTTGGAAAGCAGACAGCCAATAGAACAAAATTGAATAAAAGGCCAGGCGGGAGAGTTTTTCCGGAAACCATTTACTGGTAAGACTTAGGCAAAAGGAAAGGACTATCCAAACAGAAGGATGATAACTTTGGTTTAATTCCAAAACAATGGCATGCATTCCAAAAACCAGGATCAGTTCCGGAAAAAGAGGATGAATCAGATTCCAGCTTCGGTAAGGTGTTATCACATTTTTTCCTGCAAATGCCCATATTGAAAACACTGCCAGGGCAAGCAATTCTATCAGCAGGCTGATTTTAAAGGATCCCAGAAAATCTTCCCTTTGTATGTCAATCAGGAGATACCTTGCAAGAAAGAATAACAGAAACAGATAGGCGATATGCAGAATATACCTGTCATTTTCTGTACTGTCCTTCTTTTGGTTAAAATAGCCTGCTAATACAAGAGCAGGAAGTGAGAGCACAAGACTGATTACTCCCGGCAGATGTACGGATACAGACACTGTTGTGAGGTATGTCAGAATCAGAACATGAATTGCGAACAGATAAATTCCTAACCAGTTCAGGTGTTTTTTCAAACCGTGAACCCAGCTCCACCTGGCGGCAAAAAAGGAAAGAAATAAAGGAGGGATTCCCTGCATAAATAAATTGATCCGGGGCCCTTCCTGCATATTGCTCAATGCAAACCAGTTCACAGCATGGAATCCGATAAGCATAAGGAGGCTTGTCATACCAAATTCAATCTTTTGTTTTCTGTGCCGGAGCAGTAAATAAATAATACCAATACTAACAAGGGGGTAAATAGACCAGGAAAAACGGTATAAATACAGGCATAGCAGGCAGTAAAATATTCCGGAAAGGGCTCCCAGCAAAGGAAACTGCAAGGGAGAATCTTCCAGGATTACAATTTCTTTAAAATGCGTATTGTCATTCTCCTGTTGCTTGCGGAGCAGGTAAACGAGAAACAAGGTGGAAAGAAAGAAGCAGGCGCATAAAGCGGAAGCATGACTGATAATTTGATTCGGACTGGCTCCGTGATAGTATGCGAATGAAGTAAGTGCCAGGAAAGAGCCTGACAGGATAAGGAATACAGTGCCTATGCGGAATAACAATTCTTCTCTTTCCGTATACATGATAAAAAGGAAGAAAAGGGTTTCGGCAAAGACAGAGGCAAGAATCAGATGGGTGTCAATTTCCCATCTGTAAAGGGAAGCCAGGGCAATAATTGCTCCGGCCTGAGCAGTCAGGGTATCTGTGACATATAACCAGCGTATTTCAAGTTTACGGGCTTTGCGGGCCAGGAAGAAGGCGGCAACTGAGCCTATGGCTATAAAAAGGGTAGCAATGCGATCGCCTGTTGAATGAAGCAACAGTCCTATGCCGAAATAGAACCAGTTGATCATATGAACAGCAAAGGGGAGGGTATCGAAAGTCTTCGTGGCGTAGGCTTTGCGGTAGTGAACCAATGCAACAGCAAGGCTGACTGTCACAACTGTTACAATACCGGTGATTTTAGTTCCGAAAGGGATACTCGTCTGGTTAAAATACCAGAAAAGATGGAAGGCAAAGAAGCCCGAAATGGTAAGAAGCAGATGGGAATTCCATCTTTCCCTGTAGGTAATGGCAACTCCGAACAAGGTGATAGCACCGCCTATGATCAGAATAGCTGGAGTTTGGGGAGCAACGAGTAGTGCTACCAGACTAAGCGTAACATGCAGAGAAGCAAATACCTGGCTACCCCCGATATAACCCAGGTACAGGTTAACACTTATTCCAAAGCAAAGCAACAAAAGCCCCCAAAATGAATCATCGACCCATTTAAGTCCTTGAATTCCTGCCGAGCCCAGACAGGCAAACAGAAAGATAGCTCCTGCACTGCTCCGTAGCCACAGTGCGAACTTCATCCAGTTTTCTTTTTTGTGCAGGTAGAAGAACAACCCTCCCAGTAATACGGAAAACCCGCTGATAAGCAGGAATCGGCCGAATGCGGATATTTTGAGGGCAGCATATATTCCCAGAAACCCTACACCAACTACCATGATAACGGCCCCGAGAATTCCTGTCCAGTTTTCAATGATTTGTCTTTCTATGCCGGACCAGGCATCCTGTTCCTGTTCCTTTTCCTTTTCAGGAACAGGAGGAGTAAATATTTTCTCCTGTTTAGGTATGGCAATGGAAATATTACCGGAAGAAACCGGAGAATCCCGCTTTACAACACCCGGAACATGCTGAACTACGGGTTCCGGTTTGCGTTCAGGCTGTATCTGTGGTTTAAGTTCTTCTTTTTTAGGATTTAAAGGTTGTACAGCCGGGGTTTGAACAACTTTTGTTTCTGTTTGTTGTTCTTTCTCCCTTGCTTTTTCCCTCTCTTCTAAAATCCTCAGCCTCTTTTCAAGACGGCCGGTGTAATCGGAAAGTCCTTTCAGTTTCCCTGTATTGTTAATGGAGGCAATCAGAAAATAGACAGATCCCACTAAGAGTAAAAAGAGAAGCATTCCTTCCATACCTAAGGCCGATAATGTGTAAGGGAACTCTTATTCAATATTACAATAATAAAGAATACGGGCAAAGGCCGGTCTGTATTAACATACGCTATTCTCACGGATTCCGTAATTTAACAGGGTATTCTTGTTTTATGAGCCCTGTTTACCGCATAACGCTATTTTTCCTTGCTTGCACGTCGTTGCTTCAGGCTGCCGGTATTACGGGCACAGTTACCGATGAGCAGGGCCACCCCCTTGCGTATGCCAGTATATATATCAAAGGAACCACGAAAGGAACCAACAGCAATCTTCAGGGAGCCTATAAACTTGATCTCCCTCCCGGGAGCTGTGAAATCATTTACAAGTATCTCGGTTATAAGCCCCATACAGAACACCTGGAAGCAGGTGAAGAAACCAGGGTGGTGAATGTGAAGCTGGAACCGGAAGTAGTCCAGCTCAGGGCTGCCGTTATAGACGGAAATGCCGAGGATCCGGCTTATGCCATTATACGTCAGGCTCAGAAGCAGCGCAAGCATTATCTGGAACAAGTGGATGCATACAGCTGCGATGTGTATATAAAAGGAGTGCAACGCCTGCTGAAAATTCCATCCAGGATTATGGGCAAGAAGGTCCAGGTGCAGGTTAACGGTGTTATCGATACCACCAGCGGAATCATTTACCTGAGTGAATCCGTTTCTCGGTTTAATTTTAAACAAAATAGCCAGATCCGGGAAGAGATGATCTCATCCAAAGTAAGTGGTGATAACAAGGCTTTCAGCTATAACCAGGCTTCAGATATGCTCTTTAATTTTTATGAGAACCTCTTGGTGGTTCCTTCTTTGAGCGACCGTGGGTTCATTTCCCCGCTTGCTTCCAATGCCATGCTCAGCTACCGGTACAAGATGATCGGCACATTTTATGAAGAGGGGCAGGCTATTCACAAAATCCAGGTCATCCCTCGCAGGAAAAATGATCCGGTGTTCTCCGGCACTATCAATATCATGGACAGTACCTGGAGAATACACAGCCTGGAATTGTTTCTGACAAAGGACTCACAGATTGAATGGGTGGATACCCTCCACGTGAATCAGGTGTTTGTTCCGGTGAAGAAGGATGTCTGGATGATTATCTCAAATAGGTTCAATTTCAGTATACGTTTGTTCGGTATGGTATTTACCGGTACGTATATTGGGCTTAATTCCAATTATGTTTTGAATCCTGAATTCCCCCCTCACTATTTCAACAATGAACTCCTCCATATTCAGGAAGATGCCAATAAAAAAGACACGGCTTACTGGAACCGCTATCGTCCTGTACCCCTTACGGTTGATGAGAAAAAAGATTACAGGCGTAAGGATAGCATACAGGTAATAAGGGATTCAAGGTCGTATAAGGATTCGGCAGACAGGAAACATAATCGTTTTCATATTCCCAATCTCCTCATGGGTTATACTCATGATAATACATTTAAGCATAGATCCTGGACCCTCGATGGGCCGCTTCAAGGCATTGAATTTAATACGGTTCAGGGCTTTAATCCGGGCAGTAAATTCAGTTTCAGGCAAGGGCTGGAAAGGAACAGATCATATACCCTGGGTGCTACAGCCGGCTATGGCTTTTCAAACAAGGATTTTTACGGCTCCCTGTTTGGTAATTATTCCTGGAAACCCGAAGCATTCGCAAAACTCAGTTATTCAGCGGGGAAGGAGTATGCTCAGTTTAACGGGAACAATCCCATCCTGCCGCTTATCAATTCCCTGTATTCCTTGCTCAACGGGCAAAATTACCTCAAGTTGTATTCAAAAAATTATGTGAATCTGACACACAGTTCCGAACTATTCAATGGATTTTATCTTATTCCGGGTCTGGAATATGCCAAGAGAAGTCCGCTAAACAACAGGAGTGACGATGTCTGGATAAAATCTGCAAACAGGTATACATCCAATGATCCGGTAGACTCATCCAATCACGGGAACTCCTTTGCGGTCAATAATGCATTAACTTTAGGTATTCAGATTAAATATGTAATCAAACAAGGCTTTTACACGATGCCTCATGAGAAGATACTATCCGACCCTGAATATCCTATACTGTTCCTTACCTATAAAAAGGGACTTGCCTTACCCGGAAGCGATATGGATTATGATTTCATTTCCCTTGGCCTCGATTATGATCTTAGTCTGAAACTTCTGGGAAACACATCTTTTTCATTCAAGGCCGGTACCTTTCCCAACAGCAGCAAAATGTATTTTATGGATTGGTATCATTTCAGCGCAAACCAAACCTTGTTTTCACGTTTTGCCACTTCTGATTTTCAATTGCTTCCTTATTATACCAACAGCACCAATACTCATTTTGTGGAAGGGCATATAGAACATTATTTCGGAGGGTTTATCTTCAATAAGATACCCTTGCTTAAAAAGCTGAAACTTGAAGAGATTATCAAAGCCAGTGCATTCAGTACCGACGGCAAGAACATCTACTCGGAGTTTTCGGCAGGGATAGAGCGGTTTAAGTTCAGGGTTGACTTTGTGGAGGGGTTCTCGAATGGGAAACAGATCAGTACGGGGATAAGGCTTGGAATGGACCTTTATTAATGAACTGAAACGATTTCAATACAAATCAAGTCGTAATAGAACGCGGATTTTCATGATTGTTATGATTTTCACAGATAAAATCATCACTGAAAATTATTTTTTATCATGATCATCTTGATAATCCGTGTTCTATTGAGTATCCGGAATATCTATCGTCTCCAGATCAATTGCAGTACCATCAGGCAAATCGAATATTTGTTTAGCTATTGCAGCATTGAAACGTGCAATATCATCAAATCTCCCTGCTTTGAGGTTGGAGGGGGTATATTCCCCGCCGATAACAAACGGAGTTTTAGGAGTGAGTCTTTCATCCCATTCCAGAGGGCGCAGTGTATCCTGCCATTCAATAGCGAGTGGTTCAGCGGTGAAATAGTCTGTTTCCACTTCGAGCACACTCATCCATTCCCTGAAATCTTCGGCAACGACTTCCGATTCGGCCGTTTCTATATTCCAGAAAGATATTCCTTCTTTGCTAAAACCGAACTGGTTTCCAAATAAGTCGCATGCAAAAAATACCTCGTCCCTGATCAGATCTCCATACAGATTGCGGATCAGGTTATTGATATGCAGGATGCTGTGGGATGAAGGCTCTGTACAAAGCCCGTAAATATGGAGGGAGCGGGAAAAGAAATAGCCTCCGTTGAGCAGGGGAATAAAATTCACCCAGGTTGCATCTTTCAGTCCCAGTTCAGTGGCTGCTTTCCAGTTGGCGGCTGGTGGAATGAAAGTTTCATCCCTGTTTTCTGTCAATAATTTAAAAATATTCATTTGCTCTGATTACTAAAGTTTGCAAAGGTAGTTGAATTAGGGTGAACAGGGTTGATTCATTTAAAGAAGAAGGCCCCTGGCTTATATATGAAACTTCCTGATAAATATCATAAATTGTAAAGTGATTTAAGGTGAACTTGTCCTGCATATCACCAAATCATTAACAAATGGGTTCGGATCAAAAAAGTTCAGCGGCTGCAGTCATGGGCGATGTATTCGGTGGCACAGCAGCCATGCTGGTTGCTCTCCCTTCAGCCATTGCTTTCGGATTAATCATTTATGCTCCTTTAGGACCGTCTTTTTCCAGCAAAGCAGCCCTTGGCGGAATTATTGGCACCATAGCCCTTGGGATGCTTGCACCTCTTTTCGGAGGTACCAAACGCCTGGTTTCAGCTCCCTGCGCTCCTGCCGCAGCTGTTTTAGCTGTATTTGTCAGTGAAATGGTTAGTAAAGGGACGGTACAAAAGGAACTGATCCCTGTTTATATTGCTCTTATCGCATTCTTCACCGGGGTGGTTCAGATAACCCTTGGTAAACTGGGTGGAGGCAAAATCATCAAGTATATACCTTATCCTGTAGTAACCGGATACCTGAGCGGAGTAGGGGTATTGATTTTCATAGGACAGCTTCCAAAACTTGCAGGAATAGCAAAAGGGGTGAGTGTAGCCGACTCATTAACAAGTACGCATTACTGGAACTGGGAGTGTATTGTTGTTGGAGGTGTGACTATTGTGACCATGCTGCTGATTTCAAAAATCATTAAAATAATCCCGGCTGCAATCATTGCATTGGTTACAGGAATCGGTACTTATTTCCTGCTTTCCATCTGGGATTCCTCGCTGCTCCGGCAGGATGGCAATACCCTTATTATTGGGCCTGTGTCAGCCTCCCTGTCAAGTATAGGCAGTTTGTTTTCCAATCAATGGACGATGATGACTTCCCTTCATTTTTCGAGTCTTGGGGTCATTTTTATTCCTGTGCTTACGCTTGCCGTGTTACTTTCCATTGATACACTCAAAACCTGTGTAGTGCTTGATGCATTGACCTATACACGTCACAACTCAAACAAGGAACTCGTAGGCCAGGGAATGGGTAATATAAGTTCCGCACTTTTATGCGGTATTCCCGGTGCAGGGACTATGGGGGCCACCCTTGTAAATATGAACAGTGGTGCCAAAACAAAATTATCCGGAGTGATAGTCGGTTTCTCGGCACTTCTTGTATTGCTCCTGTTCGGAAAGCTTGTAGCCTGGATACCTATTTCAGCCCTGGCGGGTATTCTGATTGTTGTTGCAATCCGTATGCTGGATTATAAAAGTCTTTCCCTGCTCAAACACAAAACAACGGTTTTTGATTTCTGTGTTATCCTGGGGGTTGTTATAGCTGCTGTAACAATGAGCCTGATTGCTGCAGCGGGTGTGGGTATTGCCCTGGCTATTGTGCTGTTTCTGAGAGAGCAGATGCGTACATCGGTGATTCGCCGCAAGGCATACGGAAATCAGTTGTTCTCTAAAAAAAGCCGTGTCACAGCTGAACGAGCAATACTGGAAGCACAAGGAATTCATACCCTGATCATGGAGCTTCAGGGGCAGCTTTTTTTTGGCACGGCTGACCAGCTCCTTGCAGAAATAGAACCCCTGTTGGGTAATAGCAAGTATGTATTGCTTGATATGCGACGTGTTCAGTCGGTGGATTATACAGCCGCCAACCGTATTAAGCAAATCCTCGGCCGTATCAAGGATCAGGATGGTTTCCTCATATTTACTTCTGTTCCCCTGAGTCTGCCTTCTGGACAAAATGTAAAAGAATACATTGAAAGACTGGGTTTGTCTGAGAATGAACATATAAAATATTACGACAACCTTGATAGTGCCCTGGAATGGGTGGAAGATGAAATTCTGACAGAACAAAGGAACAAGGATGATAAACGTATTCTGAAGCCAGAGGAAACAGAACTCCTTACAGGATTTTCAGGGCCAGTCCTCGGTGCCTTACTTTCCTGTCTGGAACAAAGAAATATGTATAAGGATGAAGAGATTTTTAAAATCCATGAGGAAGGTGATGAAATATTCATCGTAGGAGGAGGAGAAGTAAAAATAGTTCTTCCTCTGGATGGGGGAGCTACCTATCATTTGGTGACCATTACAAAAGGTGGTTTTTTCGGAGATATGGCGTTTTTGGATAAACGGAAACGTTCAGCCAATGCCATTGTTTCAGAAGAAGCAGTACTCTACATTCTCAAGCGCCAAACCTTTGATAAGGTTTGTGCAGCACATCCGGAAATTGCCGGGAAATTTTTTGAAAAACTCGCGTTTGTTATCTCGAACCGTTTAAGGCTGAGTGATATTGAATTGAAAACTTTACAGGAGAGCTGAGTAAGTATTATATTCTACTAAAGTTTCTGACGAATGAGTCATTTGGAAATTAAGGATCTGGTAGGTAAAAAAATAGAACATCTCAAAGCCAAAGTTCTGATTAAAGAGCTGCAACTTGGAGCCTTGCTGGATATTACAAGAACGATTCAGAATGATTTTACACTTGAAGAAGTCATCGAAAAGTTCAAATACTTTGTTAAGGATCAGCTTATGATTGAACAATTGGCCCTGTTCAGCCTCAATGAAACCTGGGACTGTCTTTTTTATTATGGTTTTACTGAGGATGAGCTGGAGCAGATTGATATTGAAAGGGACGTATTACATCTTAAGGAAATAACATCTGTGAATGCGGAAGTAGAAGATTCTTTGAAATATTTCGATATAGTGATTCCAGTTTACAAGGGAGAGAGACCGCTCGCCTATTTGCTCCTGGGCGATGTCAATAATGAAGAGCTGAATATCAGCAAGCTCATCAAGCATCTTAATTTTCTTCAGTTACTGACAAACCTGACTGTTACAGCTATTGAAAACCAGCGCCTGGCTATGGAAGTATTAAGACAGGAAAAGGAGAGAAGGGAATATATGGAAAGGCAGAATGAGGTTCTGGAAGGGGTTGTAAAGGTCCGGACAAGGGAGCTGAGACTGGAAAAGGAAGAATCGGAACGCTTACTCTATAATATCCTGCCTGTGGAGCTGACAAATGAGCTGAAACAAAAAGGGTCTATCACTCCGCACAGGTATACAGAAACGACGGTCTTGTTTACAGATTTCAAAAATTTTACCGCTACAGCGGCCAATATATCTCCTGAGAAGCTGGTGTCGGAACTTAATCAGATTTTCCAGGTATTCGATTATATCACAGAAAAGCACAGTATTGAGAAAATCAAGACGATTGGGGATTCCTATATGGCTGTTTGCGGTATTCCCAATGAATCGGATCTGCATGCCATACAATGTGTACGCGCAGCTTTGGATATGATCCGGTTCCTGGAAGAACGTAAAAAAAAGTCGGGATTGGGATGGGAGATGAGGGTTGGTATTCACTCCGGCCCGCTTGTAGCCGGTGTGGTAGGGACGAAGAAATTTACGTATGATGTCTGGGGCGATACCGTTAATACAGCTTCCCGTATGGAGAGCAGCGGTGTTCCGGGATTACTCAATATTTCGGAAGCAACCTATCAGCGAATCAAGGATCAATATGAATGTGAATTCAGAGGCTTGCTGGCTGCCAAGGGAAAAGGAGAATTAAAAATGTATTTTGTTGTAAAGGAAACAGAACGTGAAGCATTCAGGCATGCAAAAGCCAGCATTGTGAAAAAACTGAAAATGGAATTGCCTGCTGATTTGCCTTATCACGGGTTGCATCATACGCTGGATGTGTGTGATGTAGCTTCGGGAATAGCCTTACATGAAGGCATGGATTTTCATCAGACCGAGCTGATAAAACTAGCAGCTTTGCTTCATGATTCCGGGTTTATCAGGCGTTATACAGACAATGAAGTGTTGGGAGCAGAGCTGGCCCGTGAACTATTACCGGAATTTACCTATTCGGAAAAAGATATTGAAACGATTTGCGGTATGATCATGGCTACCAAAATACCACAGCAACCCGGGAACAGGATGGAAGAAATCATGGTGGATGCCGATCTGGATTATCTTGGCCGCACAGATTATACACAGATTGCCCAAACCCTGCAGAAGGAGCTTAGTCTCCACGGGAAACCACTGGAAGAAAGGGAATGGATGAAAATGCAAATTGATTTCCTTTCAAAGCATAGCTATTTTACAAACTCTTCACGTAAATTGCGTAACAGTGGTAAACAACGTCAGCTGGATAAGCTTATGGCCGGATATTCACCCTGATTAAAGGGCTTTGCTCAACGATATGAAAGAATGAACCTGAACTTTTAAATAGAACTAACATGAAAAAAAAGAAACACAAAAAAGAGGAGGAGATTTTTGGTAACTCCCAGAAAAGAACCCGTCAGGGTGATATTGCAATGGACCAGAAAGAAAAGCTTCAGTTCAGGGATTATGATAAGCAACTGAACAAGCTCGGTATAGAACTGGTGAAGCTCCAGGAATGGGTGAAGCAGAAGAAACTTAAAGTAGTTGTTGTATTTGAAGGGCGGGATGCAGCCGGTAAAGGCGGAGCCATCAAGACCATCGAAGCCTTTCTCAATCCCCGTATATGTAAAGTTGTTGCCCTGGGCATACCAACCGAGAAGGAGAAATCACAATGGTATTTTCAGCGTTATGTATCCGAATTGCCTGCAGCAGGTGAAATGGTTTTGTTCGACAGAAGCTGGTATAACCGTGCCGGAGTGGAGAAAGTGATGGGGTATTGTTCAAAGGAAGAATACAAGGAATTCCTGCGTTCCTGTCCCGAATTCGAAGCCATGCTCATACGCTCAGGAACGATTCTGATTAAATATTGGTTTTCCGTCAGTAACAAAGAACAGGAAAGGCGATTCCAGGAAAGAATTGAAAATCCGATTAAGCGATGGAAGATAAGTCCCATGGATATCGAGTCAAGGAACAAATGGGTGGAATATTCGCATGCCAAGGATGATATGTTTACCTATACAGATACCAAGCTATCGCCCTGGTATGTGGTAGAGGCGGATGATAAACGCCGTGCCAGACTGAATTGTATCAGCCATCTCTTGTCAAAAATCCATTACAAGGATGTCACTTCCAAACCCTTTAAGCTGAGCTCACGTAAGTCGGACGAAAACTATGTAAGGCCTCCCAAGCAGGAGCAGAATCTGGTTCCTCAGAAATACTGAGAAGAATTAATCAGCCTTCTCCTTAAGCCGCAGTGATCTTTGGTAAATACCGAAGCTCAGGGCAATGAGTAAGGCTATAACACCTTGTATGAACATGACAAGGGGAGCGGAATATTTCTGTGAAAGACTGCCAGTAAGGAGGCTGCCCAACGGTAACATTCCAAAGTAGGATAAAGCGACAAAACTCATCACACGCCCCCTCATCGGAGCTGCGGCTTCCATTTGAGCAATTGTTATACAGACTGTCATGGGTGTCAGGGTGCCAATTCCGATCAGGACGGAGAATGGTAAGGATAAAGGAAAAGAGGTAATAGTGGAAAATACCATCAGGCCAAGCCCTAATAATGCGATACTCAGAACTAACGGAACCAGGAGGGAAGATGATTTCGGACGGGAAGCAAGTATCAGGCTTGCAAGGATAGCTCCCAGACCGATACAACTGCTGATATATCCGAATGTGGCAGCATCTCCTTTAAAAATGACTTTGGCAAAAACCGGGAGTATTGTATCATAAGGCATCACGAAAAGACATAAGGTTGTCAGTACAATCAATATACCTGCAATGGAAGGGGTATGTTTAACATACTGATATCCTTCATAAAGCTCCGAGCTTACTTTTTTCCGGACAGCAGCAGGACTGGATTCCGGAAATTTCATGATTAGCAAGGAGATTAAGACGGCTACAAAGCTGAGTGCATTGAGGGAAAAGCAGGTTCCTGCTCCGAATGCCTGAAGCACAATACCGGATAAAGCCGGTCCTGCAAGTCTTGCCATATTCACCATAGCTGAATTAAGCGCAAGGGCATTTGCTATATTTTCCTTGTTATCAACCATGTCATGGATCATGGTTTGGCGGGCCGGCATATCAAAAGCATTGATAATACCCAGGATCACGCTCAGGCTAAGGATTTCCCAAATGACCACATGGCCCGTCCAGACCAATATAGCCAGCAAAACAGCCTGTATCATACTTGCCGTTTGGGTGATCAGCAATATTTTATGACGGTTATACCGGTCCGCTACAATACCTCCGAATAAAGACAAAATAAAAGAAGGGAATTGTTGTGCAAAGATGACAAAGCCCAGCATGAATTCGGAATGGGTAAGGGTATAAATGACCCACATGACAGCTGTACGCTGCATCCATGTTCCGACCTGGGAAATACTCTGACCCGTGAAGAACAAGGCATAGTTTCTGTTCGAAAATGCACGGAATGTATTGTTCAGATTCATTTCTTAGCCTCCTGTTTCACAGTTTGGCCAGAATGTCTGATGTGGTACCGAGTTCACCGATTCGTGGAAAGATATTCTTCATGCTGTGCTCATGGGCATCCATACCCCGGTCTGTCATCGCATCTGTTGCAAAGGAGATATTATATCCCAGTTCGTGGGCTGCACGGGCTGTAGCTTCCACGCCAATGCTGGTGGCGATTCCGGCCAGTACAATTCCGGTAACACCTTTTTTTAGTAATTCGGCATGCAGGGAGTTATTGTAAAATGCATTCCAGGTATGCTTGGTGATGAAGATGTCACCCGGCTCAGTACCCAGATCTTCAACAAGCTCGGCGAAATCAGGAGGAAACTGCATGGCAGCGGCTCTCATCGGGCTGTCTATACGCAGGGAATGTGTGCGTGGAATGACATTGACAGCAACAACAGGTAATCCGGCTTTGTGGAAGGCTTGTACCATCATGGCTGATTTAGCTAGAATGTCCTTGACGGGATGAATCACATCCATTTGAACAATTCCTTTTTGAAGATCTATCAGGACCAGGGCTGTGTTTTTGTCGAGTGCGGTTATCATATAATCTTTTTTAATCAGTAAAATAGAAATGTAATACTCAGTAAAGATAGTGATTTGGTGGGTGGTGCTTCAAAATCAACTCATTAGGAGTCATCCCCGATCATTTTCCTAGGCTATTAGAAATCTTTTCATACATTTGCAACCTTAAAATACTGTACCCGGAGAGGTGCCTGAGAGGCCGAAAGGAACAGTTTGCTAAACTGTCGTACGAGTTAAATCGTACCGAGGGTTCGAATCCCTCCCTCTCCGCAGTGAAGTAGAAGCAAGCCCCATGCGCAGCATGGGGTTTTTGTTTTGAAGCGATTGAGAAAAAGCTTGCTTTTTCAAAAGAGCGAGCCCCCCCGCAGGGCTTGCTTCACTTCACTACAGGCCCCCCTAAATGGGATCAGTGAAGCTAATCCCTTTATTTCCCCTTCATATACTCTTCAAAAGGGACTCCCTTGTGGAATTCAGAAGAATAGATGTATTGCTTGATAAGGCCGGCCCAGGCCCGGTGAGGGCGGGAGGTATCGAGCAAGGCCGAGTCGAATGGCTTGCCAAAATGGATTTTGACAGTATGGCCTTTCTGACGGAACATCTCATCGGGTAAGAAAAGCATTTCAATATTGGCTTTGATTCCTATGCGCTTACGGAAGTTGGCAAAACGATAGAAAAAGCCTGAATTCTCTCCTTCAATAAATACAGGAGCTATCATACGCTGATGGTCTATAGCCTGGGTTACAAAACTTTTTTTCCATTCAAGGTCTTGTATCGCTCCATTCTGTTTGCGGGATACGAGTCCTGCAGGAAAGAATAGTATGGCTTCGTCAGACATGAAGATGTTCTCCATGGTCCTCAGTGAGGCAGCTGAAGTGGTTCCGACTTTATTGATACCGGTAAAAACTGTTCCGTAATTCTTCAGCTTGATAAGTACATCATTCACAAAAAAACGCACATCCGGTCTTATTTCTCCTACAGCTTTGATCAGGGCCATCCCATCCAATCCTCCTAAAGGGTGGTTAGCAGCAATGATTACGGCACCTGAAGTTGGTACATAGTGGGGGTTAACAGATTGTATATTCACTCCTAATTTTTCCAATCCTCTGGCATTGAACTCAAGACCATAAAAATCTTTCAGTTCATGGAGGATCAGGTTTATTTCTGATTCATGGAGTTTACGTTTAAGCCAGCTCAGAACAGGACGGGGCAGCCACTTTCTAAGGGTAGGGGCTTTCTCTTCCAGCACTTTTTCCACATCAATGAACTTGTCGGGTGTATCAGCTCCCTTGGATGGCTGTATAGGGGAGAGGGGATCGTTGGCTGCAGGAATTATTTGTTGTTCGGGTGCAGTGGGTTTGGTCATCCGTGTGTTGTCTTTTTCATTGCATTTTCCAGCTCTCTTATCTGGGCCTGCATCTTCTGTAAATTACGGAACAGCACATAGCTGCGTTTGAATTCTCCAATAGGGAAGGCCGGAGAGCCCTGTACAATTTCCCCTTCTTTTAGGATATCGGAAGCAACACCGCTTTGTCCTGCAATCCTGACACCGTCAGCTATTTTCAGGTGCCCGATAACACCGGCTTGTCCTCCCATCTGTACATTCTTTCCGACTTTGGTTGATCCGGCAATAAACACTCCTCCGGCCAAAGCCGTATTTTCACCTACTTCAACATTGTGGGCTATCTGGATCAGGTTGTCGAGTTTCACTCCTTTACGCAGGATTGTTGATCCCATAGTAGCTCTGTCAATAGAGGTATTAGAGCCTATTTCCACATGATCTTCAATGATCACATTTCCTATCTGAGGTACTTTACGGTAATTATTGTCTGCACTCATAGCAAAACCGAAACCATCACTGCCTATGACAGTGCTGGAATGAACAGTACAGTGCATACCCAGCTTACAGTCGTTATAGACCTTTACGCCTGAGAACAAAACGGTATCATCACCTATTACCGCATTATCCCCTACATAACAGTGGGGATAAATCCTTACCCGGTTTCCGATTCTGACATGCTGACCGATATAGGCGAAAGCACCTATGTAACAGTCTTCACCAATCGTGGCTGTAGGATCTATAAAGGACGGCTGCTCAATCCCTTTTTTCTTAGGTGTTGCCGCATCATACATCTCAAGCAGGCTGGCAAAGCTGGAATATGCATTCTCTACACGTATCAGTGTACAGGTAGATTTAACAGGTTTTGTAAGCTCTGTATCCCGGTTCAGAATAACGATGCTGGCATCTGTCTCATATATATAGGGTGTATAAGCCGGGTTGGCCAGGAAGGAAATAGCTCCTTTTACACCTTCTTCTATCTTGGATAAGGTAGAAACGGTCACATTTTCATCACCTGTAATGGTTCCCTTCAGGAGTTGAGCAATCTGTTTGGCTGAAAATTCCATATTCAGTTTTTCTTGTTTTTTGAGGGAAAATCAGAGGCTAAATTACGGAATTATTGGGAATTTTATGATTTAGGACCTTAATCACATATCCTTAATCTAAAATCAGGAAAGACCTGCTAATTTTACCAGGCAGTTTACATACCCTTATGGATGTTAAAAAAGAAAAGATTTCCATTCTCTGTTCCGATGGTGTAAGCTTATCAGGGGTTCTTTTTATTCCCGATAAAATACATGCACTGGTACAGTTCAACGGTGGTACGGCCGTTCGTAAGGAATTTTACCAGCCCTTTCTGGAATACATCAGCAGCCAGGGATACCTTTGCTGTCTGTGGGATTACCGGGGCAGCGGAGATTCTGCTCCTTCCAGCTTAAAAGAATGTACTTTTCGTTTTTCGGATTATGGCATTAAGGATATGCCGGCTGTAAAGGACTATCTCCGGAAACGTTTTCCCGAACTCCCTTTTTATATTATAGCCCACAGTGTAGGCGGACAGCAGCTTGGCTTTATGTCCGATCTGAAAGATGTAAAAGGGCTTATAGGTTTTTCTGTATCAACCGGGCACTATGCCTTCATGCCCTTGAAATACAGATTACAGTGCTATTATTTCTTCCATTTATTTGCCCCGCTCAGCACAGCACTTACAGGATATGTTGCCAGCAAACGATTTGGTTATATGGAAGATCTTCCCCGGAATGTTGTGAAGGAGTGGGGACAATGGTGCAGGTATCCGGAATACCTCTTTCATGAATCCTTCAAGGGAAAAAGTGTTCCCCATGGCACGTTTAAAGATTTTACTTTTCCCTGTCATTATTTCTGGGCCAGCGACGATCCAATTGCTACCGTAAAGTCTGTATCCATGTTCAGGCAGCATATACAAAGCACGGGTACTGTTGTTATGCAGGAAATACAACCGCAAGCATATCAGGTGAAAGAAATAGGACATATGGGGTTTTTCAAACGTCAGTTCCGGAATACGATATGGAAGGAAGCTCTCTATAAACTCAATGAGTTTTCAGGTATGAACAATTCACTCAATCACACTTCAAATGAATAAAGGAACAGCAGTTATAACAGGCAGTACAAGTGGTATCGGGCTTGGTATTGCTACACAGTTTGCCTCTGCAGGCTATAATATCGTTTTCAACGGATTGGAAAAAGAAGGCCCCGGCATTGCAAAGGCAATTGGGGAGAAGTATAAGGTAAAAACCTTCTATTCTCCGGCCAATATGCTTAAGGCGGAAGAAATAAGGGCCATGATACGGGATGGGGAGGCAGCTTTGGGGCCTATAACAGCTCTGGTCAATAATGCAGGTATTCAGTTTGTATCGGCGATAGAGAATTTTCCGGAAGAGAAATGGGATCAGATCATAGGTATTAATCTGACAGCAAGTTTTCATACCTGTAAAGCCGTATGGAAAGGAATGAAGGAACGTAAATACGGACGTATTGTTCAAATCGCATCTGCCCATGGTCTGGTGGCTTCTGAATTCAAAAGTGCTTATGTGGCGGCCAAGCATGGCATGCTGGGGTTAACCAAGACCCTGGCCCTGGAAGGAGCTGCTTTTGGAATCAATGTCAATGCTATCTGTCCGGGTTATGTACATACACCCCTGGTTGAAAAACAGATTGCTGACCAGGCCAAAGCACATGGAATTTCAGAGAAAGAAGTGGTTGATAAGATCATGCTTGCCGAACAACCCATCAAACAATTTACCTCTGTAGAGGCTATTGCAAATCTGGCCCTTTATTTATGCGGTGATCAAAGTAATACGATAACCGGAGCGTCATTACCGATTGATGGGGGGTGGACATCACACTGATTCAATTTTTGAATACCTTGCGCACAAAATAAATAAACTAAACCCTGCATGCGTTCCATTAAATTTTTCTTCCTGATTTTTTCTTTGCTTTTCTTCAGTTCCCTTCATCAGCTTTTGGCTCAAAGTCCACAGGCGATGAGCTACCAGGCCGTAATCCGAAACAGCAGCAATACACTCGTTACGAATTCACCGGTTGGTATGCGCATCAGTATCCTCCAGGGCTCTGCTTCCGGCAGTGTGATGTTTATGGAATCGCAGAACCCGGTAAGTAATGCAAACGGGCTTGTTTCTATTGTAATTGGTAACGGTACCTTATTGGCAGGCAGTTTTGCAGGAATTAACTGGGCAGCAGGTCCTTATTTTATTAAGACAGAAACAGACCCTAACGGAGGTACTAGTTATACCATTACCGGAACAACCCAGTTTCTAAGTGTTCCATATGCCCTTTATGCAGCCAATGCAGGTAGCAGCACCCCAGGTCCTGCAGGTGCCACCGGTATTACAGGAGCTACAGGTAGCCAGGGTATTCAGGGTTTAACAGGTGCTACCGGAGCAACCGGGAGTCAGGGTATACAGGGTTTAACTGGTGCTACTGGTGCAACCGGGAGCCAGGGTATACAAGGGTTAACAGGAGCTACAGGTGCAACCGGAAGTCAAGGTATACAGGGTTTAACTGGTGCTGCTGGTGCAACCGGGAGCCAGGGTATACAAGGATTAACAGGAGCTACAGGTGCAACCGGAAGTCAGGGTATACAGGGTTTAACAGGAGCTACAGGTGCAACCGGGAGCCAGGGTATACAAGGATTAACAGGAGCTACAGGTGCAACCGGAAGTCAGGGTATACAGGGTTTAACTGGTGCTACTGGTGCAACCGGGAGCCAGGGTATACAAGGATTAACAGGTGCAACAGGAACATTTGGTGTAACAGGGGCAACCGGACAAACCATGCGTTACACGGGAACTGCCTGGATAGGGACCAGCAATCTGTATAATAACGGGACTCAAATAGGGATCAACAATACCGCTCCAGGTTCTGTGCTTGATATTGTTGGCTCTGGTATAACCGGCTCAACTGCTTCGTTGAATGTAAAGAATCAGAATCTGAATACCCTTCTGTATGCCCGTGATGATAACCGGGTCGGTATCAATACGGCAATGCCTAACAGCACCCTGACAGTAGCCGGAGATATTGATATTACCGGAGCGCGTTTGCATGTAGATGCTTCCACCGGAAGGATAGGAGTGAATACAAGTACACCTTCCTATCCTGTGGATATCATAGGCAGCGGAATTACAAGTGGTACAGCATCATTCAGTGTTCGTAACCAGAATCTGAATTACCTCCTTTATGCCCGTGATGATAACCGTGTCGGTATCAACACCAGCATGCCTAACAGTACCTTAACTATTGCAGGGGATATTGATATCACCGGTGCCCGTTTGCATGTGGATGCATCGACAGGCAGGATAGGAGTAAACACCAGCACCCCATCTTATCCGGTTGATATTATAGGCAGCGGAATTACAAGTGGTACTGCTTCATTCAGTGTCCGTAACCAGAATCTGAATTACCTACTTTATGCCCGTGATGATAACCGTGTAGGTATCAACACCAGCATGCCTAACAGTACCTTGACCATTGCAGGAGATATTGACATTACAGGAGCCCGTTTGCATGTGGATGCATCGACAGGCAGGATAGGAGTAAATACCAGTACCCCTTCCTATCCTGTGGATATC
>JBIOHC010000027.1:0-53785 GCA_044448685.1 Bacteroidia bacterium
GGTCTATGCAGCTTTAAGCAATCTTGGCTATTCGGTTGTTTCCATCTCATTAATGAATGACGGATCAGGTAATTATCTTGCTACTCTGAGCAATGGGGGACATGTAATTTATTACTCGGGTATTGGCATCGTAGCCGTACAAGACTTGCCTCAATAAATAACTGACACAAGTTCAAAAAAATTCGCAGTTTCATTGCTACTCTTAAAAACCCTTGCTTAACCGAGGGTTTTTATTTGAACTTTGGGCAGCACATGAACGTCAAGTTAGAAACTATTTGTCTTTCGACATGCTCATTAGTCTTCTGTATTTTTATATCGGCTTATAGTGCATATCTAAACAATCGATACGGAGGATTTAAATAATAGCAAGGAGGCAACATGAAAGAGCTGAAATTATTCTGGGAAGGACTATGGGACATCAGTGATAAAACTGCCACTTTGAACAATATTCCCGAATCGGGAGGCATTTTGATGTTAATTGATGCCTGTTATACCCCTAATAAAATAGGGTTTGATACCGGCACCTATAGACTCATAGAGCTTATAGAATGTTCAAACATGTACTCCACCATTTCTAATATATCCAATCTGAAAAGATGGAAAGGTCAAAGCCATAATCATCTTCTCCTGAAGATCGCAAGAGTTGACAATCTTGTCCAAAGGCAGGAAATCCTTTCCATTCTTCAGGGTGAGCCAGATGCTCCGGCCGGACTTTTTCTAAGTAACTCCGGTTACCGGTCTCCTCTCCAATCCCGCTATAATTCTCCCTTCCAAGAAAGTGCTGCCTGACAACTCCTTTTAAAAGGAGTCCCAGCCCGGATGATGAATATCATCCGGACTAAGGCTGTTTTTGCTTGACTTAGCTCTTTTCTATATGTAACTTTATAATGGTTAATCTATCAGCCATGAAAAAACAGCCGATTGAAAGGGATTTAGTATATAAAGCGCGCAGAGTTTCCCCTTCAGAAATACCTGTCCTTCCACATGAGTTCCCCGGCAGACCGGAGGAGGATGAACCTGATCCATTCGATGTTCCCGAAGAGGAACCGGATGAAGACTGGGATCAGGCAAATAAAGGGGGACTTTGAAAGGGTTCCAGAAAGATGTACCCTCTGGAAAGATTCGGAACATTCTCCGGGTGACGTTCTCATTCAGAAATTCTTACGTTTTTTTGGCTTATTAACTAAATTTACCGAATATTGTTACCCCGATCAGGGAAAGCGAATATCCTACAAGAGTCTCTTAAGAAAGGACAGTCCGAAGCCGCTTTTATTTTTTTGAGCTATCATTAAAATAAGAGTTGATTGTATGAAGGACTTTATGCTTACCATATCCATTATAGCTTTCACCAATTCTGAGACTGGCAGTATTATGCTTTCCTCAACAATGGCCAAACCCGGTTATTTGCTTGATAATTCTTCTATATTTGTTACACATCCTCCAATACATAAACTATGCAAACACTCATGATGAAACATCCGGAAATCAGAAATTATATAAATGGTCAACTTGTGAAAGAGCGTTCCGATTGTTTCCTGGATGTTATTTCACCTGCGGATGGTGCTGTCCTTTCCCGTGTCCCACTTTCCGGCAAGGCTACACTGGATGAAGCTGTTTTATCGGCACAAAAGGCTTTTGAATCCTGGTCCAAAACCCCTATTAAGGAAAGGGTACAGATTTTTTACCGTTACAAAACACTCCTTGAAAAATATATGCCAGAACTGGCTGAACTCGTACATGAAGAAAATGGCAAGACAATAGACGAGGCCCGTGCTGAAGTTGAAAAAAGCATTGAGTTGACAGAGTTTGCCTGCTCACTCCCTCAGTTGGTTGGAGGTGAAATACTGGAAGTAAGTCGTGGAGTGGAATGCAGAACAGATTATTGTCCGATTGGTGTAGTGGCATGTATCGTTCCTTTCAATTTCCCCAGTATGGTTCCAAACTGGACTATACCAAATGCCCTTGCACTTGGAAATACCATGATATTAAAACCCTCCGAATCTGTTCCTCTCAGCGCCTTACGCATTGCAGAAATATTGAAGGAAGCGGGACTACCTGACGGAGTTCTCAATATCGTGAATGGAGACAAGGAAATGGTGGAAGCTATCTGTGACCATCCGGGCATTGAAGCTGTTTCATTCGTTGGCTCTACCAAAGTTGCTAAAATTGTTTATGCAAGGGCCAGCGCCAGTTACAAAAGAGTGCTTGCTCTGGGAGGCGCAAAAAACCACCTGATTGTATTACCTGATGCAAATCCCGATATGACAGCAAGTAATGTAGCTGCCTCCATGTCTGGCTGTGCCGGTCAGAGATGCATGGCCGCATCTGCAATGGTAGCTGTCGGCGCTGTCGATCATATTATTGATAAAATCTGTGCTGAAGCGCGAAAAATCATTCCGGGTGTCAATCTGGGTCCTGTTATATCCAAAGCTGCTCAACAACGTATAGAAGCGTATATTACAGATGCTGAAAAACAAGGGGCAATAATACTTGTTGACGGACGAAATTGCATTGTTAAAGGCAAGGAAAATGGATTTTACATCGGCCCTACTGTTATTGACAAGGTTATGCCTCACATGAAGGTTGCAACGGAAGAAATTTTCGGACCTGTGATCTCTATTCTTCGTGTCAAAGATGCGGATGAAGCTCTTGCCATTGAAAATGCGAATCCCTATGGTAATGCAGCAGCCGTTTTTACTCAAAGCGGCGGTATGGCCCGGTATATTATTGACCGCGCAAGCGCAGGTATGATCGGCGTGAATATTGGTGTTCCTGTGCCACGTGAACCCTTTTCTTTCGGAGGATGGAACGATTCCAAATTCGGAGCAGGTGATTTAACAGGAAAAAGTTCCATTGCCTTCTGGACAAAACTTAAGAAAACTACTACAAAATGGAATCCTGAGGCTAAAACAAACTGGATGAGTTGAAACGTGTAGCCTTCTCAAAGGCCAGGTTAAAAGAAAGAGGCAGAACCTAACAGTGCAAACTATCTAATTATGAGCGCAACAAAGTCGGTTAGCAAGGCGGAAGAAATCCTAAAAGATAATCTCGAACACACCATTTTTTCCTGGTCCAAACAAAGCGGGCTCAGTCCGTTGAACATAGAAAAAGGAAAAGGTGTTTATATATATGAACGTGGAGGAAAACGTTATCTCGATTTTTCCTCACAGCTCATGAACGTAAATATCGGTCATGGACACCCTCTTGTTGCAGAAGCTGTAGCCGAACAGATGAAGCAAATCAGCTATGTTCACCCCGGTATGATTACAGAAGCCAGAGGGAAACTGGGGAAAAAACTGAGTGAAATTACTCCAGGTTCTCTTAACCGGACCTTTTTTACCAATGGAGGCACTGAAGCAGTGGAACATGCCATAAAACTGGCCCGGTTATATACCGGAAGACATAAAATTATTACACTTTATCAGAGTTATCATGGAGCCACCTATGGAGCGCTCTCCGCTGGGGGTGATCCGCGGGGTCTGCCACATGATAGCCAGGGCGTGCCCAATATCATCCATGTGGAGAACCCGTATTTTTATCGTTGTCCATGGAACAGTGAAACACCTGAAGCTTGTACTGAAAATGCGGCTACTCATCTTGAACGCATTGTCAAATACGAAGGCCCTTCCTATATAGCTGCTATTCTGATGGAAGGAGAAAGTGGTTCCTCGGGTTGTATCAAATATCCTCCGGGTTATTGGAAAAAGGTAAAAGAAATAGCTGATAAATATGGAATACTTACGATATGTGATGAAGTAATGAGTGGTTTCGGCCGTACAGGAAAATGGTTCGGTATTGATCATCACGGTGTTGTTCCGGACATGATGTGTATGGCAAAAGGAATAACAAGTGGTTATATTCCTTTGGGAGGCCTTATCGTTCGTGAAGAAATAATAAAAGGTTTTGATGCAAAACCTCTCCCTATTGGGCTTACCTATTCTGCTCATGCTGTAGCTTGTGCAGCGGCCAATGCCGTACTTGATATTTATACCAAAGAAAATCTGATACAGAACGCTCAGCGAATGGGATTGTATATGGAGAAAAAGGTGGATGCTCTGAAAGAAAAGCATCTTTCAATCGGCGATTTCCGGAATACCGGTCTCCTCGGATGTATAGAACTTGTTAAAAACAGAAAGACCAAAGAACCTATGGCTCCATGGAACGCAGCTCCTCATGAAATGGAAATCATGAATAAGGTAGCGGCCAGAATAAACGAACTGGGAATGTTCACTTTCGTTCGCTGGAACTGGATCTTCATCGCACCTCCGTTATGCATAACAGAATCTGAAATTGATGAGGGACTCGATATTATTTCCAAAGCCTTGTCCATTGCTGATGAATACTGCCACTGAACAGCATGACAATCATTTCTGAAACCATCTTACAGCCAGAAAGACAGGAAAAATCGCTTTACAGTAAAGACCTTGCTCCTGTCCCTTCCACTTCCCGTACCTGGGGAACATGGAATTACGCTGCGTTATGGATCAGTATGAGTTTATGTATTCCTACCTATATGATGGCCAGTTCACTTATCCTGAAAGGCATGAACTGGTGGCAGGCTATCCTTACTATTTTTATTGCCAATACGGTTGTTCTTATTCCAATGATACTGAATGGGCATGCCGGTGCCAAATATGGTATCCCTTTCCCTGTTCTTGTACGTTCAAGCTTTGGTGTCAAAGGCGCCAATATACCGGCTATACTCCGCGCCATTGTAGCCTGCGGATGGTTCGGAATTCAAACCTGGATAGGTGGTAATGCTATCTATCTGATGTTGCGTTTATGGATCCCTTCCCTTGCTCATTTGCCTAGAATTTTTCCTGAAAGTATGGGGCTTGCAACCGGACCGGCCATAACCTTTCTCTGTTTCTGGTTCATCAATATGTACGTCGTTTATCTGGGGGTTGAAAGCATCAAGAAACTTCTCGTGTTTAAGGCTTTCTTTCTTCCCTTAGCCGCTCTTGCTTTGCTCTTTTGGGCCATTTCGGCAGGCAAAGGGCTGGGCCCTATTCTTGCACAGCCATCCCAATTCAAAACAACTGCAGAATTCTGGAAATTTTTCTTCCCTGCACTCACCGGTATGGTAGGATTTTGGGCTACGCTCTCACTCAACATTCCTGATTTTACACGCTATGCTAAAAGTCAGAAAGCCCAAATAAGAGGTCAGGCCATTGCGCTACCCAGTTCTATGACTTTATTTTCATTTATAGGTGTTGTTGTGACTTCCGCTACGGTAATCATTTATGGGGAATCAATTTGGGATCCACTGGTACTTGCAGGTAAGTTTGAAAGCAAACTCCTGGTAAGCATAGCTATGATTGCAGTTGCTATTTCTACACTTGCTACCAATATTGCTGCAAATATTATCAGTCCAGCGAATGACTTTGCCAACCTGGCCCCATCCAGAATCACCTTCCGTACCGGGGGGTATATCACCGGCATTCTTGGAATTCTTATTATGCCCTGGAAGCTGCTTGCTGATCCAACCCAGTATATTTACACCTGGCTAATCGCCTATTCCAGTTTACTTGGACCAATAGGAGGGATTATGATCATTGATTATTTCTTCATCAGACAAAAACAGCTTGCCGTTGATCAGCTTTATCGGACATCCGGAATTTACACCTATAACAAAGGGGTCAACATAATAGCCATTCTGGCTTTGATACTCGGTATATTACCCAATGTACCGGGGTTCCTTGTTACGATCCACATCCTCCATACTTCTCCTGAATATGAATGGCTTTATAATTTATACAACTACGCATGGTTTGTCGGATTCTTTATTTCAGGTATTGTATATTTCTTATTAATGCGCCGAACTCCTTTCCAAACCCTTAACACGATTTGATTATGGATTCATTTATGAAAGCAGCCATCGAAGAAGCCAGGATAGGGATACAGGAAAAAGGTATTCCGATTGGCTCCGTACTTGTAAAAGATGGGAAAATAGTTGGACGGGGACACAACAGGAGAGTTCAGGACAATGACCCGGTAACACATGCAGAGATTGATTGTCTTCGTAATGCAGGAAGAGTTGGCAATTACAAAGGAGCTGTTCTCTACTCAACACTTATGCCCTGTTACCTGTGTGCCGGGGCGATTGTACAATTCGGCATAAAAAAAGTGTATGCAGGTGAAGCCGAAACTTTTTCCGGAGCCCGGGATTTTATGCTGAGTCATGGAGTTGAGGTGATAAATCTCAATCTCGATGAGTGTAAACAAATGATGAATGAATTTATTCAGAATAACCCTAAGTTGTGGAATGAAGATATAGGGAAGGATTAGGGATTTAGGATTTACGAATACGCCTTTATAACAACACCCGAATGGGTGGAAAATATATCAGAGCACCATGTCACTACTCATCAAAAATGGACATATAATCACCGCTTCCGATGATTATAAAGGGGATATCTATATCGAAGGCGAAAAGATACACAGCATTGGCACGAGCCTGGAAATGAAAGCTGATCGGGAGATTGACGCCTCCGGCTTACTGATTTTTCCTGGTGGTATAGATCCCCATGTACATTTGGATATGCCATTTATGGGTACCAATTCCAGTGATAACTATGAAACCGGCACTTCTGCTGCATTGCATGGCGGGACAACGATGGTCATTGATTTTATTCTCCAAACCCAGGGAAAAAGCCTTTACGATGCCTTGAAAGAATGGAAGGGACGATCAGATGGAAATGCAGTAGGTGATTATTCCTTTCACATGGCCGTAACCGACTTTAATCCAAAAAGCGCGGCAGAGATTAAAGACATCATTGAAAAAGAAGGAATCACATCGTTCAAGACCTTTATGGCCTATAAAGGTGCGTTGATGATAGACGACAGGCAGATGGTCGGACTAATGCACGAGGTGAAAAAACACGGAGGCATGGTTACCACTCATGCTACCAATGGTGATATAATCGACTACCTCATTGCCAAGAATAAGTCTGCCGGAAACCTGAGCCCACTTTATCATTATCTGAGCCAGCCTGAGATTACGGAGGCTGAAGCCAGCGGGCGATTTTCCGATATGGCGTGGCAAACAGGAGTACCGGCCTATATTGTTCACATGACCTGTGAAGGAGCACATAATCATGTAAGGGATGCTGCACGCAGAAATCAAAAAGTTTATGCTGAAACCTGCATTCAATACCTGGTGCTCGATGCTTCCTTGTATGACAAAGGATTTGAGTCGGCCAAATGGGTTATGAGCCCTCCCCTGCGTGAAAAAAAAGATCAGCAAAGTTTGTGGGCCGGGATAAATCAGGGAACTATACAGGTGGTTGCAACAGATCATTGTCCTTTTCATTGGGAACAGAAAAAACTTGGTGAGACAGATTTCTCCAAAATTCCCAATGGACATCCGGCTATTGAACACCGTATGGAATTGCTTTTTTCTGAAGGGGTCAGAAAAGGAAGAATTTCACTCAACAAGTTTGTAGAAGTCAGTTCTACAAACACGGCAAAAATATTTGGTATGTACCCACGTAAGGGTTGTATATCACCTGGTTCGGATGCCGATTTAGTTCTTTTCAATCCGGACGAAAAACACACCTTATCTGCCAGAACCCATCATATGAATTGCGATTATTCCGGTTATGAAGGATGGGAAGTTACAGGCAAATGCAAAACCGTAATACTTCGTGGAAAAGTTGCTGCTGAAAATGGGAAATTATTGCTTCAGAAAGGCAATGGTCAGTTTATCAAAAGAAATAAATCAACCGGTATAATCTAATCCAAAATCAAATCTTATGCCCAGAATGATCCGTTCAGGACTCATACAGATGAGCCTCCCAAAAACAGAAGGTCAAGGAACTATTAAAGAAATTGTCGATGCAATGGTGGCCAAGCACATCCCATTTATCGAAGAAGCCGGTAAAAAAGGAGTTCAGATCCTTTGCCTTCAGGAAATATTCAATACCCCTTATTTCTGTCCGGGACAGGATGCCAAATGGTATGCTTCAGCGGAAACGGTTCCCGGTCCGACTACTGAACTCATGGCCACTTATGCAAAAAAATACAATATGGTAATCATTGTTCCTATTTACGAAAAGGAGCAAGCCGGAGTATTGTACAATACCGCAGCAGTTATTGATGCCGATGGAACTTACCTGGGAAAATACCGGAAAAATCATATTCCTCATACTTCAGGGTTCTGGGAGAAATTTTTCTTCAAACCTGGCAACCTGGGATATCCTGTTTTTCAAACCAAATATGCCAAGGTGGGTGTTTATATATGCTATGACCGCCATTTTCCTGACGGTGCCCGGTGTCTTGGTCTCAATGGTGCAGAAATCGTTTACAACCCTTCTGCAACAGTCGCCGGATTGAGTCAATACCTCTGGAAACTTGAACAGCCTGCCCATGCTGCTGCAAATGGTTATTTCATGGGATGTATTAACCGGGTTGGGACTGAAGCACCATGGAACCTCGGGAAATTTTACGGATCCTCTTATTTTGTTGATCCACGGGGTCAGATTTTTGCTTCTGCTTCCGAAGATAAGGACGAGTTATTAATCGCAGATTTTGATCTGGATATGATTGAACAGGTCAGGAATACCTGGCAATTTTTCCGTGATCGCAGGCCGGAAACATATGGACGCCTTACCGAACTTTAACAGCCATTATCACTATGTCTATTCTAAACAACCGCCTTACAAGGGAAGAACTGGAGAAGAACTTCTCGGATGTCCATCCCCCTTTTGAACATGCCGAAGGTGCACTGCTTGAAGCCAACCGCTGTATCAACTGCTACGATGCACCATGTACCAAGCTTTGCCCGACAAGTATTGCCGTGCCACAGTTTATCAAGCAAATTGCTTCCGGTAACCTGAAAGGATCTGCACATACCATTTTCTCATCCAATATTATGGGCGGAGGCTGCTCAAAAGTTTGTCCGGTTGAAAAATTATGTGAAGGAGCCTGTGTTTTTAATCTTTTGGGAGAAACACCAATTGCTATTGCCAAGCTCCAACGTTATGCAACAGAGAAAGCCATCCATTCTAAATGGAAACTTTTTGAGCGCAAGGCTTCCAATGGCAGGAAAGTGGCTGTGGTAGGTGCAGGTCCTGCCGGACTTTCCTGTGCACATACGCTGTCTCTTCAAGGAGTTGATGTTACTGTTTTTGAAAAAGAAACCAAAGGCGGCGGACTGATGACCTATGGAGTAGCTGCTTATAAGGTTACTCCGCAGTTCTGTCAGGAAGAAGTGGATTATATTACTTCCCTCGGCGGTATAACTATTCAATATAATAAAACACTGGGTAAAGATATAACTCTGGAAGAGCTCAGAGGAAACTTCGATGCTGTATTTCTCGGCATAGGGGTCGGAATTGCCCGGGCACTGGAAATACCAGGCGAAGACCTGGAAGGAGTTGAAGATGCAATTCGTTTTATTTACGATTTGAGAACACATTCCTTTTCACAAAAGGCTGTTGGTGACAAAGTAGCGGTTATCGGGATGGGTATGACAGCCATCGATGCAGCAACACAATGCAAACGTCTGGGAGCGAAAGAAGTGACTCTGCTCTACCGGCGTACAGAACAGGAAAAACCATGTACGGAAGTAGAGCTGGAACTTGCCCGCCTCGATGGGTGCAACGTAATCTGGTTAGCTGCACCTAAAGAAATAAAAGGCGAAAAAGGAAAGGTCAGCAAACTTATCTGCTCAAGGATGAAACTTGGGCTTGCTGATTCATCCGGACGAAAAGCCCCGGTTGATACCGGAGAAACGTTCGAATTAGAGGTCGATATGGTAATTAAAGCTGCAGGGCAAATTCCTTTTGAAGAGCTGGTGACCTCCACCGGTGTTGAGAACAAGGATGGTAAAATTAAAATCAACACTTTTGGAAAAACAAATCTGGACGGAGTTTTTTCAGGAGGGGATGCTGTTAACGGAGGTAAAGAAGTGGTAGATGCTGTGCAAGCAGGGAAAGATGCAGCAACAGGAATTCTGGAATACTTGAAGAAGTAGTCAATATACGCTGCTCAGAACTATTTGTTCATGCTACTGGATTCTGCCTATTGTTTAATTTGTTTAGAAACGAACTGTAAAAATCTGAATGATGGCTGATATAAGATCAAATTTCCTGGGTATCAAATCACCAAACCCATTTTGGCTGGCATCGGCCCCTCCTACAGATAAAAAGATCAATGTGCTTCGTGCATTCGAAGCCGGTTGGGGTGGTGTGGTATGGAAGACGCTCGGATCGCAAGTAAAAAATGTTTCTTCCCGCTACTCAGCACTGGGTTATAATGGTCAGAAGGCTATGGGATTTAATAATATAGAACTCATCTCTGATCGCCCCCTTGATATCAATCTGAAAGAAATAAAGGAAGTCCTGAAACTGTTTCCCGACAGAGCCATGGTTGTTTCATTGATGGCCGATAATAACCGGGAAAGCTGGCATGAGATGGTAAAAAAAGCCCAGGATACAGGGGCACATGGTCTGGAACTTAATTTCGGTTGTCCGCACGGGATGGTGGAAAGAGGAATGGGAGCCTCGGTTGGTCAGGATCCAGAAATAGCCCGTATGGTTGTGGAATGGGTTATGGAGGTGGCGCAGATACCTGTCATCACCAAACTTACACCAAATGTACATTCTGTTGTTCCGGCTGGAAGAGCGGTTATTGAAGCAGGGAGCAATGCCTTGTCACTAATCAATACGATACAATCTGTTACCGGAGTCGATCTGGATACACTCGTACCTAATCCCAATGTTGGTGGGAAATCTGTTTTCGGCGGCTATTGTGGCCCTGCTGTTAAACCGATTGCTTTAAAGATGCTTACAACCCTTGCTCAGGATGAGGCTACCCGTACTATTCCTATCTCTGGCATTGGAGGCATCAATACATGGAAAGATGCTGTCGAGTTTATGCTTCTTGGAGCAAGCAATGTACAGGTCTGTACAGCAGCAATGGTACAGGGTTTCCGTATTATTACCGATATGTGTGACGGACTGAGTAACTGGATGGACGAAAAAGGATACCGCACTCTGGATGATTTTCGCGGATTAAGTGTCCCAACCATTACCCGCTGGGAAGAGCTTGATATCAACTACCATATTATTGCCAAAATTGATCAGGAAAAATGCATACACTGTGGATTGTGTTATATCACATGTGAAGACACTTCACATCAAAGCATTAATCTGATGCAGGGAATGCCTTACAATACTTACACCATTAAGGAAGAAGAATGCGTGGGCTGCAATTTATGCAAGATAGTTTGCCCTGTAAACGATTGTATTACAATGGAGGTGCACCGTAAAGCACCCGAATACCTGAATTGGGTTGAATTTCAGAAAAGAGGACTGCCATTGAATGATCATTGATCCGATCTCCAATGGCAGAATCCAAAATCCTTACTTTCCTGAACTACTCAGGCGAATTGATATATCCAGAATCAGTTCATCGGGCGACTTATAGGTTGCTGTCGATGGAGATGAGGAGATATTGGTCAGGCCCTGGTAAGCAAGTCCAACCTGGAGTGCTCCAAGCAATACATTGGCTCCTACCCAGTAGCCCAGCCCGGACTGTTCCAGGTGAAGGCCTCCGTCCGCATTTTCTGAAGCCCCGAACATCCAATTGTAAACCGGACCGGCCTCTAATCCTACAAGGTGAAAAAGCCGCAGCCCGAATAAAACAGGCACCTGCATTTTTCCATCTTTAAAATCAGCGTGTTTCATGCTTCCATCCTGGTAGTTTATGTTCAATTGTCCCGCCTGATAGCCTGCCAGCAACATGGGTTTAATATACAATGGACCTGCTCCCAATTTTGCATATACACCACCTTCAAAGCCTTTTATGCCTTGTCCGCTTGCGGCCATCACAGCGGTGTTTTTAAAGTCACTTAGTTTGACTGAACTTGTGGAGGCACCGATCACAATTCCGGCGCTGGATTGACTGAACAATCTTCCTGCATACAGGATCATGCTCAGACAGATGATTGTCGTGATTCGCGTTTTCATGTTTTTCGTTTTTTAGATGCATTTATAGTACCTGACGCACGAAAAGCATACCAAAGTATGCTCTTTTTCTATCTTATTGAATTACAATTTTTTACTGATATCCAGGAAGGGGTTCATTTCCGGAAAATGGAAAATCTCCGGAATTCGGCTGGTGTTTATTTTGCGGACTGGGAATACGCCTTCAGTGATTTAAGAGCGAGTAGTATACTGGCTATGATCAAACCTGCCCCAAGCAGGAAAGGAGCCCCAGGAAAATAGACAGACGCATTTTTACGCGTAAAAAAGGCGAACAGGTTGGTCATCATCAATGGGCCAACAACCATAGTAAGACTGGTAAGACCGGTGAGAGCACCTTGTAATTCTCCCTGTTCATTGGCAGGAACCTGACCGGCAATGATGCCCTGAAGGGCCGGACCGGCAATGCCTCCCAAACAATAAGGAACCAGAAAAGCGAACATCATCCATCCTTCATTTGCAAATGCAAAGAGTACTAATCCTATAGCATAGAAAGAAAGACCGAGTATGACAGAACGCTTCTGCCCTAATTTGGGATTGATTACCCGGATCAGCCCCCCTTGTACAATGGCGACCATAAGTCCTACAAAAGCCAGTGAATTACCAACCATCATCTTACTCCAGTTAAATTTTTCAGGAGTGTAGTAATTCCACGTGCTCTGTACCGCATGAGCAGCCAGATAAATAAGCACATAAGAAGCAGCCAGCCCGTAGATAACCGGATATTTTTTAAGATGCTTCAAAGATCCTCCCGGTGTCGCCCTTTTCCAGTCGAAATTTCTCCTGTGAGCAGAATCAAGAGATTCAGGAAGGATGAAATAACCATATAATGCATTCAGTAAAGCGAGTCCGGCTGAAGCATAAAAAGGAATACGTGAACCGTAGGTTCCAAGTAAACCACCCAACCAAGGGCCCAGAATAAAACCGAGACCAAAAGCAACGCCAACCATTCCGAAATTCTGTGCTCTTTTTTCCGGAGTGCTTATGTCAGCAATATAAGCCGTAGCTGTGGTGATACTTGCTCCGGAAATACCAGCCAGAATGCGACCCACAAAAAGCCAGCCAATACTGGGAGCCACTGCCAGTACAAGATAATCGATTCCAAGGCCGAGTAAACTTAAGAGAAGAATTGGTCTCCGGCCGAATTTATCGCTCAGATTGCCCAGCACAGGGGAAAAGATAAACTGCATGACAGCATAAGAAAACATCAGCAAGCCACCATACGTTGCAGCCTGGCTCAGGTTCCCACCGATAAGTTCCTGGATTAAACTGGGCATAATCGGAATGATAATCCCTAAACCGGTAATATCAATCAACAGTGTAATAAATATAAAACCCAAAGCAGCGCTTCTTTTTTCGGACATAGTTGTAATGTAGGAAACAAAAATACAAGGAATTTACCTGCTTTGATTTTAGCAGAAAAAAATCTATTAAATTACAAAGAGGGGAGTTATGCTGGTTTGGACTTATTCGTACCCGTGGAGGCCAGCAATTCCCTGACATCCACTTCCAATACTTTTGCGATCCGGATCAGAATCGGAATGCTTGGCTGCGCTTTGTTATTGCAGTAATTTGTCGTTACTACATAACTCTTACCTATAGCTTTGGCAAGCCATGTTTGGGAGCGTCCCTGAAGTTCCAATATTTCTTTGATCCTATTCATGCCATTTATTTGGTAATCAGGATATGGCCAGATAATTTCTACAATTCAATGAACAGTAAATATAGAGCAATTTATAGATTTTTAGTATGTATTCTGGATATAAAATTTGATTTTTTGTCTTAAATCCTCAGGCTAAGCATTATTATACTATTATACGACATATTCTATATTTATAGTAAATAACAATCGTTAAACAAACAACTACTTCTTTGGAGGATTAAAAGGCAGACTTGTATTTAAGACGGAACATTGAGCAAGGGGCTGATTACTTCATAAATTCTTGCAGCAGCTACGAGGAATGAATTCCGGTTAAAGTGCAATTCATTACACCATCCCTGTTCCCTGTTCAACCTGTTTGTAATATCTCTCAGATCAACATAATGGATGAATCCATTGCCAGATTCACAATTCAGGGAAATAAGCATTTCGTTGAACCTGTCTATAAAATCTCCTATTATTTGTTCTGCCAGTGGCCGGGGAATTTGCATGGCATTGAATGCAGGAGAAAGCCAGGGACCAGGGCTTCTGTCATGCAATAATTTTTGCAGAAGAGTTTTATCCAGATCATATAATCCCCTGCCATTTACGGGTGGCCATGAATACCCTTGTACAATAAAATGAAAATTAAGTTCAGGGTATTGCTGACAGACTCTGGCTATCATACAATTATATGCTGCTTTGATGTCTACTTCAATCGCCTTCTCAATGGCTTGTTCCTTCACAGGGCCGGAGGGGTCATTGACATTATTCAGAAAATCGAAGAGATTTTTATCTGCTATATCATTTCCCCCTCCGCTCAGAAGAATAATGAATGTATCAGACTCTTCTTTATAGCGGTCTATACGGTCAATAAGCAAATCCAGCCAGGTTCTTTGTATAATCTTTTTACCCGGATTGTTGCGGTGGTATCCATAGACCATGACCATCAATTCTTCCCCGCATTTACCCAGGGCATCATCTTGAGATACAACGAGCTCTCCCAGTGAGTCAAACATTTCATCCAGTGTTTCTTCCCGGTAATACAAAGGAAGTTTATACATCTCTACAAGATGATTCAGAATATTACCGACCCCATTTGTATCACCAACAAACTGACCATCAATATTTAATCCGTTTGGATAATGGAACCAGGAATCTCCGAGAGCAAGAATTTTAACAGACATGTCAGACAAGAGGATAAGCAGTTTGAACCCGGAAATGTTTTTTCCTCCTCCCAATGTAGATTCGCTTAATCATTTACAAACATTTTAATTGTTATGAGTATATTAATTATAGCTTGTTTCCGTTATATATTATTTTCAGTTTAACACTTAAAGGAGCAAGGTATAATCAATCTCACAACGAAGCAATACGTATAAAACCGTATTTTCCCATTTATGTTGGAGAGGGGGGTGTATTGATGACGCAGGAAATTATGCAGTTAACGATCTTAGAGGTGATGAACGGTGTTGCTTCTTTATTCAATCACCTTAAACCGTCCGGGGCTTAGTGTACAAAGCCACTCTTTAAGCTGCATTTGCAGACTACGTTTGGAATAGCGTATTACGGTTATATTATTCCGCTTTCTTTTCCGGGCAGCACTAAATTTCAGTTTATTGTTCTCTACTTGAAGTTTCATATATTTATCTATATTTATAGTTACAGAAAAAAAACTTTTATTTTTAAGAATTTGAATCAAATGAACAGTTTATCACTTAGGAGTAAAAATATAGCCGGAGCATCCGGGAACCAAGTCAGAATTCATATAGCATGCTAAACTATTCCTGGTTAATATTGTAAATATTTTTCTCAATATATTGTATTACAAATAAATACGAATAATTTTGCACTGAATAAGTTCCAATCTAATGGATGAATTAGCCCGCTTGATCCTGTCACTTACCAAAGCTGAAAAACGCTATTTCAAAATGTTCACTTCGCTTCAATCGGGTGAAAAGGATTATTTGAAATTATTTGAAGCAATAGAGAAGCAGGATGAATATGACGAGGAAAAGATAAAAAAGCAATTTGCGAAGGATGATTTTATTAAACGTCTCCCCGCAGTGAAAAATTATCTCTATGCTCAGATTCTGAAAAGTTTAAGGGTCCTTCATGCCGGTAACAGTATACGATCGCGCCTGAAAGAAATGCTGGAAGATATCTCCAATCTTTTCGAGAAACGGCTTTACAAACAATGTTTGAAGTATGTGGAAAAGGCTAAAGAGGTAGCCAAGAAAAACGAATTATTCCCGATCCTTGCCGAACTACAGGAATGGGAGGAAAAAGTTCTGCTGGAACTTCTGGACCTGGAAAGGCTGGAGATGTCTGTTAACAGCACGCTTGCGGAAGAACATTTTCTGATGGAACTGAGGAAAAACACGGCAGTTTACAGAAATCTTTACAACCGCATGGTACTTATCAATAAGCGTATCCGGGAGGCGCGTACGGAAGATGAACTTGGATTATTCTCGGAGGTTATGAGCCACCCTCTTTTGAAATCCGAAGAACATGCCGGATGCTTTGAATCAAAAAACTATTTCTACCATATCCACCTGCTATACAATCATGCCAAAGGGGACAATAAAGCCTGTCTTCAAATTGCACTGAAACAGCTTCAGCTGATTGAATCCTTTCCGGATAAAATGGAAGAAAATCCCAAGATGCATATTTCTGCCCTCCAGAATATCCTCCTTGGGCAGATCCACACACACGAATATAATGACTTTTATTCCATCTTAACAAAGCTAAGAAGCATAACGCTACATAGTCTGAGCCTGGAAGTGAGCCGTTTCGTGAACTCCACCGTTTTTGAAATGGTCATGTGCCTGGATACAGGTGAGTTCGAAAAAAGCAGGGAATTACGTCCTGCTTTGCTGGATGGGCTAAAAAAATTCAATGATAAGCTCAACCCGATCGAAAAGAGCACACTGTTGTATAATCTTTTTTATTCTTATTTCGGCACAAGGGAATATTCCAAGGCACTTGAAATTATTAATCAGTTGCTCAATAAATATGAAAAAGAGCTGCGCTATGACTTACAGGGAGCCATTCGTATTGTTAATCTGATTTTGCATTATGAACTTAAAAACACTTTTTTATTGGAACATATCGCTGTTTCTACCTATCGTTTCCTGATCAAGAGTAAGAGACTTTACAAATTTGAAAATATTGTACTGAATTTCATACGCAGAAAAATGCCGGATATCTATACACCTAAAGATGAGATACTGGCTTTCCGGGAACTTCGAAAGCAGATCATAGAATTGATGGCAGACCCCTATGAAAGAAAAGCATTTGAATATTTCGATTATATTTCCTGGCTTGATTCAAAAATTGAAGGACAGACTTTTGAATATATTGTCAAGATGAAATTTCAGGAAAAATACAGCCTGGTGAAATAATTCGAGTATTTGAATTCCAACAATCCGTTTTTTTACCTCCTGAAATATTTATTGAGTTTCGCATTATCAATAATTATAACTATTTGATAATCAAATTTATAATTAAAACAAGAACCAATACCTTTGGTTTAGGAATAGAATAGTTTCATATTTTAACTTATGCTATTCGAGGTCATTCATGTAGCTTTGAGTTGACCCAATTTACTCCATTCTATGAACCGGTTCCTACGCATATTAATTTTTACTACCCTTTGCTTACCCGTTGGTATTACAGCACAAGGGACCTGGACACCGCTCACAGCTGGAACCTCTTTACCTGTACAGACACTTGCTAGTGACACCACTTCACGTATCGTTTATGCTGGCGGTATTTTCCTACAAGCCGGTTTGCTGCCTGCGGCAGGAATTGCCAAGTGGAATGGCACAACCTGGGCTCCGCTTGGATCTGGTACGCTGTCGGGTCTGGGTGTTTCTTCCCTTGTAATCAATCCGGGTAATTCAGATCTCATTGCAGGCGGTTCATTTGGAGCTATCGGTGGAATTTTACTCAATAATATAGGCCGCTGGAGTGGAGGTAACTGGCTTGCGCTAGGCCCCGGACTCAGTTATACAGGAGCTACGACGGTAAGCACTTTATGTTATTACAATAATGAACTGTATGCGGGTGGTATATTTAACAGTTCGGGCGCTACCACCGTAAACAATGTGGCGAAATGGACTGGAACAGCCTGGACTCCATTGGGCACCGGCACCAATGGTCAGGTTAAGACATTATGCGTTTTTAACGGAGAACTTTATGCAGGTGGTACATTTACCAATGCCGGAGGTGTTACAGTTAAGAATATAGCAAAATGGAATGGAAGCAGTTGGTCAGATGTAGGCGGAGGCGTTGCCTATACCGGAGCAACAACTGTGAGTACATTATGCCTTTATAACAACAGTCTTTATGCAGGAGGCTCCTTTACCACTGCAGGATCTACTCCTGTTAATCATATAGCGCGATGGGATGGGTCCAACTGGTTTGATGTAGCCGGCGGTGTTGCGTACACCGGGGCAACCACGGTAAGTACGCTCTGTCTGTTTGTAAATAAGATTGTTGCAGGTGGTACATTTACTACCTCCGGAGGTACTCCTACCAAATTTATTTCGGCCTGGGATGGAGCTGCCTGGACAGCACTGAGCACGGGTATGGATAGCAGTGTGCTTGCGCTTACTGCAATGAAAGACACCTTGTATGCGGGGGGTGATTTCACGCAAGCCGGAGGAAACAGTGCTAATCATATAGCCAAATGGGTGCCCTCGACCCTTGTTACAGGCAATACAACATTGATGGAACAAAGTTCAGGAATCAGGCTTTACCCTAACCCGGCAGAAAGCACAGTTTATTTACAAATACCCTCTTCTATTCTGCTCATGAACCCGGAACTCACATTGGTATTGTATGATTTATTGGGCAATGAAGTAAGCCACTCCCTGATTACTTCCAATAATACGCTTATAAGGAGGAATGAACTTGCATCCGGAATATATTTCTATCAATTAAACGGAAAGAATAAGATTATACTCCAAAAAGGAAAAGTTCTGTTCCGTTAGTCCTATTTCCAGACTACACTTCACCAGGTATGTCCGCAACCACCCTGGCGGGCAATCGGAGAACCGGCCAATTGTCCGCAAACAGGACATTTATTGAAAATAATGGCTGATTTATTCCGTACCCCTATTTCTTCGGCTGCTTCATAAAGAAATACCTGATAGCCTTCTTCAGTATATTGCTGCAAATCACTCTCCTTCAGCCCGTAAACGCCCAGTAGCTTATTCAACAGGACTTTGTTATCTTCCTGCCCTTTTGCCACCACTTTGACATTAAATACGTCCATATACCTTTTGAGCTCTGAAGCTTTTTCCGGGCTCATCAGAGCAAAGTAATTTTTCAGGATATACTCAGTCTCTTCCTTCGTCATTCGGTTTTTTTGCTAAGATACTATTTAGAATTAATCCGAACCCCTTTCCGGAGTTATTGCAACATGCCTAAGTTTATTGTCATTCATATAAATGATACAAATCATGTTCTTTGGTCTTTTTTGGGAATAGCTTTGTATAAGTAATTAATGAATGAAAAATGATGAAGTCTATTCTTGTACCTACTGATTTTTCAAAGCCGGCCAGCAATGCCATGCATTATGCCCTGGCGATGGCCAAAAAAGAGAAAGCAGAGATCATTCTGGCACATGCATTTGATGTGAACACAATTACACCTTACAATACGATGCCAATGATAGCTGAAAAGATCGGCAGAATGGAACTTGAAGCAGAAGAAAAGCTTAAACTCCTTTGTGCTGAGCTTCGTACATCAGGCATACAATGTTCCTATCTGAATAAGCTGGGAGATCCCATAGAAATCATTTTGTCGGCAGTAAGAGAAGTGCATGCAGATCTTATCATTATGGGTACAAGAGGAGCCAGCGGAATAAAAGAGCTCCTGGTCGGAAGCAATACGGTACATATCATCAACAGGAGTACCTGTCCGGTTTTGGCTGTTCCGGCCAGAGCTGTGTATAAAGGCATACATAAAATCTCCTATGCAGTAGATTACAAAGCCAGTGATCTGACAGCGTTTAAAAAACTCACAGCCCTGGCCCGTGTTTTTCATTCGGAAATAACTATTGTGCATGCCGCCGGCGGAGAATATAATAAGCTCACAGAAGATACTGCGCTTGAGGTATTCAGAAAAAAAGTTCAGAAATCAACCGGATATGACAAGATCAACACACTATTGGTATTCGGAGAGACTCCAACCATCGCTGTGGAAAAGCATATTCAGCAAGCAATGCCTGACCTGATTGCTTTATCTGCACACCACCGCGGTGTGATTGCATCTTTGTTCAGTTCGGACATGTCTGAAAAGTTAGCCCATCATACTCAAATACCTTTACTTGCGTTTCATCCAGATAGGGAAAAGCACAGTCACCACTGACCTATTCTGTCCTAACATGTACGATCAAGCATCTTTCACCACCGGGTTAACAACAGAAGAGGTAACCCAATCCAGGCTTGTTCATGGAAGCAACACGTTCAACTATAAGAAGGAGAGCCGGTTTATTCATGCCCTTGGCGGCATAGCGAGAGAGCCTATGATTCTTATGCTGCTGGCTGCAACCGCTCTCTATTTCATAAGTGGTAAATGGGGGGATGGTCTGTTTATGGCGTTTGCTATTTTACTGGTGTCAGGAATCTCCTTCTTCCAGGATTCCAGAAGCCGTATTGCCCTTGATAAGCTTAAGGATTTTTCCCAGCCAGCATGCACTGTAATCCGGAATAGCCAACAAATACCTGTGCCAAGTGAGGAGCTGGTTGTTGGTGACTGCCTGATTGCCGAAGAGGGAGCTACTATTTCAGCTGACGGACAAATCTTACAATCCAATGATTTCTCGGTTAATGAATCACTCCTGACCGGAGAATCACTTCCCGTTTATAAGGACAATACCTCTGCAGACCACGAGGTATACAGCGGAACCCTGGTCATGAGCGGACTTGCTCATATCCGGATTACTGCAGTTGGCAGGAACACAAAGCTTGGGAATATAGGCACAATCATAGAGCAAGTGAAGGACGAAAAAACACCCCTGGAGTTGCAGATAGACAATTTTGTGCGGTATATGATACTTGCCGGAGCCCTCGTTTTTTTGATTGTATGGGGAATCAACTACATGCGTTCTTCTTTGGTGCTTGACAGCCTTCTGAAAGCACTGACACTTGCCATGAGTATTTTACCGGAGGAAATACCTGTAGCGTTCACCACGTTCATGGCCCTTGGGGCATGGAGACTTATGAAGCTTGGCATTGTGGTAAAAAATATGAAAACAGTGGAAACGCTCGGGAGCGCTACTATTATCTGCACCGATAAAACAGGAACTATTACAGAGAATAAGATGACCCTCGCCCGTCTTTTCGTTCCTGGTTCAGGAAATATTACAAATCCATCCTTCCTGTTGAATCCTGCTGAGAGATCGCTTATCCGCTCGTCGATGTGGGCCAGTGAGCCCATTCCTTTTGATCCTATGGAGAAGACTTTACACGAAGCCTATACGAAGCTGAACGAAACAGACGAGCGGTTTTCTTACAAAATCATTCATGAATATCCCTTAGGTGGCACTCCTCCGATGATGACACATGTGTTTGAAAATAAAAACGGAGACCGGATTATTGCAGCCAAGGGGGCTCCGGAAACCATATTCAGGGTTTCTGGCCTGCACGGGAAACAAGCTACTGAGGCTCAGGAAGCTGTGCAAAAAATGGCTGCTGACGGATACCGGGTGCTTGGTGTAGCTGAAGCGGCAAGTCACCAGGGTCCATTCCCGGCCGATCAGGAACACTTTCGCTTTACGTTCAAAGGCTTGATAGCGTTTTATGACCCTCCTAAAAAAAACATAGCAGATGTTCTGTACAATTTTTATGAGGCTGGAATCTCTGTCAAAATAGTGACAGGAGATAATGCAGACACAACATCGGCTATTGCCCGCCAGATTGGCTTCAAGGGATATGAACAGCAGATGAGCGGAGATGAATTGATGAATTTAAGCCCGTCTCAGCTGCAAGACCGGGCCGGGCGAGCAGCTATCTTCACCCGAATGTTTCCCGAAGCCAAGCTGAAAGTCATTCAGGCATTAAAAGCTAATCAGGAAATAGTGGCTATGACCGGCGATGGAGTGAATGACGGACCGTCTCTAAAAGCAGCACATATAGGCATTGCGATGGGCAAGAAAGGGAGTGCTCTGGCCAGACAAGCCGCTTCACTGATCCTGCTTGAAGATGATCTCTCAAAAATGGTTGATGCCATTGCGATGGGAAGGAAAATTTATTCCAACTTAAAAAAAGCTATACGCTATATTATCTCCATACATATTCCTATTATTCTGACGGTGTTTCTTCCGCTGGCCCTCGGCTGGGTCTACCCCAGTATTTTTTCACCCATCCATGTCATATTCCTGGAGCTTATCATGGGGCCGACTTGTTCAATCATTTATGAAAATGAGCCCCTGGAAAAAAATGCCATGAAAGAGAAGCCGAGAATTTTTTCCCATTCCTTTTTCAGTGCTGCTGAACTTGGAACGAGTATAATACAGGGGCTTGCACTGACTGCAGGCTGTCTTTTGATCTACCAATTCTGTGTCGGGAACAGCTATCCGGAAACTCTTACCCGAACCCTTGTATTCTCTACTCTGATAACCGGCAATATTATACTTACTCTGGTTAACCGGTCGTTCCATTATTCCATCCTTACAACGCTTCATTATAAAAATAAGCTGGTGCCACTTATTATCGGGATTACAGTCGGGCTTTCAACAATCCTTATCTATCTTACTCCGGTCTCCGTCTTTTTCGGATTGGAAGCAATGAATCCAATGCAGTTCCTGCTCAGCACAGGCACAGGATTCATTTCGGTTATATGGTATGAGCTGGTTAAATGGCAGCGAAGGCTGGCTGTCAGATCCCAGCTCTTCATAGGGTATTGAGGAGCTTATACCGTAAAATGACCGAGTTCAAGGACTGTTGTTCTTTTTAATTTGGCCTTGATCCATTTATCATAGTTTTCAAGCAGATTGTTCCCGAACCTGTGCATACCCTTTTTTGCATCCTTTAATTCCAGGGCAAGTGACTGGAAAGCCTGAGCCTCTTCTTTCAGGGTAGTATGACGGGCAGAGGATATCCTTACAACAGCAGCAAGCAGACTATATTCAATCGGTATAAGAATGCTTTGTTTTTTATCTTCCTTTTCCAATTGTCTGGCAATGGATACAACCAAACCGAAGTTCTTGAGTTCGAAATGCATCAGTACGCTCAACACCTCCACCCGCATATAAACCTGAGGGCGGTCATCAAAATGAAAATCAAGCAGGGTTTTATTGATAAAACGAAGCGCTTCATGATTCTGTCCTGAGAAGATCAGGATGATCGCATGGAGGTAATAATAATAAATCATGTGATAAGGTTCAATTCCTTCATTCACTTTTGAAAGCTGCTTTTTTATTTCCTTCGTGAGGGTCAAAGCCTGTTCAATCTTACCGTGGATAAGATAATATTCCAGCTCATGGGTATTGGCATGAATAAACACTCTTTGAATTACTATTTCCTTTCTTATTTCCACTTTATTGGCAAAGGATTTGAGCTGACCCAGGTCCTGAAAGAAGCCGGAAGCCGGTAAATACTTTTTGATGGCCAGTAAACGATTGTATATAGAAACGTAGTCAAGCGGGTTCTCCAGAGCATACGTAAGGGAGGAATTGAGCATATCAACCAGTTTCTGCAACTGCTTATATTCTTTCTCCACCTCATTCGCTGAATTGAAATAATTAGCCCGGGTCAGGTGATAGAATGCCAGGGCTGAAAAGGAAAGAGCACCTTTTTCAGATGCCAGTTCGGGCTTAGACAGTATCCTTGTGAATTTTTTCTTTACTTCTTTTTCCGGTGACAGCTCATTGTTAACGACAAGAGCTGAGCTTTCATAATAGAGATCGGTGAGATTCTTCAGATTACTTAACAGCCGGATATAATGGTCCATGGACCTGTTCACTTCTGCCGCTTTCTTAAGACCAAGGGAGTAACCACAGCATTTTTTTTTCCACATGAGCAGATCGATCATGAGTTGAAAATTCTCGCACTCTTGAGCCAATGCTTCTGCTTTGGCAATCAGCTTCAGGCATTCAGGGTAAAGGCCTTTATGAAAGAGGATTTCAACTGAAAGCAGAGCTTCTTTGATTTCCAGGTTATATGTCCGGGAATCATGAAAATCATTGAGGCTTTTCAGAATGAGATGATAGAGATAATTTTTATCAGCCGAAATGAAGTCGGCATTGACACCCTGTTTTTTCAGATTGCGTATCAGTACAGCATCCTCTTCCTTTTCACATTTTTCCAGTTGTTGAAAAAGGGCTACATACTTATTCTCCGAACCGATGGTATGACGTTCGGAAAATATCCTGAAATAGCGCTTTTCTGACATTGTCAGACTCTTTATCAAGGTAAAAGCATTACTGTTTTTCTTCATGGCAAGTAAATCAGACTTCCTAAAAGTATTGGTTTTTTTGATAATACTGGGATCGCCTATTCTTAAATTTACACATGCCCTCAGCAAAAGTCAAATCAACTTTCAGAACTTTCTTTTTCCTGTGTATGTTGCTTACAGCTGAGAAAGAGTGTTTCAGTGCCCCTGTTAACTATTATGTAAATGATCTCTTCACAACAGGGGATATCTTCTGCACACATATCGGAGATCCTTCTTACAACGGATTAACACCCGCAACCCCTGCCGCATCTTTGTACCAGATCTGGAATACTTATGGACCCGCTGGTACCAACGTACTCAAATCGTCCGATAATATTTACATAGATGCGGGCACTTATAAAAACCTGCATGACTATTTGTACGAAGAGACCATACCCGGTTTATCTTTCATAGGGGCCGGACCCGGGTTAACAATATTTGACGACAACTGGCATGGGGGTGATTATGATTATTTCATGACCATCCTTGCAAGCAATGTGCATCTGCAGGATTTTTCCCTTACACATTATGAAAACCTTGGCACGGCAGATGCAGCCACGAGCTTTACCGGACAGGCCCTTACACTGGGTGATGGCACCGGAACATATTCCGGAATTGTAATCGACAATATTGATTTATATGACAACGGAAGCAGCGCCGGCAACGGAGTCATTACCGTATTGGATAATGTTTCTGCCACTATTCAGAACGGAGGGGGAATGTGCAATGCGCCCGGGACAGCCTATACAGGGGGCATAAGCGTAATCGGAAAGAGCATTAATCTTCAGATTAACAGTTATGTTATAGGCAACAATTCAAAATCACAGTACTTTGGCGGAGGGCTATACATACAAGGCGACAACACCACTCTGGTAACCCTCAAAGGTTGCCGAATAACGAATAATCTGAGTACGGACGGTGGAGGGATATTAAGCACGGGCAATCTGGTCATCTATGACTGCATTATTGAGGATAATACATCGAGCAATGTTGGAGGAAGCAACGGGTTTGGAGGAGGGATTTGTATCGCTGCCGGTAAGTTCTGGATGAGCCGCTCCATTATACAGAATAACACTGCTACTTCCAGTGCCAAGGGAGGTGGTCTTTATATAGGTTACAACAGTGGGTATGTAAAACCTGGTTCCGAATGTCCGTCATGTGCCACCAACACAGCCATCGTTGCACAAATCGACTCCTGTTCTTTTACAGGCAATACGGCAACAAACGGCAAGGATTTGTATATGAACAGCGGAACTTTAAATTCAACAGATAATAGTTTTGCTTCAGCAGCAACATCGGTTTACGTCAATGCAGGCAGCGTTAATGTGGATTATTCAGGCAGTCCCACCACCAGTGGCACCATTACGTTTGCAGGTGGTACAGGGCATTCGGCCGCACGCTATACCGGTCCCGGAGCAGCCTACCTTCCTGCTGCTACCGGCATTCCAAGTTTTACAGGAACTTGTCCTTCCACAATAAATATCCTGCCTGTAGAACTTGTTTCCTGGTATGGTGTCTGTGCCGGCAACGGGGTTGACCTGCATTGGACAACAGCTTCTGAAACAAACAACGAAAGCTTCCTTCTCGAACGTTCAGCTGACGGTGTATTATTTGAAACCATTGCCAAACTAGCCGGAGCTGGTAACAATTCCCATGCACATTCTTACACTTATACCTATCTGAAGCCTCCTTCCGGCTCCTGTTATTACAGACTGAGTCAGGCAGACTATAATGGAAGGATGACCGTATTCAATATCATACTTGTCAGAAATTTCTGTAATGCGGACAAAGCATCCTGCCTGTCCGTCTTTCCTAATCCAACCTCTTCACTGCTCACACTTGAATTTGAACTTGAAGAACCAGGGCAGGTCACTTATGAAATCTACAATTGTCCGGGCCAACTACTGGAGACAGTATCGGAGCCATTCTTGTCTTCCGGCTTTCAGAGTCTGACAATAAATGTGTCTCATTTGGCTCCTGGCAGTTATTATATCCGTTTAAAATCAAACGGCGGATGCAGAACGAAAAGATTTATCCGGCTCTGACCCCACCCTGCCTTATAACCAGATACAGGCTAAAACCTGCCATCCACTCAATCAGGACTACCATTTACTAAATTCGGGTCCCCTTGACAATAAAAATCTGTATCTTAACGTAAATTCCACGTTATACGATTAATTACCTGCATCCTATGCACAAACTATTTTTCGGTGTTTCTTCGTTTATGTTCCTTTCGTCCATCGTTTCTGTCAGGGCTCAGGATATCCCTCATCGTTATTATGAGCAGGGAAAAGTGGGGTATCGAACCACTACCTCTGTCGTAGTGAACCCTGTTTATGAGGGCGGATCCGAATTCAAGGATGGACTTGCCATCGTGATCCGGAATGGAAAAAGAGGATGTCTTGATACCAAAGGTAAGGTGGCTGTTCCGCTTGTGTATGATCACCTGGGACAGTTCTATAACGGGATTGCCGTGGCTCTTACAAAAGGGAGTTACGGTTATATCAACACTTCCGGGCAAACAGTAATTCCATTTCAATTTGATCAGGCGTTTGATTTTTCGGAAGGAGCGGCCCGTATCCGGATGGCAGGGAAGTATGGTTTTATTACTCCGGGAGGAAAGCTGCTCATAGCACCTGAATACTCCGATGCCTGCGAATTCTCCGAAGGACTTGCAGCTGTCGAGAAGAATGGCAAATGGGGATTTGTAAATCAACAGAATCAGGTTATCATACCATTTCAATATGACAAGGCCTATTACTATAAAAATGGGATAGCAGCAGTTGGCAAGGGTAAGGAGCGCTATTTTATTGACAAGAAAGGGGTGTTCGTTAAAAACCAATATGGAGGAGAGAACCCCAACGATCTTATCAACACTGAAAAACATTAATTCATCTGAACCAAAGCCTGATGCGATCCGGAATACTTTATTTAATTATTTGCTTGTCACTCGGTTTCCGCACCGAACAATTTTCTGCCCAAACTCCGGGACAATGGACCTGGATGCATGGAATGAATACCGGAAACCAGGCTGGAACATGGGGTACCATGGGTGTAGCTGCTGCTGCCAACATGCCTCCTTCCGTTTATGAAGCATGTCAATGGACGGACCTGCAGGGTAATTTCTGGCTCTTTGGAGGATATGGAAACGGACTTTATTACAATGCATTGTGGAAGTTCGATCCCGTTATCAAGCAATGGGCCTGGATGAACGGACCTCAGACAGGAAATGGGTCAGGAGTATATGGAGTTCAGGGTGTAGCAGCTCCGGCTAATATTCCGGGGGCCAGAGGATTTGGTATGCTTAGCTGGACAGACCGGAACGGAAAGTTCTGGCTCTTTGGCGGCCTTGGATATGATGCTTCTGGATTAACAACCAGTTTGGGTGATTTGTGGAAATTTGATCCGGTTACAATGCAGTGGACCTGGATGTCGGGCGGAGCTGTTTCAGGCGGTGTGTTTGGCATCCAGGGTGTGGCAGCTGCTTCGAATGTCCCTCCTACCACTACTGAGAATCATTGTTGCTGGGTGGACGCATCCAATAACCTCTGGTTTTATGGAGGATATTCCGGAAGTGCTGCCGGTGTCAGTGATAATATGTGGAAGTATGATATTGGCAACGGAATGTGGACCTGGATGAACGGCAGTGGCCCCAGTTCTACATCTTCAACTGCATACGGACCAATAGGAGTCGAAGGAGCCTCCTTTCATCCCGGAAGCAGGACAGGCTATACCAGTTTCACGGACCCTGCCGGAAAAATGTTCCTCTTTGGCGCTACCAATTCCACCAGCGGATACAGCAATGATGCCTGGAAATATGACCCAAGTACCAATCAATGGGCCTGGGTTGGAGGAAGCCAGAATCCGAACGATCCCGGAGCACAGATTGCAAAATGCACCAATACTTCCGTGAACCTTCCACAGGCAGCAATGGAAATAAGAGCTTCCTGGGCTGACTCTTGCGGATTCTGGTTTTTCGGAGGGTATTATCAGAATGCCAGTCAGGATAATTTATGGTATTACAATGAATATACCATGGAATTCACATGGCTTAGCGGCACGAATATACCGGATGCACCGGGCAATTTCGGAACATTGGGTGTATGTGCCCCTACCAACAGTCCACCTTCCCGTAACGGAGCTGTTACCTGGCTTGATAATACCGGCCATCTATGGCTTTTTGGAGGTGAGCTTGATTTCGGTATGAGTACCACTTATAATGACTTATGGATGTATACACCGGATGAGGCTTGTGCAAGATCCTGTACAAAAACCAGCCACCCTCCTGTTGTTATTGTTGATTGTGAAAAAATACTGATCCCGAATGTATTCTCTCCTAACGGAGATCTGAAAAATGATGAGTTCCAGGTACATGCAGAATGTCTTTCTTCCTATCGAATCCTGATTTATGACCGCTGGGGAGTTAAAGTTTTTGAGTCAACGGATATACTCAATCCATGGAATGGAAAGAAAAATAATACCGGAGCTCTATGCAGTGATGGTACGTATTATTATATCATCGATTACGCCAACCAGCAATTGATCTGGAAGAACAAGAAGGGCTTCCTGACCCTGTTACGTTAAGTATCAAGACATAATCCATTGATTATTAACGCCCTGCCAGAAATCAATAAAATTAATTTTCTGTCTTCCCCAGCCCTTTTATAAACAATTGAAATAAAAGGAATACCTTTTCGTTTCCAGTTAAACTCCCCAATCCTATGAACGACTCCAGGGAAGTAAGGTGGCTCCGTAATGAGCTTCCCCTTCTGGTCGAAAAGGAAGTCATTTCTCCGGAAACGTCTTCCCGTCTTGCTGCTTATTATGAAAGCCAGGATGAAAAACAAGGGCATACTATTTTCTTCCTTGTTTCGGCCATACTCGGCTCTCTCCTTATCGGAGGAGGTATTATCATGCTCTTTGCCCATAACTGGGATGATCTGAGCCGGTCTCAGCGTACATTCCTGAGTTTTACTCCTCTTATTATCGCTCAATGCATTTTCGGTTATGCTTTTTTCAAAAAACGAGATTCTGTAGCATGGACAGAGGGCAGCGCTGCATTTCTGTTCCTGATGATTGCCTCCACCATTGCTTTGATCAGCCAGACATACAACCTGGGAGGTCAGCTGGATCATTTTGTACTTACCTGGATGCTGCTTGGCATTCCTCTTATATATCTGGTCAATTCTTCCCTTATCACCATTCTTTATATGGCTGGCATAGCCTGGTGGGCTATGCTTTCAGATGTTGTATATGAAAGCAATGCTGCAGCATTTTACTGGGTACTGCTTGCGGCCGTCATTCCTCATCTGATAGCCAACATAAAATCCGGAAAGCCCCAGGTTCGTTCCAATTTGCTGGGCTGGGTATTTGCATTGTCATTGCTCACAAGTATCAACTGGGCTATGCCGGCATCCGGAACATGGTACGAATACATGCTTCGTTCAACCCTTTATGCCGTGTTATATATGGCTGGCAGAGCTATCTATCCCAATGGTACAACAATATGGGCTCGTCCCTTTCAAACGACAGCCCTTGCCGCACTCAGTGTTTCGTTGCTCACCAGAACCTATAACTGGTCCGTATTCAGCAGGCATTCCTGGAGATATGAACAAGGAGAAGCACAACCATGGGTCCTCCAGGTGGCCTCTGTCATACTTTGCCTCCTTTTTGTGGCGGCTTTTGTATACCTCCTTTACAGACACCGGAAAAACAAAACGGCCCTGAATTATTATGTGGTGGTTTATCCTGTTCTGGCATTGACCGGCACCCTGCTCTATCAGATAAAGTTGGGAGAAGTGTCAACCATACTGTTTAATCTTTATGTACTTGCATTAGGCATACACTACCTGCGATGCGGAATACGTATGAATATACTTTCTCTCGTCAATGCAGGTATGTTCCTCCTTTCGGCACTTATTGTTGAACGCTTTTTCGACAGCAATCTTGATTTCATCATCAAAGGACTCGCCTTTATCCTTGTAGGCTCGGGATTCCTCATCGTCAATTTCACGCTCGTACGTAAAATGAAAAAACATGGTTGAGAAAAAATCAGTCCTCGTCCTCCTCTTCAGCCTTGTGATGCTGATATACCTGGCAGTGCCATACAGCATGATTGCCCGGTATGAACGGGTTCTGCACGACGGGCATGTATACCGTTTCCGGCCGGCACCCGTTGACCCTTACGATGCTTTCAGAGGTAAATACATTTACCTGAACGGATTCAACAACGTAATCTGGAAAGATACACTGACTCATTACGGGCCGGGAGATGATGTATACGTTACCGTCAGGAAAAATGACAAAGGATTTGCCTACTTCTATGATGTTTCCAAAACCGTACCCGCTTCCGGGGACTACATTCTTACCAAGGTTGATAATGCTTATATTGATCATTACCGTCAGGGCTTGTGTACAGAGGTTCGTATAAAGGTTCCGTTTGACCGTTATTATATTAACGAAGCCTATGCCGGAAAAGCCGAACTCGTATATCGCGAAAATTCAAGGAGCCGCGATACCTCTTCCGTTTATCTGGATGTCCGTATCCATGATGGAACAGCCATAACTGAAGAGCTTTACTTTGACGGGATTCCTGTCAGGACCTTTATCAAACAGAGATTAAAAGAAGAAGCAGTTCCCTAATGTATAAAACGGAACACATTTCCACAAGGATCCTTCAGGCGGGGAAAAAATAGTTTTTGGGTTACATGATCCGTTACAATATGCTGAACCTTGCCCGAAACAGCCATGGAATATGTTACCGATTTTTCAATACTTCCTCCGGTGAACAATTTGGGTATTGCATAAACCCTGGAAACAAATCCCAGGCCGGAAGCAAAGGAAGCTTTTGGGATATTTCCTGAACTGAAATTAAAAAACACTGTATTCTTCAGTGAACGGATCATTACACTGTCTTTATTCTGCGGAGCCACAAAACAGGAATGCTTTTTCCCGGCCAGATATTCTTCCCAGGCTTTAACATTCCCGGTTAACACAATCATAAATTTACCACTGAGATTACTCAACTCCGGCCATCCCGCTGCCACAGCCTCCTGCAGATTGGCAGCCTGAGTACTTCCGGCCAGGAGATCGTCAGGAGTATATACACATCCCGGAGGTAATGCCTTTAATAAAACAGTATCCAAAGCTTCAGGCTTATGACCGCTATCCCATCCTCCCCTGAGCTGTAACCATATCGTTATCACTTCATGGTTGGGGTGCTGCTGATGCCACTGATTGAATTTGAACAGGAAATCATTGAGAGTATGGCCGTAGATCTCCCTGCTTTTCCGGTGAGTAAGGTGATAAACTTTCCATACATGTGAAGGATATGCATGTCTGCCGAACGCTCGGGCATGGATATCCAGTTCAAAAGAACGGATTCCACTGTCGGCCTGGACACGGATATCCGGTTTCAGGCGGTGAGGAGTGAAGGAATTATGGGATGAAAGCTGTTGTACCTGATTATAACGTATGTGCGGAGGCAAACAGTCCTGAGCCTCTGCCGGCATTATATAAACAATAAGGATAAAAGGGAGGATAAGAGCGGAAATCCTATTCATTCCGGAAAGATAAATAAATGAGTTGAAACACTTACTTTTGTCCCTTCATACCCTGAAATGGAAGCAATGAATCATACCTGGAGTTTTTCTACTATAGGCGGTGTTCGCCGTGTTAACCTGGAATCGGGTGCTGATTTGCAAAATCTTTCCTTCCTCGACCCAAAATTATGGACGGCCTTAAGTTGTCCGGTAAGCGGCCTTGAGATAGATCAGAAAACGCTGGAACTTATTGACTCAGATAAAGACGGACAGATAAGGGTTCCTGAAGTTATTGCAGCCGTAAACTGGGTTACAGCTGTATTGAAAAATCCGGATGACCTGCTTAGACAAGAAGCACTCTTTCCTTTATCATCTATTAACGAAGATACGGAAGCAGGGAGGACTCTGCTTGCATCAGCCCGTATCATTCTCAAAACTCTTGGTAAGGAAGAAGGTACAGTTCTCAGTGTGGAAGAAACTTCGGATACTGAAAAAATATTTTCCGCTTCCCGTTTTAACGGTGATGGGGTCATCACGGAAGCCACTGCATCAGAACCGGAACTTTGCAAGCTCCTGAATGAAGTCATTGCATGCAGCGGTTCAGTTCCCGACAGGAGCGGAAAACCAGGAATAACAGCCCTGCTTTTACAAAGCTTTCTGGACAGCTGTTATCTGTATGCAGCCTGGCATGAAAAAGCCGAAGCTGACGCAGCGAATATCCTGCCTTTCGGAGAACAGACAGAAGCCGCCTATTTGAATTATTCGGCACTTAAATCAAAAGCCGATGATTTCTTTATACGCTGCCGTCTGGCTGCATTCGACAGGCAAAGCACAGCAATGCTCAATCTGCAGATTGCACGGGTCGAAAGCATCACATCCAAAGACCTTAGTTCCTGCATGGATGAAATTGCTTCTTATCCCCTGGCCCGGGTGGAGGCTAACAGTTTGTTGCCGCTGACAACGGGGATCAATCCGGCCTGGGAAAAAACTGTTGAACTTTTTCGCAGTCAGACTTCCTCCAGGCTTTTTCCGGGGAAGGAGAGTATTACCGAAGCAGAATGGAATAAGACCGGAATACTCTTTGCCCCTTATATTCAATGGATTTCAGAAAAAACAGGCACTTCCGTTTCCGGATTGGGAATAGGACGAGTAAAAGAAATACTTTCAGGCAGTGAAGCATCCATACTCAGCTCCCTTATCGAAAAAGATCTTGCCGCTCAGGGAGAAGCAGATGGAATCATTCTTGTTGATAAGCTGGTCAGGTATCATCGCGACCTGTTCACCCTGCTCAAAAATTTTGTCACATTCTTTGATTTTTATTCTTCGGGTTCAAAAGGGATTTTCCAGGCTGGCACATTATATGTCGATCAACGCAGCTGTGATCTTTGCATACGGGTAAGTGATATGACAAAGCATGCTGCGATGGTTTCATTCAGCGGCATGTATCTGTTTTACTGCGACTGTATCTCACGTTCCACCAAGGAGAGTATGAAAATCGTAGCGGCCCTGACAAATGGAGATATTGACAATCTGGTAGTGGGGAGGAATGCCTTGTTCTACGACAGGAAAGGAAAAGACTGGGATGCCACGATTATTAAGATAATAGATAATCCTATCAGTATTCGTCAGGCATTCTTTTCTCCGTATCGTAAAGTTTCCCGTTTTATAGAAGCCCAGGTACACAAGGTGGCATCGGCAGAAGATGAAAAAGTGCACAAAGAAGTAACCGGTCATATTGAAAATATTCCGGCTAAACAAAATGAAGCTCAGGCCAAGAAAGCCCCGGCCCAACCTTTTGATGTAGGTAAGTTTGTCGGAATATTTGCTGCCATAGGGCTTGCGCTCGGTGCGATAGGTTCTGCACTGGCTTCACTTGTGGCAGGGTTTATGGGACTGGTCTGGTGGAAAATGCCTATTGCCATACTCGGACTCCTGCTTATTGTATCAGGCCCTTCCATGATTATTGCATTCCTTAAATTGCGTAAACGCAACCTGGCACCTATCCTTGATGCCAACGGATGGGCTATCAATGCCCGCGTGAACCTCAATATCCCTTTCGGCAACTCCTTAACTTTACTTGCTGAGCTTCCAAAAGGAGCAAAGATCAATCTGAATGATCCGTTTACGAAGAAGAAGAAGCCTCTCCTTCCTTATGTGTTTGCATTATCAGTACTGGCCGGAGTGGTCCTGTATTGCCTTTGGAAATATGGGGTGATACACATACACTTTTAGCCTTCCCGTAACTGTTTCTTTACAGTCTATCCGGAGCAGAACAAAACTCTTCACCTTTCCCGCACTCAAACCCTGCCTGAATGCTTAGAATAAGAACATTTTGAGCTAACAAAGCCACTTTCATAAATGGTATTTTTTTACTTTTGAGGGTTATTCGTTTTAACTACTGAATTGAAAACGCGAAGAATTACAATTATTTATTCTACATCCCTGAGCAGGCTCTCCTTTTGTCTGCTTCTGCTCTGCTTTTTTATACAGGAGCATGCCTTTTGCCAGACACCATCTCTGGAGCGGGAGAAGGCATTGCAGATCATGAGAAGCCAGGCTTCAACTTTTCATAAACAACAACAGAAACTAAGTGTTCCCTCTGTTCTTACTTCTACATGCAACAATGTAGATTTTGAATCCGGTAATTTTAGCGGATGGACAGGAGCTATCGGGTACAACAACAATACCCTGGCCCCATTAACCATTTCATCTGCCGGAATATTCACCCTGGGTATTAATTCGCCTGAGCCAAGCTGTGCCTATCATACCCTGGTAACAGCTGCTGCAGGCAATGACCCTTACAGCGGACTGCCCATGCTGGATCCCGGTGGAGGAAGCTATGCGGTAAGGCTTGGAGGAGAAAAAGTCAATATTCTTTCATTCGGAGGAGGAGGTAACTGTTCAACCGGAGACACTTCGTTTGCAGGCGGAGGAGGAAGCGGAGGAGAAGTGCTGCAACAAACATTTGTGGTTACTCCTACTAACAATCTCTTCACCTATGCCTATATGGTGGTGATGGATCAGGTTACCCACAGTAACGGGCAGCAACCTTATTTCCGGATCGAGGTGCTTGATTCAACGGGTGCACAAACCAATTCCTGTCACCAGTACTATGTACAGGAAGACTCCACCGGTGGAAGACCCCAGGGCTTCATCACTTCGCCCCATCTCGATGGATCTCTGGATTCAGTGTACTACCTTCCCTGGACTCACAATGCAGTGAATCTTTCTCCCTATATGGGAAAGCGAATCACCCTGCGCTTTACAGCAGCAGGTTGTGCTCTGGGAGGACATTTCGCCTATGCCTATGTTGATTGTGCCTGCTCCACCCTCCAGCTTACCCTCTCAACTGCAGCAGCCTGCTCCGGCAAACCTGTAACCATTTATGCACCGCCGGGAGCAACGAACTATCAATGGGTAAAGATCCCGACTGGACCCGGTATTGTCGGTTCTGCAACTCGTGATTCTTTGGTGGTGAACCAAAGCGGAAAATACCAGGTGACAATAACGAATGGGTCCTGTACCTATATGGTTGACACCACCCTGACCTTTATTCCCGCTCCCGCTTACACCTCAACTGTTACTAACGTAAAATGTCACGGGCAGTCAACAGGTTCCGCTTCCGTAACCATTACCGGAGGAGGAGGCCCGTATACCTATTCCTGGAGTACAACACCTGTTCAGACCACTACCTCAATCAGCAATGTACTTGCAGGCATCTACACTGTCAATGTAAGCGCTTCAAACGGCTGCGGACATGATACTATCCTGACCATCAAGCAGCCTCCCTTGCTCAGCTTTCCTCCATTACCACCGCTTACCATTTGTATCAGCCAGAGTCAGGCCTTAATTGCCTTTGCAACAGGAGGTGTTCCTCCTTATACTTATTCATGGACAGGCCCGGGTAGCACACCTGTAACTCCTCCGGTCTCTCCTGTAACAACAACAACCTATACACTCGTTGTATCCGATTCCAACGGATGCCTCACCAATCTGGGTACTCAACAGGTTATTGTTAACCCTCCTGTTGAAGCCGGCACAGGGAACGGGAAACTGATTTGTCCGGGAAACAACGCACAACTTACCGCCTCTGCAACAGGAGGAGACAATACATTTACGTATACCTGGAACCCCGGTGCCACGCTGAGTAATGCATCTATTCAGAATCCTGTTGCTTCGCCACTTGTTACAACAACCTATACTGTTATAGTGAATGACGCCTGCGGGACGCCGGCAGATTCTGCCTTTGTCACCATACGGGTAGCTGCAAAGCTTCCTGCACCGGTGATCACGCTTGATGATTCAACAGGATGCGCACCTTTATGTGTCAATTTTAACGGCTCTTCTGATCCTCCGTGCGTAAGCGCTGTTTGGAATTTCGGGGATTCTTTACATGGCACCGGCTGCGGAATAATTAAACATTGTTACACCATTCCCGGCACATATTCGGTAACCCTGAGTGTGACCGATTCCAACGGGTGCAAAGGTTCATTGACCCGTCCCAATCTGATTCTTGTTCACCCATTGCCTGTGGCTGCATTTACATGGGGTCCTCAGCCTGTTTCGATTGTTAATCCCACCATTCAGTTTACAGATCTCAGCACAGGTCCTGTTTCCTGGTCCTGGCATTTCGGAGATTCCACAAATTCTGTCTCCATCCTTCAGAATCCTATTTATACCTATGGTGATACGGGATGTTATCCGGTGATGCTTGCCATTCAGAATATTTTCGGTTGTAAGGATACAGCCAGGGCCAGATTATGTGTAAAAAGTGAATTCACCTTTTATGCGCCCAATGCCTTTACCCCTAATGGTGACGGGAAAAATGATTTCTGGACCCCTGTAGGAGAATATGTGGATCCAAACAATTACGAACTGAACATTTTCGACCGCTGGGGTAATCTGCTCTTCACTACAAATACCTGGGGGCATGCCTGGGATGGTACGTTCCAGGGTAATAAGGTACAGATAGACACGTATGTCTGGAGAGCCGGTTTAAAAGATATGGAAGGCAGGCGCTATACCTTCACCGGAAGTATCCATGTAATGCGTTAACGGCTTCAGATATTTTTATCTTTAAGAATCACATCATGAGCACCTCCTTCTATGATGCTGGTAGATGAAACCAGGGTAATCTTTGCATTCTCCTGAAGTTCGGGCACTGTCAGAACCCCACAGCTGCACATTGTTGATTTGATTTTCCCAAGGGTGATATCCAGATTGCTTTTCAGTTTTCCGGCATAGGGAACATAACTATCCACACCCTCTTCAAAAGAAAGGGAAGAAGAGCCTCCCATATCATAGCGTTGCCAGTTACGGGCCCTGTTGGAGCCTTCGCCCCAGTATTCCTTTACATAATTATTTCCGATACGCAGCTTCTTGGTAGGACTTTCATCAAAACGGGCGAAATAACGGCCCATCATGATAAAATCAGCACCCATAGCCAGGGCCAGTACCATATGATAATCCTGAACAATGCCCCCGTCGCTGCAAAGCGGAATATATACCCCTTTCTTTTTGTAATACTCATCGCGTGCTTTGGCCACTTCAATCAGAGCTGTTGCTTGTCCGCGTCCTATACCTTTCTGTTCACGGGTAATGCAAATAGAGCCCCCTCCTATTCCAACCTTCACAAAATCAGCCCCTGATTCAGCCAAATATAGAAAACCGGCTTTGTCAACGATATTCCCCCCTCCCACTTTAACCTTCTCTTTGTATTTCTTCTTTATGTTTTTGATAGTCTCTGCCTGCCATTCCGAAAAGCCGTCCGAAGAATCAATACAAAGTATGTCAACTCCGGCTTCCATCAATCTGGCAACCCGCTCTTCATAATCGCGGGTATTGATACCGGCTCCTACCACCAGTTTTTTATTTATATCCAGCAGCTCATTCGGGTTTTCATGATGCTCATTATAATCCTTTCGGAATACAAAATAGATAAGATTTTGATGTTTATCGATTACAGGTAGGCAATTCAGTTTTTCTTTCCAGATTATTTCATTTGCTTCACTCAGGGTTATGCCCAGCTTTCCATAAATAAGCTCAGAAAAAGGAGTCATAAAATTCTTTACCTTTTTATCCAGACTGTCTTTACTGATACGGTAATCCCTGCTTGTCACGACACCGAGCAGCTTTCCATTGGGTTTGCCATCAGAGGTGATACCGATTGTAGAATGTCCGGTCTTCTGAATCAGGTCGAGTACATCACGCAAAGAGCTGTTAGGAGTTAGATTGGCATCGCTGATGACGAATCCGGCTTTGAATTTTTTCACCTTCTTCACCATCTCAACCTGGCTCTCTATACTCTGTGATCCGAAAATGAAGGACACGCCTCCATTACGGGCCAGGGCGATGGCCATTTCATCACCGGAAACACTTTGCATGATAGCCGATACAAAAGGTATATTCAGATGCAGATCAGGTTTTTTTCCTTTTTTAAACTTAACAAGAGGTGTCCGGAGAGAGATATTATCAGGAATACATTTTTTGGTGGTCAGGTCAGGAATAAGGAGATATTCGTTAAAGGTTCTGGAAATTTCATTGAAATAATGGGCCATAGTGCTTGTGTGTTTTTAAATCGTGCCCAAAATTAAAACAAATCCCCGACTTTGAAGGCCGGGGATTTGAAACGAACAATGTATCTGTCAATGATGAAGCACATTCACCCCTTTGGTTGTGCTCATGATATTTTGCACCTTGGTATCCGCACCTGCCGTGTTGGTTGCTTTCACCTCTATGGTATTGGCTCCGGGTGTTATTGCAGCATTGAAAGTAAGCGTGTGTGTTCCCGGATTATAGTTAAGGCCGGTATTGAGAACTGCATTGTTAACTTTGATGCTTACATCGCCTGTACCATTGATACCGGTAATAAGCACAGACACAGCCTGAGTATAGACATTCACCGTAGCCGGGTTACCCACAGGGCTTATAAACTGCACAACAGGTTTCAGGACAGGAGCAGGACCGATAACCGGTGATAATGTAACAGCAGCTGATTTGCTGTCCGTTCCATTGGCAGTGGTTGCTTTCACCACAAAATTATTCATGCCTACAGTCAACGGGCCGTTTACACGTACCTGTTTGGAATTAGGATCGTAATTAAAGGTTGCCGGCCGGCCGTTATTGGTCACAGTGATATCACTGCTTCCATTCACATTCATCACCATAGCAGCGACTACAAAATTCATATCAGTAGTGGTGCAAATACTGTTGAAAGGGTTTGTAATTGTCACTGCCGGAGGAGGAGTTGAGATGATCTGATGCGATACTTTCAGGGATGCAGCCTTGGTATCAGAACCAAATGCATTTGTAGCTGTAATATGAATATCATTCAGACCGTTCTGCAAATGCCCGCGTGTGGAAAGCAGTTTGGAAACCGGGTCATAGGTAAATGGCACCGACATGGAATTTATATTCACCATAATACCATTACTGCCGGGCATATTGGCAATACTTGCTGTAACTGTATAATTCAGATCGATGGTATTGAACCCTGGCTGGGTTGGAGCGGTGAAGGTGATAACAGGGGCTGTTCCTACCGGAGGAGGTGGTGGAGGATTATGGGTCACTGCAATCGTCTTGGAATCCGTACCACCTGCATTGCTGGCAGTTACCACAAAGGTATTCAGACCGGGATGCAGCACACAGGTATAATTAAGCGCATGGCTGCCCGGATTATAGCTATACCCACTCACAGGATTATTGTCACATGTAATATGAACATCACTGGTACTGTTTATATTCTGGATAAAACCATTCATATTGAATGAAGGAACAGTGGTTGTGGAAGGTGAGGCAGCAGGATTGACAATAGTCACCACCGGTTTAGGTGTTCCGGTACCTGTGCCCGTACCTGTAGCAGGAGGAGTATAATCGACGGTCACATTCTTCCGGTCTGTACCTGAACTGTTGGTTCCGGCAACAACGAAATCATTACGGCCCGGGCGGAGAGCAGCATAAAACTGAACCATTCCATTACTGGTATTGAAAATAAAATCCGATACCGGAGTACCGTTTGCATCTACCTCTACCTGACTGCGTGCATTTACATTCATCGCTATAGCCTGGATAGTCACATTCGGCACACTTACCGCGAATGGATTGACAGCAGGGCTGGTAATCGTGACAACAGGGCGGGCAGGCGCAGGCGGACTGGAGATAATATCAAAAGTCTTGCTATCATATCCAGCGCTGTTGGTTCCTGTTACAACTATTAAATTATTTCCCGGAGTAAGCGGTGTATTAAAGCGTACATCGTGGGAAAGGGCATCGTAACTGAAATTGTTGTAAGCAACACCGTTGATATTTACCTTAATATCATTCTGAGAGCTAACATTCATTACCATTGCCAAAACGATGGCTGAATTACCCGGTGTTGTATAAGGAACGGAAGCCGGAGTAAGCAAGGTCACAACAGGTTTTGGAGTAACGGAAGGCGCGTTATAGGTTATTTCCATCACCTTGGCATCTGTACCTGAAATATTGGTTGCAGATAAGGAAATAAAATTGTTTCCGGCCAGAATAGGTGCATTATACTGAACCTGATGAGAAGTCGCATTATAAGTAAAATCTGTATGTACCATACCGTTGAAACGCAGCTGAATATCATTTTGTGAATTCACATTCATCACAGTAGCTGTTACCGCTCCGTTCATAACAGAGGTAACGAATGGACTTGATGCAGGGCTTACAAAACTAACCACAGGTTTATTCGGGGCCGGAGCATACACCAGGGTGAGGCTCTTGCTGTCAGCGCCACCGTTGGTGGAAGCAGAAATAAGAACTGTATTGGATCCTGTATTAAGCGGTACACTGAGCTGTAGCATACCCGATAAGTTGTTGTAAGTAAAACTGTAATACGGATTTCCATTCAGCTTCACCTGAAGCTCACTCTGGCTGTTCACATTCTGAACGTATGCACTTACACTTGCTGAAGCTACCGGAGAATTAAACGGATTGCTGATAGGATTAACCAGTGTCACAACCGGCTTGGGAACCACAGGAGCATTATATACAAGTTGTATGGATTTGGATACGGAGCCGGAAGAATTGTGGGCTGTAATAATAACTGTGTTACCACCAGGATTCAGGAAGGCACTGAATTCCACCTTGCGGTTAATAGGGTTAAAGGTAAAACTGGGGTAGTTGGCACCGTTAATCTGAACCTGCACCTGATTGCTGGTGTAAACATTATCAATAAGCGCTCCCACCACCACAGCTGAAAAAGAGGAGATTGCAGGGTTCGTACCCGGATTGGTAAGGGTGATAACCGGCAATGGAAGAGATGGGGCATTGTATACCACATTCAGGCTTTTGCTGTCGGCACCGGCAGTGTTCCCGGCACGTACATATACATAGTTATTGCCTGTATTGGCCGTCATAGGAAACTGAACCTGGTGGGAATTCGGGTCGAATGTGAAATTCTGAACCGTTACCCCGTTCACCAAAACCGTTATCTGGCTGCGGTCTGTGACATTGTCAACCCGTGCATTTACCGTCACATTGCTGTTGGAAGTAGCATAGGGATTAATCATATTCGAAAAACTGACCACCGGAGGAAGAACCGTATTGCCTGTAAGAATAACTGTAGGAGCAAAATAAACGGTCAGGTCCTTACCGTCAGATCCGTTGGCATTGGAAGCCATGAGGTAGAAATAGTTATTGCCATTGACAAGAACAGCCGTAAACTGGAAGTTTTTGGAATACGGATCAAAGGTGTAATTACCCATGCTTACTCCGTTTTGCTTAAACTGTATCTCATTCATGGAGTTAACCCCATTCAGGGTGGCCGAAATCAATACCGTGCTCTTGCCGGTTGAATAAGGACTTGGCGCCGGTGATACAATGGTGATCTGTGGAGCGGGGTTTCCGTTACCGCCTGTATACGTCTGGTACCCCACAGGCTGGCTGTACTGAATATATTCAGAAACGGCATCACTTCCCAAGGCATTGTTGGCAACAATAGTCACAATATTGTTTCCTGAAGCAAGGTTTACATCTGCGCTGATCGTTCCGTCGGCAGGATTAAAATACCAGGAATTAACAGCTGTTCCATTCAGGGTAAGCTGTATATCAGTTGAATATTGCACATTCTCGGCACGGGCGGTAAGCTGCACATGGGTATCGGGAGAAGTGAAGGGGTTGGAGGCAGGATAGCTCAGTACCACATGAGGCCTGGCAGCAGGGCCGCTGTAAGTGGTATAATTGTTAGTGGTGCCGTTCCCTCCTACCGTTCCGGTACCGGAAATAGTTCCATTACCACCGTTTGGAGGTGTGGTGGTCACTACTGTAGTAGTTCCGTTACCATTCGGAGGATTCGTATAGGTCACATTCTTGGTTCCGTAATTACAGGACGAGGATATGATCATCATTCCTGTAACTCCTGCCATAAGAATACGATCGAGTAGGGATTTCTTCATAGGTCTATTTTTTGGCTTTGCTTTTCGGGCTGTATACCAAATCCGTGCCAGAACATTTTCATGTACCGCGGACAAACGGAGGTATTCAGCTGGTTTATAACAGATTTAGGCTAAATTATTAATCTTTTCCGTACGAAGGATGTTATTCTTTTGTTTTAGAATGATTCCAGACAGGAAGGAGGCAGGGCTTGGCGCTAGTTCCTGAATATCAATGGGAAAGGTTTGGGAAAGACAGGGTAGCGGATGGTAATGCGTAAGAGGTCGAACTGATATGCAGATGATATGGTGGGAAGGTTAAACTATTTCAAGTTGATGAAAATTCCAGTTTGAATGATCAGACTTGAATTGAACAGGGAGCATCAATGCATCAGGATGAGCTTTTGTGTATAAACCCTTTTTCCTGCTTCAGTCACAGAAAGGTGATAAATACCAGAAGCCAAGCCACTTACCGACAATATCTGGTTTCCGGAAACAACAGCTTCCGTCCGGACAAGCTGCCCCATTTCATTCCATAACTCTACCCGATAAAGATCTGAGCCTTGAGGAAGATCCAGGTGAACATCTCCTGATGCCGGGTTGGGATACACTCTGATCACCGTGGCTGATCCGACTTCCTGAATACGGGTTGAACAGTTTTCCACAGTCACTCCTTGTCCATTCACGGAATCACAAGCCAGACCGGCACCGTCGTAAGCTTTTACACTTACATAATAGGTCTGACCTATGGTCAGACTAAGTCCTGTTTTAGTTACCGAAGTACTCGTTCCGTTATTCGTCCAGGCAACAATGTTCTGTGCACCGGGAGTTGTTCCTATAGCATAGGAATAATAAGAGATTCCTGAGTTTGTATCCTTAGCAATATTCCAATTGGCTGAAAGTTGATTGGTATAACAGCTGGTATCATGATTGCCTGTTGTACCATTGTTTACCGGCCCAAGATTAACGGGCTTGGTCCAGTCTATATTTACAGGTTGGGAAACAATGGCGGAAAGGTTTGCGGCACTGTCACTGCAAATGGAATTGATATGAGCAGCAGGTGTGGAAGGGTTTGTATTCTGATACATCAGATCGTTGGTACTCCCTGCCCCAACCGTAATATTGACGCTACCGGAATTAGCCCGGAAGCGGTACACCCTCAGCTGGTTTACACTTAGTGTGGCATTACCACTGCGGAAGGAGATATAAGAACCGGTGCTCAGCGGGCTGGTATCTGTCCACGAACCGATCAGGACATTGTTCTGATAAACCCTGATAAGACCCGTGATACGGTCAAAGATCACCACATAACTGTAACTCACGTTCGGATGAACCGTAACTGTTGTGGTATATACCGGTGTCGTGAAGGTATTGTTGACCACTTTGTATATATCCATTTCCGAATGATCGGCGCGGAACCAGATGAAGTAGCTGTTGTTGCGGTTGGAAGAATCTCCCCTGTCGCAGAAAAAGTGAAAACCTCCCCTTCTGTTGGTCCCTGTTCCTCCTATGGTTGCATTGAACGCATAGAGGTATCGGTTGCTCAGGTTCTGGGTAAGCGGAGCATAAATATTGGTATTGCCCAGGGATGTATCTGTTTGAGAAAGGGTATTCGATCCGCCGGTCCAGGTACCGGTCTTAATAGTCCAGTTGGGATTAAGCGGACCACTGAAATTATCGGCAAAGAAACCGTGGCTAGTATTGGCGCCCCAGGCTGTGCCGTCATAATAGATTGCCTGGTAAAAACTCTTTTCTATTCCGCTTCCACCGCTATTATCAACATCGGTAAAGCTTTCTGTAAAGTTACCTGTTTCCCAGGCCGGCAAGGTGGCCGCAGTGGTAGTCGGGGCAATGGTATCGCGCAGGGCTATTATCTTCAGGTTGTCAATACCCACATCCTGTGATCCCTTATCCGTTACCTGGAAGCGAACTACTGCTGTTGATGATATAGCTGTCGTAGAAAATGACTGGGCTGTCCAGGCTGAAACCTGAGCCGAGGTGATTGAACCCAGGGTCGTCGGGAAAGTGGCTCCTCCATCAGTCGACAGTAATACACTGAACGCAAAAGGAGCCGCTGAAGCTTCGTTGTGTATATAATCGAATGAGATTTGTTTCTTGCCGAACATGGACATATTCACATAAAAGTCCAGAGTACCGGTAGATCCTGCCGGAGGAGGATCATTGTGAAAACGTGCACTGTGACTTCCGTTCGATGCTGCCGGAGTATAAGCTCCGGTAGTCGTCAGGGTCCAGTCACCGCCTGTATAATCTTCCCTGTGCCAGTAATCGTTTCCGTTGGGAGTGGTACCTCCTATATGGCTTTTCCAATATACATCGGGCAGGCGTTGAGCACCCCAGGAACAGCTGTCGGTGATCCAGGGAGTCTCAAAAGAATTCGAATAAGGAAGGGTGGCATAATAGGTATTACATACCGGGGGTGTACAAACCATAAGTTGCTTGAGCTGAGCCAGGGTTCCGTTAAAGGAGTCTTCATCCACATTGCCCGAGATGGTACCTACAGAACCTGTCCAGGAATACTGCTTGAACGACCAGTTTGGATACCATACCCCGCAATACGTTGCGCTTGGAGCTGCTGTCGGACTGCCATCCGGGTCGGCAATCCATAAATTACAGAACGAAGCCATGGAGCTTCCCAGGGAATTGGCAATGCTTCCGTCGGTGTAAAGAATCGGAGTTATACCTGTGGCATTTTTCACCGTTGTCATCCAGGTTTGTACCCAGCTGGTAAGCTGTGCGCTGGTAAGGGATGTGGAAACCTCCAGATCAAGTGCAGGAGGCAGTTCACAGGTAGTGATATATGAACCCGCCACGCTCAGAAAATAATTCGCTTCCGATACAGCACCGGCATTGGTTGAGTTGACATCGGGATGGGCAAAGTGATAGGCGCCCATATAAATACCGACAGCAGGGCCGTTCACTGCATTCGCTGCATACTGACCATCGGTTACCGTAAGACCTTCCGTAGCTTTGGCCCAGGCAAATGTAATGCCGGCGTTTTTTACCGAAGTCCAGTTAATCGTGCCCTGGTAGGTGGATACATCTATTCCAAGAATAGTTTGGGAATTCATTCCACAAGAGGCGATAAGAATGGCCGTCAGACAAAGTAGCTGCTTTTTCATTTGCCTGACGCTTTTACAGATTGAATGCATTTCCATCCTTTTCCGTTTACAACATAATGCAGAGAAAATGATTTTCCGGCATATTTTGGATTGAGGATATAGGTCCCGTCCTTTTCCAATACAAGGTCCTTATACTTGTGGTTTATCTCAAAGGACTTACCGGTTTTATCCCTGACCAATATCAATTCAGACTTATTCACTTCCAGTGAAAGCGTATTGGCGAAATGAGGTTTTACGGATGTGATAAGGCCTCTCTCGGTACCGTTTTGAGCAAGACCCGTAAACAGAGTACCCAGCAATATAGCCAGGATGAGTGCTATTCTCTTCATGTTCGGACAAGATAGGTTTGAGTAGGTCAAAGATACGGATTTCAGGAGTCCGAAAAGCTCATCTTTGTTTTTTACAAACATTTAGGCAGATCCGGCTTTTATCCATAATTCCTTCAGAATTGGGTTTTAGTTTTGCTTCATAATCTTTAAAACTCCAGCTATGAAAAAAATTCTTTTTGCAATTCTGTTCTGCACCAGTGCACTCCTTGCCTCCGCTCAGGAAGCCAAAGAAGGTAAAGCCAAAGACAGCGATATTCCTGTTGCAGTAAAGGCAACATTTGCCAAATTATATCCCGGTATGAAGGCAGATAAATGGGAAAAAGAAAAAGGGAATTATGAAGTAGCCTTCAAAAAAGAAAATACCAAGATGTCTCTGCTTATAGACCCCGCCGGTAATCTTCAGGAAACAGAAACGGCTATTAATATCTCCGAATTACCCAAATCTGTGACCGACTATATTGCAAAGAACAAGGCCGGAAAGAAAATCAAGGATGCCGCTAAAATAGTGGATACCAAAGGCGTCATGACCTATGAGGCGGAAGTGGATAAAATGGATCTGCTGTTTGATAAGGACGGAAAATTCATAAAAGAATCGAAAGACTGATTTTTTATTACATTATAACCTTTTGTGTGACCCCTTCGGGGTTTTGATTTGACAATGATTTGCTTTTCTATAATTATTCCACCCCTTCGGGGTTATTCATTGTGCAAGCCCGAAAGTCTGACATAATTATAGAAAAGAGAATGCACGGTGAATTTTAAACCCCGAAGGGGTGACACAATGAATTTGGACAATAAACCATTACAAATTTTCAATGACATGGAAGAGGTCGAGGAATTTGTCATTCTGAGGCGCTTTTGGGGTTGATAGCAGCGTAGGTGGTGCCGAAGAATCTCCTCGAATTTGGGTTTACCAAGGAGATTCTTCGGCTCTGCAATCACACAATCAGCCCCAAGGTGACTCAGAATGACAATGTTATATACAAACATTTTTTTCAGGAACAGCTTTTCAATTTCCTCCGTATCAATTCAATCTCTGCCTGGGAGGCAGTAAGCTCCAGGGCTTTGCCGAAATATTTCCTGGCTTTCTCTGTATGCCCTGCCTTGAGGTACATTTCGGCAAGGGAAGTATTGTAATAACAGTTTTCTGAAACTCCTTGCAGGGCTTCGAGAAGAGCAGTTGCCTCTTCATACCCCTGCACCTCCCCTATCACAACAGCCCTGTTAATTGCCACCATAGGGTTGTTGTGACGGCTCAGCAGGGTGTCATAAATTCCCAGAATCATTTTCCAGTCTGTCTTTGCAAACGATTCCGCATTGGCATGCAGGGAGGCAATGGCAGCCTCCAGATGAAAATCATGGTAGAGGGTTCCTGAAGCTGATTTCTGCATATACTCATTGCCTTTTTCTATGGCTTGTTTATTCCATTGTGTCCTGTCCTGATCCTGGAGCAACACAATCAGTCCTTTATCATCCAGGCGGGTATCAAAACGGCTTACCTGGTAACACATCAGGGCCAGCAAGGCATTGGTTTGGGGCAGATTGGTTTTTGAATTCTCTGAAAGCAGAATACACAAACGCATGGCCTCTTCGCAGAGATCTTCCCGTATCAGCTTTTCCGGATGAGAAGAAGAATAGCCTTCATTGAACAAAAGATAAAGGGTTTTGAGCACTGCATCCAGACGCAGGGGCATTGCATCAGCACCGGGATAGTCCAGGGGAATCTGATCTTCCTTTATTTTTTCCCGTATTCTGTAAATTCTTTTCTGGATGGTTTCCTCATTGCTCAGAAATGCATACCCTATTTCCCTGGTGTTTAAACCACAAAGTGTTTTCAGGATAAGGGTTATCTGTCCTTCCTGAGTTATGGAAGGATGGCAGCAGGCAAACATCATACGGAGCTGACTATCCTTTATTTCGTGTTCGGTAAACAGTTCGTTGATTGCAGGAGCCAGGGTATATTCTGATTTTAAGAGGTAGGAAATATCACTGTCTATTTTATGCTTTAATTTCTGCCTCCGGATAATATCTATGGCCCTGTTTTTGGCAGCACTATATAACCAGGCCTGTGGATTATCGGGAATCTTGCCCCATTTCCATACCTCCAGAGCTTTCAGAATCGTATCCTGTACAATATCTTCAGCCTGGTCCATATTCGGGAAACCGAACAGGCGTATTAAAACAGCAGCCATCTTACCCGACTCCTGCCGGAAAAGATGGTCTACCGTTCTATACAGCTCTGAATGATTGGGCTCAGACATTCCCTTATTACATTTCCATTTTCTGAACGGGACGTACTTCCAGCTTTCCGTTCTCTGCAAAAATAGGGCATCCTTTAGAGATTTCGACAGCTTCATTAATGTCCTTTGCATTGATGATCAGAAACCCTCCAACCATCTCCTTAGCTTCAACAAAAGGGCCATCTGTTACCACCTTTTTTGATCCGTTCACCTGCTTGCCTGTAGGCTGAAGCGGTTCACCTGCAACCAATATTCCTTTTTGCTGCAAGCCACCCATCCAGGTCATCCAGGCTTCCATGTTTTTCTTAGCTACTTCCGAATCGGCTGCATTGTGAGCATGATTGTCACCACCTCTGAATAAATACATGAATTTTTCCATTTTTTTTGTTTTTAAGGGTTTATACTTATTGATTTAATATACACTAAACGATTGACATCTTCCGTTCCGGACAAAAGCTTAAAATAAATTTAATTCAGGCCCCGAAAGGGGTTCCCTTCCCTTTTTCACAATATTCTCTTAAGCTTACCAGATACCTGCCCCAGCTGAAATTGCATTGGGCATAAAAATCATTCTGCTCTTTATAGTTGGCCTGTTCAAACCGGATGCGGGTCTTGCCTTCATTTTCATCCAGTTTAAAAGTAAAGACGGTACCCATCCAGTCAGGTGTATCACCGACATATTCCCAGGTTACAGATTCGTTTAGTTTCAGCTCTTTAACCTTCATTTTATTCAGATATACAGGTCCGAACCTGAACTCAATAATACCTCCTGCATCAGGGCTGCCGGAAGTCTGCCTGGTCCACCATGCAGCTAAGCCGCTGATGGTTGTAATGGCTTCATAAACAGCAGCTCTTGGAGCCGCAATATGAAAAAGGTGTTTGATGGAGTGTCCCATAGGTTTTGTTTTTAGCTTAAGACGAACCGGATATCCGTTTCCGGACAAGGCGGTGAAATAAATTTAAGCTATTTGAGAAAATAAATGGGAAGAAGTGCTGAAGGCGCTTAATTATACTGGCTGCTATAAAACCTATGCTCCTTATCCAGCGTAATGGGATTGGCAGCAAACCATTTTACAAAAGCATCCCATTTATCCTTGTTACTGTCCTGCCATTTGGTAAATAATTCCTCATCTCCCTTCATCAGGATCCAATGGTTATATGCTTCCAGGTGACCGGCTTCTGCAATGGTATGCTGATAGTCGAAAAGGATATTGGGGTATTTGGTATTGCTGTTTGTTTTGTAATAGGACTCTATGAAACGTTTACGAATCCTGTCAAGGGAATTCAGGTCTATGGCATTTTCACCAAATACCGACAGGAGCATGTTTATTTCATAGCACCCTGTGCCGAAAGGCAGTTTGGGATTTTTGACATCATTGCTGTCATGAATCACCATGACATTATTCTTGCTGAAAGTAACGGAAACATTGGATGCTGACTTGAATTCAATATGTTCCTTATATGTCTCGAACAGCAACTTGCTGATCTCGGCTGTGCGTTTGCTGTTACGCTCTATATTCATAAAGATTTCCCCGTATATAATTCCGTAAACAGGTTCGGAAGACGAACAGAATACCCTTGCTGCCCTGTAATAATTGGATGGAAAGGCTGGCTCAACCTTTATTCCAGCTTCGTAATAAGGAAGTGCTTCGGCATACATTTTCTTAAGCCAGTATACATTACCCTGTTCAAGATACAACCGGCCGGAATTCGGAAATTTAACAAGCCCTTCCCTGTAAGAGTGCAAAGCGCTTGCCGAATCACCCATCAAATCATATACATTACCAAGCATCTGATAACACTGGTCTGAGTTTACTGTATAGTTTGCTATGAGTTTTTTGTATACATCGAGGGCTTTTTTATAGTCCTTCTTCTGGTAATAGGAATATCCTTCCTCGTAAGGATAGTTATAATCGGTCGGATCCAGCTTTTCGGCCTGGGAAAGTAATACCAACGCCTCATCAAGCTTACCATCATCTTCCAGCTTGATGGCTTGCTCTCCCAGCTCCCTGGCTTTGGCCTTATCTTTGTCTGATTGTCCGTAAACTGAATACGTTGTGCTCATCGTGAGCAGGAGGAGTAAAATCCGGCAGGTTTTATTCATAGTGCTGGTCATTTAAAGGATTCAGGATTACAGAATGATGTTGTATCCAAATATATCTTATTTTCTGAATCAAAGGCCGGAGTTGCGTGTTCCTTAACATTAATTCAGGCAAGCGATTCCAGCGTTTGTATGATCTTATGGGGCTGGAGAACCTCCCCTGCATCTTCCACACGGGAAGTGTGGCGTATGACACCGTCCTTATCAAGGAGGAAGGAAGCCGGCAGGGGTATGCCTTTGTATTCTTTGGGTGTTGGAGGTGCCGGGCTCTGAAGTTCGACTGTATACTGCATGGCGACCTGCTGATCCGGATCGGAAAGAATATGGAAATGCACACCTATCTTTTCAGCCATCTTTTTATTTACACCTACCGAGTCAGGTCCTATGGTGAGCAGGGTAACATCTTTAGCGAGGAGTTTTTCCCGGTTCATTTCATATGAGCGAAGCATGATATGGCAGCCCGGACACCAGTCGCCCCGTACAAACACAAGCAATACCGGTTTTCCCTTATAGTCCGACAGGGAAACTTTGTTTCCGTTTTCATCTTCCAGGGTAAAGCCGGGAGCCTCGATGCCGGTTGATATATATTTATCCGGTGTATTACGAAGACGGACTCTGTCCAAGTAATTCACGATATTGACAAAAGCCATGATGAATACAGGAAATGCAGGATATACCCAGGCTGTCCACCCGAACTGTCCTTTCAGATTACCGGCTACGTATAGTCCAACGGAAACAAGTGCCAGGAAAGGTTCAATCCAAAGATTACGGGTATAATTAAAATTAAGGATATGGGCTTTGACAAGATGGGTATGAGCCGCTAGGATAATGGCAATAGGAATGAAATAATCGCCCGTAAGAAGATAAAAGATTGCAGCAGCGCTTATCCCGTTCAGCGTTCCAGCCCCTATGCTGAGGATACTGGCAGCATTTGTTTTAAATGCACCAACGGCGAAGATAAACCCTGTGACAAGGGGTAAAAAAAGCAGGTTACCGGCATACCCTGCAGCATAGAGAATAACGGTCATCAGGGTAAGGGCGATACAGATTAAGGAAAAATAAATGTGTTTCATTGAGGAGCAGAGTTGGACATTCAAATATAATCCAATTTCAGTTCAAGTGACTTTGCCTCTATTATTACGCCGCTTCAGCTTTCTTTTACCTTACAATAACTGAAAAATGTGAGTGAGATTGCTAGTGTGTATGGTGTTCGCTCTCCGCACCCGCTCTCAATCTGATTTCGTGCCAGAGAGCCCTCATACCTGGGGAAGAGCCGGAGGCAATAGCATTTGAGTATTCCTTCCCAGAAAAATACCCCCAGCCATGAGGCGGTGAATAAGGATTTGTTTTGTCCGTTTGTCGGTGGGCTCAAAAGCCAGTTGGTTATAGTTTTCATTTTCTTTTTTTGTAAAGGTGAGACAGATTCCATCCTGAACTTGTTACCCTGTCTCTTTTATCCTTTCTTCAGCGGTGGAGTGAAATGAATATATTTGTGAGGTCTTGTTATTTTGCATTCGCATCATTCATCCCTTCACTTATGATCATAGAAACACTATTAAACGATAAGAACAAAAAGCCCAAAGAAAAAACAGCTGAACTCAGTTCCTTGATCCTGAGCAAGAAAGTCAGCCTGAATGATCTGTTGGTGTGTGCAGAAACAGCAAAGGATTCGCCCAGAGCCACATGTATAGAAGCGTTGGAGTTTGCAACAAAAACAAATCCGGCTATTGCAAACGAAAAATGCCTGCAATTTGTCACACAAAGCTTAACCGGAAAGGCTCCGCGCGTAAAATGGGAATCTGCCAAGGTGATCGGAAACATCGCACACCGTTTTCCGGGGAGGCTGGATAAGGCTATCGGTCATTTGTTAACCAACAGCGAGCACGAAGGAACAGTAGTACGATGGTCAGCTGCGTTTGCATTGGGGGAAATACTGAAATTGAAAACAAGAGTCAATTCAAGCCTTTATCCGGCACTTGAAGCTATCTGCAAAAGGGAAGAAAAAAACAGCATCAAAAAAATATATGCTGATGCATTGAAGAAAAGCAAATAGTCCAGCTTTCAAAGCAGTCCTGCGAGGGAGCCCAATGGTTGACATTTCGAGCGAATTAGTAGCGGATATCAGGGGGCTGGCGGAGATTTTTGATTCACTGCCGAATTGATCCTTTTGGCCAGGGTTGGACACTTTGTCTAAGTTATTGTTCAAGTTCAGTTCCTCTCTCCCCCCATTTCAATTCATGAGAAAGCTCCGTATTGGAAATTTCAATATGAATCACCCTCCTCTGTCTCTCTGATGTACTCCGTTTTGAGGAATGCATCAGCAATGGGCGCATGATCATCACTCCTCCAGCCTTCACTTCGCATATTATTTCAGAAACTGGAACCGGAATCGTTTCAGGCCTGATAACTCCCTTATTATGCGAGCCCTGAACCACCCTCAAGGCCCCGTTTGACTTCCCTATTTCTTACCGGGGTAAATATTATATCCGTTCCGGAAGTACAACGCAGGAACTCAATGGAGCGGCACTGCATAGCTTTCTATTGGACAAAAGTGGTCTCACCTGGGATGCTCTTCCAGAAGAGCGGGCTACCCTGAAAGATATTGACCCGAAAACGGTTGCCGAATTTAAAGAAATGGCAATAAAGCGTTTTCCGGCGGCAGCTAAGGAGAAATCAATTTCTGGGCTTCTCAGCAAACTGCATTTGCTCAGTAAAGGAAAACCAACCCGGGCTGCAATCCTGCTTTTCGGTAGGGATCCCCGGGTGTTTTATATCAGTTCATACATTAAAATTGGTCGCTTTAAGGATGATGCCACACTTATTGGTATGGACGAGGTTTACGGAAACTTGTTCCAGCAGGCAGAAGGGGCAATGGAAGTGCTGAAGAAAAAATACCTTCAGACCAATATTAAAATCCGGACCCTCCGCCGGGAAGAGGAACTGGAATATCCGGAAGCCGCCCTGCGAGAAGCCATCGTAAATGCCATCGTGCACCGGGATTATTCAGCGGTTCATACGCAGCTGAAAGTATACCCAGATCAACTCACTCTTTGGAATAATGGAGAGCTCAGCCACAAACTTACAATTGCAAAACTTCGTAAGAAACATTCTTCCTATCCACGGAACGAGTTGATTGCAGATGTGTTTTACAAAGCCTCCTATATCGAAGCCTGGGGGCATGGCACGGTTAAAATGATGGCTGAATGCAAAAAGGCAGGATTGCCGGAACCTATATATGAAGAAGATGGGGGCGGGATGCTGGTTACCTTCAGGAAGGATGTTTATACTGAGGATTCGTTACTAAAAATGGGATTCAATGACAGGCAGATGAAAGCCATCCTATATTTAAAGCAGAATGGAAGGATAACCAATATGCTATATCAAAAAATATCTGGGGCATCAGAAAGAACGGCCACCCGTGATTTAACCGAAATGGTACGCAGGAATATCCTTGAACAGGTAGGCAAAACGGGCAAAGGAACGGAGTATTTGCTAAGACGCCACAAAGACGCCAAAGACGCCATAAAGGCGCCACATAGACGCCAAAAGCCACATTAATCCAACCTCATTCTAAATGATTGGGACATCATAGGGATAATATTGGGACAATCCCTAATCGCCAAAGGCAATAAAAAATCAAAGATGATTCAAGTCCCCAAAAAGGAAAACCCTTTTTACATACTCCTGTCTTGTAGCTTTGCTTGCTGAAACGCAATTGCTTGGCAAAGCTACAAGACAGGAGTATGTAAAGCAAGTGAAATCAAAAAATAAAATACTTTTTTATTATATGAAAACGGGTAACTTTGCGAAGGCAAAGTTACCCTCAGAGCAGATGTTTTTTCCGCCAATAGATGGAGTGAGGCCATTCGAAATCTTCGCTCCGCAAAATAAAACTCATTCCTACTATAATGGTATAGAAAATCAGGACAGGAAGTTAAAGTGGAAATTTAACCCTAACTTACCTGAAC
>JBIOHC010000028.1:0-52784 GCA_044448685.1 Bacteroidia bacterium
ATATATTACATATGTAAGATTTTTTATTTTTTGCTTGAACGCAATTATCCAAATAAGCAGTAATTCGAGCCCCGGCTAACTATTTTTTTTTACCACATCCGGGCATGGACCAGGTCAATTTCACGGTCCTGGTTTATGAATGACATCTCCTGCTTTATCTAATCCTCAGGTAATTATTAAAAAATTGCAGATTGGCATTTTTTTTATACATTTCCGCCAAATAATACCGGCGGCTTAAAATCTGCTGTGAAAAGATGGCGCAAAAGGCTAAGAATCAGAAAGGTAAGAAAGACGTAAAAAAAGCAAAAACGGCTCATGTTGCAAAACATGCAGCTCCTGCTAAGGCAAAGAAGGGCGCCACACTTACAAAAATTGTTAAATCCAGCCCTAAACTAAATGGAAATGCTTCCAAAAAAGCATTGCCACTAGCTAAAAATCAAAGTGTTAAGCTTGTAAAACCAGGAAATAAGAAAGCCACGGTAACGGTTGCCGCTCCTAAGGTTGCTAAATCCAATACTATACAGATTCCTGTTAAAGCTTCCAAAGGACATGCTGCAAGGCAACCGGTTATGGCTGTAAAAGCAATTACCAAGCTTCCTGCAAATCAGGGTAAACCTGCTGATTCTAAGCCTGTTGATGGGGCAAAATCAGGGGCTCCGGTAAAGCCTGCCGCAGCAGCTAAGAAACCTGCAAAGGCTCCTAAACCCAAGAAGATATTCCGTTCGGAAATGATTTTCCCGAATCAGCTTAAGGAAACTCCTTTGCTGAAAGTGAAAAACAAACCTGAACCCAAGGGTAAATTCGTACTTGAATTTGCTGTCAAATCATCCCCTGCCCTGCTTTTCGATTTTCTTTCCACTCCAAGCGGACTTAGTGAATGGTTTGCCGATGATGTGGATATACGTAACCAGGAATTTACATTCCATTGGGACGGGCAGATTCAGCGTGCCAAACTCCTGGCATTTAAACAGGATCAGTTGATGCGTATGCGCTGGTTTGATAAAAATGAAGAGTTCTATTTTGAATTCCGCATAGATCATGATGACCTTACCGGTGATGTAACCCTCATCGTCACCGATTTCGGTGAAAGCGATGATGATATTCGCACTTCCCGCCTGCTCTGGGAAAGTCAGGTCAATAAGCTGCTCAAAGTATTGGGAGCCTATTAGTTTTCCCTATTTTTGAACTGTGAAGCAATCGTCCACAGGCCAGTTCATAAAGGCCAACCTGCCTTTTCTTCTTCCTTATTTCCTCTTCCTGCTCCTGGCGGGTTATGTCATTACGGTTTATCCCAAGCCACCCATTCATATTTATATCAATGACCATACCTATGGAATGGCCGATACTTTTTTCCGCCTCATCACCAACCTCGGGGATGGATTTACGGTTGCCATCCTTGTTCTGATATTTCTCTTCATTCGTTTTCGTTTCGGCATACAGCTTGCCCTGAGCGGGATCTTTGCCGGTTTTTTTACCCAGGTGCTGAAACGAACTCTGTTTCAGGACATGGAAAGACCAAAAAATTTCTTTGAAGGTATACATCAGCTCCACCTGATTCCTGGAGTGGAAAATTACGGAGGCCATACCTTTCCTTCCGGGCACTCGGCATCAGCCTTTGCACTTTATTTCAGTCTGGCTCTCTTTACAGAAAACAAAATCCTCAAAGCTCTTCTCTTCCTTCTGGCTATTACGGTTGCTTTCTCACGGGTTTATCTGAGCCAGCATTTCCTGAACGACATTTATGCAGGATCCCTTTTCGGCATCGCAGCCTGTCTCCTGGCCCGCTACCTCATTCTTCATGCACGTCCTTTTGCCGGTGCAGCCTGGATAGATAAGTCATTCCTCACCATGAACAGCAATAAGGCATGAAGAAATCACCGGCCTTCTATAGCCTGGCTCTTGCACTACTTGCAGCCATTCTCTTCATCCCCTTCCTGGGGGCAGTGCATCTGTTCGACTGGGATGAAGTGAATTTTGCGGAATGCGCCCGGGAGATGATACGCACAGGTGATTATTCCACAGCCCAGATCAACTTCTTTCCTTTCTGGGAAAAACCTCCCTTGTTTATTTGGATGCAGGTGCTGTGTATGAAAACTTTCGGCATAAATGAATTTGCAGCCCGCCTTCCGAATGCACTTTGCGGTATCACCACATTGGTACTTGTCTATAACCTTGGTCGAAAGATCTATGATAATCGTTTTGGTCTGCTCTGGGCACTGGCCTTTGCGGGTTCCCTCCTGCCTCACTTCTATTTTAAATCGGGAATCATAGATCCCTGGTTCAACCTGTTTATTTTCCTGGGTATTTATCACCTTGCTGTTTATTCCAATGACTATTCCTCCAATTCCAACGCTGGATTTTTCAACCGCAGAATATTCCTCTCCGGACTTTTTATTGCACTGGCTATTCTAACCAAGGGTCCTGTGGCAGGTCTGATCTTCGGACTCTGTTTCATCGTTTACCGTATATGGAGCCGCAAGCCTGTCCTGTTATGGAAACATTTCTTTCTGTCTTGTATTACAATTGCCTGCATAGGTGGTATCTGGTTCCTCATCCTGGCTCTGGAAGGCAGGACCAGTATAATCACTGAATTTATCCTGTACCAGATCCGCTTGTTCAGCACGGAAGATGCGGATCATGGCGGGCCGTTTTATTACCATTGGGTTGTTTTGCTTATAGGCTGCTTCCCGGCTTCTGTTTTTGCTATAAGGGGCTTTTTTCGCAGCAGCAGCGATACGCCTTACCAGAGACATATGAAACGCTGGATACTCATCCTCTTTTGGGTGGTATTGATCCTGTTCTCGGTGGTGAAAACAAAAATTGTGCATTACTCTTCTCTTTGCTACTTCCCCCTCACCTTCCTGGCTGCTTACAGTGCATATAAACTGATTGAAGAAGAATGGGCCTGGAAAAAATGGCTGAATGCAATCCTGTTGTTCACAGGCGGTATGCTTGGCTTATTAATAATGGCCTTGCCTCTCATCGGATTGAATAAGGATAAAATAATAGCCTCCAAAAAAATAGACGATGCATTTGCCCTTGCCAATCTGGGTGCGGATGTGCATTGGACCGGATGGGAAATCGTGATAGGAATCATTTTCCTGAGCGGGGTAGTGGCTTGTGTTATTTTGTCAGGCAGAAAACAGATCAGACAGGCTGTGGTAAGCCTCTTTGTACTGACTCTGATTGCCACCAACCTTAGTTCTCTGCTCTTCGCACCCAAGGTGGAAGGTTATTCTCAAAAAGCAGCTATAGACTTTTATGAAAGCCTCAAAGGACAGAAATGTTATATTGATGTGGTTGGGTTCAAAAGCTATGCCCATCTGTTCTACACCGACAAACAACCGGAAGCGAATACTGCATTTCTGGCCTGGTATAAGGAACATCCTCCTCAAGGTTTGCCCAAAGGCTTCCGGATCACTTCAGCTCAGATGGATATATTTTATTATGAATACCTGCGCAGCCAGCCCCTTGACAGACCTGTATATGTTGTCACCAAGATCGATCATGTTTCTGAATTCGAGCATGACTTTCCGGCTTACCGTAAACTATCTGAAAAAAACGGATTTGTGTTTTACGTCCGCCCTTAAGAAGGACGGGAATACATCTTACTTTTTGCCCAGCCCCATTTATTGAAACGGTGATTGAGACTGACAGCCAGGCACCCCCATCCATACTTCATACTGCGGCTGAAATTGATGGAGCTTGCTTCGGGGAAGTATTTGGTGGGGCATGTCACCTCTGCAATTTCGAAACCTGCATAGATAATCTGACTCAGCATCTGGTTATCGAATACAAAATCATCTGAATTGGCATCCAGATTAATAGCTTGCAGCACTTCCCTGCTGAAAGCCCTGTAACCGGTATGGTATTCACTCAGTTTCTGATGCACCAGAATATTCTGGCTCAGCGTCAGGAAGCGGTTGAAGATGTATTTATACATGGGCATTCCTCCTTTGAGCGCTCCCATGCCCAATATTCGCGAACCCAGCACAACGGGGTAGAGATCTTCCGCTATCAGATAGGCCATGCTTCGTATCAGCTTGGGTGTATACTGGTAATCGGGATGAAGCATGATAACGATATCAGCTCCGATCTCCAGTGCTTTGGCATAACAGGTTTTCTGATTGCCTCCATAGCCCGTATTTTTTTCATGCCGGATCACATGCTGTATGTTCAGCTGTTTTGCCACATCCACGGTATGGTCGCGGCTGGCATCATCCACCAATACAAGTTCATCGACAATATCAAAAGGTATTTCCTTATATGTCTTTTCCAGGGTAAGGGCTGCATTGTATGCAGGCAACACCACCACTAATTTTTTACCCAGTATCATTCAGTCAATCTTTTTGACGGTTTTCAGATTCAATGTATTCATTGAATTCACGTTCAGTCCGCTGATATTATTCTGCACAAGCCTTACAACCCGATCGTGATACAAGGGTACCACCGGGGCTTCATCAATAAGAATACGTTCCATATCATAGTAATAATTTTTCCGGATGCTGTCATTTTTCTCGGTGAGGGCCTTGCGGTACAGATTGTCGTAGCGGCTGTTCCGGAAATGGGTATAGTTATATCCGTTAGGTGAAAAATTATCCCCGTAAAACAATGCCAGAAAATTGATAGGATCCGGAAAATCACCTACCCATGATTTACGGAAGAAATTCATTTTGGAATTTGCTACTCCTTCCCGGAAGGCACCGTCATCCACTACATTGATCAATATCCTGACCCCTATCTGGGCAAGCTGGAAACGCAAATGCTCTGCCAGATCAAGATATTGCTTGGTGGTATAGAGGTTGATTTCCGGCAACCCTTTTCCATCGGGGTATCCGGCCAGATACATTAGCTGTTTGGCTTTTTCGGGATTGTAACGGTATCCTTCCACCCTTGCATTATCATAGCCCGGCAATCCGGGAGGTACAAAACCGTTCACAGCTGATGTGCCTATATTATTACGCAGGTAGTTGATCATCTTTTCCCGGTCTATCCCATAATTGATAGCCTGTCTCAGGTTCTTATTGCGGAATGGATTGGGTTTGGGATCAGAACTGACATCATCCAGAAAGCCCAGGTAATCTGTTTTCTGAAAAGGCTGACTTTGCAGCATGAAACGGTTTTTGTACATGCTTTTCAGCTCTCCGTTCTGAGTCAGTACCTCTTTGGCATTGAACGCATCAAAACCGGAAATCATATCCAGATTCTTCTTGAGAAAGTTTAGCCATGCTGTCTCTCTGTCATGTATGAACGAAACGCTTACAGCATCCAGATATGGGAGTGCCCGCCCCTCCTCTTTCTCGAAATAACGGGGATTTTTCACCAACAGCAACTTCTGACCCTCCTTCCATATTTTGAACACGAAAGGGCCTGTCCCTACAGGGTTACGCCCGAAATCAGCCCTGTAATGTTCGACTGCTTCGTGAGGCACCACGGAAAAGAATTTCATGGTCAGCACACCCAGAAAGGCTGGAAAAGGATTTTTAAGTTGTATCAACAAGGTGGAATCATTCACAGCCGAGAAACCTTTTTTACCTTCTTCTGTTTTGCGATCGAAATATTCGAGCAGGTCGGAAGCCCTCGAAGTGCTTTTATCAAATAGGCGTTCAAAGCTGTATGCAAAATCAGGTGCTGTTGCTTTACGTCCTTTGCCATCGGGGAAGACTTCACTGTCGTGAAAATAAACATCAGTCCTCAGATGGAAAGTATACGAGAGTCCGTCTGCACTTATATCCCAGGCTGATGCAATGCAGGGTTTTACGTGTATGGAATCATCCATCTGTACCAGTCCGTTAAACAACTGGTTCACCGCCCATATATTCTCGAAACTTGAAGCAGCAGCTGGATCCAGTGAACTGACCATACCCAGTTCATTGTAGTGAAATATCATGCGTTGCTGCTTATCCTTCTGTTGCTCTGACGAGCAGGAAGCAAGCAAAAGCATACATATTCCCGCACCGGCCAGGCATTTTTTCATGGGGGTATTTTTGATCAAACAAGTTTACTCAAAAGCCGGGGCTGTCAGACGCAGGGAGGGTGCGCCTTTATAAACAGGTTTATTAACAGAAAATGGTGAAGGGCTGATTCAGAGCCCTGAAGGACTATGCTTTCTCAGAAAATCAAGGCTTTTCTCCAGCTCCGTATGCATCAGGGTATCGGCTTTCTGAAAAGGAACTTTCTTGCGAAAATCCTTCATCAGGCTTTCTATTGCCGGTGATGACTTATCCGGGCGTCTGAATTCCAAAGCCTGTGCACCGGTAATGAGTTCTATGGCCAGGATACGTTCCGTATTCTGAACTACACGGTAACATTTGGTGGCAGCATTGGCACCCATACTTACATGGTCTTCCTGACCATTGGATGACACAATGGAATCAACTGATGCCGGACTGCAAAGCTGCTTGCTCTGGCTCACAATCGACGCCGCTGTATACTGAGGAATCATAAAGCCCGAATGCAGGCCAGGTTGTGCTGCAAGGAAGGGAGGCAACCCGCGTGAGCCTGAAATAAGCTGATAGGTTCGCCGTTCTGAAATATTACCCAGCTCGGCCAGGGCTATAGCCAGAAAGTCAAGAGCCAGAGCCAGTGGCTGACCATGGAAATTGCCTCCTGAAATCACTTCATCCGAATCGGGAAAAATGGTGGGGTTGTCGGTTACCGAATTCACTTCAACCAGGAATGTATGGGCTGCATAAGCAATGGCATCTTTGGATGCTCCATGAACCTGTGGTATGCAACGGAAGGAATAGGGGTCCTGAACCTGCACTTTTGTCTTCTTCCCTATTTCACTTCCTTTTAGAAGAGCGCGTATTCTTTCTGCCGTATGAACCTGACCGGAATGCGGACGTATAGCCTGTATCTGAGCATGGAAAGGATCCATACGTCCGTCGAAGGCATCCAGAGAAAGAGATCCGACAACATCGGCCCAGCCGGAGATACGGTAAGACTTGAGCATGGCCCAAACAGCATAAGCACTCATAAACTGCGTACCGTTGAGCAATGCCAGACCTTCTTTTGATTTCAGATGCAGTGCTTCGAACTTATGTTTTTTCAGCACTACGGAAGCCTGTTGCTTTTTCCCTTTATACCAAACCTCACCCATCCCGAGCAAGGGAAGAGAAAGGTGGGCCAGGGGGGCCAGATCGCCCGAAGCACCCAGGGAGCCTTGCTGGTAAACAACCGGAAGAATATCCAGGTTATAAAAATCAATCAGTCTTTCAACAGTGCTGAGCTGCACTCCGGATTTACCATAGGAAAGACTCTGTATTTTCAGGAATAACATCAGCTTCACCACTTCCGCCGGCACCTCTTCACCAAACCCGCAGGCATGGCTCATCACCAGGTTTTTCTGAAGCTGCTCCAGTTCTTTTTCCGGAACGGAGACACTGCACAAAGATCCGAAACCGGTATTGATACCATAGATAGGCTGTTTGGAAGCCTTTATCTTTTTCTCCAGAAAGCTGCGGCAATGCACAATTTTTTTCCGTGCTTCAGCTGAAAGTTCCAGCTTATAATCCCCGCTGAAAACAGCTTCAAGGTTAGCCCAGTCAATCTTTCGTGTAGTAATGGAATGTATCTTCATACGGAAAAGAAAATGTCGGTAAAATTTTATGCCTTCAGTTTATCAATCAACTCATATATTTTCAGCTTCAGTTGGGTACCATCCTTCATGTCTTTGACAGACAATACATGGTCCTTCATTTCATCACTGCCAACTACTGCCACAAAAGGAATTCCTTTTTTATTGGCATAATCGAGCTGCTTCTTTATTTTGGCCACATCCGGATATAGTTCAGCACTGATACCGGCTTTGCGGGCCTGTGCCAGCAATGGCAGACAGTAATCCCGTTCTGCTTCCCCGAAATGGGCAAAGAGGAGTTTGGTGGTCGCCATCCCTTCTTCAGGAAAGAGATTGAGCTCTGTCATCACATCATAAATACGGTCGGCACCGAATGAAATACCAACGCCTGACACATTCGGCAGGCCAAAGATGCCGGTGAGGTCGTCATAACGTCCTCCTCCGCATATACTGCTTGTAAAAGTACCTGCATCAGCTTTCACTTCGAAAATAGCTCCGGTATAATAATTCAGTCCACGGGCCAGAGTTATGTCAAGTTCACAAATAGCATTACCCGGCTTACTTTTTTCGATGTGGGAGAAAAGATATTCAAGTTCGGCAATACCTTTTTTTCCTGTTTCGGAAGTCTTCAGCAAATCACGGAGCAGGCTCAGCTTGGCTGAAGTATCACCCTTGAATTCAATCAGGGGTTGCAATTTTTCTATAGCGCTTTCGGTAATCTGTTTTTCCCGGAGTTCTTTGTTCACCCCTTCCGCCCCTATCTTATCAAGTTTGTCAATTGCAACGGTGATGTCCACAATTTTCTCCTTCTCCCCTATCACTTCGGCAATACCGGTGAGTGTTTTACGGTTGTTGATCTTAATGCGTACCGGCACTTTCAGCTTACCAAATACCTGATCTATCATCTGCACCAGTTCCAACTCATTGAGCAGGGAATCACTGCCTATTACATCGGCATCGCATTGGTAGAATTCACGGTACCGGCCTTTCTGAGGCCTGTCGGCACGCCATACGGGCTGTATCTGGTAACGGCGGAAAGGAAATGCAATGTCTTGCTGATGCTGAACAACATAACGGGCAAAAGGAACTGTCAGGTCATAGCGTAAAGCTTCTTCCGGTTTGATCACCTCTGTATTCAGCTTTTCCCCTCTTGGAAGAATTTTAAAGATGAGCCTGTCACCCTCTTCCCCGTATTTACCCATTAAAGTCGTCAAATTCTCCATAGCAGGAGTCTCAATAGGGGCATATCCGTACAGACTGAAAACCTGCCTGACAGATTGAAAAATATAATTTCTTTTCACCATTTCTTCCGGTGAAAAATCTCGGGTTCCTTTAGGTATGCCTGGTTTCTGGGTTGCCATAATGTAAATGCTGGCCAAATTTAAGGATTCTGGGGAATTAGGGAATGCTTAGTATCTTTCGGGTATTCCTGCATTATCCGTTTAAATAAGCAGCTATGTTTACTATTTCTAAACAATTCATTTATCTCTTTCTCGTTTTATTGTCTTTGCAAGGCATTTCAGCACCCTCCGAAGAACAGCCTGCTCCTCACAACAGCATTCACAAAGAAACCATCACTATTAACAGTCTGGAAACAGGTTTTACATCAGCTGTTTACTGCAGGGGTCAATTCAACAACCATTTTGGGCGGGAAACAATTATCACCATCAATGAAATGGAAGCGCTTGGGGGACTGAGAGCAAGATACCGGAATGGAGCCCGTAAATTTCATGATCTTGATAACGCAAGCATACAACACACCTCAAATACGGATGAAAGTCCGTTCTATCACGGCAATACGCATTATATACTGGCATGGCCGAACAAAGGTGGAGAGCTGTTGGAATTTCTGTACACCTATAGAATCAATTGCAAGGAACTCATGGCCCTGAGTTCTTTGAGGATCAATGACGATATCAGGACAGATACATTCGATTATACTGTACGTGTTCCGAAAGGATTGCTTTTATATTACTGCCTGCCAAAAGGAGCAAACTTTATTCAAACCGACAGTATCAGCAGCAATGCCGGTATGACGTATCATTTCCGCTCCTGTCCGGATCATGCTCTGAACCTTCCGAAATCCCTGCCCGATTATGTCTATCCTGTTCCCCAACCTCAAAACATACGCCTGATTGTGATCAGCGAAGGCTACCGGGGCAAATCCTGGGAGTATCTGAATGACTGGTACCGGAGGTTTGAGGAAAGCAGGCCTCCTTTATCTGATCTAAACAAAAAATTGGCCTTACAAATCAAAGGAAGTACTACCGATCAGGACAGCATTGCAGCACGAATGTTTCAGTATGTTCAGAAGGAAATTTATTATTTTGATCTCGGTGGATATTTGCCAAGGGATATCAATCAAGTACTCAAAACAAAGATGGGCGACTGTAAAGATATGTCTTTCCTTCTCTGTCAGCTACTTAGATCTTGCAGCGTAGAGGCATACCCCGCCCTCTCTTCCACCCTGACCAACGAAACAGATATGGATTTTCCATGCCTGGCTTCCGCAGATCATATGATTTGTGTAGTAAAGATAAAGAAGGAATGGAAGTTCCTTGATGCAACGGATCCGGTATGCCCATATGGATCCGTGAGCAGGCAGCTTCAGGAACGATTAACCTTTATCATAGAGAATAAAGGGGGAAACCTGGTTTATATTAATAAACTGACGCCGGGATCAAATGCAAACCCTGTTCACCTGTATCTGAAACCATCAGGAAATGATCTGACAGGAAATTTATTTGCTGTTTTACGGGGCGTATGCCGTCATGATGCTGATCTTACCCGTTTACTTTTTCCCGGCAAGGCAGACAGCTTACTCCTTGAACAATACGGGAATGGCGTTCATGGCACCGAACTGAATAATCTGAGACTGAAAGACAGCAGTTCTATTCTTAAAATATACGCTGATATGCTGGTGAAATATAAATTCAACAGAAGCAAAGGAAGGGATTCCATCAAACTCAATTTTCTCCCTTACCCCCATAAATTCCCCAGAAAGATGGAAGCGGATACACGTCTGGTCACTTTTCAGACCGGGGAAAGTGGTTTGGAGTGTATACTGGATCTGGATGAGCAGGTGAGACTAGCCCCCTTTAAACCGGTACATTACGAAGCACAGGGATTTCAGTTTGATTTTGAAATCACACAGCTTACGTCCAATAAAATACGGATCTATTACAGTTATAATTACAATGAGCCTCAAATCCTGCCCGAACAAATGCAAACCTATAATGAGTTGAATGCACTCATGGAGAAAACCCTGAACGAGGAGATTAGTTATTCTTATTGAGAACCGGGAATCTATTTCAAGATTTCCGGATTAAGAATATTGAACACATAATTCTTCTCCGCATGATCTTTAAGCATTTCTAATCTTCCATTCGGTTTTAGCTGTTTGAGCTCATACAAGTCGGTTCTCCGGTCGAGGAGATTATGAACGCTGCCGTGTAAACGCATTTTTTTCAACAAATCCAGTTCCAGATCGGCAATGAGTACTGCTTCGGAATTAGCCGTAGCTTCGGCTTTGATACCGTTGGTAGGAAAGGCAAAATCGCAAGGTGTGAAAACGGACGACTGGGCATATTGTATATCCATATTATGCACCTTAGGCAGATTACCTACAGCACCGGCTATACATACAAAGCATTCGTTCTCTATGGCGCGTGCCTGTGCACAGCATTTAACCCGGGTAAATGCATTCTGGGTGTCGGTAAGGAAGGGAACAAACAATATCTCCATCCCTTGTAAAGCCAGCAGACGGGCCAGTTCCGGGAATTCACTGTCGTAACAAACCAATATTCCTATCTTCCCGGCATCGGTATCGTAGACCTGCAGTTTGTTCCCTCCTACTATTCCCCAGGCATTTACTTCGTTGGGAGTCACATGTATCTTGGTATAGCGTTCAATGGAACCATCTCTCCTGCACAGGTAACCGACATTGTAAAGCTGTCCTTTACGTATAAAAGGCATGCTGCCGGTGATGATATTGACGTTATAGGTCACTGCATAGTTGATGAATTTATCTCTCAGCAATTCTGTATAATAAGCCAGGCTGCGTATGGCTTCGCTCTGACTCTGATGGTTGAACTCGGCCATGAGCGGAGCATTGAAGAGTTCAGGAAAAAGAATAAAGTCTGACTTGTAACCGGCAACAGTATCGATGAAGAACTCGATCTGCTCGCACAGCATATCAAAAGTCTTGAACGTACGCATCTGCCATTGTACAAGCCCTACCCTTGCACTGCTTTTCTGTTTGACAGCAAACCTGTTTTTATGCACATACAGCACATTGTTCCATTCCATAAGTGTGGCACATTCCTTTGATTCTGAATCTCCCGGCATATAATCGGAAAGTAGTTTCTTGACATGAAATTCATTGGCCAGCTGGAAGGTCAGAACCTGATCATAAATTTCCTTGCTCTTCACTTTTTCAATATATTCCTTGGGGCTCATTTTTCCGGCCGAAGCATGATAGTTTGGAATTCGTCCTCCAAACACAATGGATTTAAGATTAAGTCTTTCGCATAGTTCTTTACGGGCATCATAAAGGCGGCGGGCCAGTCTCAGTCCACGAAAATCAGGATGCACGAACACTTCTATTCCATATAAGACATCTCCTTCTTTATGATGTGTATTGAATGAATAGTTACCGGTTATCTGCTGATAAGTATGCTCATCTCCGAAATCCTCATAATTAACAATGATGGAAAGGGCACATCCTACAACTCTTCCGTTTACCAGGACCACCAGCTGTCCTTCCGGGAAAAGCTCCACCATCTGCTCTATTTGTTCACGCGACCAGACCGAGCCGGTCCAATCACGGTAAGCCTGGTGCATTGAATCAGCCATACCCAGGTAATCTTCTACCTGGAGTTCCCTGACTTCCACTTTCCGTATCTCCTCCACCGGAGGATGGTTGCTGGTATCTCTTTTCTTGGTGCGGGGCATATGAAACAGATTAGCATGAACGGGGAATTATTCTGCAGCTATACTGTTTTGTTTAACGCTGGAAATAAAAAAGAGAAGCGTTTTTCGTTGAAACGCTTCTCTTTAATGGCAGGTAGGATAAAAAGTAAGGTAAAAACCTTATACGGTCAGTTTTTTATAACGAACCCTTTTAGGCTCAGCACTTCCAAGACGTTTTTTCTTGTTTTCTTCGTATTCGGAATACCCTCCTTCGAAATAATAAACTGTCGAATCTCCTTCAAAAGCCAGGATATGCGTACAAACCCGGTCGAGGAACCACCGGTCGTGCGAAATGATAACAGCACAACCGGCAAAATTCTCCAGGCCTTCTTCCAGTGCACGAAGGGTATTGATATCTATATCGTTTGTCGGTTCATCCAGCAGCAATACATTAGCTTCTGATTTCAGGGTCATAGCCAAGTGCAGGCGGTTACGTTCACCACCTGAAAGGACTCCGCATTTCTTACCCTGATCCTGTCCGTTAAAATTGAATCTGCCTACATAGGCGCGGGCATTGATACTCTTGCCTTCCATTTCTATGACTTCATTGCCTCCGGAAAGTACTTCGTAGACAGTCTTGTTCGGATCAATATCGGTATGAGCCTGATCCACATAACCGATCTTAACGGTTGGTCCTACCTTGAAGGCTCCGGAATTGGGCTGTTCCTGACCCATGATCATACGGAACAGTGTTGTTTTACCTGCTCCGTTAGGTCCTATGATACCCACAATACCGTTTGGTGGAAGTTTGAAATTAAGGTGTTCGTATAAGAGCCTGTCTCCATATCCTTTTGCAACATCAACAGCTTCTATGACTTCATTACCCAGACGCGGGCCGTTTGGAATAAATATTTCAAGTGTTTCTTCTTTCTGCTTTACATCAGCGCCCGACATTTTTTCATAGTTCTGCAAACGGGCTTTCTGTTTGGCCTGACGGCCTTTTGCACCCTGTTTTACCCATTCCAGCTCACGGGCCAGATATTTCTGACGTTTGCTTTCAGTCTTTTCTTCCTGAGCCAAACGCTTGCCTTTCTGATCCAGCCAGGAAGAGTAATTCCCTTTCCATGGAATACCTTCTCCTCGGTCCAGCTCCAATATCCATCCGGCAACATGATCCAGGAAATACCTGTCGTGCGTGATTGCAATAACCGTTCCCTTGTAGTTCTGTAAGTGAAGCTCCAGCCAGTCTACCGACTCTGCATCCAGGTGGTTGGTCGGCTCATCAAGCAGCAATATTTCAGGCTCCTGAATAAGAAGGCGGCACAGTGCTACCCGGCGACGTTCACCTCCGCTCAGATTTTTGACCGGTACGTCGGCTTCCGGGCAGCGCAGGGCATCCATGGCTATCTCCAGGCGGTTATCAAGGTTCCAGAGGTCATGCTGATCAATGAGTTCGGTGAGTCGTGCCTGGCGATTCACAAGCTTTTCCATTTCAGCATCGCTCATAGGCTCGGCAAACTTATTATTCACCTCTTCGTATTCTTTCAGAATATTTACAAATTCCTGGGCACCTTCACGTACCACTTCTATACAGGTCTTTGTATCATCCATCTTTGGTTCCTGTTCCAGGTAACCTACATTATAACCCGGTGAAAAATGAACTTCTCCCTGGTAAGACTTCTCTACACCGGCAATGATCTTAAGCAGTGTCGATTTACCGGAACCATTCAGACCGATGATACCGATCTTGGCTCCGTAATAAAAGGAGAGGTAAATATCTTTCAATACCTGTTTACTGGGCGGGAATGTCTTACTCACATTCACCATTGAAAATATTATCTGACGGCCTTCTGACATACTGATTTAGGATTTAGGAATTTCGATTTAAGATTTAAAAAAAATGGCTGACCCGTTGGGCATCAAATCATAAATCTTAAATCCTGAATCTTAAATTATTTAAGAGGTCAAAGTTAAACAAACCCGCCATATTCTGCATACATTTACGCTGTGAATCAACAGGATATAAACATCCGTAACCGCAAGGCCGGATATGAATATGCGTTTCTGGATAAACTGGTGGCTGGAATAAGTCTGCTGGGCACTGAAATCAAATCCATACGCCAGGGCAAGGCCAATATTACAGAAGCTTTTTGTGTGCTGGAAAAAGGAGAACTGTGGGTCCGGAATATGCAGATAGAAGAGTATGAAAAAGCCCGGCATTATAACCATGCCCCCCGCAGAGACAGGAAGCTGCTGGTCCATAAACATGAAATCAAAAAACTAAGCAATCAGCTTAAAGATCAGGGGCTGGCCATTATTCCCCTCCGCTTGTTTTTGAATACAGACGGACTCGCCAAATTGGAAATAGCCCTGGCTAAGGGTAAAAAGCTTTACGATAAGAGGGAGGATCTTAAGAAAAAGGATGCTCAGAGGGAAATGCAACGCAAGCTGAAATAGACATACGACGCAAGACACGAGACGTAAGACTGCATACTTAAAAGGAAGAGCCAAGAATCAGACTAATGCAGTCTTGATTCTTGGCTCTTGATTCTTATGTCTGTGTTTAGAAGTGCAGCGTAAGCTTAAGTGATCCGCTTCCGGTATTGCTTCCGCCTCCGTTGATATCAGTATCCAAAGCAATATTATGGCTATGGCGAACGGTGATGGTTTGTGTTCCAACTACAGCTGTAGGAGCTCCGCCAACACTTTCAGTAGTGTAGTTGGCATTGCTTGTATAGGAGAATCCAAAACCGTAACCGTATTCAGCTCCGATAGAGATTTTAGGGAAGATGAAATATTCAGCACCTATGAAGGCACGAACACCTATTCCCCATGTCCATCCAAGACTTGCGTCTTTCAGACGGGCAGTATTTCCGTAGGTATCGGTAACGATATTACCAGTCCAGGCAGCATTGATGCCATTCGTCACCGCATTGGTTCCGAAATTAGTGGTGGTACCTGCATTCACACCAACCGGTGTAGGTCCTGAGGCTGCAAGGTTATTGCCATAATCATAATGATTACTCTGGCCTGAGTTCCAAAGCCAGGCTTCGGCACCATAATAACCCTGTAAACGGGTCTTGCCTTTACGTTTTTCAATACCCAGTCCGATTCCCACATTGTGGTAACGGGCCTTGATATCGTCTTCCTTCATGGCAGGAACATTCGGGTAAGTGGCTGCTGTAGCAGTTGCATCGCCAATCATTCCTACTCTTTTGTTGGAAGCAAAACCAAGACGTACAGAAGCACGTAAGGCTGTCTTTTCATCTTTGAAATATTTACCTGTAATGGTCATATAGCCGGGATTTACCCAATTAGCTGTAGGTGCAACATTAGAGGTAGTGGCGCCGCTGAACATATTTCCGGCATAATTAAAAAAGGAAGAAGCATCGAAGCCAATTGCCCAATCTCCGGCTTCCGGAAGAATTGGTTCTCCTTTTTTAGAAGTAAGGTCCTGTGCAGAAGCCAAACCTGCACACAGCCCTAAGGTAAGGAACAGTGCTGTTTTTTTCATATTCATTATTGGTTTAGGTGAATTTAGATTGAGTATTCGTATTAACATTTAATTAATACGGCTCAGATGCAAAGATAGGACATAAATAAGGGGCACATGACCAACCTCAAAGACTACCTTTCGAACAGGGAATTGTTCATAAACTACTTGCCACGTGCTCTATTTTGTAGCATAGGGACAAACTTAAAATCCCCGAACTCTTCCTTATGGTATTGATTATCAGACACTTTTACATAGGTTGTCATAACCTGATCTCCTGCCCCCAGGGGTATCACCAGCACGCCTGATATTTTTAGCTGAGCCAGAATAAGTTCTGGCAATTCCGGAGCTCCACAGGTGACAATAATTTTATCAAAAGGGGCGAAAGCCGGTAGTCCTTTATATCCGTCACCATAAAATAATTTGGCCTCATAGCCTATGGAAGGGAGTAAGGCCTTTGTTTTATCAAAAAGATTTTTTTGACGTTCAATGGAATAAACCTTTGCTCCGAGTTCCAGCAATACTGCTGTCTGATAACCGGAACCTGTTCCTATTTCCAGTATTTTCTCTCCTCTCTGTACATGCAGCAGGGATGTCTGAAGTGCAACAGTAAAAGGATGGGAGATAGTTTGTCCATCTCCGATCTGAAATGCTATATCCTCATAGGCTTTATCAGCAAATGTTGAATCGAAATAGAAAAGATGTCTGGGTACTTTGCCCATTGCTTCCAGCACATCCCTATCCTGTATTCCTTTTTCCTGAAGGCGGACCAGCATTTTTTTTCTCAGTCCTTGAAACTTGGGTAAGTCTTGCATCATATAGTCAGGCTTAACAATAGAGTGTTAATATATTGCGAATGTACAGGGAATGCACGGTGGTATTTGAAATAACTTTGCACAAACATCAACAGAACTATGTTAAAAATAGGAGTGCTTGGAGCGGGTCATTTAGGGAGGATCCATCTTAAACTCCTCAAGGAATCGGATAAGTTTGAGTTGACAGGCTTTTTTGACACATCAGCTTCCACTTCTGCAGTCATAGAAAAGGAGATGGGAATCAAGGCCTACACAAGCTACGAGGCCTTAATGGCCGATGTAGATGTGGTGGATATTGTGACCCCTACCCGGTTCCACTACGAATGTGCTTCCAAAGCCATACGTCGTTCCAAACATGTATTTATTGAAAGACCTCTTACCCATACCCTGGAAGAAGCCAAATCACTCATGGCACTTTCCAGAGAGGCAGATGTAAAAGTGCAGGTTGGACATGTGGAACGGTATAACCCGGCATTTATAGCGGCAAGACCTTTCTGTGACCAGCCGATGTTTATTGAATCACACCGTCTGGCCCAGTTTAATCCAAGAGATACGGATGTTTCTGTGGTACTGGATCTGATGATACATGATATTGACATTGTATTAAGCCTCGTTCGTTCACCAATTAAACGTATCAGTGCCAGTGGGGTAGCTATCGTCAGTGAAAGTCCGGATATAGCAAATGCAAGAATTGAGTTTGATAACGGATGTGTTGCCAATCTCACTTCCAGTCGTATTTCCATGAAAAATATGAGAAAAAGTCGTTTTTTTCAACGCGATGCCTATATTTCTGTCGATTTCCTTGAAAAACAGGTGAGTGTGACCCGTCTTAAGATCCTCGACGGACTGGAAGATCCTTTTGCCGTAACCATCGATTTGGGTGAAGGCAGGGCTAAAAAGCAGCTTTATTTTGAACATCCGCATATCCCTCCCTTCAATGCCATTCAGTTCGAACTGAACGACTTCGCATCCTGCATTCTGAATGACGAAGAGCCTTCCGTACCCATAGAAGACGGTTACAAAGCACTCGAAGTGGCTTTTAAAATCATTGAAAAAATGAATCAAACAGCAGGACTTCCGGGTGTCAAAACAATAAATACCTGAACCCGGACGTTTATTATCTTTGCCAGCTCCTGACTGATGATGAAATTGAATACTACTATACGTAGCTGCCTCTTATTATTTATCCTCCTTATTCCGGGGATGCTGATTATCAATTCCTGTGGCAAACCGGAATTTACACCCACCTATATTCATATCGATTCCGTTGGATTGACCACCCATTATGGAAATGATGGTTCGAATTCGCATTTTATACCCGATGCATGGGTATATGTGGATAACCAGCTTGTCGGTGACTTTGAACTGCCTGCAACCGTTCCGGTACCGTATTCCGGAAATCACACTATACAGATCCAGGGCGGAGTGCTGGAAAGCGGAAGTACAGCAGAGCGTCATCCTTACCCTTTTTATGCACCTTACACCACAAATCTGAACCTTGTCTCCGCCGGCAAGATTACACTTAAACCTGTGGTCACTTACCTCGCCAGTGCCTATCCATTCGACTGGAAAGAAGATTTTGAATCCATCGGTATCTCGATGACCTTTGATACCAATGCAGTTAACCCCAAACTGATAAAGGATACCCTGCATCCGTTTGAAGGGCATGCTTCCGGAACGGTTAGTTTTAATACCGGACAGAATCACTTCCAGTGTCTTTCATCCGCAATTTTTACCCTTCCCGTAACAGGTGTTGAAGTCTATCTGGAATTGAATTACCTGACCAATAATGCCTTTTATGTGGGGGTGATGAACAGTTCGAATTACCAGCAGACTACCTTTGTTTCAGTAAAGCCCAATACGGTCTGGAAAAAAATGTATATCCGGCTTACAGATGCCATTACACAAACAGGGGTAGTGACGGGAGGCACATATCAGGTATATATAGGTATGGACAGGGATCCGCTTGTTAACGGTCCGCAGATGCATATTGACAATATTAAACTCATACACTGAAGGTTGTATGAACAGAAATTTACAAACACTAAAGTATCTTTTCTTTGACATTCTGGCCACCATCACGGCCTGGACGTCTTTTTACGGTTTCCGTAAAAGGTATATAGAATCTGAAAAATTCGGAATCTCCGTTCCTGTTGAATTTGACCGTAAGTTTTTCCTCGGCCTTACAGCCATCACCATATTCTGGATTTCCCTCTATGTGGTTACCGGCACCTATGCCAATATATACCGTAAATCAAGACTTAAAGAACTGGGGCAGACACTCGTTATCAGCGTGATAGGGGTGCTGATGGTTTTCTTTTCTCTTTTGTTGAATGATGTGATCCTCTCGTACAAAACATATTATGAAAGTATCCTGGTTCTCTTTTGCCTCCAGTTCTTCCTCACAGCCTCTTTCCGCCTCATTCTATCGAGTATTACCAATCACAGAATCCATTCCCGTAAAATAGGTTTCAATACGATCCTGATAGGCAGCAATGAAAATGCACTTAAGCTTTTCAACGAAATGGACAGCCAGGAAAAATCCTGGGGCAATAAATTCGTAGGCTTTGTACATGTGGATGAAACGAATGGCTATTCGGCCCAGCTCAGGGAAAAGCTGACACATCTCGGGGAACTGGAAGATGTACGGAATATTATTGCTACCTATCAAGTAGAAGAGGCTATCGTTGCTATAGAATCATCCGAACATGGCAATATTCAGAAAATAGTCAATGAACTGAGTGATACTCCTGTTATCATCAAAATCATTCCCGATATGTATGATATTCTTTCGGGACAGGTCAAGATGACTTCTATTTTCGGAGCTCCGCTTATAGAGGTTTCCAAATCCATTATGCCGGCATGGGCAAGCTCAGTCAAACGAATGATGGATATTTTCTTTTCTGTGTTAGCTATGCTCGCAGGTTCTCCGATTTATCTGTTCCTCGCCATTGGTGTAAAGCTTTCCAGCAAAGGGCGTATCATATACAGCCATGAACGGATCGGTATTCATGGAAAACCATTTTATATCCACAAATTCCGCTCTATGTATATCGATGCCGAAAAAACCGGGCCGGCCTTATCGAGTCAGGATGATCCCCGTATCACTGCTTTCGGTCGCTTTATGCGTAAAGTAAGGCTGGATGAATTGCCCCAGTTTTACAATGTACTTATCGGCGAAATGTCAGTTGTTGGTCCCCGCCCCGAGCGGCAGTATTTCATTAACAGGATATTGGAAAAAGCTCCTCATTACCGTCACCTGCATAAAGTTAAGCCGGGCATCACATCCTGGGGCCAGGTCAAATACGGATATGCCGAAAATGTGGATCAGATGATTGAACGGCTCAAATACGACCTCCTGTATATTGAGAATATGTCCATATATGTGGATCTGAAAATTCTGATCTATACTGTGCTGATTGTACTCCAGGGAAGAGGAAAATAATTTCTCCGCTCTCTCCTTAAGGTTCATAACACCTTATAAACTTACCTTTTTTGACTCATTATTTATATGTCAATTTTATTACATTTGACCCGAATACCAATTGAAAAACACTTTCATGAAAAATATTGTTGTTATAGGTTCTGGAACAATGGGCAATGGAATTGCACATGCATTTGCTCAGAATGAATATGAAGTTGCCATGGTGGATATCTCTGCTGAAGCACTGAACAAAGGCCTTTCAATGATTGGTAAAAATCTGGACAGGCAGGTGAGTAAAGGAACCCTTACGGAAGCCGGCAAACAAGCCACACTTCAACGGATCAAGACCTATATCAAACTGGAAGATGCCTGTTCCAATGCTGATCTGGTAGTGGAAGCCGCAACGGAAAATGTGGAACTTAAACTGAATATATTCAGAGAGCTTGATAAAGTTTGTGCTCCCGAAACAATACTGGCCAGCAATACCTCTTCTATTTCAATAACCCGTATAGCATCAGTCACCAAAAGACCTTCCAAAGTCATTGGCATGCACTTTATGAACCCTGTACCCCTCATGAAACTCGTTGAGATCATACGCGGTTATTCAACGACAGATGAGGTATGCGACACGATCATGAGTATTTCACGCAGCCTTCATAAAATACCGGTGGAAGTGAATGATTACCCCGGCTTTGTGGCCAACAGGATTCTCATGCCAATGATTAATGAAGCCATCACAACCTTGTTCGAAGGGGTGGCCGGTGTGGAAGAAATCGATACTATCATGAAACTTGGAATGGCTCATCCTATGGGTCCGTTGCAGCTTGCCGACTTCATTGGCCTGGACGTATGCCTGAGCATACTGAATGTACTTCACGATGGGTTTGGAAATCCCAAATACGCCCCCTGCCCGTTACTTGTGAATATGGTTACGGCCGGACATCTCGGTGTTAAATCCGGTCAGGGCTTTTATCAATATACCCCGGGCAGCAAGGAACTGGTTGTAGCCGGACGGTTTAAAAAAAAAGCTGAGGAAATTTTAAGGTAATACGGTTTTCAGATCAGCCCTGTCTCGACAAGATAGATTGCCTGCTCTATCAGCTGATCTTCCCCATCTTGTTCATACTTCGTTTTCAGATTGGTGCCGCAAACAAGCGCCACACTTTGCCACATAAAGGCACTGAAACCACCCTTGAAACGCTTGATAAGTTCATGAGAGGTATGGCCCGTTTCCCGGTCCACAAGCTTTATCAGCACCCGGGCTTCTTCAACAGAATTGCCTCTGAATGCTGCTTCAAAATCTCCTTTGAGTTCCTTTTCCACCTTTTCCATATAGGCTTTCTTGGCTTTCTCACTCATGCCTTCAACTTGTTTATCACATTCCTTTACCTTGGCTCCGATCAGGATAGCATATGGGTATTCTTTTTTGACACGGTTTTTAAGCCTGTCCCATGTGGCTTTCTGTCTGGGATCCTTAAACGTAATATCGGAAGTGATAAAAACATTGAAGTAGTTGATGGTGACCAGTGTATCAGAACCCGGATAACTGACCTTGACCATATGGGCAGGCCATTTCTCTATATCACCCACATCCAGGTTGTAAACCGGCTGGGGTATTTCCTGAGCAATAGCCGGTAAAGAGAGGAAAGCAGTAAGTAAGGTGAGGATACTCTTTTTCATGACAGCATGCATCTATGAAAAACCTTGTTTAGTATTAAACGAAGGAACAACCGGAAAGTTGTCTGTAAAAGTACAAATAATACAGGTAATTTTCAACAAATGCCCTATGCCAGCCTGTTAGTCCTCCATGCCGAAACAGCTTTGCCTTCCTTATTTACGGGCAAGGCTGTTTCCTTAGATTGTCTTAAAAGAAAAGCTGAAAAGATAGATGCTATTTCAGCTTCTGTGCTATCAGTACTATTCAGCATTTCAGGCTTGAAATATTTGGAAATGAAATGAGTATCGAAATTTCCGGATGTAAAGGCCTCATGCTGAAGTACAAAGCGGCAGAAAGGCAGGGTTGTTTCCACCCCTGTAATCGTAAAATCCGCTATTGCCCTCAGCATACGGCTGATTGCCTCTTCCCTGTCTTTACCATGGGTTACAAGTTTGGCAATCATAGGGTCGTAATAAATAGGGATTTCCATTCCTTCTTCAAAACCATCATCCACCCTGATGCCAGGTCCCTGAGGACGACGGTAAGTATGCAGTGTACCAATATCGGGCAGAAAATTATTGGCCGGATCTTCTGCATAGACTCTTACTTCCACTGCATGTCCTTGAATATGCAGGTCGTTTTGTGTAAAAGCCAGCTTCTCGTTCCTGGCAACCCGTATCTGCTCTTTTACCAGATCTATCCCTGTTATCATTTCTGAAACGGGATGCTCAACCTGTAAACGGGTATTCATTTCAAGAAAATAGAAATTATGCTGCTCATCAAGCAGGAATTCAACAGTTCCTGCGCCGCTGTAATTACAGGCCTTTGCAACATCCACAGCACAGGCTCCCATTCTGGCTCTTAATTCAGGACTGAGTACAGACGATGGAGCTTCTTCAATCACTTTCTGATGGCGGCGTTGTATAGAACACTCCCGCTCAAACAGATAAACGGTATTCCCGTGGTTATCGCCCAGTACCTGTATTTCAATATGACGTGGTCCCGACACATAACGTTCAATAAAAACGGCTCCATCACCGAAGGCTGAAGTGGCTTCACTGACAGCCAGCTTCATCTGACTTTCAAAATCCTCCAGCTTCTCAACAATGCGCATTCCCTTTCCTCCTCCTCCTGCACTGGCCTTAATAAGCAGGGGGAACCCCGTTTGAGCTGCAATCTTTTTCCCTTCTTCCACACTGCTTATGGCCCCTTCCGAGCCCGGTACCATCGGGATATTGTATTTACGCGCAGCTGCCTTGGCCGATAATTTATCACCCATCATATCCATGGCTTCCGGTGAAGGACCAATAAAAACGATCCCGGCATCTTTTACTCTTTGTGCAAAATCAGAATTCTCGGAAAGAAAACCATAACCCGGATGAATGCCATCGGCTCCGGTTGTTCGACATGCTTCTATGATCTTATCCATCAGCAAATAACTCTGATTGGATGGTGGAGGTCCTATACAAACTGCTTCATCGGCATAACGTACAAAAGGTGCTGACCGGTCAGCTTCTGAAAAAACAGCTACGGTGGAAATACCCATCTCTTTGCAGGAACGCATCACCCTGAGGGCTATCTCTCCCCGGTTGGCAATCAATATCTTCTTCATAGGAAAATTTATCGAACGAATGTACTGATTTCTCTCCATGGATCACAGGGGCCCTTTTATTTTTTACCCACCGCCTGCAAGCCTTACCTACCGCTCATCATTCTGCTTCAGGCAGAAGCGTTTTTAGTGCTATCTTGGCTTTCATATCCACTATAAAATGAAGAAGAAAATACTTATCCGCGCAAGTGCTGTGATTATTCTGGGAGGCCTTAGTCTTGCCATGACAAAAATTGCAGGTAACAAAGGCATAGACCTGGGCAACTTTGACACCAAAGTAAGCCCAAAAACAGATTTTTATAACTATGTAAACGGCACCTGGGCGAGGAAAACGGTGATCCCTGCTTCTGAAGCAAGCTGGGGAAGCTTTAATGAACTTAATGACCGTAACCAGGCCAACCTCCACAAACTGCTGGATGAGGCTTTGGCCAATACCAATGCTGTTAAAGGCAGCCCTGCTCAGATGGTAAGGGATTTCTATTCCCTTGGTATGGATACGATCAAACTGGAGAAAGAAGGTATCTCGCCTTTAAAACCAGAACTGGATCTTATCACTGCCATGAAAACACCGGCAGATCTGATCACCTTACTCGCCCATGAAAATAATATAGGAATGGATCCCCTTTTTGCTTTTGATGTCAGTCAGGATATGAAAGACAGCAAGACCTATGCTGTTTACCTCTTTCAGAGCGGTACAGGACTTCCGGAAAAAGATTATTACCTCGGTGATGAACCCATGCTGAAACAGATACGGGAAAAATATGTGGAGCATATGGGCAAGACCTTTGTACTCCTTGGAGAAAGCAAAGAGACAGCTGAAAAGGATGCCAAAGCGGTAATGAATATCGAAACTCAGCTTGCCACCCACTCCATGGCTGCCGTTGAATTAAGGAATATCAATGCCATGTACAACAAAAAAACTGTGCAGGAGGTAAAAGAAATGACTCCCAACATTGACTGGACTACTTATTTCAAAGGAGTTGGCATTGCAGAACCAAAGGAACTGATCGTAGCCCAGATCGATTTCATGAAAAATGTAAATACCATGCTGACAGCCGTAAGTATGGACGACTGGAAATCATACTACCGCTGGCACCTCATCATGAACACGGCAGGTAAGCTCAACAAAGCAATGGCCGATGAACATTTCAATTTTTACGGAACAGTGCTGACCGGAGTAAAAGAACAAAAAATAAGGTGGAAGCGTATCCTGGAACAAACCGACCGCTCTGTAGGCGATGCCCTGGGCCAGCTCTATGTAGCCAAATATTTTACACCTGAATCAAAGAAAAGAGTGAATGAAATGGTCGGAAACCTGATCGCTGCATACCGCGAACGTATTCAAAGCAGGGACTGGATGAGCGAAGACACCAAGAAAATGGCACTCACCAAACTGGATAAAATTACCCGTAAGCTTGGTTATACAGACAAATGGAAGAATTACACCACCCTGGATATCAAACGTGACTCTTATCTGGCCAATTACCTGCGCTGCAATGAATATGAAAGCAAACGCAATATTGCCAAATACGGACAGCCTGTTGATCACAGCGAATGGGGAATGACACCTTCGACCATCAATGCCTATTATAACCCGACAATGAATGAAATTGTTTTCCCTGCCGGTATTATGCAGCCTCCCTTCTTTAATCCCGAAGCCGATGATGCTGTAAACTACGGTGCAATGGGTTCTGTCATCGGACATGAAATCACCCACGGTTTTGATGATGAAGGATCCCAGTTCGATGCCGACGGAAACCTTAAAAACTGGTGGACCGAGGAGGATAAGAAGAAATTTGAAGACAAGACAAAAATTCTTATCGGTCAGTTCAACCAGTACATTGTTGTTGATTCAGCTCATGTGAACGGAGAACTGACACTGGGTGAAAATATAGCAGACCTTGGCGGACTCACCATTTCCTACTATGCTCTCCAGCATTCTCTCAAAGGTAAACCGGTTCCGGCCAAAATTGACGGATTTACGGCCGAACAGCGTTTCTTTATCAGCTGGGCTCAGGGCTGGAGAACCAATATGAGGGCTGAATACCTCAAGCAAATGCTCAAGACCAATAACCATGCACCTGCAATGACACGTGTAATGGGTCCTTTGAGCAATATGAAAGAATTTTACGCTGCTTTTGGAGTGAAAGAAGGAGATAAGATGTGGAGAAAACCAACTGACAGAGCGGAGATCTGGTAAATCAGGCTTTTATTTTAAAGAACAAAGTGTCCTGGAGAACCTGCTTCATCAGGACACTTTCTCTTTTATTTCAACATATTCCGCTTCGCTTATTTCCTCCCAGTTAGCCCTGAAATCAAAAGTCATATCATAAATAAAATTCCGGTCAGGCAGGATTTTGGAAGTAAATAATTGCAAGGTATAACGGCTTCCCATTACCTGTATCTCCTCAAATACTTCTGCTGAGACAATCTTAAAAAAGTTTTTTCCGTTCTTGTATTTCCTGTATTGAGGATAAACCATTTCCTGTTTCATGACCTAAAAATAGAGAAAGAGAAAGGATATTGTATTTTTACCCCAGAAAGAAAATAACTGTTTTGCAACCATTTCTTAAAAACCTGGCTCAGGAAATATGGAAAAATCATCAACCCGATCCGGGCGGTGTTTGCGTGGTGCTGCCTAACAGAAGAGGTGCCCTCTTTCTCAAAGAATACCTCAGTGAACTCGCCGGAAAGACCATATTTTCACCTGAAATCTATTCTACAGAAGATTTTATCAGTAAACTGAGCGGCCTGCAGATCATTGACCAGACAGAGATGCTATTTGCCCTCTATACAGTCTATTCTGAAACCTTGCAGGAAACAGCAGACAGCTTTGATGTATTCAGTAAATGGGCACCTGCCCTGCTGGCCGACTTTAATGAAACAGACCGTTACCTTGTTGATGCCCGGCAACTGTTCGTCAACCTCAGCAGCATACGTGAAATAGAAAACTGGAGCCTGAACGGTCCAGACCTTACCGAATTCCAGCAGAAGCATATCCTCTTCTGGGAATCAATAGGAATTTTTTACCATCGCCTGCGCTCCCGTATGGAACAGGAAGGTAAAGCCTGGCAAGGGCTGGCATACCGGTATGTGGCCGACAATCTGGACGAACTTATAAATAATCAAAGCTGGCCAAAAATATACTTCGCCGGATTCAATGCCCTCAATGGCGCGGAAGAAAAAATATTCACAAGCCTGTACCGTTCCGGGAAAGCAGCACTTTTCTGGGATACCGACACGTATTACCTGAATGATACTGAACAGGAAGCCGGGAAGTTTCTGCGAGCCTTCCGCAGCAGGCACTATGAAAACGAAAAATTATTTCAATGGACCGGAACTAACCTCCTTACCGGCTCCAAGAAAATCGTTATGACCGGTGCCGCCCGGAATATAAGCCAGGCCAAAATTGCCGGAGCTGTACTGCGCGATATGTACCGTGTTGATACGGCACTGCATTCTACAGCATTGGTACTGGCTGATGAAACATTGTTATTTCCTGTCCTTCACAGCATACCCGGAGAGATTAAAGGTATCAACGTAACCATGGGTTATCCGCTTAAAAGCACCCCTATGGCATCTCTTTTCAGGCTCTGCTTCAGGCTTCACATGAATGCCTCCAAATTCAGTAAAGGCCGCCGCGGAAGTAAACGGTTTTACCATTATGACCTTTGCGCCTTGCTTCGTCATCCCTATGTTCAGGAAGTATTTGCTCAAAGTAATCTTTCCGAAACGTTGTGCCGCTACCTTATCCGTAACAATATCATCTTTGCCGGTTATGCACAGCTTGAAAAATTCTGCCAGGGCGAATCCCGTGAAGAATGGGCTAAGCTCAAGCCTTTGCTTGGCAACTGGGAATCCATTCCCGACTGTTTCCTTGCTTTACAGCATCTGATTGATCTGCTGAGGACTGCTTTTTCGGCTGGAAAGCCAGAAAAAAAACATCCGGTCGAAAAAGAATGGCTGTTTCAGTTCAACGGATTTATGAAAAGGCTGGAATCTCTTTGTGCTGTGTACCCGCATGTAACAGAGCTCAACACTTTACAAGCCCTCTTTATGCAAATGGCCGACACCTCCTCCATTCCTTTTTACGGAGAGCCACTCACAGGTTTACAGGTAATGGGAATGCTGGAAACAAGAACACTTGATTTTGAACGTATCGTACTGCTGTCAGCCAATGAACATATTCTGCCCGGAAGTAAAATTCAAAACAGTTTTATACCCCATGACCTGAAAAAATTATTTGGACTTCCTTTGTATACCGACAAGGATGCTGTTTTTGCTTACCATTTCTTTCGCCTGCTGCAACAAGCCAAGGAAATCCACCTGATTTACAATACCGAATCCGATACATTCGGGGAAGGAGAAAAGAGCCGTTATCTGACCCAGGTTCTGAATGAACTGATAAGGGCCAATCCAAACATTGTGGTAGAAGAGAACCTGCTCGAACTACCCTATCTGCATGAGGAAACAGAACCGGTTGTGATCCAGAAAGCCACTGAAGTAATTGAACGGATAAACAAACTGGCAGAAAAAGGGTTCTCGCCTACCCTGCTCAATACCTACCGAAAATGTACACTCCGTTTTTATTTGCATTATGTGGCCGGAATAAAAGAGGCACAGGAGGTGGAAGAAGAAGTTGGTGCCGATACGCTCGGTACTGTTATTCATGATGTGCTGGAAAAACTGTATACTCCTTTCATAGGAAAAGAATTTAAAAAGGAGGATCCCGGCTTGCTGAAAAAGGGCCTGGAAAAGGAGGTACTCGCGGCCTTTTCCAGACATTTTCCGGAAGAAGCTATACACAATGGTAAGAATTTTCTTGCTTTCCGCATTGCCCTCCGTTTCCTTGAGTCCTTCCTGAATGCAGAAACAGATTTCCTCAATGCAGGTCATAAGCTGTTCATCTCAGAACTTGAAAAGGAGATGAAGGCGTCCCTCAGGGTGGGTGAAAGAAATGTGTTCCTGAGCGGCAAAGCCGACAGGATAGACCGGGAAGGGACACGAGTACGGATTATTGACTATAAAACAGGAAAAGCCGAGAAAAGTGAACTGCAGGTGAATGAGTGGAACGACCTGCTAACCGACCCCGGACTTGACAAAAGTTTTCAATTACTGTGTTATGCCTGGCTCTATGCACGCTCAGAAGGAATGCCTTCAGAACTGATTTCAGCAATTATCAGCCTGAGACAAATCAAAGCCGGAATAAAGCCGGTACAGACTCCGGCAGGGAATGCACGACTGGGAAAAACTGAGCTGGATGAGTTTGAACAGATTATCCTGAACCTTGTTCTTGAAATGTATGATACCGAAAAACCTTTTGTCCAGACCACGGAAAAAGAGGTTTGCGAATATTGCGAATTCAGATCCTTCTGCTCACGCTGAGTTATTTCATCCCGATCATCTTTCTGAACTCACCAACCGACATTTTTGAAGGATCTACTTCTCCTACCGTAAATTCAGGTTTGGTAGGCTTTTCCCGGGTATCATCCTTGAATTGCCGTGGATTTTGCCAGGCTATAGTGCCATCCTCCCGTATACTGATGAGTATATTATCTGAACCCGGACTGTAAGCAATTTTAGAAGGAGAGAATCCCCGGTAACCGTCATAACGAAGTACTCCGTTGAGCCGGTTATCAATAATATAGGTTGATTTGGTATTCAACGCCACCCCATCACCCGTTTTGTAACTCGAATTTGCAACCACCGGATTCTGAAGGCGCTGAACCTGATCACAATTAAATACACCCATTCCGTCTATCTCCAGGCTTCGGATAATATCTCCTTCGGTGGCTGCAGATGCCATGACTATTTTTTTCTCATTCACGGCAAATGAGTCACAATACTGCTTCCAGACAGCAAAGCTCATCTTCTTTTCATTCACATTCATCATAGGTTTCAGAGAAGCCCAATAACTTGGCACAGGGACCATCTTTTTTGCATCTTCCTTCTTGTCCTTATCCACATCTTTGCTGAACTGTTTCTCTCTTTTTGCCAGCGAACGGGAATAGGAGTTCCATTCACTCCTGGAACTCACTGCCGGATGCTCCGGTTTCTCCAGGTTACGGGCAGTCACAGGATAAGCATGCAGTATTAGATGTCCTGTGTTTGATTTCAGGTTCATTACATACCCGTCACCCTCCTGTTCCAGTCTCATATCATTGATTTTCTGCCGGTATTGGTACTTATTCCGGAAGGTGGTGCCCGTTTCCTTATCAGTCAGCACCCATTGCATTGATGAGAATGCCCTCATTTCAGGAAATTCCTTTCCTGTGAATTTAATATGGAATGCAAGCTCCCCTTTCTTACCCGAATGTACCCGGGACAGGCGGATCAGGCTCTGGTGACTACGCTGGCGCTTATCATCCTGGTAGTCATAGTCGCGCCGGTTGGCTATCACCATCGGGTTATTGAAACGGAGTGAAGTAAAATAATAAGCGGTGTCGGCAAATCGTTCTTCAAAACCGGTGGTATCATAACGACGCATAGTCTTCAATCTGTTTCGGTACTCATTAAACTGACGGATTGCATTCGAATTCTCCATAGACCCCAGCTTCTTGTCTTTTACAACAGGGGTCTGGGTTTTACCTTTATTTACCCAGGTTCCCTTCTGTGCATCGAGCACGTAAAAATTATAGGAAGTACTGGCATTGGTCGAAACGAAATCCATTTTGACAGGTTTGTCCTTAGCCAGAAATACCTGTGTTCCATTTTGTGAAGCTGCAATTTCAAACATGCCTGCCGACTCAAACAGATTTGTTGCTCCCCCCGAATCATATGTCATCGGTATACCACTGAACAGAAAATCAACCGGGTCATGAAACTCCCGGTAATCAATCTGTACAGTTCCTTCCACCGCATTGCCTTCCGCATCCACAAAGGCTCCGGCAGGCACATAGATTTTTGTACCGCTCTGATGTTCTATCACCGCCCCGTTCTGTGCACTGACGGTATAAAGTGTCCTGGGCTTATCCCATGCGTATACAGGTGGCTGTATGAGTTTGTTCGGGAGGAAAAAAGGTTTCTCTCCTTCAGTATAGCCGGATACATCGCCTGCTCCAGGCCGGTCCAGTAATGGATCTCCCCCGTTCTGGGCAAGGAGTGATGCGTTGAGAAGAAAGAACAAAAGAGAGCATACAAGTGCGTGTTGAGTCTTCATGGCGCTTATTATTTGGGTAAAATTCTTTCTTAACTACCTTCTATAATATCAAAGACGGGAAAAAGATACAGGGTTGCCTGTGCGTTGATAATAAAAATGCGGAACATGTATGTAGAATAGAAAACGCAGGAAAGAATAATTTAGTATGTCTTACTCAGGACAAGTTATTGTAACGGATTTCCTTCAGATCAAATTCCCGGAGAGAACCGTCATCCCGTTTCAGCCTGAGCTTGCCACTATCCGATACACCTTCAATAATGGCATTGAATGCTTCCCCGTCTTTGAAATAAACATGCCATTCCCCAAGCCTATAAAGAAGAGCGTGGTAATCGCTCAGTATCCTGCTTTTTTTACCCGATCTCAGTTGGAGGTAACGGGCTTCCAGGCAGGAATACATATTTTCTTCCACATTACGGATATCGCTCGTTCCGGCCCCGAGCATTTTGAGAGAGGCTGCCTGTGGAGCAGTATGAAAAGATTCCTGGTTGATATTAAGACCTACCCCGACAACCGAAGCACTGAGTTCGGTTCCTCTCCAGCTATTTTCGATGAGTATGCCGGCCACTTTCCTGTCTCCGGCATAAATATCATTCGGCCATTTGATCTTCACTGTTCCCGGATCCAGACCAGGTATAGACCTTAGCATATCAGCCAAAGCCAGGGCTGTGATACGGGAAAGAAAGAACTGTTCATGTGCAGGGAGGAAAGAAGGATACAGGACAATGCTTACAGTAAGGTTCTTACCGGGCTCCGATTCCCACGATGCTCCCCGCTGCCCGCGGCCTCTTGTCTGATTCCTCACCAGTACGCTCGCACCTTCGGAAGCTATTCCGTTTTTTATCAGTTCCTGTGCGTATGCGTTGGTTGATTCCAGCTCTTCCAACTCAAATCGTTGCCTGCCTATAAATAAAGTCTCCATATCGGGCGTAGCCAATAAATGCTTAATTTTGCATAAACTTAATTAAGATTAACCAATTTAGAATCAGGCCCTCCGGAAGGCATCAGTAAACGGAATGGTAAAAGCAAAGAAAAAAGCCGTGCCAGCTAAGGCTGTCACCAAGAAAAAAGTCACCTCTTCAACAGATAAGGCACCTAAAAAAGCAGCTGTAGTTAAGGGTTCTGGCTCTAAAAAAGCACCCACAAAGGCAGCAAAGAAAGCGGTCAAAAAAACGGTTAAAGCTGTAAAATCAGTCAAATCAACTAAGAAACCAGCCACTCCCCTCCTTAAAAAGGCACAAGCCGGACCTCCTGCGGTCAAAACCCAGGCCGACCGTATTGCCGATGCAGCCATTCATGGTATACTGGAGAAAAAAGGAAGGAATATTACCTGCATGAACCTCAAAAAGGTAGGAAATGCCGTGTCGGATTATTTCATCATTTGTGAAGCCGACTCCACCCGCCAGGTAGCTGCCATTGCCGATTCTGTGGATGCAGAAGTTAAAAAAGCAACCGGTGAGAACCCCTTCCATACAGAGGGTTGGGAAAATTCCCTTTGGATATTGCTGGATTATGTAAATGTCGTGGTTCATGTTTTTGAAGCTGAAACACGGCATTTTTACCGCCTGGAAAGTCTTTGGGCCGATGCAGAAGTGAAAGAATACGGTGTGGAATATGCTTAATACGTCGTTTTTAAAATATATTCCAAGCTCAAACGTCAACCTAACTACCAGGTACTGAATTAAACAGACCTTCACCTATTCTATATCACCGGATTCATGTCAGAGAATCAGTCAAATAAGCAATCGGACGATAAAAAACAGTTCGAAAAGATGAAGGATCGTCTTTCCAAAAAACCTGCTCCAAAGAGCCCTTTTAATTACTACTGGATTTATATCATTGTGGTTATCACTCTGATAGCCATGTTTTTCCCAAGCAACTGGGGGAACCGACTGGAAAGTATCAGCTGGGCTGAGTTCAACCAGAAAATGCTTCAGAAACACCATGTCAAAGAGATTGTCATTGTAAATGATAAAACAGTACAGGTTGCTATTTACCCGGACAGTATCAAGTCCAATATGGAGTATTATTCCCAATATGCTCCGATTAAGAGTAATCCTAAAAAAGAAGGTCCTCAGTTCAGCCTGGGTGATGTGGAAAAGAGCTACCTGAGCAGCCGCCTCATCGAAGCAGAAAAAGATTTTCCGGATGCCCAGAAAGTTCCGCTTAGAACAGAAACACAAACCAACTGGACAGACTTTTCCTGGATCATTCCTATTGCCCTGATGGTAATACTCTGGATCTTCCTTATGCGCCGCATGGGAGGTGGTGCAGGGGGACAGATATTCAATATTGGCAAATCCAGAGCCCAACTCTTTGATAAAGATACCCACGTAAACATAACCTTCAACGATGTGGCCGGTTTGGAAGGTGCCAAGATGGAAATAAAGGAAATTGTTGATTTCCTGAAAAGTCCTAAAAAATATACGGATCTGGGAGCTAAAATCCCTAAAGGCGCTTTGCTGGTAGGCCCTCCGGGTACCGGTAAGACTTTACTTGCCAAAGCTGTTGCAGGTGAAGCCAAGGTTCCATTCTTCTCCCTCTCCGGTTCTGATTTTGTGGAAATGTTTGTTGGTGTAGGTGCTTCGCGTGTTCGCGACCTGTTTCGTCAGGCCAAGGAAAAAGCTCCCTGTATTATTTTTATTGATGAGATAGATGCCATTGGACGTGCCCGGGGCAGAAGTGTTTCACAAGGTTCGAATGACGAACGTGAAAATACACTCAACCAGCTCCTTACTGAGATGGATGGTTTTGGAACCAACAGCGGTGTCATTATCCTGGCTGCAACCAACCGTGCCGACATTCTGGACCGTGCCTTGCTTCGTGCAGGACGTTTTGACCGTCAGATCTATGTTGACCTGCCCGACCTGAACGAAAGAAAGGATATATTCAAAGTACACCTCCGTCCGCTTAAACTGGATGCTACCGTTGATATTGATTTCCTGGCTAAACAGACACCCGGTTTCAGCGGAGCCGATATTGCCAATATATGTAATGAAGCAGCCCTCATAGCTGCCCGTAAGGAACACAAAGTGGTGGGCCGGCAGGACTTTCTGGATGCCGTTGACCGGATTATAGGCGGACTGGAAAAGAAGAACAAGATTGTTTCTGCTGCTGAAAAAAGAGTCATTGCCTTTCATGAAGCCGGGCATGCTACTGTAAGCTGGCTCCTTGAACATGCTTCCCCTCTTGTAAAGGTAACCATTGTACCCCGCGGACGATCACTCGGTGCTGCCTGGTATCTGCCTGAAGAAAGACAAATAACAACCACCGAACAGCTCATGGATGAAATCTGTGCAGCACTTGGAGGACGGGCGGCAGAAGAAATCACATTCGGAAAAATATCTACCGGAGCCCTGAGCGACCTGGAAAAGATTACCAAGCAGGCCTATGCCATGATTGTTTATTATGGCCTGAATGACAAGATCGGTAATGTCAGCTTCTATGACTCATCCGGACAGAGTGAATATTCCTTTAACCGGCCTTACAGTGAAAAGACAGCGGAACTGATAGACAATGAAGTCAAAAAACTCATTGAGGAAGCCTATGTAAAGACAAAGGAGCTGTTGATGCATAACAAAGATAAACTTACCAGGCTTGCCGAAAAGCTCCTGGAAAAAGAAGTGATCTTTAAGGAAGATCTTCTGGATATTTTCGGTAAACGCCCTTTCGACAGTGATGAGAAAGTGGCTGAGGATAAAGCAGAAGCCGATAAAGCTGCTGCTGATAAAATAATCGCCGACAAAGCCAGTGCAGCAGAAGCAGCCAGCCTGAACGGCACTGCTGAAACAGAAAAAACAATTCAGGAGATTGAAAAAGACAAGGCAGATATTCTTCCAACTCCTCCTGAACCTGCCGGTACCGAACTGGGAGATAAGAAACAGGATAATGATCTAAAGCTTTTCTGAAGGTATGGAAGACAGCACCACTTCGAGGGAAAAAATCCTTAAGAAAGTACGGAAGGCTCTTATTTCAACCGGCAAGGAAGAGATTCCCGGCAATATTGACCTGGAAAGTCCTATCTATGAATCCCCGAATGAGCCGCTTGAAATCATGTTTGCCCAGCAGTTCACAAAGCTGAACGGCAAATTTATTTTCTGTGAAAACGAAGCTGATTTCCTTACCAACCTGAATGCCCTGATCACCGAGAATAAATGGGGTCAGGTATATGTCTCTGACCCGAAAATAACAGCTATTCTTAAGAAAGGCTCTGTACCTTATTCGGACAAATCCGAAGATCTGAACAAAACCAACGCAGGAATTACGGGATGCGAATCGCTTGTGGCCCGTTTAGGTACTGTGATGGTAAGCTCACGGGAGGGTTCCGGCCGCCGCCTCCTTGTCATCCCCAACTATCATATTGTACTGGCTTATACATCACAGCTGGTCCTGCATCTGAAAGATGCCCTCAAAGGTATTCGTGACAAATACGGAGCCCAGCCCCCATCAATGATCACAGCTATTGCAGGCCCGAGCCGTACAGCCGATATTGAAAAAACCCTTGTACAAGGCGCTCACGGGCCTAAGGAAATATATGTAATGCTGATTGACGATCACGTGCATTAAGGGTTCCCTATTTTTTTTACATTTGCCTCAATGCTTACCCGCGCCCTCACCGGAGCAGTTTTTCTCCTGGTCATGATCAGTGCCATAGTTTTCCATCAGCTCACATTTGCCGGTGTGTTCCTCTTTATTATTATTGTCGGGCTCCATGAGTTTTATGTCCTGCTCGAAAAAAATGGTTACTTCCCCCAGAAATGGACAGGTATCCTCATTGGCTCCCTCACCTTCGGTGTCCTCTTCTTCAACAATGCCACTGATTACGGCACTTCCGGCAAAATGCTGGCCATCTATGTACCCGCCTTTTTCATGATCTTTTTGATAGAACTGTTCAGGACACGTGAACAGGCATTCGCCAATATAGCACTTACCTTTCTCGGTATTTTCTACATCTCCGTACCCATGAGCCTTTGGAACCTGATCGTGGTGCAGCATGGGCAGCAAACCACCACCACCACCTATAACTGGCATTACCTGCTGGGCTATTTTATCCTGGTTTGGAGTGTGGATACAGGAGGATATATAACCGGAAAAGCATTCGGGAAACATAAGTTATGGGAACGTCACTCACCTAAAAAAACATGGGAAGGATCGGCTGGAAGCCTTATCCTGAGCGTGGGCGCAGCATTTGTCCTGGGACATTTCTACACTGAACTCACCACGAATCAGTGGATCGTTGTTGCCTTGCTTACTACTGTTCTCGGGTCATTGGGCGACCTGGTGGAATCCATGTTCAAAAGAAGTATTCATATAAAAGACTCAGGAAACATACTTCCCGGCCACGGGGGCATACTGGACCGCTTTGACGGGGTCTTTATCTCCTCCCCTTTTGTCGTTGCCTACATGATTTTTATCCGCTAGAGCTCTTTATTCATCTATAAAATAGCTGACTAAACGCAGCAAACTGAGCATTCATCTATTAATGTTATTTTAAGATTGCCGGAAGGTATATTTTTTATAATTTCGTCCATTCTTTTTAACGTAATCCAATCGCTATGTCAGCTGAAACTAAGCCAGTTACACCGAAGAAAACAATGAACCCAACCCATGACAGTATGTTTGATGCCGTTCTTGCACGGCTCGATGTAGCAGCGAAACTGCTTGGTTTATCAGAAGACGTAGCGGAAATTCTCCGGCATCCTCAGAAAGAAGTTAAAGTTAGTCTTCCAATTGTCATGGACAATGGAAAAATTCAGGTATTCGAAGGATATCGTACAGTACATTCCACTGCTATCGGGCCCTCCAAAGGAGGCATTCGTTATGCCATGGATGTGAATGATGATGAAGTAAGAGCGCTTTCGGCCTGGATGACTTTCAAATGTGCCATTGCTGCCCTGCCTTACGGTGGAGCCAAAGGCGGTATCAAATGTGATCCGCGTAAGATGAGCGCAGGTGAACTGGAGCGCCTTACCAAAGCCTATACAACAGCCCTCGTTGATATTTTCGGTGTAAACAAAGATATTCCTGCACCCGATATGGGCACAGGCAAACGTGAAATGGCCTGGTTGCTGAGCACTTACAGCAGTCTGGTAGGTGAACATACACCGGGTGTGGTTACCGGAAAACCCATCACCCTCGGCGGTTCACGCGGAAGGGAAGCGGCCACCGGACGCGGTGTAATGATTGCCACCCTGGAAGCAATGAAGAAAACAGGCATGGATAAGAAGACAGCCACTGCAGCCGTACAGGGTTTCGGCAACGTAGGTTCACATGCCGTACGCCTGCTTCACAGCAAAGGCATTAAAATTCTTGCCATCTCCGACCATACAGCTGCTTTCTGGAACGAAAAAGGAATCGATGTACAGGCCGCTATCAAATATGCAGAAGGTAACAAAGGTGTATTGAAAGGCTTTACCGGAGGAACAGAAATTTCCAATACAGAACTGCTCACTTCCAAAGTGGATGTACTTGTTCCTGCAGCAATACAGAATGTTATCACCGAGGAGATCGCACATAATATTCAGGCTAAAATAATCGTGGAAGGTGCCAACGGTCCTACCACTGCCGAAGCTGATCATATCCTGAATGAAAAGAAAATACTTGTAGTGCCGGATGTACTGGCAAACGGGGGCGGTGTAACGGTTTCCTACCTCGAGTGGGTACAGAACAAGAGCGGTTTATACTGGCCCGAAGATGAGGTGAATGCCAAGGCTGATGCCTCCATGGCTGCCGCTTTTGAAGGGGTATGGTACAATGCTCAGCAATACAAAACATCTATGCGCCTTGGAGCATATATCACGGCGCTTAAGAAGCTGGATAAGGCTATCAAGTATAAGGGTGCTTATTAAAAAGAAGTCACTAGTCAAAATCCGGTAATCAGTAGAAGAAAAGTCTACGATTACTGGATTCTGTTTTTTAAGGAGTTATACAAACCATGCATGGACTCACGTTCCGGACGTATGCGGTTGGAGAAGCCATTCAGCACTATAAAGCTGAATATTCCGGTTAAGCGCAATGTGTTTATATCCTTCTTTCTTTTGTTTCTTCTTCTGGGCTGGGGTTTCTTTGAATGGTTCCTCACCGTTCTCATCAGCTTCGGAGGGGCTCATTCCCATTCGGCAGAAGGGCCTTTGGTGCTTCCTTTCTTCGTGCTCTGGACCCTTGGCGGATTGATACTGCTTTCCATACTCAGCTGGAGAGCCACAGGCAGGGAACAGATGATTGCCGGTAACGGGCAGTTAAAGATGATTCAGAAAAGCTGGTTTTACTACCGTTCTAAAACCTATGCCATAGATGACATCAGCCGTATCTCAGCCTATGCGGATAACAGTTCTTCGAATGCATTAGGGGGTATTGCTTTTAAGTACAGGGACAAATGGGTACGGATTGCCAAAGGATTGGATGCTGTAGATGCAAAGTATGTACTGGATAAGCTGAAGGAGAACGGGATACTTCAAGCCTGAATTGTTATCAAATCATAAATCTTCCAAACCACTTGTTTGTTTAACAAACCTTTCTCTATATTTAGAGCAACAACATTGTTATAAATTCAAACAAAATAAAACATGACAACAGCAACAAAACCTTCTATGCTCAAAACGAGCCTGCTCAATGAACTCAAACATGAAGCAGCAACCACACGTAAAATTCTTGCCGCCGTACCTGCCGACAAGAAAACCTGGAAGCCCCATGAAAAATCAATGCACCTAGAAGGCCTTGCCAAACACATTGCCGAACTTCCTACCTGGGTAACCGTTACTTTGAAACAGGATGTGCTTGACTTTGCCAAGCCTTATCCAAAGGCTCCTGAGTTTACGACCACAGAAGCCTTGCTGGCCCGGTTTGACCACAATATTGCAGAAGCCATAGAGACCCTGGAGAATATTAACGAAGAAGAATTTTTCAGAGACTGGACTATGCGCCACGGAGAGAAAATATTCTTTACCATGCCTAAAGTAGCCGTGCTGCGCAGCATGGTGTATAACCATACTGTTCACCACCGTGCACAGTTGGGTGTTTATCTGCGTATACTGGATGTTCCCGTACCGAATTCATACGGGCCTACGGCAGATTTCCCGAATATGTAAAAAGAATTTATTTCTTCTTATCATCTTCTGTTTCGGGGTGGTAATCCATCACTCCTCCCCATAATGCCATCTGGTGAATTATCCAGGCTGACCTGGCCGATACAAAGCGGTCAGGTCTGTTGGCATGAAAGAGGCGCGGGTTGGGTAAGGTGGCAGCAATTTCTGCCGCTTCCGTCTTACTCAGCTTCGCGGCACTCTTTCCAAAATTTTCTTTTGCAGCAGCTTCTGCACCATACACCCCATCACCCATTTCTATTACATTGAGATAGACTGTCATGATCCTTTCTTTGGACCAGATATGCTCTATAAGAAAAGTAAAATACACTTCCAGCCCTTTACGCAACCAGCTGCGCCCGGGCCACAGAAATACATTCTTGGCTGTTTGCTGACTGATGGTACTTGCCCCTCTTTTTCGTTTATGTGTATCATTATAATCCATAGCCTTATCAATGGCTTCAAAATCAAAACCATGATGGAGCAGAAAATTCTGATCTTCCGAACAGAACACTGCCAGCTGCAGATCCGGACTGATCTTATCTAGAGGCATCCAGGTTTTGTGCAGTTTCATAGGGTGCCCGGAAGATTTCTGTTCCACACAACGTATTAACATAAGTGGTGTAAAGGGTACTGGTACCCATCGAAACAGGATGACGGAAAGAATACTCAGAATTAAAAATGCAAGGCTAAATTTCCAGCAAAGTCGCCAGACAAAAGAAAGAATAGCCCGGGGTGAAAATTTAGAAACGCTCATACTCACAAATCAAATCCCGGGCATTGGGAAATACGTTCAGCCGGAATATGCTCCAGAACGGCATTAGGGGTTATGCCTATAATAGCTTCTTCTGACTTAGAGGCTCCGTTCACAATACGTGAAACGACAAAATCATAGGCCAGGCCCAGCTTTATTTTATCTTTATAGAGGCGGAATTGTATCATGCCTGCAATAGCTTCCTGACTTCGGTAAGAAATACCGGCTCCTATCATACGGTGATAAAACACCAGCATATTTAAATCGGCTGTAGGCAGAAAGGTGATGGAAGAATGTACCTGTACAGAAGGAGTGAAAGACCAGGCATAGTTGGCCGACTCGAAGCGTTTTCCACAGGTAAAATACCAACTTGGCCACAACCTGTTCTTTACTCCTATCTCCTTGACCCCGTCCACATTTACAGTACGGTTGGCAGTCGTTTGTTGCAGGGAGAAATCAAAATATACCTTTTTTGAATGAAGACGAATACCCGGATTGATTACCGGAAAAATAAATACGGAAGGCGGATAGAGTGATAAAGCAGGGTCCGTTCCATCGTATATGGCTCCATCCATATTGTACTCGGTAAAACCAACGGAAACACCTGCTGAGAGAATAAAATTATGAGCCAGGCGGATATGATAGGCATAGAGGAGGCTGACCGACTTGGTTGCTATCAAACCTATATTATCATCAGTAACATAGGCTCCTACTCCGTGCCAGCTTTTATAAAATCCTTTCTTACCTATAGATTTGCTGAACCCTCCGAAATTACCGCGTGGATTACCCGGGAATCCTATCCATTGAGAACGCCGTCCGAAAATAAATTCAAGAGGCCCGCGCTCTCCGGCATAAGCCGGATTCAAACCCAGCTCATTAAGCATATACTGCGTATACTGAGGATTTTGCTGAGCTTTCAATGCAGCGTAACCAAACCAAAAGAAGAAGATCAGAAGGAGCTTTGTTTTCATCGAATGATAGTTACAGAACCTGCTACAGTACCCTGACCTTTATCTCCTGCATTTTCATAAATAACCCAGAAATAGACACCGCCTTCAACAGGCAGGCCCAGATACGATTTACCATCCCAGGGCTGATACATTCCTGTATGCTGCCATACCATCTGTCCCCAGCGGTTGTAAACCATCACCAGCATATTTTCATATAATCCTGCATTCCCGATATTCCAGGTATCGTGTATACCGTCTCCATTTGGAGTAAATGTCAAAGCAGGATCCGGATCGCATCCCCATTGCCTTACGGTTATATACAGAGAGGTGTCTTTCCCTCCCTGGCCTGTAATCGTGACGGCATATAGAGCGGGTGCAACATCCACTACAGAATCACCGGTAAATCCATTGCTCCAGATATAAGTATAAGGGCCCGGAACACCGGAAGCTTTCAGGAATACAGAACCTCCCTTACCCCCTCTTTCATCACATAACGCTCTCACAATTGTCGTATCAACATGCCACTGAGCCATGATTTGTTCAGGCACTGCCGGTATGGCAAGCAACAGGACAAAGATTAATTTAAGAAGTGCTGTATTCTTCATTTGCAGAATTTTTCCTTCAGCTCCTGAGCCTGCAGACTTCCGAGATCGGTTGCCTTTGTAATATCCGTACAGGCTCCTGCATGATCACCTTTCAGGTATCTCGCAGTAGCCCGGGTTACATAGGCTTCCCTGTTCTGAGGGTCGAGCTCCAGGACTTTGTCATAATCTTTCATTGCTCCTTCATAATCACCGCCCAGATCTTTCCAATAACCTCTGCTGTACCAGGCCTGTGTATAGGATGGATTCAGTTTGATAGCTTTATCAAGATCCGAAATGGCATCTGCAAACTCACTGATGAGGGCTTTGGCCTGAGCCCTGTTATACCAGGCTTTGGCATTGGAAGGGTTTAAATCAATGGCTTTGCTGAGATCCTGTATGGAGCCGCTGTAATCCTGTATCTGGGCTTTGGCCCATCCACGCAGATACCAGGCTTCGGCATAATTTTTATTTTTCCGGACTACCTGTGTCAGGTCATGAATTGCAAAAAGCATATTCCCGCTCTTGCATTCGAGTGAAGCGCGGAAGCATAATGCACTGTCAAAATCACTTTGAAGGGCAAGGCTTTTATTGATTTCTTCCAGGGCCAGGGTATGATTCCCCGACTTACTTTCGCTCAGTGCATTGTGATAATGAAGAGACGGAGTATCCTGGGCCGGCATGAATGCCGGCAGTAACAGAAAGAGTAAGTTATGAAAGGTTTTTTTCAAAGGGTTTCGGATAGGGCTAAGGTATGAAAAAGCCCCGACAATCTCCTGGCCTTTATCATCCCTTATTGCATCAACAGCTCCAGACTGGTATCGTACTGCTCATGGTATGATTTGACATTGCCGAAACTTTCCCCGTCAACGAGCATCTCCTTGCCTTGAATAAATCCAAGCTTTGAAAATTTAACCCCGTGTTTCTTGAGTTCATCGACAACCTTCACCTCTTCTTCTTTGCGTAAACTAACAACAATGCGTCCCTGAGCTTCTCCGAACAGGAAAGCATCCTTACGCACATTCTTATCACTGTTGAGTTCAAAGCCCAGATTGGCAACGAAGGCCGATTCAGCCAGGGCTACAAACAGTCCACCGTCGGAAACATCATGTGCCGACTGTATCAGTTTATCCTTTATAAGTGCTTTCACAGCCTGGTGTACAGTATATTCTTCATCCAGATTGAAATAAGGAGCCGGTGAATTCTTCACTTTGTGAAAGGAATACAGATATTCAGACGAATTGATACAATTATGTGAATCACCGATCATATAGATGCAATCCCCTTCGTTCTTAAATCCAAGTGTCATACGGTTACTTTTATCCTGCAAAATACCCAGCATACCGATAGTCGGAGTGGGGAATACAGGTCCTTCAAATGAACTCTGGTTATAAAAGCTCACATTACCCCCTGTAACCGGAGTATTGAATTTGGTGCAGGCTGCACCCATTCCCTTAATGGCTCCTACAAACTGCCAGTAAACTTCAGGGTTGTATGGATTTCCGAAATTAAGACAGTTGGTAATCCCGCTGGGTTCACCTCCGCTGCAGGCAATATTGCGGGCTGCTTCGGAAACGGCAATAGCGCAACCTGTTTCCGGATCGGCATTTACATAACGTGCATTGCAGTCTATCTTCAATGCCAGTGCCTTATTTGTGCCGCGGACATCCACAATGGCGGCATCGCTTTGAGCATTGGTGCTCATATTGACCGTGCCTACCATTGAATCATACTGATTATACACCCAGCGTTTAGAGGCTATATTGGGATGGGCAAGCAGAAAATGAGCAACCGCTTTAAGGTCTTTGGGTTCTTCCACCTGCTCCATTTTGAATTTCTTCGCTTCTGCAAAATAGGCCGGCTCTTTATATTCCCTCTTATAAACAGGAGCTCCTCCTCCAAGTACAAGCACATCGGCAGGCACTTCGGCTACAAGTTCCTTATGCATATAATATTTAAGACTGTTCCCTTCCGTCACTTCCCCAATCTGCACACAGTTCAGATCCCATTTATCGAACACCATCTGCACCTTGTCTTCCATACCCTTCTTCACGACAATAAGCATACGCTCCTGTGATTCGGACAAAAGAATTTCAAAAGGCTGCATATTCTGCTGACGGGTCGGAACCTTGTCGAGCCATACATTCATTCCATGTTCTCCCTTTGCGCTCATCTCCGATGTGGAACAAGTGATACCTGCAGCACCCATATCCTGCATGCCGATAACAGCTCCTGTCCGTATGACTTCTAAAGAAGCTTCCAGCAATAGTTTTTCCTGGAATGGATCACCAACCTGTACGGCAGGAAGGTCTTTGGCAGAATCTTCTGTGATATCGGCTGAAGCGAAAGTCGCTCCATGTATACCGTCCTTACCCGTTGCCGAGCCAACAATGAAGACAGGATTGCCTTTTCCATAGGAAATAGCCGATGCCGTTTCTCCTGCTTTCACAATACCCACACTCATGGCATTGACCAGGGGGTTGGTATTGTAACATTCATCAAAAAACACTTCTCCTCCTACGGTAGGTATTCCGAAAGCATTGCCATAATCGCCAATGCCTTTTACCACTCCGCGCAGGAGCCATTTTGTTTTATCCAGCTTCAGATCACCAAAACGAAGTGAATTAAGCTGTGCAATCGGGCGTGCACCCATGGTAAAAATATCCCGGTTGATTCCTCCCACCCCTGTAGCTGCACCCTGATAAGGCTCCAGTGCCGAAGGGTGATTGTGTGATTCTATTTTAAAGGCACAGCCCAGCCCGTCGCCTATATCCACCAATCCTGCATTTTCCTCACCGGCCTTGGCAAGCATATGTGGCCCGTCTTTTGGCAATGTCTTAAGCCAGGTAATGGAATTTTTATAGGAGCAATGCTCGCTCCACATTACGGAAAATATACTCAGTTCGGTAAAATTTGGGGTACGGCCAAGGATTTGTTTAATCCTGTCGAACTCTTCGGGCAGCAAGCCCAGTTTCTTGGCTGTATCAACTGTAGGCAGGATTTCTTTCGTTGCACTTGTCATGATGTACCTGATTTAGAAGGAGAACAAAATTAAACATCCGGGCAGATTTGCACCTTAAAAATGGGTTTTGTTTTCAACAAGGCTTTTTATGACATAAATGGCTGATTTGTAAATAAGTAGACACCAGGAATTGGCAACGGGATGAGAAACAAGAATCCGGAGCCAGGAATCAAGACTGACAGCAGGTAGCATTTGCTTAAGCTTCTGCTACCGAATGAGGCAGACTGCGTCGTCAATGTAATGTTTCTGAGGAAATACGTCATACTTCGATTGAAGGAGGTAATGCTTCTAAGGAAATATGTCATACTGCGATCGAAGGAAGTAACACTTCGAAGGAAATATGTTCTGCTTCGATTGAAGGAGGTAATGCTTCGAAAAAAATATGTCGTGCTTCGATCGAAGAAGGCAATGCTTCGAAGGAAATATGTCATACTTCGATTGAAGGAGGCAATGCTTCGAAGGAAATATGTTGTGCATCGATCAAATGAGGTTATGCATCTAAGGAAATACGTCATACTTCGATCGAAGGAGGTAATGCTTCGAAAGAAATATGGCATGCTTCTATCGAAGGAGGTAATGCTTCGAAGGAAACAGATCATATGCCCTATTTTCCTTTATCTTTGACGACATCACCCATGGAACTGCTCTTAACCGTCTTCTATTCCCTGATCTTTATCTTCCTCATATTCAGGATGAAGTTCTTTCGCCTGGAGCGTTTTTCGCCGGTATTGGTTTCAGCTGCATTCCTGCTCAAAGTCATAGCCGGAATCATGCTTTGGTGGGTTTATACCTATTACTATACCGACAGGAGCACAGCCGATATCTATAAGTACTTCGACGACAGTAAGATCATGTTCGATACACTGCGTAAAAGTCCGTCTGACTTTGTACATATGCTCTTTGACTTCAGGAACAATACTCCTCATTTCGATGGATACTATGCTCAGATGCATAACTGGGCTCGTCAATATGAAAGCAATCTGTATAACGACAGTCATACTATTATCCGCTTTAATACTGTTCTTCGATTTTTCTCATTCGGATACTACCAGGTGCATTCAGTTTTTCTGTGCTTTCTGTCACTCAGCGGCCTGGTTGGTTTGTACAGGGTCTTCAGCCCTTATCTTCCAGGCAAGGAGAAACTTTGTTTCCTGCTTATATTCCTGATGCCATCTGTGTTGTTCTGGGGCTCCGGGGTACTGAAAGAAGGCATCCTCTTCTTTGGATTGGGCCTGCTCCTCTACCACTGGAAAAAGACCTGGTTTGGACACCTCAACCTGACCTCCATCCTGTGGATCATCTTTACTTTACTGTTGATTCTTGCTACTAAATTTTATGTGCTGGTATCTCTGTTGCCAGGCTTGCTGTATACAGCCTGGATCGGTTTTGCAGGTTCGGGCAGAGCATTGCTGAAATTTGTCATCGTGTTGATGGTATTTTCGGGAATAGGTATTGGTGTTAAATATGGAATACCTGCATATGATCCTTTGCAGGTTTTGGCTATCAAACAAAGGGACTTTAATTGTCTGGCACAGGGAGGTATCCTGCTTCGTTCCGATACGGCTATTGTATTTCTGAGTCTGGAACAGAAAGAGAAAAGCCTTGTGGATACTGATCCTCATCTGAGTACTAAAGACAAAATATACACTATCAATACCGGTACGCGGTATGCCTGGTGGCATGATTACTATGCCACGGAAGACACCTCCTTTGCTGTCCAGACAGGACCATCAGATCGCTACCGTGTTGAGAATGATATGCCACGTTCGGGCAGCCTTATTTCCATTCGCCCGCTGGAACCCACGATCACTTCTTTTCTGAGGAATGCACCCATGGCCCTTGTCAATTCCTTGTTCCGCCCCTTTCTGAATGAAGCCAAAGGCCCTCTCTTGCTCCTTTCTGCTTTGGAAACAGTTGCGTATTCAGTATTTATGATACTCTGTATTATTTATCGTAAACGATCGGAAATTCAATGGGAATGGATCTGGTTTTGCATTTCTTTTGCCGGTATTTTATTTATCATCACAGGTCTCACCACTCCTATATTGGGAGCGCTTGTACGGTACAAGGTACCCGGTGTCCCCTTCCTGCTCCTGGCATTTCTGTTCCTGCTTGATACGGAACGCCTGTATAAATCCTTCCCTTTTCTTAAAAAAGCCCTTGAATAAGAATTTTTCTACTTTTGAACCCATATTCTAATACCAGGCAATGACTTTTAAGGACCTGTTCAGAAAAAAAACAGTTGAAAACATATTGAAGCAGGCTGCTTCAGGTTATGACGGGGAAGAGCATATACCACTTTCCAAACACCTGGGTGTTCGTGATCTGACGGCATTCGGTATAGCAGCCATCATCGGTGCCGGTATCTTTTCGACTATCGGCACAGCAAGTGCTGACGGAGGCCCTGCCGTTATCTTCCTCTTTATCTTTACGGCACTTGCCTGCGGTTTCGCTGCTTTTGCCTATGCCGAATTCGCTTCCATGGTACCTGTTTCGGGCAGTGCATATACCTATTCTTATGTAGCTTTCGGTGAGCTCGTTGCCTGGATCATAGGCTGGGCCCTGATCATGGAATATGCCGTCGGAAACATAACCGTAGCCGTTTCCTGGTCCGATTATTTCACAAGCTTACTCGACAGTATACATATAAGCTGGCTTGGGTTCCCTAACGGTATACATGTTCCTGAATGGGCCAGTATTGATTATGTATCGGCTTCCAACGGTTTCAAAACAGCTACCGAAGCACTAGCCAAGGGTACGGCTATGGCTGATCTTCCTGCAAATGTTCAAACCGGATACCTCGCCTGGCTTCATGCTCCTACCCTTGCAGGATTCCATTTCATTGCCGATATCCCGGCTATTGTCATCATTATTCTGATCACCATGCTGGTATATATAGGGATCAAAGAAACCAAGAATGCCAGCAACGCCATGGTGGTTGTAAAGCTGGCAGTGGTATTGCTTGTTATTGCTATCGGTATTTTTCATGTGGATGTGGAAAACTGGAAACCTTTCTGGCCTCATGGATTGCCCGGTGTTATGAAAGGAGTCTCAGCAGTCTTCTTTGCCTATATCGGTTTCGATGCGATATCGACCACGGCCGAAGAATGCAAAAACCCAGCCCGCGATCTGCCCCGTGGAATTATGTATGCCATTATCATTTGTACCATTCTATACATTATCGTTGCCCTGGTGCTGACCGGTATGGTCCGTTCCGACTCCCTGGCTGTAGGTGATCCGCTTTCGTTTGTATTTCAGAAACTGCATATGAAATGGCTTAGCGGTATCATCGCCATCAGTGCAGTTATAGCCATGACCAGTGTATTGCTGGTATATCAGCTGGGCCAGCCACGTATCTGGATGAGTATGAGCCGGGATGGCTTACTGCCCAAAGCATTTTCACGTATACATAAAAAGCACAAAACGCCTTCTTATGCCACCATCGTAACCGGTTTTGTTGTGGCCGTGCCTACTCTTTTTATTCCCAGCGATATGGTGCTGGATTTATGCAGTATGGGGACCCTCTTCGCTTTCGTGCTTGTTTGCGGAGGGGTACTCATGCTTCAGAACAGGACGGATATTCCAAGAGGTAAATTCCGTACGCCTTATATCAATTCCCGCTATGTCATCCCGGCAATAGCACTTCTTGGAATTATCCTGATCCGCCTCTATGCCATGCAATGGGTTACTGATTTTTTCTCCTACAATAGCTGGGATACCTTTAAGGATAAAATACCTATGTATCTGTTCCTCATCCTCTGTGTCCTTACCACCTTTTATTCATACAAGAACAAGCTTTCCCTTATTCCGGTGCTGGGACTTACTTTTTGTTTTTATATGATGGCCCAGATTCAGCTCAAAAGCTGGGGCTATTTTACAGTCTGGCTCCTCCTGGGGTTGTGTATATACTTCGGCTTCAGCCGCAAGAACAGCCGTCTCCATAAACAGGAGTGATATAGGCTCCTAAACGAGTCCCTTTTTTTGCATGAATTTCCCTACCTTGTGCTGGAAACACAGCTATCAATTGGACTTATATTATGATCGTATTCATCACCGGAGCAACAGCCGGATTCGGAAAAGCAATCGCAACACTTTTTGCTAAAAACAATTACCCGGTTATTATTACCGGACGAAGAAAAGAAAGGCTCGCCGCCCTCGAGGCTGAGCTGCGTGAAAAATACAAGGTCCGGGTTCTGTCCCTTTGTTTTGATGTCAGGAACTTTGATGAAGTTCAGACAGCCATAGCCTCCCTGCCCCCGGAGTGGAAAGAGGTTGGTATTCTGGTAAACAATGCAGGGTTAGCCGCCGGATTCGGTCCAATACAGAACGGACTTGTTGAGGACTGGGAATGTATGATTGATACCAATATCAAAGGGCTCCTGTACATGACAAGACAGATTGTTCCGGGTATGATTGAACGTAAAAAAGGGCATATCATCAATATCGGTTCTATTGCCGGCAAGGAAGTATATGCGAATGGCAATGTATATTGCGCCACCAAATTTGCCGTTGATGCCCTGAACAAAGCCATGCGTATTGATCTTCTTCAGCATCATATCAAGGTCAGTTCTATCAGTCCGGGACTGGCAGAATCTGAATTCTCCATTGTACGTTACAAGGGGGATCTGGAAAAAGCTAAACAGGTATATGCAGGAGTTGATCCGCTCACACCCGATGACATTGCAGAAACAGTTTTCTGGGTGGCAACCCGTCCTGCACATGTAAATATTCTCGATATCACCCTCACTGCCGAAGCACAGGCAAACACGACCACTCCTATAAGGCGTAAAGCATGAAGAAAGCTCCCGGGTTGAAAATGCTTTTTTGCTTATCTGCCTTTCTGTTCTATGCCTGTGGTGTAAAACCAAAGCTCAGGGCTGATCTGATCGTACACCATGCTAAGGTATATACAGTTGACAGTAAGTTCAGTGTGGCAGAATGTTTTGCCGTAAAGGACGGGCGTATAGTGGCTGTTGGAAAAAACGACTCTATCATGGCTGCTTATGAAGCCACGGAAATGCTGGATGCCAAAGGCAAAACAATCCTGCCGGGCTTAATTGATGCACATGCGCATTATTACGAATATGGCAGAGGCTTACAGGAGGTGGACCTGACAGGAACAACTTCCTACAAGGAGGTTATTCAGCATATAAAAGACTTTCTTGCCAAACATCCTGGCAAACTGGGTGCTGATAAAAACTTCAACACCAAGTGGATCATAGGGCGTGGCTGGGATCAGAACAACTGGGTAAACAAGGAATTTCCTGACCGGGAGGAGCTTGATAAACTATTTCCAACAACACCTGTATTCCTGACCCGGATAGACGGGCATGCAGCTCTTGCCAATGAAGTGGCACTGAAACTTGCCGGAATAATAGAATGGAGAGAAGTAAAGGGCGGAACCATTGTTACCCGAAGCAAGGGAGGAAGTCAATGGGGTCCCTCCCTTTCCGGTTTATTGCTGGATAATGCCATGACCCCCGTATTGTCAATTATCCCCCCGCCTTCTGCAGCAGAAATGAAAACAGCCCTGCTTGATGCCCAGCAGAACTGTTTTGCTGCCGGACTAACCACAGTAACCGATGCCGGACTGGACAAAAAAATCATTGACCTGATAGATTCACTCCAGAAATCAGGGGAGCTGAAAATGCGTATCTATGCTATGCTTACTCCGAATGCGGAAAATCTGAACTATTATCTCAGCAAAGGACAATATAAAACCGAACGCCTCAATGTGCGTTCTTTTAAATTCTATGCCGACGGGGCCCTGGGCTCACGTGGTGCCTGTCTGCGCCAGCCTTATTCAGACAAGCCTGAAACAAACGGATACCTGCTCCAGTCTCCTGATTATTATTCAAAAATGGCTCTTAAAATGTTTGAGAAAGGATTCCAGATGAATACGCATTGTATAGGAGATTCGGCAGTTCACCTGATCCTGAAAATTTATGATAATCTGTTTAGAGACTACATTCGTAAAGGAGGACATATTCATTTTGACCCGCGCTGGAGGATAGAACATTTCCAGGTTACCACGCCTGAAGATATAGCCCTGCTTACTTCACCCGGCATCAAACCTCCTCCTTTTATTCCATCGGTTCAACCTACACATGCCACTTCGGATATGTATTGGGCTGAAAAAAGGCTGGGGCAGGAACGTATCAAATTTGCCTATGTTTATAACGACCTGCGAAAAGCAGCCGGAATCGTAGCACTCGGTACGGATTTTCCGGTCGAAGATATCAGTCCCCTGAAAACATTTTATGCCGCCATTGCCAGAACAGATCGTAATGGATGGCCCGATGGAGGCTTCCAGCCAGAGAACGCCCTCAGCCGGCAAGATGCCCTTCGTGGGATGACAATATGGGCTGCCTATGCAAGTTTTGAAGAAAAAGAAAAAGGGAGTATAGAGTCCGGAAAATTTGCCGACTTTATCATGCTCAGCAATGATATCATGACGATGGATATTCAGGAATTTCATGCTGCTTCTGTACTTGCCACGTATGTGAATGGAGTAAAAGTGTATTGAATATCTTTGTTTTGCATGTCCTCAGCTAAAACCATAGGTTTTTTACTGCTTGCGCTTTCAGTCCGACTGACCTGTATTGCTCAGTTTGATGAAAGCCCTAAACGTCATTTCAAATTCCAGCTTGAAGGCTTCGGTGTGGTGAGTTCTTATGCCAATGACACCCGTATCACTGCCAGTACCCAGGCTGGAATGGGTGCCGGAGCCGGATTCAGGATAGATATTCCGGTTTCAACAAACCATAAAGACAAAGATCTCCGTTTGTGTGCCGGGCTGGCTATACGCAGCCAGGGTTTGAGTTTTGATTCTTATTATTTTTCAGCAGGATATTCTGTTGATTTTGACGGAAACCTGGCCTATAATCACAGTATACGGATAACAGAAATCTGTATACCCGTGCTGATACGTTACAGCTTTTCCAAAAAAGAAGAATCTCTAAAAAATTCAATGTATTGCACAGCCGGCTGGGAACTGAAATACACCTTGCAGGCACACACCACGATTACCTCCAATAAGGATGGAACCCTCATCTATGACGGAGATATAGATTTGCCTTATGAACACCATTTCCTTGGTACCGATGTTGGAAATGATATTGTGGCAGGAGTAGGTCTGAATCATAATTTCCTGCCGGGAACACATGCCCTGGTATTCGAACTTAACTATCATTACGGGCTTTCGCGTAATGTATATACAGGCAATTCAAACTCGAATAATGTACTGTTCAAGGGCAGCAACTTCAGTTTCGGGGTTGGCCTGCGTTTCTGATCCTGTATTGCCGGGTAAGGGAATATCCATACATTGGTTGCTCCAAATAAGCTTTCCAGCCATGAACGTTTTGAAACCTTTCCTATCCTGCCTTCTTTTTGCAGCTCCTTTTTTCCAACTACCTGCTCAGGAAGTACATCCCTGCTCCGGTAATCCTTTGGAACCACACTACAATGAAACAATGGATTTCAGCCGCGTTACCGTTAACACTATTCAGGAAGCAACCCTTTCCTGTCAGAATCAGGTGAAAGTATTGAACGGGCTTATAACAGGAATTAAGGATGCTGACCGAAATTTTGCGAATACATTGGCGCTCATAGATAAAGGTATGGATCTGATCGACAAATCAGTTTCGACTTATGAACTTATCTCCAGCACCTCGCCAAGCAAGGAAATCAGGGATGCCGCCAGCACGGCTTATCAGACTTTAACAGGTCTGGCCAGCGCCCAAAGCCTGAATGAAGATCTATATAAGGCTGTCACAGCCTATGCACTTACAAAAGATGCAGAAGCACTACATGGGGAGCGGAAATTTTTTCTGGATAAGCTCCTACGCGACTACAGACGTGAAGGTTTTGCCCTGAGCAAGATTCAACGTGATACACTCAAAGTCCTGAATGATAAACTGACGGACCTGAGTGTACAGTTCCGTAACAATATTGCACAGGATAATCCTTTCCTTACAATGACTTCAGCAGAAATGGAAGGCCTGCCGGATGATTACATACAGGCACATAAACAAGCCGATGGTACTTATAAACTTGATGCAAGCAACCCGTCATATCTTCCGTTCATGACCTATGCCAAAAGCACGGAAGCCCGTAAAAAGTATTACCTGCTTAAAATGAATGTTGCTGCTCCTGCCAATGATATACTCCTTGCGGACATCATCCGTATCCGTACCCGAAAAGCCAAATTGCTCGGTTATCAAACCTATGCCGAATATGCCACAGATCCGAACATGTCAAAAAACAAAAAGAATGTATGGGCTTTTGAAAATACACTGAAAACAGATCTGCGTGCTAAAGCCGAACAGGAATACAAAGAAATGCTGGCCCTTAAAAATAAGGATAGCTATAAACCTTCAACCATTCTTTACCCTTATGAAAATGCCTATTATACCAATATGCTTCTTGAAACAAAATACAAGGTAGATGAAGAAAAAGTAAAAGAATATTTTGAATTGCAGAATGTCATTCAGGGGCTTTTCGGGGTATACCAGAAAATCTATAATCTTTCCTTTGTGGAGGATAAACATCCCAGTGTCTGGACTCCCGATGTTCAGGCTTTCCAGGTTACCGATAATGTAACGAAAAAAATTATTGGTTATTTCTACCTCGATCTCTATCCAAGAGATAATAAATATAAACATGCGGCATGCTTCCCCATTACCAATGCTCGGAATTGTCCGGAAGGACGGCAGCTGGCCAGCGCTTCCCTGGTATGTAACTTTCCAAAACC
>JBIOHC010000029.1:0-49299 GCA_044448685.1 Bacteroidia bacterium
CGCCCCCGCGGCTGCTCTTCTTTTTTTCTTTCGGGTATAGATAATTCAGTTACAATTTCTTCATCGTTCCGGCTTCTGTTCTTTTCGGTTTGTGCAGGTTCAGCGGTAAAAACAGGTGCAGGACCGGTGATGAGATCATGCAGTACAGAACGGTCGGTGGCATAAGCAGCAGCAATTTTGAGCTGACTGTTATACAGCATACTTTTCTGATTGTGCAGGCACTTTACATAGAGGAGCTGGGCGGTCTGGCAATACGGAAAAGCCTTCAGCACTTCTGCAAGCTGAGCAGCACTTTCCTGTGTCAGAGAGGAAGGCGACTGAAGGAACTGGGTGAATTGGGTTCTGTTCATCTTACCACTTGCTTAGCGCTGCGTTAAAAATTGCCATGGTCATCTGATCATTGATTGTCTTTATCAGTGCATCTTCCACATCAGGCAGGCTTTTAGAACTCGGGTAATCGGCATAAAAGGTAAAGTCCTGGTCAAAGTTGAGTTTTCCGTCCTTTTCGTTCTCAGGGGTATTGTTGGTGCATTTGACATGTACTGTAATCGTCAGTCTGTTAAGTGCAGCCTGGTCCGTTCCGCTTTGAATAGCCTGAGGAGTTACATCATACCGGGTTATCTGTCCTTCAAACTGTATATCAGCCGAACGTTTGACAAGCGTTAGCCTCGACTGGGATGTCAGCAGATCTTTCAGGGCTTCTGTAAGGGTAGATGCATAGGTAGGTTTGGTAAGGGCTGCATTGTTCTGGAAGTATTCCACAGAAACCGTTTTAGCGCTTCCTTCCGAAGCCCCGTTTAGTTTATAGCAACCCGAGCAACCTGAAAAGAGGATACAAATGAGTAAAAATAAATAAATGGAATTCAGTTTCATGTTACAGCTGTTGGGACTTAGTCTTCATTCTCAAGGCCATATTCATGAAGTTTCCGATACAGGGTGCGTTCTGAAATACCCAGTTCCTTAGCGGCATTCTTACGTCTTCCCTCATGTTTTTTGAGTGCTTTACGAATCATTTCCTGTTCCAGATCCTGGAGGGATAATGATTTTTCTTCCAGTACCACATGTTCCTGCAGCTCTTCCGGTGCCTGTTTGTGAATCGGAATAGGTTCATAATCGATACGGTGGGGTGTTTTTTCCGTATCCACATCCTGGTATATTTTCTGGATGATTCGTTGGTTATCGGAATGAAAATCGTTGCCTTGTCCTTGTCCGTTTTCGAGCAAATCAACGACCACTTTTTTCAGGTCGGTAAGATCTTTTTTCATATCGAAAAGGACTTTATACAGGATATCCCTTTCCGAGAAGTCATTTCCGGCGGCTTCGCCCCGTATCACCATAGGCAGTGTAGTACCCGGAATAGGAGGGAGGTATTTCTGAAGGGTTTCTGAATTGATATCCCTTGATTTTTCGATGACAGAAATCTGTTCGGTGATATTCTTAAGCTGTCTCACATTCCCCTGCCAGTAATACGTTGTGAGGAGTTGTTCTGATTCCTGATCCAGTTTTATGACAGGCATACGGTATTTGGCGGCAAAATCGGCGGCAAATTTCCGGAACAGCAAATGGATATCCGATTTCCGTTCCCTCAGAGGAGGTACCAGGATTGGAACGGTATTGAGGCGGTAATACAGGTCTTCTCTGAACTTCCCTTTTTCGATGGCCTGCTGTATATTAACATTGGATGCAGCAACAACTCTTACCTCTGTTTTCTGTACTTTGGAAGAACCTACTTTGAGGAATTCACCTGATTCAAGTACGCGTAACAGGCGGGCTTGAGTTGCAATCGGCATTTCAGCCACCTCATCGAGGAAAATGGTGCCTCCGTTTGCATGTTCAAAATAACCTTTACGGGCTTCGTGTGCACCGGTAAAGGAACCTTTTTCATGTCCGAACAGTTCAGAGTCTATCGTTCCTTCCGGAATAGCTCCGCAGTTAACGGCAATATAAGGGCCGTGTTTACGGGCACTGAGCTGATGTATGATTTGAGGAAAAACTTCTTTTCCTGTTCCGCTTTCACCGGTTATGAGTACGCTCAGATCGGTCGGGGCTACCTGCATGGCAATGTCTATCGCTCTTTCAAGGGCAGGGGAGGAACCGATTATGCTGAAGCGTTGTTTTATGTCAGTGATGGTCATCTCTTGATTCTAATGAATGGTGGTCTGATTACTTGTCATTCTGAGCCACCCTGGGGATGTTTGTGTGTTTGCGGTGGAGAAGAATCTCCTCGAATATGGGTTGCATATCCAAGGAGATTCTTCGCTACTTCCAATGCTATTGCCAGCCCCTAGGTAGCTCAGAATGACAATAGTGTTAAAGAGGTTCATGCAATTAATTTGGTACAATTATTCAATACTTTTCCCGATCAATGTGGCAGGAGTACAACTTTCGGCCAATACATTCACATAATCCCCCTTCTTAAAATCCGCTCTGTCAAAAACCACCACAGTATTTTCTGAATTCCGTCCTGAAAGTCTCAGCTCGGATTTTTTTGAAACACCTTCTGCAAGCACGCGGTGTATTTTACCAAGTCCTTTTTTAGTCTGTATAGCCGACAGTTTTTGTTGCAGCTCCACCACTTCTGCCAGACGGCGTTGTTTTAATTCCGCCGGCACATCATCCTTGTATTTCCGTTCAGCAAGGGTTTTAGGCCTTTCGCTGTAAGCAAACATATAGGCAAAATCATAGCCAACCCATTCCATAAGGCTCAGTGTCAGCTGGTGATCTTCTTCCGTTTCTCCGCAAAAACCGCTGATGATATCGGTAGATATTCCGCAACCGGGAAGAATACGGCGTATGGCTTCAATCCGGTTCATATACCATTCCCGGCTATAGCCCCTGTTCATTCTTTCCAATACTTCAGAACTTCCACTTTGTACGGGCAGGTGAATGTACTTGCAGATATTTTCATGCCTGGCCATCGTATACAGCACTTCATCATTCATGTCTTTGGGGTGAGAGGTGCTGAAGCGTACGCGGAGTAAGGGATTGACCAAAGCAACCCTTTCCAGGAGCTGTGCAAAGGAACAGGCATTGGCCATCTCTTCGGCAGTGGGTTGTTCTTTTTTCAGACCGCCTCCAGTCCACAGATAAGAATCCACGTTCTGGCCCAGTAGTGTTACCTCTCTGTATCCTTGTTCAAACAGGGAAGATGCCTCATTCACGATACTTTCCGGATCACGGCTGCGTTCCCGTCCCCGCGTAAAAGGCACGACACAGAACGAGCACATATTATCACAGCCCCGTGTAATGCTTATGAAGGCACTGACACCGTTGCTGACAAGGCGTACAGGACTTATATCGGCATAGGTCTCATCCCTTGAAAGCAATACGTTAACAGCTTTCTGTCCGCCTTCCACCTGGTCGATGAGGGCCGGAAGGTCTCGGTATGAGTCTGGACCGACGACGATGTCCACAATTTTTTCCTCTTCCAGGAACTGGGATTTAAGCCGTTCGGCCATACAACCCATCACACCTATCATTAAAGAGGGGTTACGGCGTTTGATGGCATTGAATTGTTTAAGGCGGTTGCGGACCCTTTGTTCGGCCTGGTCGCGTATAGCACAGGTATTGATCAGGATCAGATCGGCTTCCTGATAATCAGCTGTTGTCTGGTAACCTTTGGCACAGAGAACGGAGGCAACGATGTCACTGTCAGAGAAATTCATGGCGCAGCCATAGCTCTCAATGAACATTTTTCTTCCCATGAAAGGTCCTTCCAGGATCAAGGCTTCACCCTGGCGGCTTTCATCCAAAACTTTGTTTTCCATTCTTTTTATTAAAAAGGGACACAAAGATAGGGATTCCGGCGTGGGTGACAAAATGACAGGTGGAAAATTTCAAATTCATGAAAATAATTCAAAAATTATATATATATGAAATATATATATGGTAGGCAACCCTGAAATTAGGTTTGGTGATTTCAAAATTCTTTGCTTTTCTTTGCGTCCCCAAAAACTTCATTTTTAAGGCATGGCCAAAAATCTAGTAATAGTTGAGTCTCCTGCAAAAGCAAAGACTATTGAAGGATTCCTGGGCGAGGATTTCGTTGTCAGGTCCAGTTTTGGACATATCCGTGATCTGGCCAAGAAAGGTCTGGCTATTGACCTGGATCATAATTTCACACCCACCTACGAAATCTCTCCGGATAAGGAAAAAGTGGTTGCCGAGCTCCGCAAGTTAGCCAAGTCTGCATCAGCTGTATGGCTTGCGACGGATGAGGACCGGGAAGGAGAAGCCATATCGTGGCACCTGGCCGAAGCCCTGAACCTGGATGTGAAGCATACCAAACGAATTGTATTTCATGAAATAACCAAGCCAGCCATACAGGCTGCTATAGCCAACCCCCGTACGATTGACAAGCATCTGGTGGATGCCCAGCAGGCCCGCCGTATTCTGGATCGTCTGGTTGGTTTTGAACTTTCCCCTATTCTGTGGAAAAAGATCCGTCCGTCTCTTTCGGCAGGCCGTGTACAGTCTGTAGCTGTTAGGCTTATCGTAGAAAGAGAGCGGGAAGTGCAGGGATTCAAGTCCGTTGCCTTTTTCAAGGTAGGGGCAGTTTTCCATGCTTCAGGCAAAGCCCTGCATGCAGAACTCAACAAGCGTTTTACCTCTATCGAGGAAGCCAGGGAGTTTCTGGGTAAATGTACAGACTCCTCCTTCACCATATCGGGACTGGAGACAAAGCCGGCGCGTAAATCGCCAGCAGCTCCTTTCACCACTTCCACCCTTCAGCAGGAAGCCAGCCGTAAGCTGGGCTTCTCTGTAGCACAGACCATGGTGGTGGCTCAGAAGCTGTATGAAAGCGGAAAGATCACGTATATGAGGACAGACTCTGTGAATCTTTCCCAGACAGCGATTGATCAGGCCAAGACAGCCATTACCAGGAATTACGGTGAAAAGTATGTGCATATCCGGACTTATAAAACCAAGTCAAAAGGGGCACAGGAAGCGCACGAAGCCATTCGTCCGACATATCTGGAGCATCCCGAAGCCGGTACGGAACGGAATGAGCAGAGGTTGTATGAGCTTATCTGGAAAAGAACCATCGCCTCCCAGATGGCCGATGCAGAGTTGGAGAAGACCACGGCAACGATTGATATTTCCCGGAGCAGTGAAAAATTTGTAGCACAGGGCGAAGTGCTCAAGTTCGACGGATTCCTGAAAGTGTATCTGGAATCATCGGATGAAGAAAATACAGAAGACGAGGCAGAAGGCATGCTGCCTCCGTTAACGCGCGGAGAAACCCTGGGCATGAAGGAAATTACCGCCACCCAGCGTTTTACCCATCACCCGGCCCGCTTTACAGAAGCCAGTCTTGTTAAGAAACTGGAAGAACTTGGGATAGGCCGCCCATCCACCTATGCACCTACTATCAGCACGGTACAGAAGCGTCAGTATGTAGTGAAGGAAGACAGGGACGGAACCAAGCGCAATTTTTCTGTTCTTACACTGGAAGCCGGTAGCATCAGGGAAGAAATCAAGACAGAAGGGACAGGTGCTGAGAAGAACAAAATGTTCCCGACCGATATGGGAATGGTTGTGAATGATTTCCTGTTTTTGCATTTTCCGGAAATACTGGATTACCAGTTTACCGCCAAGGTCGAAGATGAATTTGATATTATTGCCGAAGGCAATATGAGCTGGCAGGCTATGCTGAAGGAATTCTATACCCCTTTTCACAAACGGGTCGAGAAAACGCTGGAAACTTCCGAAAGGGCGTCGGGCGAACGTTTGCTCGGTAAAGATCCCGCCAGCGGAAAAAATATTTATGTGCGTATAGGACGATTCGGTCCGCTGGCCCAGATAGGGGAAAGTGATGAAGAAGTGAAGAAGTTCGCCAGCCTGCGCAAAGGCCAGCTTCTGGAATCAATCACACTGGAAGAAGCCCTGGATCTGTTCAAGCTGCCACGTGTTGCCGGTCAGTTTGAAGAGAAAGATATGATTGTGGCGGTCGGGCGTTTCGGGCCTTATATCAAGTTCGATAATAAATTCATTTCCCTGCGTAAGGAAGATGATCCTATGACTGTCAGCGCTGAACGCTGCCGGGAACTGATTGAACTCAAACGTATTGCCGATATAGAGAAATACATCAAATCCTTTCCGGAGAATCCGGAGATGCATGTACTCAAAGGTCGTTGGGGAGCTTACCTGGCTATAGGCAAACTGAATTTCAGATTGCCTAAAGGCACCGAGCCCACTACGCTTACCTATGAGGAGTGTATGGAGATTGCCACCAAGGCGGGGTATGGTACGAAGATAAAAGCGGAGGCAGAGAAAAAGGCACCGGCAAAAAAGGCGGCCAGGAAAGCAGCGGTAAAGAAAGTTGCTGTTAAGAAACCCGCAGCAGCTAAGAAAGCTGCAGTGAAAAAAGTGGCTAAGCCCGCCTCTGTCAAAGCTACGGCTGGCAAGAAAGCAGTTAAGAAAAAGTAGAATGTATCTTTTTCCCATCTTTGTCGTTATGCTATCAGATTTCAGAAATAATTAGCACATCTGCGTATGCAAGCCATGGAACTGTCCGATTTTTTTCAGCCTGTTTCCCCTTCACTCAAGGAAGGGCTCGATAAGTTTCCTGCATCTGTTCTCGGTAAAGTACTTTCCGTTTATGATACCCCCGGCTTTTTTCCCGAACTGAAAGGATGCCAGCTTGCGCTGATCGGTATGGAAGAAGACCGAAGGGCGGTGAACAATGCCGGTTGCGGTGAGGCACCCGATGCAATCCGGAATTATCTCTACAAACTTTTCCAGGGCAATTATTCCGTTCGTATGGCTGATCTGGGCAATATATCCAAGGGTCATTCTGTGGAAGATTCCTATTTTGCCCTGTCTGCAGTTGTAGCAGAACTGCTCAGGCTCAATATCACTCCGGTAATTATCGGAGGGGGGAATGATCTTGCCTATGCGTCTTATCTTGCCTATGAAAAGATGGAACAGACTATCAACATGGTGTCTGTAGATCCGGGTTTTGATCTGGGTACAGCCGAAAGCGATATGGATTCACAGAGCTACCTGGGCCGTATCATTCTTCACCAGCCAAATTTTCTTTTCAATTTCAGCAATATCGGTTACCAGAGTTATTTTGTTGATCAGCCTACGGTAGAGCTGATGGATAAGCTCAATTTTGACATGCACCGTCTGGGTCAGGCCAGGGCCAGGATAGAAGATATAGAGCCCGTGATACGGAATGCGGATATGATGAGTTTTGACATGGCTGCAGTAAGGGCTTCGGATGTTCCGGCCTGCGGAATGGCAGGACCTAACGGTTTTTACGGGGAGGAAGCCTGCCAGATAGCCCGTTATGCCGGTATCAGTGATAAGCTGAGCTGTTTCGGACTGTATGAGCTGAACCCGTCCCTTGATAAGAATGGACAGAGTGCCCATCTGGCGGCCCAGATGATCTGGTATTTCATCGACGGGTATTATAACCGTAAGAAGGATTTCCCCTTTGCCGAAAAGACAGATTATACCAAGTTCAGGGTCTTTGTGAAGGATCATAAGCATGAAATCGTGTTTTTTAAGAGTCAGAAGAGCGACCGTTGGTGGATGGAGGTGCCCTATCCCCCGAATAAGCGGCTTAAGTTCGAAAGGCATCATCTGGTACCCTGTACTTATGCCGATTATGAGCTCGCCTGCCAGGAAGAAATGCCTGATCGCTGGTGGCAAACCTTTCTGAAATTGAGTTAAAGTGAGAAATTGCCTAACAAGTGCCTGTTAAAAAAATTTGTTTAGATAAATAAAAACGCTAATTTAGCGACCTGTTGTGTACCTAAACCGTCCCGACTATTAACCCTAGATGACTCAAAACATGAAGAAAAGTCTGACTATCCTAGCTCTTGCTATCTGCGGCTATGCCGGATATGCACAACAGGATCCGCAATTCACCCAGTTCATGTTTGCCAAGCTCTATACCAACCCGGCTTATGCGGGTTCGAACGGAGCCATCTGTGCAGACCTGATCGGTCGCCAGCAATGGGTAGGATTCCCAGGTGCTCCAAGCACAGGATTACTGTGTGTTGATGCCCTTGTCACTAACCATATAGGCGTGGGTCTTTCCGTGGTTGACGATAAACTGGGTGCAGAATCCAACATAGGTGCCAAACTTGCAGGTTCCTATATTATCCCTGTTATGAATGGCCTGGGTAAATTAAGCTTTGGTCTGGAACTCGGTATACAGAACAAAACCATTGACGGATCACATTGGGTGGCTCCTGACGGAACCATGTCGAGCGGTGGCCCGGCCATTGTTGATCCATCCATTCCATCTTCTTTTTCCAGCACCAATTATGACCTGGGCTTAGGTATTTACTTTGTCCATGCCAACGGAACCTTCTTCGGACTTTCCTCCACTCACCTTCCTGATAACAGCGAAAGCCTGACCTATGCAAGCGGAAGCAAATCATTCAAATTTGATGTTGCCCGTCACTATTATGTTACTGCCGGAACGATCTTTAAGCAGATAGGCGGAAGCAATTTTGACCTTCGTCCAAATATTTTAATGAAGTCGGATGCTAAAGTGACCACTTTCGACGTTAATGTAAATGTACTTTGGAACAACACGTTTTGGTTAGGGGTTTCTTACCGCATGCAGGATGCCGTTGCACCGATGCTAGGCTTCCAGCAGACTACCAAGGGCAAGACTCCTCTCACCTGGAAAGTTGGTTACTCATATGATGTAACAACCTCTGAAATTAAGAAACACAGTAGCGGATCACATGAGATTATGCTGGGTATCTGCAAGAAAGTAGACAAAAGCCCCAAACCAGAAAGCTGGGAAGATGTTCGGTTTTTCTGATTATTTTTGTTAATAACTTGTTAATAATTGTAACTTTACCAACGGGAGATTCGTTCAAGCGATTCCACCCTTTACCAAATCATCATACAAACGTGTGATGATTTGCCATAAAAAAGGTGGTTAACTTAAAACAAACAAAGGTGGACACTCAAAAGATCAAAAAAACGGGAAGCAGCGTAAAAATGTTGCTCTTTTTCGGTTCTTTGCTCGCTCTGGCTACAGGCTGTGAGAAGAAGAGCGGGGAACTGATAGGCGTTCAGGGACGGGATCCCTGGTTCCAGCCTGATCCGTATGGAATGCTCTACTGCCCTATGGGCAATATGACCCAGGGTCCGAACGATGAAGACGTTCCATTTGCGCATAATACAAAAGCCAAAATGGTGTCCATCCAGGCTTTCTATATTGACCAGACAGAGATCACCAATAATGAATACCGTCAGTTCGTGTACCATGTGCGTGATTCCATAGCACGCCGTTTGCTTGCAGCAGGTGGTAACCCGAATCCGGATCAGTATTTCTATAATGAAGATGACTATTGGGCTTCCAACCCCCAGCTTAAAGGTCTGGTAGCCTATGATCCGGATCCGGCCAAGGCCAATCTGAACTGGGAAACCCATCTGAACTGGAGAAATGAAGACGAGGCATACAATACCGACTTACTGCCTTTATTCCTTCCTGAAAAAGAGCGTTTCTACAAACGTGTGGAAATTGATACCCGCAAACTGAATTTCGAATACTACCGTATCGATATGCGTACAGCGGCTAAAAAGAAAAACCGCTTTATTCCTGATAAAACACCTACCGTTGATCCACAGGCTCAGAATGGACATGCTTTCCCGACCGGTACCGGTAATTATAAAGTGAACGGAAAAGAGTTTCAGGCAGATGGAAAAACCAAACTGGACCGCAGCGCTTTTATCATCAAGGACATCATCAATATTTATCCGGATACACTGGCCTGGGTACATGACTTTACCTACAGCTTTAACGAGCCTATGACCAATATGTATTTCTGGCATCCGGCTTATGACGAATATCCTGTTGTAGGTGTTACCTGGAAACAGTGCCGTGCATTCTGTATCTGGAGAACACAGCTTTTCAACAGTTTCCTGTATGGAAACGGAGGAATATTTGTACAGGATTTCCGTCTCCCTACCGAAGCAGAATGGGAATATGCAGCACGTGGTGGTCTGAAACTTTCTCCATTCCCATGGGGCGGTCCATATATCCGGAATGCACGCGGTTGCTTCCTGGGTAACTTTAAGCCGATGCGCGGGTCTTATATAGACGACGGCGGATTCCATACCGTAAAAGTATTGTCCTACAACCCGAACGACTGGGGTATTTATTGTATGGCCGGAAACGTTGCCGAGTGGACCAGTAATGCATTTGATGAGTCGGCCTATGATTTCTCACACGATCTGAACCCTGATTATGTTTATGAGCCAACGGCAGAAGAAGAGTCTATTTCTGTCATGAACCGTAAAGTAATCCGCGGAGGTTCCTGGAAAGATGTAGGTTACTATCTGGAAACCAGCACACGTTCTTATGAATACCAGGATACTGCAAAATGTTATATAGGATTCCGTTGCGTCATGACTTACCTCGGACGTCAGAAGGATGATGAATTGTAGAATTTTGCAAGCTTAGCGATATCAAGAAAATCACACAGTAAACACGATTATTAACCCAAATCAAAAATCAAGCAATGAGTAATCACGGAAAACAAAGCTTATTTGAGACCAAGAAATGGAAAATGTTCATGGCCAAGCTTTACGGTTTTGGCGCAGCAGTTGTAATTGTCGGGGCTTTGTTTAAAATTCAACACTGGCCCGGTGCAAGTCCGATGCTTATCATCGGTCTTGGTGTGGAGGCCGTAATCTTTATCTTTTCGGCATTTGAACCTATCCATGAAGACCTCGACTGGACGCTTGTTTATCCTGAACTTGCAGGTATTAAAGGTGAAGAGCACGAAGAAGACAAGCTGGAAGAAGGGGAACAGATGTCTGTTACCGAGCAGCTTGATAAAATGCTGGATGAAGCCAAGATCGGTCCTGATCTTATCGCCAGCCTGGGTGATGGAATGCGCAGTCTGAGTGATCAGGCGGCTAAGATTTCCAATATCACCGATGCTACCGTAGCTACCAATGATTATGTAAATACAGTGAAATCGGCTGCCAAGAATGTAAACAGCCTTTCCGAATCCTATTCCAAAGCTGCTGAATCACTGATGGGTCTTTCTGTCAGCAATGATGACAGTACTGTATTCGGAGAACAGATGTCAAAGGTTTCCAAAAACCTTTCTGCACTGAATGCCGTTTATGAACTGCAACTGCAGGGTGCAACAGAGCATCAGAAAGCTTCGACCAAGTTCTATGACAGTCTGGGCGACCTGATGCAGAATCTGCATGATTCTGTGGAAGACACCAAGAAATACAAACAGGAAATGTCTTCCCTGTCAGACAACCTCAGTCAGCTCAACAATGTTTACGGCAACATGCTTGCTGCCATGAACGTGAAGCGCTAAACAAAACTCTACTTATTCACTAATTTTTATACCTCTATACAATGGCAGGTGGTAAATTGCCTCCACGGCAAAAAATGATCGGTATGATGTACCTGGTGCTTACGGCACTGCTGGCGATGAACGTTTCGAAAGAAATCATCAACGCCTTCGTGGTAATGAATACCGGTCTACAGAATACCAACAACAATACAAAGAACAAGAATTCAATTGTCTATACTGCGTTTGAAGCATCCCTTCAAAATGACGAGAAGAAAACCCGTCCGTTTTACAATGCTGCAAAAACAGTACAGGGAAAAACCGAAGAGCTGGTTAAGTATATTGACCACCTGAAAGCGGAAATCCTGATGCATGCTCAGTCAATGCCTGAGAAAGTGGCGGATACTTTTCCACTACGGAAAATTGATAAACTGGACGACTATGATACGCCTACACACTTCATGGTTGGTTCTGACCCCGCAAATGTTACCGGTGAAGCAAAAGAGCTGAAGAAAAGACTGGAAGAATTCAAAGTCATCCTGCTTTCCCTGCTCAATGCCAAAGACAAAGCCGCTATCCAGACTTCTCTTGACAAAGGTTTGTACACAGGTCAATCCTACAACCAGAGTGAAGAGAAAAACGTAAGCTGGGAGTGGTATAACTTCTATCACCTTCCACTGGCAGCAGCTATTGCCAACCTGACCAAGATCCAGAATGACGTACGGAACTCGGAAGGTGACGTGGTAAACCTGCTTTACAAAAACGTATCAGCTGCCGACTTTAAATTCGACACTATTTCGGCTAAGATTATTGCAGCTTCCAATTATGTGATTCAGGGGGAAGAGTATACTGCCGACGTATTCGTTGCAGCTTCCAGCAAGACACAGAATCCGACTATTATCCTTGCAAAAGAAGGTGCTACTGTTGACTCCGTTACAGGTGTTATCAAAGGCCCTGCCGACTCTACCAGTGTTAAGGTCGTAAACGGAATCGGTAAGTATGCTACCAAGGAAGGTAAAATGGGTGTGAACGACTGGTCAGGAGTTATCAAGGTGAAAGCTCCGGATGGTTCTTACAAACGTTATCCTTTTAAAGCCCAGTATCGTTTGGCTCCTCCGTCTGTATCCGTATCACCGGACAAGATGAACGTATTCTATATTGGTGTTGATAATCCGGTCAGCGTAGGTGCAGCAGGTTTTGCAAATGAAGATCTCGTGGTCAGCGGTAACGGTGTTCAGATGGTAAAATCGGGTAAGGGTTATATTGCCCGTCCGAGTCCCGGAGCACGTGAGGCTACCGTTACTGTATCAGCACATACCAAGGATGGAACAAAATCACTGGGTCCCGGTGTTAAATTCCGTGTAAAACAGATTCCTACTCCTATCGGTATGGTAGCCGGCAAAACCGGTGATGATGCCATGGGCAGAGGTGAAATGAGCCTTATCGGTGCTGTAAGCGCCAAGCTCGAAGGTTTTGACTTTGACCTTCCTTTCCCGGTAGTATCGTTTGATCTTACCACGGTTAACAATACCGGTCTGCTGCTGACGAAATCAGCCAGCGGTAATCTGGTGAATGCCGATATGAAAGGAATGCTTTCCAAAGCCAAGCCTAACCAGCGTTTCGCTTTTGAAAACATGCGCGTAAAAATGCCTGACGGAACGGTCAGGAAAATACCAGGAGTTACTTTGAAAACGAAGTAATCTAAAACACGTAACCATGAAACGGATCAAGACAGTTTTTGCGGTATTTGTTTTTGTTATGTTGTGTTTCGGCGGTAATGCCCAGAATGTTCTGGACAGGGCCTATGAAAAAGAGCACAATATGAACAAGAAATTTATTCCATATACACACCTGCGTGAAGCCGATGTGATGTGGCATCACCGTATCTGGAGGGTTATTGACCTGAGGGAGAAAGCGAATTTCCCCCTTTATTACCCTACTGATGAAGGTCTGAAAGACCGCAGCAGCCTGTTCAAGATTATCAAGAATGCCGTTTATCCTCCTGATCAGAGCACTCCTAAACTGACTGCTTACCGTTGGGAAGACGGGGATGAATTCACCATCAAGATGAATGCCCTCGAAGTTCAGAAAGTACTGACATCGAGTGATACAGCTTATGTACCTTCTGATCCTACCGATCCAAGTTCACCTCTGGTTCCTAAACTGGTGGTTGATAATCTGGATCCTACCAAGGTAAAACAGTACTGGATGAAGGAAGACTGGTATTTTGACAAACAGAAATCCGTTCTGGAATGCCGTTGTATAGGTATCATGCCTATTATTGCGGGTAAAGGTGCTATTGCCGGTGTTACCGGAACCTTCTGGATCTATTTCCCGGAACTGCGTCCTATCATTGTCAAAGAAGAAGTGTTCAACAGGCATAATGATGCAGAGCGTCTTACCTTTGATGATATTTTCTGGAAACGTCAGTTCTCCAGTTATATCTCGGCCGAAAACAACGTGTATAACAACCGTCTGATAGCGACATACAAAGGCGCCAATACAATCGATGCCCTGCTCGAATCTGAAAATATCAAGGAAAAGATTTTCAATCTGGAGCATGACCTCTGGCACTTTTAACCTTTCATGAAAGAAACAACACAATAAGTTAAGGTGTTGAATCGTTTTACCTACAGTAAAGGATCCCGGTTAATAGCCGGGATTTTTTTTGTTAGACTTAGCCAGTCCGTAAGGGCTGGGTTAGTCTAACATATCCCGATCCTGATTTTTCAGGAGCGGGGTTGCAGATCTTCAACCTCTATGCCAATGACTACATCTTAAGTCATTTCCTTTCTTTATTTGTTTTCTGCTTCCTGCTTCCTGCTTTTTTTTAACATTTCTGTTACTTTTTAGCCGCATCGCTTTATGTGTTTACCAAAGAGGTAAAGCAAGTGTTAATCCTTAAACCGTATAGGCCATGAAAACCATCCCCTTACTGGTCGCCCTGACCACACTGATGACTATTTCCCTCTTTGCCCAGCCCGGCTCGGTATTAAGCCAGCCACAGAGTACGCGCAAGGTGGTTCCTTATCCTTATATACGCGAAGCAGATGTGATGTGGGGCAAGAAGGTATGGGAGGTGATAGACCTCCGGGAAAAAACCAATTTTAGCCTGTACTATCCCGGCACTCCATTGCCCGATCGTATCAGCTTATGGGATATTATCAAAAACGGTGTCTATCCTCCTGAAGGAACGGCCGTAGTACCTTCCCTGAGGGCATATTCGGCAGAGGATAACACCTTTCAGACAACTTTGAATCAACTGGAGCTGAAGAAACTAGTCGACAGGGTAGATACAGGCTATATAGCTGATCCGAATGATCCTAACCGTATGATTCCCACTCCCATTCCAAACCCTGTCAGTTCGGCCGATGTCAAGCAGTACTGGATGCAGGAAGAGTGGATATTTGACAAACAGCGTTCTGTGCTCGAAGTCCGTATCCTGGCTATTATGCCTGTGATAGAAAAGAAGAATGAAAAAGGAGAGGTTCAGGGCTTTGCTTCTACTTTCTGGATTTCTTTTGATGAGCTGAGACCCCTGATGGTCAAGCAATATGCCTTCCTGCGCAAGAACAGTGCACATCAGCTTACCTTCGATGATGTATTTATCAAACGTATGTTCAGCTCCTATATCATCAAGGAAGATAATCCGGCCGATCGTATGATTGCCGAATACAAAGGACATAATACACTCGATGCTTTACTCGAAGGGGAGAATATAAGGGATGGGATAAGGAGTAAAGAGGCAGATATGTGGCATCACTGAGTTGCGCGTTTCAGAAAATCCAGGAAAGGCTTCATGAGTTCCATTTCAGCAATAGTTTTCTTTGCCAGATTTTTGTTTTGCAAATCTGTATCTGAAACAGGATGACTCACTATAAAATGTCTGTTCTTCAAATACGCTATTGCCGGGTTGTTTATATCATAGCCTTTGGGCGGGCGCTGAAGGGCATCACCCATGCTTAAGCCTCCGAAAGTCTGTTTGAATTTTTTACTGTTCAGAATGGCATTGAACCCTTTAAGGTCATAATCTATTTCCTGTCTCAGGGCACTGAGCAAGGCAGGTTCAGGCATATAGATACCTCCGGCAAAAAAGGAGGCTCCGGGTTCTATATGGATATAATATCCCGGCCCGGGGGCACTCTTGCCGGCAAAGTTGAGGCTTGCTCCGAAATTCGTTTTATAGGGACTTTTGTCTTTAGAGAAACGTATATCACGGTTAATCCTGAAGAGGCATTTACGCGCTTCCAGATTGCTGAGCCCTGGTTCAAAACGTGCTCCTCCGTGGAGTAGTTCCTGAATAAAGGAGGTCACATTGTCTTTTGCCGCATCGTATGTTTTGCGGTTGGCATCGAACCAGGCTTTGCTGTTGTTTTTTTTCAGCTTGGTGAGGAATGACAGGGTGGATTTTTCGATCATGGCATTTCTATTTTAGTGATGCTAATACAGATTACTTGTCATTCTGAGCCACCTTGGGGCGGGCTTTAGAAGTGGCAGTGCCTCAGAATGACAATTTCACTTAACAGTCTTCTGTGCCTGCCGCTGCCTCCTGCCACTAATCTTCCAGCTCCGAAGTCAGCCTTTGCACAATCCTGAACCGGCTGAAGAACTGCTTGGCAATAACACGTACAACGGTATAGGTGGGTACGGCCAGAATCATGGGTCCTACACCGCCCAGGGTACCTGAAACAAGTATGATGGTAAATATTTCCATAGGGTGAGCCTTGACCGTATTGGAAAAAATAAGAGGCTGGAGTATGATGCCGTCAATAAGGTTGGTGGCAATAAATACCGACAGTACTTTGAGAATCATGGGGAAGAGGGCATTCTGAAAATCCGCCGGAAGGCCTGTGCTCAGGGCCACGAACAGGCCAAAGGCAGCGGCAATGAATACCCCTACGTAGGGAATGACATTGACGAGACCGGCAAACAAGCCTATGAGCAAGGCATTGGAAACACCCATGAGATACATGCCTGCCGAAACGATGGTTGCCACACAACAGGAATCCAGACACAGGCCTGTAAAATATTTGGTCAGCAAACGTTTGCACTCATGAGCCACATGCCGTATATTTTCTTCCGCACTGGGAGGGGAGATCAGGAGCAGGGTTTCAAAAATAAGCTTCCCGTCTTTCAGAAAAAAGAAGGTAAAGAAAGAGATGGCAAAGAAGGCTACGAACATACTTCCGGTAAAGCCTACAAAGGAATTTGCTACAGACCCCAGCTGACCCATATTGAACAGATTGGGTAAGTATTCTTTCAGGGTTTGTTCGGTTGAAAAAGGCTGGGGTGTATAGCGGCTCACAAAATGGTCTATACCACTCATCGGGCCCTGAAGCGAGGCCAGGAGCATTTCGCTCTTGGTATTGGACAGGATACGGTACTCATTCAGGGCTAAGGGAATAAAGATTGCAATAAGGCCTGCTATCAGGGCATAGATAGAGAGCAGGGCAAGGAAGGCGCTTAGTCCGTGAGGCACCCGGAAGCGTCCTATTTTACGGGTATTGAGAAAATGTCTGACAGGGCTGCCGACCAGGCTCAGCACCAGGGCAACGAGCAGATAGATCAGGACTGTTTTAAGGAACCAGGCTGCAACACCAGCAAGGACTATAATAAATACGATCAGTATGATTCTGTTCCTGTTTCTCATGGGTATGTAAAAATAAGGAAAAAAGAGAGGTCTTCCGGCCTCTCTTTTTTCATTCAAATCCGTTTATTTATTCATTTCTTCGGCCCTTTTTTATCGGCTACAGAATCTTTCTTAATGACCTTCATTCCACCCATATCACATTTGCCCTTGCTCATATCGCAATGCTCTCCTTTTTTATCCATTTCACATTTCTCACCGTTTTTGCAGCAAGGCATATCGCATTTTTCCATTCCTTCGCATTCCATCCCTTCCCTGCATTCACCACCGCGCATCTCAGAACATTCCCCGCCTTCACACTCCCCGCCTCTCATCATACTCATCATATGGTGGTGACGGCCCATCATTTCCATGCCTTCTCCCATTTCGCCCCGGATGATCATACGTTCTTCTCTTTCATGCCCGCGGTGACCGCAGCAATGACAGATAGCACCTATAAAAGTAGCCAGCATAATAAGCATGAGAAAACCCATAATGGCAGCAGCTCCAAAGTGGAACCATTTGTTCAGGTTTTGTTTTTTGATATAGACGAAAATAAACAGGACAATAGCGAGAGCCAGGAGTTCGAACGACATAAGGCCCAGGATGTGAATGATGGGGGAACCGTTTTGCATGTTATTGATTTTAGAGGTTAAGATTGCTGATTTTCAATGTAAATGTATGAAACCTGAGCTTTCTGCCGGAAAGACAACTAAACCTTTAACATAATTTAACCGCGAGGGCTTATAATCGCTAAATTTGCGGCTTCAAACAAATACATGATATCGGTCAGCAATGTTTCAGTAAGTTTCGGAGGGGTGTACCTGTACGAAGAGATCTCTTTCCTGATCAATAAACAGGACAGAATAGGCCTTGCCGGCAAGAACGGGGCAGGCAAATCAACGCTGTTAAAGATCCTATATGGGGAAATGCGTCCCGATTCAGGAGAGATAGCCAAACCCAATGGGGTCACTCTGGGCTATCTGCCTCAGGATATGGTACATAACCTGGGTAAAACCGTTTTTGACGAAACGGCTACTGCTTTCGGAGAAATCAAAAGTCTGGAAAAAAAGCTCGCTGATATCAGCCATCAGCTTGAAACCCGTACGGATTACGAGACCGATGCCTATATGAAGCTCATCACCGATATGAATGATGCCAATGAGCGTATGGATCTGCTCGGGGCTTATTCTATGGATGCTCAGATTGAAACGACCCTGTTCGGACTTGGGTTTGAACGCAAGGATCTGAGCCGTATGACAGATGAGTTTAGCGGAGGCTGGCGTATGCGTATAGAACTGGCCAAGCTGCTGTTACAGAAGCCTGATGTGCTGCTGCTCGATGAACCTACCAACCACCTCGATATAGAATCCATTCAATGGCTGGAAGATTTTCTTAAGAATTACTTCGGAGCTGTTGTGATGGTATCGCATGATAAAGCATTCCTCGATAACCTGAGTACCCGTACGCTTGAGATTTCATTGGGTAAGGTCTATGACTACCGGGCCAATTATTCCAGATATATTATGCTGCGTAAAGAAAGGCGCGATCAGCAGGCTGCCGCACACAAGAACCAGCAGAAATACATTGAAAAAACCGAAGCCCTCATTGATAAATACAGGGCTAAAGCCAGCAAGGCATCCTTTGCACAAAGTCTTATTAAAAAGCTGGATAAGATTGATGTAATAGAAGTCGATTCGGAAGACAATGCTTCCATGCGTTTCTCTTTTCCTCCTGCACCCCGTGCCGGAAAGGTGGTGGTGGAAGCCCAGAACCTGAAAAAAGCGTATGGAGAGAAAGTGATCTTCAGCGGAATTGAATATATGATAGAGCGTGAAGACAGGGTGGCGTTTGTAGGTAAGAACGGAGAAGGGAAGTCGACCATGAGCCGGCTGATAGCCGCCGGAGAACCTTTCGAAGGCATGCTTAAACTTGGTCACAATGTCAATATCGGTTATTATGCCCAGAACCAGGCCGAAACTCTGGATGGGGAAGCAACGGTATTTGAAACCATTGATGAAGTGGCTGTGGGTGATATGCGTAAGAATGTACGCTCACTCCTGGGTTCATTTCTGTTCAGCGGTGATGATGTGGATAAGAAGGTGAAGGTGCTTTCAGGCGGGGAAAAAGGCCGTCTGGCCATGTGTAAGCTTCTGCTCCAGCCTTATAGCCTTCTTGTGCTCGATGAGCCTACCAACCACCTTGATATGCGTTCCAAAGAGGTGCTGAAAAGCGCGTTGATGAAATACGACGGTACACTTGTGGTTGTTTCTCACGACCGGGATTTTCTGCAGGGCCTTACCACCAAGGTTTTTGAATTCAAAGGCGGAACAATCCGTCCGCATATAGGTGATGTAAACGAATACCTCCGTAACCGGAAGATAGAATCGTTCAAGGATCTGGAACAAAAGACAGGCTCCGCCTCCGCTAAGGCTACGGCGGACAAGGCGGCTGACAAACCGGTATCTGATAATAAACTACAGCAGGAAGATCAGAAGAAAAAAGAGAAGGAAATTCGCAATATGCAATCTCTCGTCACTAAATCGGAAGCCGAGATAGCACGTCTGGAAGCGGAGATAAAAAGAGTGGATGATCAGTTACTCGACCCGGTTGAATATGCAAAAGTGGTGAATGACAAGACCCTCTTTGCAAAATACGAGTCGACAAAAATTCTGCTTGAAGAAGAGATGAAAAAGTGGGAGGATTTGCAGGAGAAGCTGGAGGTGATGCAGAAGAGCTGAAAACAGAATCGCAACGATAGAACGCAGATTGTTATGATCAGTATGATTTTCGCAGATTTAATTTATCTTGATTAATCTTACGGATCATAAAAATCTGCGTTCCATCAGGTATTGTCTGTTCTAATGATACCCGGATTGAAAAACATTTTCACCCTTTTACGATCTGCTCTCCGACGCCTGACGCCCTGGCACTGGTTCCTTGTATTCAGTTTGCTTTTTATTCAGTTTGAATCGCAGCGTTTTAACAACTGGAGGCACAGCATAAATAAAAGCCCATTCGTGGATGATGCAGAGCAGTACTATGCGTATTTGCCTGCAACATTTATTTACCATCACCTCGATTTTCAGTTTCCGAACGGATACTGGTGTGTAGCCGGTAAGAACGGAAAGCGGGTCCCCAAATATACCTTCGGTGTTGCCCTGCTTGAAACTCCCTTTTTTATAGCCGGGCATACCGCCGCACGCCTTTTGGACTACCCGCTTACCGGTTATTCTGAGCCTTATAGCCGGGCTGCCTGTGGAGCTGTATTGTGCTATGTTTTTCTGGGCCTTTTTTGTCTTTATAAAGCACTGATACGCTATGTGGATCCGCGGGCTGCAGCATTGACCCTGTTCATTCTCTTTTATGCCACCAATCTTTTTTATTACTCTGTCAGCTTTCCCCTCATGTCGCATGCCTTCAGCTTCAGCATGTTCTCGGTTTTTGTGTATGCCTGGATACGTTGTATCAAGGACCGGCATCTTCCTTCTCTCTTTCTGGCTTCGGCAGCAGCCGGAATGATTGTACTTATCCGTCCGCCTGACCTGCTGCTGCTGCTTTTTCCCCTGCTGATGGGTATTTCCGATTTCCGTGCCTGGAAGGAAGGCTGGTTTTTTCTGTTCCGGAAAAAAGGGTATCTGGCCCTTTCGGCATTGTTTTTTCTCCTGCTTTGTTTTTTACAGCCTTTATACTGGTACCTCATCACTGACACCTGGTTTATAAACGGATATGATGGGGAACGTTTCTTTTTCCGTGACCCCCAGGTTATCAATTTTCTGTTCAGCTGCCGTAAAGGACTTATTCCCTATGCGCCGGTCATGATTTTCTCCCTGCTTGGTTTTATAGCCCTCTACCGTCGCTGCCGGGAGCTCTTCTGGCCTGTGCTGGGCTTTACCGTTATCAATGTGTATGTGCTCTCATGCTGGTGGGACTGGACCTTCGGCGGCTCACTGGGCAACCGTGCTTTGATCCAGAGTTTTGCCTTGCTGGCATTTCCTCTGGCAGCATTGATCCATGCCTGTGCAACCTGTTTCAGAACAGTCAGAGCCCGTTTGTATTCGTATGCAGGAATGTTTGCGGTTGCTTGTTTCTTTGTGGTCTTCAATTTGTCCCTCGTCCATAAATACAGAAGCGGCGTTATTCACTGGGATGATATGAACAAACAAGCCTACTGGTATATGCTGCCCAAATGGGATTTAACGCCGGACGAACTGCGGGAAGAATCCAAACTCTGGAAACCCATGAATCCTGCTGAGTTTAAAAAGGGAATAGGAAGGGATGATAAGCCCTGATCAGAGGTTAAGAAGGAGAGGTTCTGTTTGCCTGCGTTTCCAGCAGTTTTCCACATGATCATCGACCATACCGGTAGCTTGCATAAAGGCATAGCAGATTGTTGCACCGGTAAATTTAAAACCTCTTTTCTGCAAATCCCGGCTCATGGCTTCGGCTTCTTCAGTAACAGCAGGAACTTCCTTGTGATCCGAAAAATCATTCATCCGGGTCTGGTAATCTGTAAACTGCCAGATATAATTGTCAAACGTTCCGAATTCTTTCTGAACGGCCAGAAAAGCCTTTGCATTGCTTACTGTCGAACGTATTTTCAGTTCATTGCGTATGATGCCGGCATCCTGCAGGAGGCTTTCGATTTTATCTTCTTTGTATCTGGAAATTTTCAGGGCATTGAAATTGTCAAAAGCCCTGCGGTAATTTTCCCTTCTTTTCAGAATGGTTATCCAGCTCAGTCCGGCCTGGGCTCCTTCCAGAATCAGCATTTCAAACAGTTTTTGATCATCATGCAAGGGTACACCCCATTCCTTGTCGTGGTATTCCTGATAAACAGGATCGTTTGAACACCAGCCACAACGTAATTTTTCCTGAGCCATGGACGAAGGTCTTTCTTTTAACGGCAGGCTTTCAGCCGGGAACTATCGTTTTTTGAACTGGCTTATGTTAATTAGACATAAGAATCAAGACATAAGACACAAGACACAAGCGTGCGTCATTCAGAGCGAAGGGGAGCATTATTTCCTGCGCTTCAGCGCTTTCAATGATTGCCTTCGGATTGCTTCCTTGTCGTCCAGTTCCTTTTGTTCCTTTCTAAGCACTTTCGGGTCGCGGATGAGTTGAAGTTTTAAGTTACGGGAGAAATTAACGAGGATAATATCTCCGGCATGGAGGTAAGAGAAGAGGAATGCAGCAAGAATCATAAAAGGTGCCACACACCAGAAGAAAGGAGTGATCCAGAATCCACCAAGTGAATACAGCCAGGCTTTTTCCGGATCATGCGTATTGTAAATGACCTGTACCGGATCACCCGGATGCACATCCAGATTCTCTTCTGCATAGAAGGTGACATTTTTGTCACTGGCTTTGAATTGCACAAGCGGGTAATAACGGTTACGGCCTCTCTGTTCAATCTTTGTCACCAGTCCGTCGGTAACAGTGCTGTGATAGCTTATGTCGAGGCGGTTTATGAGGGCGATCAGGAAGGAAATGGCTGTTCCAATGAATAAGATTTTGGATCGGTTGAGGGTCATGACCGGTATTCAGATTCTTCTTTTACCAAATCTAGTAAAAATCAGGGATTTTCTGTAACACAACAAAAACAGCCCCGAATGATTTGTGGAATTGAACGGGTGTAAAATATTGGGAGTGAATGAGAGGTCTATTTTTTCACAAGCCGGTCATCCCAGAAATAAGCTTCCTTACGAACGAGTTTCACTTTCTTCAGAAAGGCAGGATGAGTTAAGTTAATAACGTAATTATATTCCTTGGGTATAACAGCCGAAGGCACTTTAAGTATAAGATTTTCCGCTTTCTTGTACCACTTGTTTCCGAATGCCTGTAATTCTGAATAGGCTTCCTGAAATCGCCAGTTACCGGGAAGGTCGCGAATAAGGATTGTCTGGATCAGATCTTCTTCATCGGCAAGGGAAATAACCATAACCAGGTATTTAACTGAAGGGGAGATGGCTCCTCCGCTCACAAGTAGTTCGAGTGTGGATAAGGAACGGGAGCCACCTGTGTAAATGACTTTCTGTCCGTCCAGATTCCATCGGTTAGCTCTGCCAGAAGCCGTTAAGGAGTGAGCATGAATGGAAGCAGAAATTCGGAAGACTTCCATATTCAGGCATTATCACCGTATTCCATACCTGTAAGGCGATCATCTATGAACTGAGGCCCGTTGATTTTATCGAGATAGTCAAAAGGAGGTACGCCACCGAAAATGAAATTGGGAGTATTCAGCCATTGAATGAATGATAGAGTAGAGCCAAACAATGCTGTTCCGTGGTCGAACAGTTGACCTATAATAGCCATTCTGTCTTTTACATTTTCCTTAATTTTGGCTTTCGGCTTTTTATATGTTTGGTATGTTTTTGTGCTTATTTTCAGCATGTCCGAAATGACAGAATCAGGAAAATGGGTGCTTTCCTTGATTGCTACAAAATCAATTGGAGTTATTTGTCTGCTGTCAAAAACATATTTCTTTTTATTTCTCCTGCTTTCCATTGGAATTAGTATAAGTAATTTTACGCATCAGCTTACGCAAATTTACAGAATCAAAAGACCAAAGTCAAGAAAAAATGTATTATTTATGAAATGGGACTATAGCCCGTTCTTTATCTCCAGCAAAAAAGCCTTCACCCGTTGAAGTGAATGTACAATCTCGCTGTTGCTTACCGTATCCTCTTTGTTATCACGCAGTTTGTCTTTAGCGCCCTGGAGGGTAAAGCCTCTTTCCTTGACCAGGTTGTAGATGATGCGGAAATTCTCCACATCGGCCTGGGTGAACATACGGTTGCCTTTTTTGTTTTTATGGGGCTGGATAAGATCAAATTCCTTTTCCCAGAAGCGGATTAACGAAGGATTTACATCAAACATAGCAGATAGCTCTCCTATGCTGTAGTAAAGTTTCGTGATTTCTTTTTCTTTGTAAGCCAAGATGGATTTGGGTTTAAACAAATATAGCCTATAGGTGAAGAAATTTCAAGTGCTGTTAATAAAAGATTAAAAACACTTACCGTATCAGTTCCACAAATCCATTGGCTTGTTGTTGCTTTCCATCTGGCAAGGTTACCTGCAGCATAAAGTAATAAGTGCCATCTGAAGCCAGACTTCCATTATCCAGTTTCCCGTTCCATGCCCCGTTCAGATCTCCCCATTCATAGACCTTACGGCCCCAGCGGTCGTATAAGATACAGGACATTGCTTTCAGTCCCCTGCTGTTTATTCTGAACGCATCATTCACCCCGTCCCCATTCGGCGTAAAAACATTCGGTACTTCCAGTATATACTGAACAGATACCGTAACAGTGTCAGTAGATGTGCATCCGTTTGTATTTGTCACTGTCAGGGTATAAGTGGTAGTTGTGGGCGGGGTGGCCACAGGATCTGCACAGAGTGTACAGCTTAGATCATTGGGTGGAGACCAGGAGTAGGTTCCTCCTCCGCTCCCGATCAGGGTAGTATGCTGTCCTGACAGGATAAATACGCTGGCTCCGGCATTGGCTACAGGATTTGGAATAACAGTTACCGGATAAGCTATTTGTTCCCAGCAGGCCCCGTTGCTTCCGGTGATGAGATAATTCGTACTGGAAGAAAGGCTCACCGTGATGGAAGCAGTCGTTTGTCCCGTACTCCACGACCAGGTTGTAGCACCCGAAGCCGTCAGAACAATGCTTTGTCCGGCACAGACCGTCGTTGGACCGGTAACCACCACCGCCGGCATAGGGATTACGGTAACCGTGGCTGTTGCAAAACTCTGGCATCCCGCCGATGTTGAATACCAGACCGTATAGGTTGTTGTAGCCGGTGGTGAGACCAGGAGGGAGGAAGAAATGTTTCCTGTGTTCCAGGAATAAGTTCCGGTTCCTGTACCGGAGGCAAAGAGGGTGGTGAAGCTTCCGCTGCAGATACTGGTTGTGCCTGAAATGGAAACAGGAGGCGGAGGGTTTGCATGGACGGTGAACATGGCTGTATCCGTACATCCGCCGGAAACAAGGGTGACGGTATAAGTCGTTGTACCGGAAGGTTGCACCAGAATGCTTTGGGTAACTTGTCCTGTATTCCAGGAATAGGATGTTCCGGCAGAGGAAGTCAGTGTTACAGTGTCTCCCGAGCATATGGAATTGTTTCCGGCAATGCTCGCATGTATGAGCGCACTTAAGGTCACCGACAGGGAATCTTTGCATCCGTTTGAATCGTTAACATGAACCACGTATGTTCCGGGACTCAGACTGGAAGCGGCAGGCGTGCTGCCACCTGAAGGGCTCCAGGAATAAGTATAGGGTCCTGTGCCACCGCTTACATTTACCTGAATGCTTCCTGTGTTTGCAAAGGGACAGGGTCTGGTAGTGCTTACCACCGATGGCACCGGTACAGCTGCACTGGCCCCAATGGTAACGGTTGCTGAAGATCCCCCTCCGCAGTTTAACGGATCAGATACATATACGGTATAGGTTCCGGGAGCAACTCCGGTAATGGTTGGGGTTGTCTGGTTACCGGGTATCCACAGGTACTGATAAGTTCCCGATCCACCGCTTACGCTGACTGTACCCGAACCGGGTACTGTGCAGCTGGCAGCAACAGAGCTGGTTGTAAGGGTCAGGGAGCTGGAGCAATAGGACAGGGCAACAGAGGCCAGAAAACCATCTCCGCAGGCAATGAGTTCTCCCGGGGCCGCGCCCGGACAAAGGGCATAAACAGCTCCGCTTGTTGCTGCAGATCCGGAGGGATTAAGCAGGGAGTCAAATCGGTATACACCCGCCTGGGAACCGGCATATACATTACCGCAATTATCCACCAGTACTCCACCGTTACCTGTCATCACTCCTCCCGGCAGGGGTACAGAATTCTGGAAGGTGCCGTTTGATATGGAAAAGCGTTGCAGAATTACGCCATTGGTGCTATAGATATAACTTTTTCCTGTGGCAATACAGTTGTATCCGGCATCGTCACTGCCACTGGTAAAGGAGGTATTCAATGTTGGAATGCTGTAAGGGAATGAAAAGCCTGAAGGAACAGAAAAGCCAGGGACAAAAGAGGAGCTGACTTCTACCATTGGCCCTCCGTTCTGAGTAACACAGTAAAAATTTCCATTCGGGGCTTTTGACATTCCTCTTGGCTCCGTAGGGGCCACGCTCACTGTTCCGCTGACAATACCGCTTGCCTGGTTAATGAGGGAAAGATATCCGGAGCCTACGCCTCCGGAGACAGTGAGTTCGGAAAAATCACAGCTGAAGCAAAGACACCAGTATTCAAGCCCTCTTCCGCTCAGTGAATACTTAAGACTTGCACTGCTGTCAATTTTGGCCAGATTCGGATGATTATTGGTAGCATCATACCCTTCAGTAAAAAAACAATTACCGGCCGGATCAACAACCATATCACCGAACCATCCTGTAAACGTACTTGTATAGGTCCACACCGGAACACCGGCAGCCGTAAATTTTCGGATGAGGTAATTGCCGCTTCCTCCATACACATAAATATTGCCACGCGCATCCTTATCGACATCATATACTTTGTCGTTTACTGCCAGAGCCGGATTCACGCTCCAGGGGTCAATGGTGACGGTACGCGAATGGTCATAGGCCTGAATGTGGAAACGGACTGTATTCCTGTTGAGTTCAAATCCGGAGGTAAGTGCTTCCCTGGTGCCTGTATAATAGCTTTGAGGAGCATGGTCTGTCACTGTTCCAAGGGCCGAAATAAAATGCAGGTCCTTGCCCGAAAGGACTGCCTGCACATCACCAGAATACTTCATTTGTATCAGCGAAGGATCGGCTCCGGGGTGGAGGATAAATGAATATTCAATTCCGTCTTTTCCTTCCGGAAAAGTATATTCAAGGTCAATATTCGGATAGAGGTTTTTATATACGAGGCGGGCAAAGCCGTGTACATGTTCCTCACCTTTGGCATGAGGGTTTACCGGATTGCCATAGCTGAAATATTCATTCAGTTTGTTTGTTGCTTCAAGCTGTACATCTTTATTCGCTCCTGCCCATTCCATCTGATAGGAAGAAGTGGAGAACTTTATTTTCTTTGATTCCCTTCCTCCCTTTTCCTGTTCGGGTTCTTCCTCTTTAGCTGGAACAGATTCCCGGTCCAGCACTTCTTTTTTATTGAAGCGGCAGGTAAACCCCCTGGTGGTAAAATAGACCTGCATGTCAAAATTCCCTGTTCCGTACAGAATACGGTTTTGGGCTTGTCCGTCTTTTCCGTCGAATTGTCCTTTGTTCTCAATAAAAGCCTGGCTATGCAAGGGCTGTTTCAGGCTCCAGCGGGTTTTCTGTGCCTGGGTTGAGGTTGTGATAAGGAGTAATGGAAGCAGCAGGGAACAGAATCTGTTCTGTAAATGGAGTAAAATGTGTTGCATGTCAGTAAAAAAGGGGACTGGATTAATAGTCTGTCGGGCATCTCAGGAAGCCCTTAGTTCGATTTTCATAAATGGAAAATCATTTACCAAGATAGGGGTTTTTCCTGTAATCGAATTTCATCCCGTTTAGTAACGGATGAAAAGCCCGTTTTCGTATTTTATCCTGAAAATAAATCGTTTTCCCCAGTTCCGAAAACCAGGGCAGGGCTACTTTATTATAATCGTATTTATTGTCGTTGATGACTTCATCGGCATTGGCATAGATGGTGGCACTGAGCATGAATTCCACCTTGTTTTTATAATCGCAGATATAAGCCACATCGGTCATGAATCCATAACTCTGACCAACGATATTGAATATGCGGAGACTGTCAAGGTACAGTTTGCCCTTATGATCTCCATAGATCAGATATTTCTTATAATTATCCGGATATTCTTTCTGCTTATAGCGGGGATGATCACTTTCTCCCGGGAGCATACCCAGATATCTGAGCATAAAGAACCGGTCATCATCTGTCAGCCTGAATTGTTGCTTTGCGTTCGCTGAGTCCGGAAAAATAAGGGAGCGAAGCATATGGGTTATGTCTTCCAGAGGCAGGAAATTGGATTTGCTGAAATCTCTGGGCTCATTTATTTTAATGTTCTGATTGTCCAGGTAAGCTTTACCTGCAGTCGGATGTCCCAGCGGATGATGAACAATACCGGTATCAGTATCGGCGGGCTTATGATACATCGGTGTTCCGCTGACATAATAGAAATCAACGGGATTTGTAGTTGCGTTGTCCGATGTATTGCAGCCCGGGTCATAACGCTGAATGATATAAGCATCGGGATATCCTTTATCATGCAGTTTTTTATTTATATAGGCTCTTCCCAGGAATTCATAACAACGGTTATAGGCTTCATTATCACTGACCAGAAACATACGCCGGATATACTGGGCAAGACTGGGCCATCCTGTAAAAGCCGATGTATCCGTTACAATTCTTTTCTGGCAGGATCCGGCACTGTCAGTATGCATTTCCGAATCCCGGTTCATGCCCTGAATATCCAGTTCCCCCATCTTTTCAAGGGCCAGTGCTGCACAAGGTAACTTGACGAGACTGGCACAATAAAAATATTTGTTTCTGTCAAGCCCGTAACTGTATTCGGTGAAATGTGGGATATTATCCTTGTCCCGGTCTATCCGGGTATAAAGGATCTGGATCTTGTATTTGTCCGGATCGGAAAGGAAAGGTTTGAGCTTTGGGTTATTCCGGATAAGGCGTTCAATAAGAACAGTGTCGCCTGTGGATGCTTTACTTGTTATAGACACAAGAGATAAGACACAAGACACGAGATACAAGAGACAAGACACAAGATGGATACGTATTCGTATCTTGCCTCCTGTGTCTTGCCTCTTGATTCTCATTTAAGCTTTTTCGCCAGCATCAGATTCGATTGCCCTTTCTGGAATTTGTATCCGATACCGAAAGGAAGTTCTTTTACATTTTTTCCGGCTTTGTAAGCGGCAATCAGGTCGGCCTGGTTATTGTGGTGGAAGATGGCATAAGCACTGGTGTAAACACCGTAATAAACAAAATCCCATTTACCGCGCTGGTTGAAATATTTCAGAGGAATACCGCTGTCATCTTCCAGCACATAATTGCTTCCGTCCAGAATCAGGTTTCGGATTTCTGAAAAATAATCTTCATGCATCAGGCAGCTGGCCGATTTGAGATAGGTATTGTAATGACCCATCTTCTTCACGAATGCGCTGAAGCCCGGATTGCCTTTCATGCCGTCATTGGCTATATTATTGGAGAAATAATAAACCTTTTTCATAACACTGTCAGCATCCACAAAGCGTATCTCCACGCCTTTGGCTTTTAAGGAGTCTTTGCGCATATCGGCAAAGGTTTCGTATTTGGCCAGACTTCCGTCGGTATGAATGCTTACAGGTGTAATGCCTGCAATGGTATTGCCGGTACGTGTAAGGAAGAACAACAGGAGGTGTATGGTGCCGTTCATTTCTTTATGCGTACTGAAATCAAGCCGCATGCTCTTGGTTCTGAAGAAGCTGAAGTTCATGATACTCTCAAGAGCTGTATTAATATTGTGGAAATAATTGTTGAGAGAATCCTTGTTTTGTTTGCCTTCCAGATCTGGCAAGGTTCCTACCGGTTCCAGACCTACCATTACAAATTGCGTGGCATGAGGGAAGAGGGTATAGGCATTCAGGATATCCGCACCTGCAAAGGGATAAAACATATTTGTTTCTGTCTTATTCATCTCGGCAAGCTCTGATTTGCTCCAGGCACGCATCACACTCAGACGGGTACTGTCATAATTTTTAAAGCTCTTGTTAAACGGAGCTGAATAATTTAACCAGGCCTTGCTTTTTGAAAGCTCGGGATTGATGGTGCTGCCGGGCTTCTGATCCAGTCCGCCTATATAACGGGCTATATCGTCAAACTTACGGTCAATAACCAGAGCTTCTTTCTTAGCGACAACAGCTTTTGTTTTTACAGTGTCTTTCTTCAGGGTGTCGGCACTGGCGTTGTCCTTGCTTTCTTTGACTTTACCGTTTCCACAGGCGAAAAGAAAAATGCTCAGGCTAAGGCATGCAAAGAGATTACTTTTGTACTGCATCATGGTTGGTGTTGGGTGTTGTTTTATGATTGATGAAATAAATGATAAGACCTAATACAATAGTGCCCAGTCCTTCCAGGGAAGGAGCAGGCTTATAAATAAATCCATAAATGAGCATCCAGGAAATAAGGATCAGAAACAATACAGGGGTGACCGGATATCCCCAGGTACGGTAAGAATATGTAACAGGCTTGTTTTTTTGCCTGGCCCGGAGGATGAACAGTCCCAGTACAGTCATAAACGTGAATAGACTGAGTGTAAATCCAATGTATTGTATGACTTCGTCGAAGGTGGAAGTAAAGATAAAGAACAGGGAAATTGCCGATTGAAACAATACAGCCCGTGAAGGAATGCCATTGCGGTTTTTGACTGAAAAGAAACGGAACAGGTGTATATCTTCTCCCATCACCATGGTAACACGCGGACCGGCAATGATCATGGAGCTAACAGTAGAAATCAGCAGTGCCGCAATAATCAGTGCAATCACTTTGCCGCCTGCAAGACCAAAAATATGGTTGGCAGCAACAAACCCCACTTGCACAACTTTGAAGGTGGGGGGACCTACGGCCAGTTCGTTCTGGGGCGCTACATACAGAAAAACGATATTGAGCAGGATATAGAGAAAGGAGACAATGAGTGTTCCGAACAGCAATGCTTTGGGCAGATTTTTCTGTGGATTTTCGATTTCATTGCTCAGGTAGGCAGCGGCGTTCCATCCCGAATAAGCGTACGATACAAAATAGAGGTTGATGGCAAAAGCTCCGGAGAGCACTTCCATCAGGCTGAAATGGCCGGGCATAAAACCGGTATCACCGCTGCGGTGTGAAAGCAATCCGGCTGCAATAATGAACAGAATAAGGATAACCTTTAGAGAAGTAAAGATGTTCTGAATCCGGCTTCCTGACTTGAGCGATAAGGAATGGATAACGGTAAGCAAGACCACCACGAAGGTAGCAGTGATCTTAGGATCGAAACCGGTGAGTACCTCGCCGGAGTATGCACCCAGAGCGAGCGCAGCTGCTGCCACCGGGGCTGCAAAAGCAACGGTTGATGAAATAAATCCGGAAATGAATCCGACAGCCGGATGATACAGTTCACTCAGGTAATTGTATTCACCACCTGAACGGGTGAAAGCAGCACCTATCTCCCCATAGCAAAGTGCACCAAGTAAGGCTGTGATACCCCCTACAATCCATAGCAGAATAAGTGCGAAGCCTGAATGCAGATTAATAAGCTGATAGCCTATGCTGACCCATACTGCCGTACCAATCATATTGGCAATGACAATAGCAGTGGCTGAAAAAAGGCCGATACGCTGTTTAGACATAGAGTAGGGTAAGCTGGTGCATGAAAATCAGTCGAATGTTTGGGAAGGTTTGGATGCCATTTCTGTCATACGCGCATATTCTTCCGGACTCAGATCATTGAAGAAATAGTTGATAGGATTTACCTTTTCCCCGTTTTTGATCACTTCATAATGTACATGGGGGCCTGTTGATCGTCCGGTACTCCCTACATAGCCTATGAGCTCCCCGCGTTTTATCTTCTGCCCGGGCCGTACAATGAACCGGATCATATGCCCGTACAAGGTCTCATAACCGAAACCATGGTTGATGATCACATGGTTTCCATAGCCCTGTTCCATGGCATCGGCACGTTCAACAACCCCGTCGCCTGTGGCAAAAATCTCCGTACCGGTATTGGCAGTGAAATCCAGGCCCGGATGAAATTCTCCTGTTTTATAGATAGGGTCTGTCCTCCATCCATAACCGGAAGGGACATGTTTCAGGTCTTTGTTGGCAATAGGCTGTATGGCAGGTATGGAAGCAAGGAGTTTTTCCTTGTCCCGGGCCAGCTTACTCACTTCATCATAGCTCTTACTCTGTATATACATCTCCTTGGCTACCTGATCCAGGTTCATGCTGGTACTCTTCATGAGCTCGGTATTGTCATATCCTTCCAGATCCTTGTAACGGTCCACCCCTCCGTAACCGGCTTTGCGTATATCGGCAGGGATGGGTTCGGCCTCAAAAATGACACGATACAGGTTATCATCCCTGTCCTGCAGATCGTTCAATACCTTACCCATCAGGCTAAGCTTACCATTGAGAACCTGATACTGGAACTTGGCCTTGTCCAGCTCCCGCCTCAGTTTACGTTCTTTAGGCGTATCAAAAGGAGTATTGTAGTTCACCAGCATGGCCACCCCGGCAAAGATAGAGCCGGTTACAATATAAGACAGGACCTTGAACACACGGGAGCGGACGGTAGTCTCGAATTTCTCGTATGAGAGGGTCTTGATATTGTATTTATACTTGATTTTGGACATGGCTGTATAAAGCAACGCAAATTTACTAAAACAACCCGAGCGGCATAGCTTTTACATGGTTTTTATGTCGGGCGGTTTTGCTATTTTTACGGGGTTTTTAACAATATCGCATAATGGAATCCACAAAAGTACGCCAGACTTTCCTTGATTTTTTCCGTTCCAAAGGACATGAGATAGTTCCTTCCGCCCCTATGGTGGTCAAGAACGATCCTACGCTGATGTTCAATAATTCGGGTATGGCTCCTTTCAAGGAAATATTTCTGGGTAATGCACCCATCAAATTCCCCCGTGTAGCCGATACGCAGAAATGTCTTCGTGTTTCGGGTAAGCATAATGACCTGGAAGAAGTAGGGGTGGATACCTATCACCATACCATGTTCGAAATGCTGGGCAACTGGAGCTTTGGTGATTATTTCAAAAAAGAAGCCATTGCCTGGTCCTGGGAACTGCTGACTGAAGTGTATAAGATTCCAAAAGACAGGATTTATGTCACTGTTTTCGAAGGCAGTGCAGATGATAAACTGGCATTTGACCAGGAAGCTTATGATTGCTGGAAACTGCTGATAGCTGAAGACCGTATTCTGAAAGGCAACAAGAAAGATAATTTCTGGGAGATGGGTGATATGGGTCCATGTGGCCCCTGTTCGGAGATTCATGTGGATATGAGGGATGATGAAGTGAGGAGGAAAGTGGATGGGAAGACCCTCGTCAACCTGGGCAATCCGCATGTCATAGAAATCTGGAACAATGTATTCATGGAGTTCAACCGCAAGGCCGATAAGAGTCTGGAGAAACTCCCGGCCCGCCATGTGGATACCGGTATGGGTTTTGAGCGTTTGTGTATGGTGCTTCAGAACAAGAAATCGAGCTATGATACGGATGTTTTCTCACCCCTGATACAGAAAATCGAGGACCTCAGCGGGCTGCGTTATAGGCCCGAAGAGACCAATGCCCAGCATGAAATGGTGAATATAGCCATGCGTGTTATTGCCGATCATATACGCGCTATTTCTTTTGCCATTGCTGACGGACAGGTGCCAACGAATACAGAAGCCGGTTATGTTATACGCCGTATCCTTCGCCGGGCTGTACGTTACGGATACCAGACATTGAATCTTAAGGAACCTTTTCTTTACCGCCTGGTTCCTGTATTGGCGGCCCGTATGGGTCATGCTTTTCCCGAACTGAACAACCAAAAGGTACTAATCGAGAAAGTAATCAAGGAAGAAGAAATCTCTTTCTTCCGTACCCTCGAAATCGGACTTAAAAAAATAGATGCTGTTTGTGTTGAAATGCTGCAGGTTCCGAATGGAAAGAAAGTTGTTCCCGGATCAGTGGTGTTTGAGTTAAAAGACACATTTGGTTTCCCGGAAGATCTGACTGCATTGATTGCCCGTGGTTACGGGCTTTCTATTGATGAAGCCGGATTTAATGCGGAAATGGAGAAACAAAAAAACAGAGCCCGCTCAGCAGCCGGTGTTTCCAGAGAAGATTGGGAAGAAATTGCAAATGGAGAAGGAACAGCATTCAAAGGTTATTCTGAAAGCATGCTGAGTGAAGTGCATATTCAGAAGATCCGTAAAGTTAAAACCAAGGATAAGGAAACCATACAGGTGGTGCTCGATCAAACTCCTTTTTATGCAGAGAGCGGTGGACAGGTAGGGGATACCGGTCTGCTCAGCAGCGGGGAGGAAAAACTGAAGGTGCTGAACACCTTTAAGGAAGCGGGACTGATTATTCATCAGCTGGATAAGTATCCGTCTGATCCGAAGAAAGCATTCAGGGCTGAGATTCAGAGTGAGCGTCGTAAACTAATCCAGAACAACCACAGTGCCACACACCTTTTACATGCTGCTCTTCGTCAGGTATTGGGAACCCATGTGGAGCAGAAGGGATCATTGGTCAATGCCGAGCATCTGCGTTTCGACTTTTCACATTTTTCCAAAGTGACGGATGAAGAGCTGGCAAAGATTGAACATATCGTGAACAGCCGCATCCGCGAAAATATTGCTTCCGATATTCGTGAGCTTCCTATTGAAGAAGCAAAGAAGCTGGGAGCTATGGCCCTGTTTGGTGAGAAATACGGGGATACTGTACGTGTCGTAACCTTTGATAAAAAATATTCCATAGAACTTTGCGGTGGCTGCCATGTACCTTCAACCGGAGTGATCGGTTATTTCAAGATAACTTCCGAAGCAGCTGTTGCAGCGGGCATACGCCGTATAGAAGCCATCACGGCCGAGAAGGCCGAAGCATTTATTGATGAGCAGGAAAAGCTGATACATCAGTTAAAACACCTGTTAAAGAATCCCAAGGATATTATCAAAAGTGTAGAGTCGTTGATGGATCAGAATTCAGTATTGCAGAAACAGGTTGAAGCCCTTTACAGGGATAAAGCCCGTGCTGTGAAAACAGAATTACAGGCCAAGCTGAAACCATTGAACGGAATCACCTTCCTTTCGGAAAAAATCAATCTCGATTCAGCCGATGCCATCAAGGATATGGCTTTTGAACTGAAGCAGCATGACAATACTTTCCTGGTATTGGGTGCCGATATCAAGGGCAAGCCAAGTATCACCGTAGCCATTTCCGATGATCTGGTCAAATCACGCAACCTCAATGCAAGTGCAATTGTCCGTGAGCTGGCCAAGGCAATAGAAGGAGGTGGGGGAGGACAGCCCAATTACGCCACAGCAGGTGGTACAAAGATGGAAGGACTCGATCAGGCCTTGAGCAGCGCTTCTGATTTTGTGAAGAAGCTGAGTTGACCAAGTCGGTTTACTGAACGGGATCAGTTAGCCATAATGCTTATCGTATCGCTCCAGTCACTCTTGCCATTCTTATCTATGGTAGCAGTCCGGAAATAGTACGTTGTACCACGGCTCAACACTTTTGTAGTGAATTTAACCCTGGTGCCCTGGTAAACCTCCGTCCAGCTGGTCGGATCATCCGGCTTGGTGCTTAACTGATAAATATAAGATCCTCTTTTCACCGCCTTGGAATCCAGTTTAACGGTGCCAAAAACCGCTCCCTGCTTAGCACTGAATACACGAGGAGGCCTCGTACTTGTTTTCTTGACTGTCATACCCGCCCCTTCAATAATAACAGCAGCATTCTCCGGATCCTTATTCGCCTGCAGTTCAACATAAGCACCGAGTGCTTTCAGGGAATGTCTCAGTATTGTTGCTTCTGTATGCATGGCTGCAACAGAACCTCTGGCTCTTGTCAGGGAAAGATTATAAGCTGCATCCAGGGTATTGATTTCAGTTGTGATATCAGCCAGTGGAGGATTCGGAGCCGGGAAATTTACATTGCCTGTCATCTGTGTTACATAGTGTTTAGCGTCGGCTATAAGCTGGGGTATGCTCTTCCTGTTCAGGAAAAGGGCTACCGTTCGTTTGGGTACTTTTGCTGTTGTAGACATATATGAATGTGTTATATATATAGAATATCAAATAAAATACATTATCGAAGCAAAGATAAGGCAAGCTGATGCAGATTTCCAAAGAATATAGGCTGTTTTACTAAAAACACGTATAAAGACGTAGAAGTCCGGCGTAACAATCCTTTCCACATCCTTTTCACTACGTATTTTTACTTAGTTGACCGGGTTCTCTATTCTCTGGCTGGAAAGCGGATGTTTTTAATACTTATTGATGCCTGGTATTTGGAAATGAGTGGAATTGAATAAGCTTTGGAAGAATAATTCCCATATAAATTATACTTACTGTATTAAATTATAAGCATAAACGGTTTTGAAAGGGTGCTTTGGAAAAGAAGGTGGGGATTTATCATTCCAGGGAATGAAAGATCGATTCTAAAAAACGACCTCTAATAAGTATTCAACTTCTTTCTTTGGGTTGGAAGTGATTTTGTCGATCGTAAAAGCCGGAATTGAAAGATTAAAGCGAGAAACAGAGCGGAGAGCGGAGAAAGAGGGGGGCGTAGTGGTCACTGATGCAAGGAAAAGAAAGTCCGTACCTAATTGTCATTCTGAGCGGCCTTGGGGTTGATTATGAGATTGCAGTCGCGAACAATCTCCCTGGATTTGCATAAGCTTGTTTTTTCAGGGAGATTCTTCGGCACCGCCAGCGTCTGTGGCTTCCCAAAAGTGCCTCAGAATGACAAATACCCGCAATTATGCAGGACTCTTTTTAATAAAATAAGGATACTATTGTTTTATAAACTTCTGTGTCAGCATTTTTCCGGAACAGTTTTCTATTTGTATAAAATATAAAACCAGCTGTCACTAATTAAGCCAACCCTTCAACCCCGCATCGTATTGCCTCTTCAAGTACTTCAATGTTTATGTCCAGAAGCGTTTTGAATTTAATGCAATATCCTGTCACGCTTGCCTTGCCTAGCTTTTTTCCATAGGATTTTGCCAGGAAGGTCTTGTCCCTGATACCCATGATATAGACAGAGATTCCGGTTGTGTTTGCACTGATGCCAATCTGATAAAACTCTTTGCTTGTTTCATCAGCATATTTAATGCGCTGAATCCCGTATCCTATATTCGGGTTGGAAACGATTTTGCCTTCAGCATTTTTACCATCCAGGAACCATAATTTGCATTTCGGCATTATTCCGAGAATAATGCGGTCCAGCTCCTGCATGTCCTTGCGTTTGGCTTCAGGCTGGCTGGCGATATACGCTTTGATTTGTCCGTTTATAGTCATAATACTATAAATATATAAAATGTGTGTGTTCGTATTGTACTACCGATATTTTGTCCCGGCGGGACATGCAAGGAAAATCATTCTTATGTCTTGCCTCCTGATTCTTGTTTTTTTTCGCTCTCCGTTCTGTTTCTTCGCTCTTATTTAACCGGTATCCTCAGCACCACCGTTGTTCCCATCGGCAACCCGTTCTCATCTTCCCTGTCCAGTATTTCAAGTGATTTGGATGTGCTGCCTTCCATACGGTCCAGCCTTTCCTGGGTAACGATCAGGGCTGTGCTTTTATGATGGCTCTCCTGTTGGGCTGTGTTTTCAGCTGCCTTTTTACGGCCAATGCCATTGTCGATGATACGGCATTCAAGATGATTGTTTACAACACTGAATTCGATCCGGATATGCCCTCTGTGGCTGAGGTGTTTCAGACCGTGTATGATCGCATTCTCCACAAAGGGTTGTATCATCATCGGAGGGAGGTGAATCTCCTGTGGGTCGGCAGACAGAACATTGATTTCATAATCAAACTGATCCCCGCTGCTGAATTTTTCGAGTGCTAAATAATTTTCCAGTGTTTTTATTTCGTCTTCCAGACTGATTTCTGTTTGCTGTGAGTTCTCCAGAATCATACGCATAAGGCGGGAGAATTTACCAAGGTAATGACGGGCCGTTTGTTCGTTGTTTTCGGTTATCTGACTTTGTATCGAATTGAGGGCATTGAAAATAAAGTGGGGATTCATCTGCAATCTCAGGGCTTTTTGTTCAAGCTCTATCAGTGTTTTTTCCGTTTCGGTTTTCTCCTGGGCAATACGTGCTTTGACTTTGATACGTTGTACCCTCCAGCGGAAAAGAAGCCACAGAAGCAGGAGCAATAGGCAGGAGCAGGAGACAAGGAACCAGGTTTTGAGCCAGAAGGGTTTCAGAATGGTGAAGTGAACAATGGCCGGGTCCTTGCTCCACACTCCATCTTCATTACAAGCTTTGATCCGGAAGGTATAGGAGCCTGGTGCCAGATTGGAATAGGTGGCATCCCGGTGTATGGATGGGGGTGACCATGCATTGTCAAATCCTTCCAGTTTCCATTGAAAAAGTACATTCTCCGGAGCGCTGAGGTTGATGGCGCTGAAGTCGAAGGTCAGCAGATTCTGATCATGTGGCAATAGAAGGGCGGAATCAATGTTACCCCAGGCTCCTATACAGGAGGCATAGGGCGTTTGTTCAAGTGCTTTATAAAAAAGGCTGACGCCGGTGATCCGAACCCGGGGAGGAGCTGTGTTCTTTATTTTATTGCTTGGGTTGTAGCCTGTAAGTCCGCTGATTGTTCCGAACCACATCCAGCCCTGCTTATCACGGTAGACGGCATTCTGGCAGGTTTCAATACCTGTGAAGCCTTCACTAAGCCCGAAATGGGTGATATCAACTACGTGACTTTCGGCATCAAGTTTTAACTTATCCAGACCGGTTTCTGAACCGGCAAAGACATTGCCCTGCTGATCAGCTGAAAGCAGATAAATTGTTCCGGAGTGAAGCCCTTTATCCGTGCCATAGCTGTCGATTGTGACTTCATCTTTCATATGCAGCATACTGATGCCGCTGCCCGGTGTTCCAAACCAGAGATTACCATTGGTATCGAACAGCAGGGAACGAATGGTATTACTTGCAAGTCCGTCTTTAGCCAGAAATAATTTGCTGAGGGTATCTCCCTGCAAACATCCTGCTCCGGATGCTTCTGTTGCAAACCAGATTCGTCCCTGTTTATCTTCAGCCAGGGCGTTGATGCGATCGGAAGGCAGATCCCGGCCCCTGATGTGAATCACTTCAAAACGGTTTTTCCCAGCACCCGGACTAAGTTTATAAATACCGGCTCCTGCTGTGGCGATCCACATATTTTGCTGCTGATCCCGAATTATATCACGGATAAATTTTCCTTTCAGTTCGGGTACCGGAATAAAATTATTTTCATCAAAAATAAAAACACCCTGACCTTCTGTGCCAAACCAAAGCAGGCTGTCCTTGTCTTCCGTGATAACTTTGACTTTATAATTATGAAAGCCTTCCTTTTCAGAATAAGGAGTAAATGATTTACCATCATACATACATACTCCTTTATCTCCTGATCCTATCCAGAGGCGGTCATGACTGTCGCGGTATACACTGTACACAAAATTTCCGCTGAGTCCGTTACTTTTGGAATAGTGGACAAAAGCCTGACCCGAATATTTGCTTACACCTCCTCCGGAAGTTCCGAACCAGAAATCACCCCGGGAATCTTCCAGCATACAACGTACATGATTATTGGCCAGCCCTTCGTTTTCTCCAAGAAAGGTAAAGGAGCTGTCAGCCCCATTCCATTTGCAGACTCCATCAGTGGGAGTGGCAAACCAAAGATTTCCTTTGGAGTCCGGTAACATGCCGAAAATCTGTTTTTTATTCAGTGGGTTGTTGACTATCCAGTGATTAAAATAATCCCCATTGAGCTGATAAATACCGGCCCCGTTGGTGGAAGCAATGAGTTTATGATTCCGGTCTGAGCAGAGGGCATAAACCTGGGTCTTGCCCAGCCCTTTTCCGGTGGAGTAGGGAAGGGGAGCAACACTGGTATCGCATCCGGGCAGGCAGAGGGCTCCATTGCCGTTTGTTCCGGCCCAGAGATTTCCGTCCGGAGTAATAAGGAGGCTTAGTATATTTTCACGGGGGCACTTACTCACCTTTACAGGTACTCCTTCATGCATGCAATAGAGTCCTCTGTTTGTTCCTATCCATTTACCACCGGCTATGGCCTGTACATATACGACTCCGTTCCCATCCTGAAGGTTGAAATTGAAAAAACGTTTGCCGTCATATATACTCAGGCCCTGGTTGGTCCCAATGAGAAGATTATGTCCTGCATCTTCAGCGATACACGATACAAAATTATCTGCAAGTCCGTCCTGTATGGTATAGGTTTTGAAATTCAGTCCGTCGTAACGGCTCAGTCCGCCACCCCGTGTTCCCATCCAGAGGAAGCCCCGGCTGTCTTCAAAAATAGAATAGACCTGGCTTTGGGCTATACCGTCTTGTACGGAATAGTTTTTGAAATGGTATTGCTGAGCGGTGGCTTGGGGCTGAGTCAGAATCAAGACATAAGACACAAGACACAAGACAAGAAACGGGGAAGAAGCTGGTCTGAAAAAGGAGGGCATACCCAAAGATAATCAAAGACACAAGAATCAAGACTAATTCACGTTTTTGTCTTGGTTCTCGCGTCTTGTGTCTAGTGTCTTGACTCTTGTGTCTATTTTTTAGCGTGCGCATTGATATACACCAAGATCTGCGCCTTCTGCTCGTCTGTGAAATTTTCCTTGTGTTTGATATGCTGCATTTTTTCCACAATCTTGACCCATTCGGCTTCTGTATGTTTTGCCGGATCGGCTTTTTTGTATTTATGGCATTTGCCGCAAACTGTACGGAACAGCCCTTCTTCCGGTGTGGCAGGCGGAGTGGCTGTAGTGTGCATACCACAGGAATAAATAACTGTTGCGATAATCGCTATCGGAAGAAACTTTTTTATGATCATGCTCATGTTTTTTTAAGGCATGACAAAAGTAGGTAAAAAGTAGTCAGGCTATTCAAACATGATGCATCGTTTCCTCCATAACGATACGGGCAATGACATCCCCGGCTGCCGAAGTGGAAATTCCGTGTACTGGATCCAGATCAGGGGTCAGGATACCGGCAGAAAGGGTTTCGTTTACGGCATTGGTGACGAGGGCAGCTTCTACCGTCAAGCCAAAGGCATATTCCAGCATCATGCCGGCGCTCAGGATAGCGCCAACAGGATTGGCTATATTTTTCCCGGCTGCCTGTGGGTAGGAGCCGTGAATTGGCTCGAACAGAGAGACCCCCTTTCCTATACTGGCCGAAGGGAGAAGGCCTAAGGACCCGGCAAGAACAGATGCTTCGTCACTGAGGATATCTCCGAAGAGGTTATCGGTAAGAATTACATCAAACTGTGCCGGATTCAGAATAAGCTGCATGGCTGCATGATCCACATAGAGATACTGAAGTTTCACTTCCGGAAAACGCACAGCCTGTTCCTGGAGGACGTCGCGCCAGAGGCGGGATGTGGCAAGCACATTGGCTTTGTCGATGAGGCAAAGCTGTCTGTTCCTGTTCCGGGCTGCTTCCAGTGCCATGATGGTGATACGCTTTATTTCCGCACGGGTATAAAGACATATATCACTGGCTGAATCTTTTGTCAGGCTTTTTTCACCGAAATAGATACCGCTGCTAAGTTCACGAAAAAAGATAAAATCAACTCCTTTGAGACGATCGTTCTTCAGCGGACTCCGGTCATACAAAGCCGGATAGCTCCGTATAGGACGGAGATTGGCAAACAAGCCGAGTTTTTTGCGAAGTTCAAGGAGACCCTGTTCAGGCCGTTTGGATGCATCGGGCAACTGATCATAACGGGCATCTCCCACAGCACCGAACAATACGGAATCAGCAGTACGGCAAAGGGCAATGGTTTCAGGGGGGAGAGGTATTCCCTGTTTTTCAAGAGCAGCCCCGCCAATAAGTCCGTAAATAAACCGGAACTCATGATTGAATCGTTGTGATACTGCATTCAGAACCTTGATAGCCTCCCGGGTCACTTCCGGCCCTATTCCGTCTCCTTCGAGTACGGCGATTGTTTTCTTTACCATGGTATTTCGTTTGCTAAGTGATGGAACAGACTTGTGTTTTCATATTTCAGTATTTCGGGTTTCATGCTCAGGAGGTAATCGATGTCATCCAGACCCATGAGCAGACATTGTTTTTTCCAGGCCGGAATATGGAAAGCAGTCTTGAACGAAGTATCACATTCTTTGAACACCTGCTCCTGTACATTGACTTCAAATAAGGCTGATGGATTATCCTGACAAACCTGGAAAAGATATTTCATGGACTCTTTACTGAGCTCTACAGGCAACAGACCGCTATTAAGTGCATTATTCCGGAATATATCAGCAAAATTTTCTGATACCACAACCCGGAATCCATAGTCTTTTAAAGCCCATACAGCATGCTCACGGCTGCTCCCGCAGCCGAAATTTTTTCCGGCAAGAAGGATTGAGCCACTGTAGACCGGGTTGTTGAGTACAAAATCCGGCTTTGGCTCCTTGTTTATGCCGAAGCGAAGATCACTGAAAAGGTTAGTCCCCATTCCATTGCGTGTTGTCGCTTTCAGAAAACGGGCCGGAATAATGCGGTCCGTATCCATGTTTTCAGCCGGCAAAGGCACGGCAGGGGAGAGAAGGGTGGTTAGTTTTTCCATGCCTTAATGTTTAAAATTGAGTGTTTAAATTTTGGAGGTTAATTAAAGAAGTGAGCGGACATCTGTAATACACCCCTTTAATGCAGCTGCCGCGGCTGTCAGCGGACTGGCAAGTATAGTCCTTGCACCTTGCCCCTGTCTGCCCTCAAAATTGCGGTTAGAGGTCGAGACACACCAGGCTCCTTCAGGGATTTTATCTTCATTCATGCCCAGACAGGCAGAACAACCGGGTTCACGGAATTCAAAACCAGCATCGCAGAATACCTGATCAAGCTTTTCAAGCCGGGCTTCATTCAATACATTGCGGGAGCCGGGTACTACAAAAGCATGTATGCCATTGGCTATCTTTTTTCCACGGACCAGTTCTGCCGCTGCACGTAAATCTTCTATCCGTGCATTCGTACAGCTTCCGATAAATACATGAGAAATTTTCTTGCCCGCAATCCTGTCACCCGACTTCCATCCCATATAATCGAGCGCTTTTTTACCGGAACTAGTTTCCTGTTCCGGAATAAAACTGCTGACCGGAATACCCATACCAGGATTGGTTCCGTAAGTTACCATAGGTTCAAGCGCCGTCACATCCACATCCAGCTCCTTTTCGAATACTGCATTCCGGTCCGAATAAAGTGTTTGCCAGTGGCTAAGGGCTTTGGCATAGTTCATACCCACCGGTGTATAGGGCCTGCCAAGAAGATACCGGAATGTAGTGGCATCCGGTGCAATAAGGCCTCCCCTGGCTCCGAGTTCAATACTCATATTACAAATGGTCATACGCTCTTCCATGCTTAATCTGCGCAATGCGCTGCCTGCAAATTCAATGAAATGTCCGGTAGCCCCGTTTGTTCCGATCAGGGACAGTACATAAAGTATTATATCCTTGGCCCCGACACCATTCTGTAATTTACCGGTGAAGGTGATACGCATGCTGCGTGGTTTTTCCTGTAAGAGGCATTGGGAAGCAAAAACCTGCTCGACTTCACTGGTACCGATACCGAAAGCGATAGTTCCGAATGCCCCGTGAGTAGAAGTATGGCTGTCTCCGCAAACCAATGTCATGCCGGGCAAGGTAACACCCAGTTCAGGGGCAATGACATGCACTATACCCTGATTTGGATGCCCGAGCCCGAACAGTTTGATATTGTATTTGCTGCAGTTCTCTTCCAGCTTCTCCACCTGTTTACGGGAAAGCACTTCCTTAATGGGAAGGTGCTGGTCAATCGTCGGGACATTGTGATCGGCTGTTGCCAGGGTATGGCTAGTACGGAATACGTTCAGGTTGCGTGCTTCCAGACCCGCAAAGGCCTGGGGACTGGTAACCTCATGTATCAGATGCCGGTCAATATAAATAATGTCCGGGCCGTTTTCCATGTGATGGACTACATGATTATCCCATATTTTGTCGAAAAGTGTTTTTCCTTTTTTCATGACTGATATTTTTTTACAAGCTCATGCAAATGCCCGGCATGAATATTTTTTTCCTTGTCGGCCAGCACCAGAAAGTCTGCATATACATTGGTGAGTTCAGCCCTGTCGAGAGTATAGCCTATTGAGACCAGGTGGTGATGCAGAGCCGCCCTTCCGCTGCGCGCCGTAAGCACAATACGCGAAGCCCCTGCGCCAACATCGGCCGGATCAATGATTTCATAGGTGTCACGGTGTTTCAAAAAACCGTCCTGATGTATCCCCGAAGAATGTGCGAAGGCATTGCGGCCTACTATGGCTTTGTTGGGTTGCACATCCATATGCATGGATTCCGAAACGAGGTTGCTCACCTCACAGATACGTTTGGTATCAATGCGGGTATTTAAATCCATATTCTTATGACTGTGCAGGATCATGACAATTTCTTCCAGTGAAGTGTTTCCGGCCCGTTCTCCTATGCCATTGATGGTACACTCCACCTGACGGGCTCCGTTCCGGATTCCGGCTATTGAATTGGCTGTGGCAAGGCCGAGGTCATTGTGGCAGTGACAGGAGAGGATGACTTTGTCTATTCCCTTTACATTTTCCATCAGGTGGCGTATTTTCTCCCCGTATTCTTCCGGAAGGCAATAGCCTGTTGTATCGGGTATATTGATGATGGTGGCTCCGGCTTTAACTACAGCATTGACCATTTCGGTCAGAAATCCGAGATCAGCCCTGCCTGCATCTTCGGCATAGAATTCTATTTCTTCGCAAAAACGCAGGGCATATTTCACAGCTCTCACACCTTGTTCCAGCACCCCTGCACGTGTACTTTTGAACTTATGCTCTATATGTACATCCGAACTTCCTATGCCGGTATGGATCCGTTTGCGGCGGGCATACTGAAGTGCTTCGGCGGCACAGTCTATGTCTTTTTCTACCGCCCGGCTCAGGGCACAGATCACCGGTTCGCGCACGGCTTTGGAGATGGCAACAACACTCTGGAAGTCAACCGGACTGGAAATAGGAAACCCGGCCTCAATGATATCCACTTTAAGACTTTCAAGGGCCTGGGCAATACGAACCTTTTCACGTGTATGGAGCTGGCAGCCGGGAACCTGTTCCCCGTCCCGGAGTGTGGTATCGAATATATGTATGTGATTATCGGGCATTTTGTATTTTTGAGTAAATATATATGCCTTGTACACCTTATTAAAAATCAAAATGAAGTATAAATACGATGTTCAAAGCTATAATTGAACGATATATTATATATATAACAACCTGCTGAACCATGCCTAAGGCTCCATCCGATGATTTGTTCCACCTGATCAAAACCCTCAGCAAAAGTGAGAAGAGGCATTTCAAATTATATGCATCCAGAGGCGGAGTGGAAGACGAAAAGAAATTTGTTAAACTGTTTGACCTCATCCATACCCAAAAACGCTATGATGAGGAAAAACTCCTGCGTAATCATTCCGGACTCAATCCGGCTCAGCTGCCCAACCTGAAAGTTCAGCTCTACCGCCGTATACTGCTTTCGGTGCGTATCTGCAATACTCCTCATTCCGTTGATGTACAGATCCGTGATCTGACCGATAATGCACAACTCCTGTATGATAAGGGCCTTTATAAGCAATGCATGCAGATGCTTGATAAAGCCAGGAAAATGGCCATAGCCAGCGACCGGGAAACCCTGCATCTGGATGTATTGGAACTGGAAAAGAAAGTGCTGAACCAGACTACCGCCTCACGCAATGAAACAAGGGTTAAGACTGTTGTGAAGGAAAGCCGGGCTGTAGGCCGGAGCATCCGGAATATCAATACCTTTTCAAACCTGAGCCTGAAGCTCCATGCCTCTTATGTGAAGATGGGTTTTATCCGCAGCAACAGGGATCTGGAAAAGGCCGAAGAGCTGTTCATCCGTTCCCTGCCCCGGTATGAGGAAGATAAGTTGTCTTTTTTTGAATGTATGTATCTGTGGCAATGCTATTCACAGTACAATTATTTCATTCAGAATTTTAAACAGGTCAGGTACTATGCCGGACGTTGGGTCGAACTGTTTGAAAAAAATCCCGGACGTATCAGCGCTCACCCGGAGCATTATATCCGGGCTTTGAATTACAGCCTGATGGCTGATAACAAACTGATGTTATATAACTCCTTTTATGAAAATCTTAAAAAACTCGTGGCCCTGAAACGGAATAAGGACATACATCAATCGGAACATATCAACATGATTCTGTTCAGGACGATTTATGTGCATGAAATAAACCGGCATTTTATGCTGGGTGAATTCAGTGCGGGCACCAAAGTAGTGGCGAAACTCAGAAAGGAGTTTGAAAAACTGCTGCCCAGGCTCGACAAACATTATGTGTTAATTTTCTATTATAAAATAGCCTGCCTGTATTTCGGCGCCGGCGACCATGCCCGGGCATTGTCGTGGTTAAGCCGTATCGTACGTCAGGGAGAAGAAGATCTTAGACTGGACATACATTCCTATGCCCGTATCATGGCCCTCATCTGTCATTATGAGCTGGAGAATTTGGAAACCATGGAATACCAGATCAGTTCCACTTACCGCTTCCTTATCAGTCATGGCAGCCTGGGCTCCTTTCAGAAACTTATTCTGGATTTTATCCGCAAGCTTATGAAGGGGATGGATGTGGATCAGCTTCCGGCAGCTTTTTTGCAACTGAAAAAGGATATGCTGAAACTGAGTAAAGACCCGTACGGCAATAAGGCTTTTGTTTATTTCGACATGATTTCCTGGCTGGAAAGCAAGCTGGAGGGAAGGAGTGTACAGGAGGTTATTAAGGAGAAAGCTCTTAAAAGAATCAAGACATAACCACAACTAAATAGAACACGGATTTTCATGAGTATCATGATCAATCCTGATTTTACCTGGCAACATGATCCGTGTGAATCATGATCATCATGATAATCCGTGTTCTATAGCGCTTATTGCAGCAACAATTTCCTCGAACAATACGAAATCACCCCAAAATACCCCAACGCTCCGTTATTCAGATTGGTGCTTGGGTTGGCAGGAGGAGCTGAGAAAGGCCCTCCGGCGCTGAGAGTGGCCTGAAGGGTATTATAGTAATCAAATCCACTCTTGTCGAAACAGACAAGATCAACCTGTACACTGTCGCCCAGAATCAGGGCGCTGTTACCTACTCGGGGATGTTGTGCATTGCCGTTTATAAGACGGTCGTTGATGACCCTGTCATTGCTGATATCATTCAGCAGATTTCCGTTTCTCCACAGGCGGAAGCCATAATTATTGCCAAGTGTCTGAGGATCCGTAAAGTTGATCCGCACAGAATAGCTCGGTGTTCCTCCTGAACCCGGGCGTGGCTGACGCAGGGAATAGGAAACGGAATCAATACCAACCGTATCGGGCATAAAGGCAGATGCTGTGTATTTTTTTCCGTTGGCAAGTATATAGAGGTAATAGGTACGGCCTGTAACACCTTGTATGGTTGAAGTGAGGTAGGTGCCGGGTGTTGTCTCATGCAAAGTGTCGGAATGCCCTGCATTGTCAGATACCGCTACCATCGCTCCCTTAAGCGGATTAGCTCCTGCCGGGGCGAAATAGTCGGTCGTCATGCTCAGCATAAAAGTATAGGGTCCGGGATGATTATTGATATTGCCTTCCACTACAAGTTTGGAAGCTGTGGAGTTCAAATTCATCGTAATCACATCCTGGCAGGATGTAAGGACCGTAAGAAGAAAGAAATAGAAAATCAGTTTTTTCATCTCTCAGAATTTGAAATTATAAGTTATGGAAGGAATGATACCAAACAGCCACGTCATGACAGCCTGGTTGACGGCAGGGTTGTTCGGGTCCTGCTGAAAGGTGATGGAGTATGCATTGTGACGGTTGTATACATTGTAAACCGAGAAATCCCATTCCGATTCGAAACGTCCTTTCTTTGGTCTGTGTAATGTTGCTGAAAGATCCAGACGGTGATAAGCAGGCATACGGTATGCATTGCGGTCACTGTAATAGGCTACGATATGTCCCTGGTATTCGTATTGCCCTACCGGAAAAGTAACCGCATTGCCTGTGGCATACACCCACACGGCACCGAAACTCCATTTTGTGCCTATATTATACATGCCTACCAGAGAGATATCATGGGTGCGATCCTGTTTGGCCGGATACCAGGAGTTGTTGTTGATATAGGCAAACTGACGCTCTGTACGGCTCAGGGTATAAGCAATCCACCCCGTGAATTTACCTGCATTTTTACGAACCAGTAGTTCCGTTCCATATGAACGCCCTTTGCCAAAATAAAGCTGGGACTCTACAACCGGATTCAGGACTATATTGGCTCCGGGTTTATAATCTATCTGGTTCTGCATATTTTTATAATACACTTCTACAGAAGCTTCATACATATTGTTCCGGAAATTCCGGAAGTAGCCGAGCGCATACTGATCGCCGAGCTGGGGCTTGATAATATTGCTGCTCGGAACCCATAAGTCGAATGGCGTGGATGCAGTAGTATTGGACAGGAGCTGTATAAACTGACTGGTACGCGTATAGCTGGCCTTGACAGAGCTTTCATCGGTCAGGGTGTAACGAACAGCCGCACGCGGTTCCACACTGCCGTACTCCTGAATCTTTTTCAGGTTGCCATATTTGACGGTATCGGTGATAGCTCCGGTAGTGTCATAATGAAAAACAGTTCCGGGACCCAGCTCATCGTAGAGTACATAACGAAGACCATACACGACAGACAGCTTGGGTGTGATAGTCATTTCATCGGAAATATAAAGGGAGTTTTCAAGTGAGTATTTGCGGGCTATGTTCAGATCATTGATAAGCCTTGTTCCGTTGGTAGATACTGTGCCGGGTGTAAAAACATGAAAGGTCGATTGAAGACCGAACTTGATTTTGTTTTTATGGTTCAGATAATATTCGAAAGCTTCCTTCAGTGCATAATCGCGTACACCGGATGTAATTCCGAAGGTGCTGGATCCGGAGGTAAGCCCGATGTTATACTGGTAGTCACTGACGACAAGAGAACTGTTCAGGAATAGTTTATCCGTGAAAATATGGTTCCAGCGAAGGGTACCTGTTGCATTGCCCCAGTTGACACCAAACTGTGCTGTGCCGAATACATCCCGGCCAAAATAACCGCTCAGATAAATACGGTCTTTATCGGTGATACGGTAATTGGCTTTAACATTCAGATCGTAGAAGTAAAGGGAGGAGGAACGTATGGCAGGGGTATTGCCGAAGAGGTGCAGAAAAACATCGGCGTAGGTGCGTCGCCCGGTGATTAGGAAGGAGCCTCTGTCTTTGACAATAGGCCCTTCAATGGTCAGACGGGAAGCAATAAGTCCGATACCTCCCTTGACGGTAAACTTTTTGGAGTTTCCGTCATTCATATGAATATCAAGCACAGAAGCAAGTCTGCCTCCATATTCGGCAGGAATGCCACCCTTGATAAGATTCATATCCTTGATGGCATCGGCATTGAATACGGAAAAGAATCCGAGCAGGTGAGAGGCATTGTAAACAGTGGCTTCATCAAGCAATACCAGGTTCTGGTCCGAGCCTCCTCCCCGCACATAAAAGCCTGTATTACCTTCCCCTGCTGACATGACTCCGGGCAGAAGAGTTATCGTTTTCAGGATATCCACCTCTCCAAAC
>JBIOHC010000030.1:0-48026 GCA_044448685.1 Bacteroidia bacterium
TATATTGACCCATTCCGTATGGGGATATGCCATTTTTCTGGTTGTACTTTTTGCTATTTTTCAATCTATCTTCTTTCTTGCCCAGTTCCCGATGAAAGGTATTGAGACCTTATTCGTTGAACTTTCTCAGTGGAGCGCACGGCATTTGCCTGCAGGAGAGCTGACTTCCCTGTTCGTCAATGGAATTCTGGCCGGGCTGAGCGGGGTGGTTGTTTTTGTACCTCAGATAGCGCTGCTTTTTGCCTTTATTGCCATTCTGGAAGACACGGGTTATATGGCGAGGGTAAGTTTTCTGATGGATAAGATGATGCGAACCTTCGGACTGAATGGTAAATCGGTCATACCGCTTATCAGCGGCATTGCCTGTGCTGTACCGGCTATCATGAGCAGCCGTACAATCAGTAACTGGAAAGAAAGAATGATTACAATTCTTGTTACCCCATTAATGAGCTGTTCGGCCAGGTTGCCGGTATATACCTTGCTGATTTCCCTGATCATCCCATCCGATAAGAAAATATTTTTCCTGAATATGCAAGGTGTTGTGCTGATGGGACTATACCTGATTGGGTTTCTGGCGGCTATCTTATCTGCCCTTGTACTCAGGTTTATTCTGAAGGCAAGAGAACGCAGCTATTTTATCATGGAACTGCCTTTATACCGTATGCCCAAATGGAGCTCGGTTGGATATACCATTTTTGATAAAGTAAAGGTTTTTCTGCTGGATGCAGGTAAGGTGATTCTGGCTATTTCCGTCATACTTTGGGTGCTTTCAAATCATGGCCCGTCGGGCTCTTTTACAAAAATTGATCAGAAATATAAGACCCTTTCTGTGGCTTCGCCCGGATCAGATAAAGCAGAACAGGAAATGAAAAAAGCAGCTGAAAAGCTGGAAGCTTCCTATGCGGGAAGATTGGGTAAGGCTCTGGAACCGGCTATACGGCCATTGGGTTATGACTGGAAAATAGGAATTGCATTGGTCACTTCTTTCGCCGCAAGAGAAGTCTTTGTCGGCACAATGGCAACCATTTACAGTGTGGGAGATCAGGAAAATACCAAGTCGATACGCCAAAAAATGATAGAAGAAAAAAACCCCGTTACCGGAGAACGTGTATATACCTTTGCCGTTGGTTTTTCCCTTATGATTTTTTATGCATTTGCCATGCAATGTATGAGCACTTTGGCTGTAGTATACCGGGAAACAAAAAACTGGAAATGGCCTGTGATTCAGTTTTTATACATGGGAGTACTGGCATATGTTTCAAGCTTTATTGTGTATCAGGTGTTGAAATAATGGTTATTTGTTCATAAACTGCTGAAAATAATTAAAGCCTCCATCGTATTTTTGTGTCTTAATTGAATCAGGTTACAATGACACAGGTGGAACGGAACAAATCAATTCTGACGCGCTATATACCCGAACCCGCGGTTCCTCTTATTTCGGAATGGATCTATGTTTATGATTTCAAACTCAAAATAAAAAAAGGCAGAAGCTCCAAATACGGGGATTACAGATCGCCAATGCCGGATACCAATCATCAGATTTCGGTGAACAGGGATTTGAATCCATATGCATTCCTGGTTACACTTGTACATGAAATTGCTCATTTGTCGAATTGGAAAAAACACAAAGACCGTGTCAGGCCGCATGGATCAGAATGGAAACAGGAGTTCAGGGAGCATATGAAACCCTTCTTTCAGCTGAAACTTTTTCCGGAAGATATTCACGGGGCATTGTCTAAATACCTTCTGAATCCGGCAGCTTCCAGCTGTTCGGATATACATTTGCTGCGTACTCTTAAAAAATATGATAAAGAGAAGTCCGTTGTTTTTCTGGAGGATATTCCATCCGGTTCTGTTTTTCTCTTCGGGAAAGGCAGGCATTTCCGTAAAGGGGAAAAGATCCGTAAAAGATTCAGCTGCCTGGAGCTGGATACCCGCCGGAAATACCTCTTCAACCCGCTAAGCGAGGTCTTGCCGGTGACCGAGTCCTTATTCCGTTAATTGTGAAGGAGCAGGTATTTAAACTGTTTTTTTACCTATCTTGTAATTTCATTTTATTACTTTTACCAGGTTTCCAATATGCCCGTTTATGAGCACTACGACTATGGAATCGAAAAAAGATATGATTGTCTCAAACATTGCTGAGCATATCATCGGTTCAGAAATTATCAAGTTGGCTGCGGAGGTCAATGAAAAAATCCGAAATGGAGAAAAAATCTACAACCTGACAATAGGGGATTTCAATCCTAAGATTTTCCCTATTCCTGCCGGCTTGAAAAAAAGCATTGTGGAAGCGTATGACAATGACGAGACGAATTATCCCGTAGCCGAAGGTATGCCTGAATTACGTCAGGCTGTTTCCGCTTTCCTGAAACGAAAAGGAGGGTTGAATTATGCTTCCGATGAGATTGTGATTGCCGGTGGTGCACGCCCGGTGATATATGCAATTTTCAGGGCCTTGGTAGATACCGGTGATACCGTCCTTTTCCCTGTACCATCCTGGAACAATAATCATTATACTTATCTGAACTGGGCCAAACAGCAGATTGTTGAAACCAGGCCCGAAAATAAGTTCATGCCCACACCGGCTGAACTTAAACCTTACCTGGCCAAAGCCAATCTGCTTGCCCTCTGTTCTCCGCTGAATCCAACCGGAACGACATTTGGGAAAGAAGATCTGGAGCAGATCTGTGATGACATCCTGGATGAAAATAAAAAAAGGGAATCAATGGGAGTAAAGCCGTTGTATCTGATGTATGATCAGATCTATTGGAATCTGACATTTGGTGCTACCCTCCATTATGATCCGGTAAGTCTCCGCCCTGCTATGCGTCCTTATACATTATTTGTGGATGGAATTTCCAAATCCCTTGCTTCAACAGGTGTCAGGGTTGGCTGGACCTTCGGACCCAAGCCGATCACAGACAAAATCAAATCTATACTCACCCATGTAGGGGCCTGGGCACCCAAAGCCGAACAGGTAGCCACGGCAAATTTTCTGAAAGATGAGAAAGCATTTGATACGTATCTGGATGATATACGAAAAAAAATATTCAGCAGGCTCACTGCATTCCATACTGGTTTTCAGCAACTAAAGAAGGAGGGATACCGTGTTGAATCCATAGCCCCTGAAGGGGCCATTTACCTGACAGTAAGAATGTATATGCACGGACAAAAAACAGAGGATGGCCAAGTCCTTTCCAATACCCGTGCTGTGACCAAGTATGTCCTTGATGAAGCTCATGTTGCCCTTGTTCCGTTCTATGCATTCGGAGCCTCTGATGACTCCAGCTGGTACAGATTATCGGTTGGTACATGCAAACTAGAAGATGTGGAAACCATTATTTCAAACCTCCGCACTGCATTGAAAAAGCTGTCATAACCGATCCCATCAATTAGTTTCTGAAGCAATATGGCTGGAGAATCAAAATCAAAGAATGAATATGTCGTAATTATGGCAGGAGGGGTTGGCAGCCGTTTCTGGCCCATGAGCCGTACAGACCGCCCTAAACAGTTTATCGATGTATTAGGGACCGGACAGACCCTGTTACAGCAAACCTACAGTCGTTTTAAACGTATCTGTCGCAAGGAAAATATTCTTGTTGTTACCAATGAATCCTATGTAGACCTGGTTCAGGAGCAACTTCCTGACCTTCTTCCTGCTAATATTCTGAGTGAGCCGGCCCGAAAAAATACAGCTCCCTGTATAGCTTATGCGGCATACAGAATTTTGTCCGTCAATCCGAAAGGAATCATGGTGGTTGCTCCCAGTGATCATCTTATTACCAAGGAAGAAACTTTTTTGAAAGCCATACGTTCCTGTTTTCGCAAAGCAGCATCGGAAGATTGTTTGGTTACTCTGGGCATCAATCCCACACGTGCTGATACGGGTTATGGTTACATTCAATTCAAAGAATCTGAAACCAAGGAGAAGGATAACAGGATAAAGAAGGTAAAGACCTTTACCGAAAAGCCTGACCAGCAAATGGCACAGAGTTTTCTGGACAGCGGGGATTTTTTATGGAATGCAGGAATCTTTATCTGGAGTGTACAAAGTATTCTGAAAGAACTGGAAAAGAACCTTCCGGATATACATGCGTTGTTTAATGAAGGAATGGCACTATATAACACTTCCCGGGAAAAAAATTTCATACGGGAAGCTTACAGCAAGTGTACAAATATCTCGATTGATCATGGTGTGATGGAGAAAGCGGAGAATGTCTATGTGCGTTCTTCTATCATTGGGTGGAGTGATCTGGGTACCTGGGGGTCTCTTTATGACCATATCCATAAGAATGACCATGGAAATGCGGTCGTTGGAAAGAATGTCATGCTTTACCAAAGCAAAAACTGCATGGTCCATGTACCTAAAGACAAACTAGTGGTTATCGAAGGCCTGGAAGGCTATATTGTTGCCGAATCGGATGGTATTTTACTTATTTGTAAGAAACAGGAAGAGCAGCAAATCCGTAATATTGTGAATGATGTAAAAATCAAGCACGGTGACCGATTTGTGTAAATTCTTTCCCATGCTTATGGATGTGCCTTGTTCATAAGGATCCAGTAATAGCCCAGATCGACTACTGTTTTTGAAAAGCTGTCAAACTCCACGGGTTTTACAATATAACTGTTCGCTCCTAGTTCATACGCTTTCCGTATATCCGGATCTTCTGCCGAAGAGGTAAGGATTACCACCGGAACAGATCTTGTATTCGGATCGGACTTCACTTTTTCAAGTACTTCCATGCCATCTACCATTGGCATTTTCAGATCAAGGAGGATTACCTTTGGATGATGATCCTTCCGGAGTTTATGCTGATTATTTTTTCCGAAAAGATAATCAATAGCCTCTACACCGTTTTTAAGATGAATGAGCTTATCGGCCATGCCTTGTTTTTTTAAGGCGCGTATGGCTAAAGCTGCATCATCGGCATTATCTTCAACCAGCAGAATTTCAATTTCATTCTTATCCATGACCTGAGTGTTTGACTTGCTTGCCGGAGTATAAAAGGGTCTTGAGCTTAGCAAAACTGACAGCGATCATAGTTTGTTCACTAACAGATACCGCAATTAAAGGTAATCGTAACTTATCAAAAAAAGGTGTATTTTTTAATAAGAATCAACCTTATTTTGAGCCTGATTACAGACTAAATCACAATTTAATAACATGAATGACAGATCCTGTGAAGGAATCTCTCCGGTATTATTTTCAGGCAATTCTTGTTGATGAAGGATTGTTTATTTATACTTTTGCAGGGCTTATAACAAATCCATTCTTTAATCTGTTTTCTATGAACAAAGGTCCGATCTCACAATTTATTGAAAAACATTATAAACATTTTAATTCAGCGGCCCTTGTTGATGCGGCCAAAGGGTATGAAACACATTTACTGGAAGGCGGTAAGATGATGGTTACCCTGGCAGGAGCTATGAGCACAGCCGAACTCGGAAAATCGTTTGCTGAAATGATACGTAAGGGTAAAGTGGATATTATTTCCTGTACGGGAGCCAATCTGGAAGAAGATATTATGAATCTGGTGGCACATTCGCATTATAAGAGGGTGCCGAATTACCGGGATCTGAGTCCACAGGAAGAATGGGAGCTGCTGGAAAACCATTACAACCGGGTAACCGACACCTGTATTCCGGAAGAAGAAGCTTTCCGCCGCCTGCAAAAACATATTCATAAAATCTGGAAAGATGCAGAAACCAAAGGAGAGCGTTTTTTCCCCCATGAATATATGTACAAAATACTCCTTTCAGGTGAATTGAAACAGTATTATGAGATTGACCCTAAAGATTCCTGGATGCTGGCAGCTGCTGAAAAAAATATTCCTATCGTTGTGCCCGGATGGGAAGATTCAACAATGGGGAATATTTTCGCATCCTATTGTATCAAGGGTGAACTGAAAGCATCTACAATGAAATCGGGGATAGAGTATATGGTATGGCTGGCAGACTGGTACAAACATAATTCGGCCGGTAAGGGAGTTGGCTTTTTTCAGATTGGAGGAGGTATTGCCGGAGATTTTCCGATCTGTGTTGTGCCAATGATGTATCAGGATCTGGAGTGGCATGATGTGCCATTTTGGTCCTATTTCTGCCAAATTTCAGATTCTACAACCAGCTACGGCTCCTATTCCGGAGCTGTTCCAAATGAAAAAATTACCTGGGGTAAACTGGATATAAATACCCCTAAATTTATAGTCGAGTCAGATGCAACCATTGTAGCCCCGCTTATCTTTTCATGGGTGCTTGGATGGTAAACAGACACAAGAACCAAGACACAAGAACCAAGACAAAAGCCTATGTCAGCTACAACAGAATCTAAATTCCGTATCGAACATGATACGATGGGTGAAGTAAAAGTGCCTGCAGATAAATACTGGGGTGCACAGACAGAACGATCCAGAAATAATTTCAGGATTGGTCCGGAAGGCAGTATGCCTAAAGAAATCATTTATGCATTCGGGTACCTGAAGAAGGCTGCTGCTCATGCAAATTTTGAGCTTGGAGTATTGAGTGCAGAAAAAAGGGATCAGATATCCAGGGTGTGTGATGAGATCATTGCGGGTAAGCTGGATGACCAGTTTCCGCTGGTAATTTGGCAAACAGGCTCCGGCACTCAAAGTAACATGAATGCGAATGAAGTGATTGCATACCGTGCACATGTAATCCAGGGTGGACAGCTTCACGATGAGAAAAAGGTATTGCATCCGAATGATGATGTCAATAAATCACAGTCTTCAAACGATACCTTCCCGACTGCCATGCATATTGCGTCTTATAAGCAAGTTGCGGCCATCACAATTCCGGGCATGGAGAAGCTGAAGGCAACCCTTGAAAAGAAAAGCAGGGAATGGAGTACAATCGTTAAGACCGGACGAACTCACTTCATGGATGCAACTCCGTTAACGCTGGGACAGGAATTTTCAGGGTACGCGCAGCAAATCACGAACAGTATCCGGGCACTGAAACATGGCCTCGAGGCTGTAAGTGAGCTGGCACTTGGTGGTACAGCTGTCGGAACCGGTCTGAATACTCCGAAAGGGTATGATGTGCTGGTAGCCAAAAAGATTGCCGAATTTACAGGCTATCCTTTTGTTACAGCTCCGAACAAATTTGAAGCTCTTGCAGCACATGATGCCATGGTCGAATTGTCGGGTGCTTTGAAGCGCAGCGCTGTTGCATTGATGAAGATAGCAAACGATATCCGTATGTTAAGCTCCGGACCCCGCTGTGGCATAGGTGAACTGGTCATTCCTGATAATGAACCGGGATCATCAATTATGCCCGGCAAAGTAAATCCAACCCAGCCTGAAGCACTCACAATGGTATGTGCACAGGTAATCGGCAATGATACAGCCGTATCGGTTGGAGGAGCTATGGGGCATTTCGAGTTGAATGTGTTTAAACCTGTTATTGCCAGTAACGTGCTGCAGAGTGCCCGTTTGTTGGGTGAAGCCTGTGTTTCCTTTAATGATAAATGTGCCGAAGGTATAGAGCCGAACAGGGAAATCATAAAGCAGCATATGGAAAACTCCCTGATGCTGGTAACAGCCCTGAATACACATATAGGTTACGAAAATGCAGCCAAGATTGCCAAGAAAGCCCACAAAGAAAATAAAACCCTCAGAGAAGCAGCCCTTTCTTTGGGCCTGGTTACCAATGAACAATTCGACCTGTGGGTCAAGCCGGAAGATATGACCGGATCATTGAAATAATTTTATTAACTTTGCGTTATCAGATTAATCCCCCATTCGAAAGTACGGGGGATTTCTGTTTTCTAAAACAAGGCAATGAAACAATGAGTTTAAGGCTGATCCTGTTCCTGTTTTCATGTTTGTTCGTTTCTGTCAGTAGCCCGGCACAGAATCCGGATTCAATCCGAATTGCCCATACAAAAGATTCTCTTTTCAACGCTTTCCAGAAAAATTCCAAAGCCCCGCGGCTAAAGAAGGATACAATCTATAACCGGAAAAAGGAAGTCATTGTGAATGGGAAGCGTTTCCGGGTTTACAATAACTGGATGAGTATTGGGATGGGAGAAGGCTTTAATACCATTTTGCCGCTGGCCCAGTCAATTCTTAATGTGGATCTCCACTTTCATATTTCAGACCAGTATTTTCAGCTGGGCACATTTCTGAGCGGTGACAGGTTTCTCTCCTTCAATAACTACAATGCGCATATTTGTTACGGATTGAGAAGAGAAGACACCAAATCCAACAAATTCATGTCTCTGGGCCCTTCCTATTCATGGGGATTCCCTTATTTGGGCGGAGGTCAATATAGTTCAGGCAGTTATTCAGCCGCTGGACTGTATGCCGAAGGGGAATGGATATTCAAAGTTGCTTATGACCTTGGGTTAGGGGTTTCTGCATTTGCAGATTGGAACACAAGACAAACAGTAGGCGGACTGCGTCTGGAATTATTTTTTTCACTCGGTTACCGGGGTGAGCGGAAAACACCTGCCGGGTGGGGTGCCTGATTTAACGAACCGGTTCAATAATTTTCACTACTTCTTCCAGAAATAAGGCAGGTTGCTCAGCATGTATCCAATGCCCGGCATCCGGAATGGTGATCAGTGCAGCAAGGGGAAAGATCCGGCGTATAAATACAAGGTCATCTTCGAGCAGATAATCGGATCGCTCTCCACGCAGGAAGAATGCCGGAATGTGACAAGGTTGTGAAGGTGTTGGAAAATGGCTGCTTACTATATCCATATGAGAGGCCAGCACCTTCAGATTAAATCTCCAGTCCAGTTGTCCGTCCGCTCTCCAGTATAGATTTTTTAGCAGAAATTGCTTCGTTCCTTCATCCGGTATATAGGCTGAAAGGCAGACTTGCACTGCTTTGCGTGAACGAAGGCGAAGCGGATCCGCTGCCAGAAGACCCTCTACTATCCGGTCATGCCGCGGAAGATAAGTTCGGGGTGCCATATCGGCTACGAGGAGCTTTCGGACACGATCCGGATGATTGATGGAAAATTGCATGGCTACACGCCCACCCATTGAATGACCCAATATGTCAGTTTTTTCAATTCCCAAATCGTCGGCTAATTCGAGGATGTCACCGGCCATTAATTCATAATTCCATTCCGCACTGTGCGGTGATTGCCCATGATTACGAAGGTCAGCAGTAATTACCTGCATGCCCTGAGCTGCAAATTGTTTGGCCAGGGTATTCCAGTTGTCACTTTGCCCGAACAATCCATGAAGGATCAGCAAGGGATGGCCAGTTCCATAAGTGCGGTAAAAAAGTTTCATGAACCGTGATCAGGACAAGTAAATTATTTAAGCTGGAGCAGGTAACGTTGAATGGTATTTTCCAGACCCAGATAAAGCGCATCGCAAATAAGGGCATGGCCAATGGAGACTTCAAGCAGTCCGGGCATATTTTGCTTAAAATAAGCCAGGTTGTCCAGATTAAGATCATGTCCTGCATTCAGTCCCAGCTTCATCTCCTGTGCCTTAAGGGCAGCAAGTGTATAGCCCTTTACAGCCTCCTCCTTATTCACCGGAAACCGACTGGCAAACGCCTCCGTATAAAGTTCAATGCGGTCTGTACCGGTTTCAGGTGCAACTTCTATCTGGCTCAGATCAGGGTCAGTGAACAGGGAGCAGCGTATACCGGCTTTTTTAAATTCGGAAATAATTTCTTTGAGAAAACTTTTTTCCTTCTTTATATTCCAGCCTGCATTGGACGTTAGCACACCCGGAGGGTCCGGAACCAAAGTCACCTGTCCGGGTTTAACACGTAATACAAGCTCTATGAAGGTCTTATCAGGATACCCTTCAATATTAAATTCTGTGGTGAGCACGGGACTTAATCCTGTCACATCGTCATAACGGATATGCCTGCCATCCGGGCGGGGATGAACGGTAATGCCTTCGGCTCCAAATCGTTCACAATCAAGGGCTGTTTTCAGGACATCCGGCACCAGGCCCCCTCTGGCATTTCGCAAAGTCGCTATTTTATTGATGTTTACACTAAGTCTTGTCATGATTCTTCGTTCCCGTTAAGTATGTAAAGCTAAAAAAATTACTAACTTTGATAAAGAATAATCGATCCTTCAACCCGGAACAACCCTTGTTATGATTGCCAAAGACCTGATCACTGAAGAAGTTCCTCCGCTCAAGACAACGGATTCGGGAAGCAAAGCCCTACGCTGGATGGATGAATTTAAAGTTTCTCACCTGCCTGTTATAAAGGGAAAAACGTTCATGGGCATGATTGCCGATACCGATATTTTTGATTTGAATACTCCCGATGAGGAAATTTGTAAACTTAAAATCCCATTGGTGAGGCCATTCATTACCGAATCACAACATGCCTTTGATGTGCTTAAAATAATGTCGGAATTGAATCTGACTGTCGTCGGGCTGGTGGATGAAGCATATACCTATCAGGGTGCGATTACCTATAAGTCGTTTGTTGAAAAGCTGGCTTTGCTTTCTGCAATTCAGGATCCGGGAGGAATCATTATCCTGGAAATGGCTTCCAATAATTATTCCCTCACACAGATAAGTCAGATCGTGGAAGGGAATGATGCCAAAATACTGGCTTGTTATCTCACCACCAACCCTGATTCAACACTCGTGGAAGTAACACTTAAAATCAATAAAGAAGACCTGAGTGCAATTCTTCAGACATTCTTCCGCTATAACTATACTGTGAAAGCATCTTTTCACCAAAGCGGGTATTCAGAAGACATGAAAGTCCGTTTTGATCAGCTGATGCATTATATCAATATCTAACTTACTGCCTGACCATGCTTCCTGCAAAGCTGAAGTATGTAGTAGCGGTTGCCTTTCTTCTCTTCTTCCCTTCTTCCCCTTTCCTTGCACAAAGTGATTCCATTTCCCGTACTTATTCCATAGTCGATTCCATTGTCATAACCGGAAACAAAATCACCAAGGCATCCATCATTCTGAGGGAGCTCGATTTCAAATCCGGGGATACGCTTTCAGAATCAGACTGGGGTGAAAAAGCAGAACAGGGAAGGAAAAATCTGCTTAATACTTCTCTGTTCAATTTTGTGGAGATTACATCTTCCTTCAACCCATCTGAAATTCTCACAAATCGGAATTCTCCTGTAGCGTATCAGCGTCTTTGCATTCATATCGCGCTGAAGGAACGCTGGTATACCTGGCCCATACCTATCTTCGAATTGTATGAGCGGAATTTCAATACATGGTATCTGCACCCTACCCTTAATAAGCTGGATTATGGATTTTACCTGAACCGTTATAATTTTCTGGGACGTAAGCAGACACTAAGCTTCACTTTCCGGTTGGGGTATCTGGAGCAATTCGGAATTACCTATACAATTCCTTATCTGAATAAAAGGAAAAAGAGCGGTCTGATGGCAAGCGTTGTTTATTCCAGATCCAAGGAAATTCCGTATATCAACAAGGATAACCTCTTTATCTTTTACCGGGATGATGCCCATCCAGTAAGACAGGAGCAGGGTGCGCGTATAACGTATACCTATCGTCATGGGTTTTACCAAACCTGGTTTGTTGAAGGGCGTTACACACGGGCGACCGTACAGGATACCTTGAAGTATCTCAATGGTAACTATTTTCTGGATCAGTCAGGGAATATGCAATACCTTACACTTACTGCCGGTTATATTGCGGATCATCGCGATTCAAAACCTTACCCGATAAAAGGGTACTACGTGAATGCAAGTCTGAACCGGAACGGGCTTGGTCTCTTGCCAGGGGAGCAGGCAGATGTCTGGTCCCTGAATCTTATGCTGAGGAGATATATTCACCTTGGAGGGCGCTTTTATGCAGGTTCGGCTTTCAAGGGTCGCTATACCGGAAGGCAGCAGGTGCCTTTTTATCTGGAGAGCACACTTGGATACAGGGATTATATCCGGGGTTATGAGTATTATGTCATGCAAGGCCAGAGTTTCGGAATGCTTAAAAATGTTGTTCGCTATCAGATTGTGAAACCCCATGTTCAGAAAATACCCTACCTTCCCTTGGAAAAATTCAATACCTTTCATTATGCATTTTATGCTGATATCTTCGCCGATTTAGGCTATGTTCAGAATTTTTATGACAGGCCGGAAATGGGTAATACCTTTGATAATTCGTGGTTGTACGGGTATGGAACGGGAATTGATTTTGTAACCTATTATGATTTTGTTCTGAGAGCAGAATTTGCATTGAACCAACGTGGAGAATATGGTTTTTTTCTCCACCTGAACTCACCACTTTAACAAGAGGAAATGAAAATTGCCATTTACGGCCGGACGGTTCCGGAGAACAGGACAAGCTGTGTCAGAGGATTATTTGAAGAGCTTGGAAAACACAAACTGGAATTATATGTCCATACATCTTTGTATGAATATATCAGCAGTGAGATACCCTTTCCGCTGCATACAAACCAGTTTTCAGGGTATGATGAAATCAGGGGTGCCGTCGATTTTATGATTTGTCTTGGAGGTGACGGTACAATGCTTGATGCACTCGGTATGATCCGGAATTCAGGAATTCCTGTATTGGGCATCAATACAGGCCGCATGGGTTTTCTGGCAGCAGTGGCAAGTCATGAGGTAAAAGCTGCCGTTGATGCTTTACTTACCAAACAGTTTTCACTTGACAAGCGCAGCCTCCTTAAAGTATCAAGCCGGCATGATTTGTTCGGAGAGGTGAATTATGCTCTCAATGAATTGACTGTACTCAAAAAGGATTCATCTGCAATGATGACAATACACACCTATATCAACGGGGAGTTTCTGAATTCCTACTGGGCCGATGGGCTTATTGTTGCAACGCCTACCGGGTCAACAGCCTATTCACTAAGCTGCGGAGGCCCTTTAGTGGTGCCTGATTCCAAAAGTTTTATCATCACCCCTATTTCTCCGCACAATCTGAATGTGAGGCCCCTGATCATCTCAGATGACAATGTGGTCACTATCCGTGTTGAAGGAAGAAGCACGGAATACCTGGCTACACTCGATTCCCGGACAGCGGTCTTCCCTGTTTCAGAAGAACTCACCATCACCCGGGAAGATTTCCGTTTCAACCTCGTGAAACTGAAAAATGCCAATTTCTTCAATACTATCCGCAATAAACTTATGTGGGGTCTTGACAAAAGGAATTGACAGGTATCAAAAAATCATATTTACCCCACACAAGAGAAACCAAAGTATGGAAAAGAAAGTTAGTATTATAGGAGCCGGCCTGGTTGGATCACTGCTGTCCATTTACCTTGCAAAAAGAGGTTATAAGGTTCATATTTATGAGCGCAGGCCGGATATGCGAAAGAAAAAAATTTCGGCTGGAAAATCAATTAACCTGGCTTTAAGCGACCGGGGCTGGAAGGGACTTCAGGGAGTGGGTATTGCGGATGAAATCCGTGAAATTGCCATTCCTATGTACGGGCGTTGTATTCATCCTGTAGCAGGCAATACCGTATTTCAGGCTTATGGCAAGAAGGAACAAGCCATTTATTCTGTAAGCAGAGGTGCTATCAATATGAAACTGATGGACCTGGCTGAACGGCAGGAAGGAGTCCGTATTTCGTTTGATGAACGGTGTACCGGTCTGGAACAAAATTCCTTATCAGCCTTGTTTGAAAACAACCTAACCGGTGAGAAGACAAAAGCGGAGTCTGACTTGTGCTTCGGTTCAGACGGAGCCTTTTCGGCAGCCCGCCTGAGTATGCAGCTTGGGTCGGACCGTTTTGAGTACAACCAGCATTATATTGAAGCGGGGTATAAAGAGCTGTTTATTCCTGCAGGTCCGGATGGATCATTTCAGCTGGAGAAAAATGCATTGCATATCTGGCCCAGAGGAAGTTTTATGATGATTGCACTTCCAAATTTTGACGGAAGCTTTACTGTTACCATGTTTCTGCCTTTTGAAGGAGAGAAATCATTTGCAGCGCTTAAGACTCCGGAGCAGGTACAGCAGTTTTTTGAACAAGAGTTCCCCGATGTACTTGCATTAATGCCGGGATTGCAACATGATTTTTTTGAGAACCCTACTGCTTCTCTGGTGACAGTAAAATGCTGGCCCTGGACATTCGGGAATAAACTTGCTTTGATAGGAGATGCTGCACATGCTATTGTGCCTTTTTATGGACAAGGGATGAATTGCGGTTTTGAAGATTGTGTGGTGCTGGATAACCTGATTGATAAACACAGGGAAAACTGGCCGGCTATTTTCGCAGAATACCAGGCTTTGCGAAAACCGGATGGGGATGCTATTGCAGACCTGGCTATTGCCAATTTTGTTGAAATGAGGGATAAGACCGCTGATGCCCGTTTCCTGCTTCAGAAGAAAATAGAAGCCCGGTTTTATGAAAAGCATCCTCAGCAATGGGTGCCATTATATACTATGGTCACATACAGTCCGGATATACGTTATTCTACTGCATTGAAAGAAGGCGGAAAGCAGGAAGCCATCATGCAAAAAATAATGGCTATGCCTGGAATAGAGCTCAAATGGGATAGTGAGGAAGTGGAACTGGAGATCCTTCGGTTGATCCAAAAATGATTTACAGTAAGCCTTTATTAGAGATAGAAATTCTTTTTGTTAGCTTCCGGAAGAAGCTGATAAGTGGAGTTTATCGTCCTCACGCTTATATCAAGGAAGTAAAAAGGTATTGCAGTACAATCCGGCTGGATCAGTTCAAAAGGGATATTGCTTTCGGCGATCAGGTGGTTATGCCGGCCGTCATAGAAGCTCCTGTTGGCTTTGGAAAACATTTGAAAACCGGAGTCCTGCTCACCATCAAAGACGGGCTGGATGTGGTTGGAAAGGCTATCGTGCTGGAAATCCATTCTTGAGTCTTTTTCTGCCTCCTTTTTGTATAATTTAGCTGATCTAATCTTGTTCCTATGCAAAACTTACTTCAATACTGGTGGGTGCTTATTCCTGTTGCCATACTTCTTTTTTATAAACTATTTTTCCGGTTCTTCGGTGTCGTTATCATACCGGAAGATAAGATAGGCCTGGTTACCAAAAAATTTGTTTTGTTCGGGGAAAAGAAATCCCTTCCCGACGGACATATAATTGCTGTGGAAGGGGAAGCGGGGTTTCAGGCTCAGACATTGGCTCCTGGAATTTATTTTTGGAAATGGATCTGGCAATATGAAATCACCCTCCAGGCTTTAACGGTAGTGCCACAGGGCAAAATAGGATTGTTTGTAGCCAAAGACGGAAAAGAACTGGAAACAGGTTCTATCCTGGCCCGAAAGGTGGAATGTGAATCATTCCAGAATGCAGAGCAGTTTATGCACAATGGTGGCCGGAAGGGCCGTCAAAGTGCCTATATCACGGCAGGTACCTATAGAATCAATACATTCTTGTTTGAAATTCTTTTCACAGATATGGTGAATATCAGTGAGAATATGGTTGGTATTGTGACAACGCTTGATGGACAGCCAATATCCGAAGGTAATATTGCCGGTAAACAAATTGTCAATCAGGATAATTTTCAGAACGCGGATGCATTTCTGGCCGGGGGTGGTAACAAAGGCTTACAGCCGCAGGTAATACTGGCCGGTTCGTATTATCTAAACCCCTGGTTTGTGCAGGTTGAGCAGATTAAAATGATGGAGATTCCCATCGGGTATGTTGGTGTTGTTATTTCCTACATCGGAGAAGAGGGAAAAGATCTGAGCGGAGTAGAATTTAAACACGGCAATATTGTTTCAAAAGGACAGAAAGGCGTATGGGCCGAACCCCTGGGCCCGGGAAAATACCCAATCAATACTTTTATCATGCGGGTGGAACTTGTTCCAACGACCAATCTTGTGCTAAACTGGGCTTCTGCAAGAACGGAATCACATCAGCTGGATAAAAATCTTTCGACCATCACGGTGCGTTCCAGGGATGGTTTTCCGTTCAATCTGGACGTCTCACAGATTATTCACATCCCAACTACAGAAGCTCCGAAAGTCATAGGTCGTTTTGGAAATATGCAAAATCTGGTAGGCCAGGTGTTGGAACCTACTATTGGAAACTATTTCCGGAATTCGGCACAGGGATCGGATGTTATTGATTTTTTAAGTTCCCGTAAAGAGCGTCAGGATTCAGCCCGCACGCATATCAGTAAAGTGCTCGAACAATATAATGTATACGGGGTTGATACCCTTATCGGGGATATTGTGCCTCCGGAATCTTTAATGAAGACCCTGACAGACCGTAAACTGGCGGAAGAACAAAAAGAAACCTACGAGACTCAGAAGAAAGCCCAGGAAACCAGACAAAGTCTGGAAAAGGAAACAGCTATTGCTGAAATACAAAAAGAAATTGTAAAGGCTGACCAAGGTGTGCTGATTTCCGAACGTATTGCTGATGCAGCCGTTAAAAAGTCTACCGGAGAGGCGTCCAGCATTAAAATTCAGGCCAATGCTGAAGCAGAACGACTTCAGGTTATTGCCCGTGGTGAAGCTGAGAAGGTAAAACTTCTGGCCAGTGCAGAAGCAGAAAGGGTGAAAATGATTGCCAATGCCGAAGCCGAAAGGATTTCAGTAACAGGAAATGCCGAAGCCGAAAAAATCCTGGCCATAGGCAAATCCTCTGCCGAATCCTATAAACTGGCTGTGGATGCAATGGGAGGGGATAATTTTACGCGGCTAAAAATTACTGAATCGATTGGGAAAGAACATATCAAAATAATTCCTGAGGTGTTGATTACCGGAGGGGAGGGAGGAGCCAATGGACCTATAAGCGGCTTGCTGGGAATGCAGCTGCTGGAACAGGTACTTCAAAAGGAAAAAAAGGAAAAGAAGGATACCCCGCCACCGCCAGCTGACAAAAAATAGGTGGCAGGAGGCAAAAGCCGGAGGAGAAGAAAAAATCCAGCCCGGCCTCATGAACCTGCCTAGTTAATTTTTGCCGGGTATTTTTATATTTTTACTATATTAGCGAATTATCAGCATTTAATTAATATTGCTAGATAGGCCGATTTTTGATTTTGCCTTTTTCAGACAGCTTTTGATCACAGTATGAAAGATAGGATCATCGTCAAATTTGCCGAAACGGAGGAAGAATTTCGGCAGGTACATAAGCTTAATTATGAGACTTTTGTGGAAGAAATTCCGCAACACTCTGAAAACCAGACTAAAATACTGGTGGATAAGCTTCATGAAAAAAATAAATACATTGTAGCTCTTTTTCAGGACGAAGTAGTCGGAATGGTAGCTATAAATGACTTGAGACCATTTTCGCTGGATGCTAAAATTCCGGAGATAGAAAAGCACTTGCCTCCATTTGATAAGGCATTGGAAATCAGGCTACTTTCGGTAAAACCGACAAAAAGGGGAGGACGTGTTTTTTTTATGCTCGCCCAGAAAATAGTGGAGTGGGGGCATCAAATGAATTTTAATCTGGTTCTCATTTCAGGAACAACCAGACAAATTAAACTGTACGAAAAAATAGGGTTTACAGGGTTTTATAAATTGTTGGGCAAAGACGATGCGTTGTACCAACCGATGTATCTCGATGTGAACAAATTCATTGAAACTTATGGAGAAAAATTCCTGGCCGATTAATCTTACTACCGGCCCTATATTCATTCCGGATGATGTCAAAGCGGTTTTCGGGCGTACCCCCGTTTCTCACCGCTCTGATGATTTTGTAGAAGCTTTCAAAACGCTTCAGCAAAAGGTTTGCCTGGCTACAGGTGCCCGTCATGTCGTATTTATGACCGGATCCGGATCTCTGGCCAATGAAGCAATGATTGCTCAGATTAAACGGACCAGCCAAAAGGGTCTGATCCTTTCCAATGGTGAATTCGGCAACAGGCTGATAAACCAATGCCAGAAACAACAGGTCAGTTTTGATGTTTACCGCAAAGAATGGGGAGAAGAATACCTGCTTGCAGAGATAGAAACAGTACTGAAGGCAGGAGGGATTTCCTGGATGCTGTTTACCCACTGTGAATCTTCAACAGGTTGTATTGCCGATCTCAAAGGGCTTATTGAACTGGGCCGTAAATACAAGGTGAAAATCTGTCTGGATGCTATGAGTACCATAGGAAATATCCCGCTTCATCTGGATGGCATTTTTCTTGCTACATGTTCCAGCGGTAAAGGTCTGGCTTCTTTTGCAGGCATTGCCATTGTGTTTACAAGTGAAGAAATAGAACCGGATCCTTTTATCCCGACCTATATAGATCTGGGCCATTATTTCAAGAACAATGGTATTCCATTTACAATTTCCTCTAATCTTATAATGGCCTTAAACAGGGCGGTGGATTATTCCCTGCGCCCCGGGCAGACTGAAAATGTCGAAGCGCTTTCCAAAATGCTGCTTGAGGCTATCACCCGTATGCCGGGGATTTCGGTGGTAAACAAGAATTTCCGTTTACCAACCCATATCACCACCATTGTTCCGCATGACGGTATCAGCTCTGTCGAGCTCGGTGATGAAATAAAAACACAGGGTGTAGAGACCAGCTATAACAGCGGGTATCTGAAAGTGAGAAACCAGCTTCAAATTGCCATCATGGGTCAGCATACCCAAACGGATATCAAGGCATTTCTGGATGCTCTCGAAGCATCCATGAAAAAATTGGCAGCAAGGAAAAAAGCCACTGTCTAGTTTCTATTTTAAGAAAGGATTGTGTTTCTTCTCATAGCCAATCGTAGTCGGTGATCCATGGCCCGGATATACCGTATAGGCATCGGGTAATACAAACAGCTTTTCACGAATGCTTTGCAATAAGGTAGCATGATCTCCGCCTGGCAGATCTGTTCGGCCTATGCTTTCCCTGAATAAAACATCGCCTCCGATAACGAACTGCTGGGCATGGCAAATAAAACAAATACTGCCCGGAGAATGCCCGGGGGTAAAGACAATGTCAAATACTGAATTTCCGAGTGAAATCCTGTCCCCTTCGCTGAGGAAAACTCCGGGCTGGGGTGAGGCCTCTGCACGCAGGTTGTAAAGGCGGGCTACCTGTAAGAGAGAATCCAGAACCACCAGATCTTTTTGGTGTATTTCCGGCCGTAAGTTATAGGTATCGCAAACATATTTATTTCCAAAAACATGATCCACATGCCCATGTGTATTCAGCAGATGTTCAGGATGTAATTCCTGAGCCTGAATATAGTCTGATAATTTTTTCCGCTCAGCTTCATCATAGCATCCGGGATCAATTATCACGCAGGCTTTTGACTCTTCCTGGATAACATATGTATTTTCCTGGAATGGGCTGAAACAGAATGTTTTGACCTGGAGCATTGTTCGATTTTATTGGCATACAAAAATACCAAATAGTTCCTTTATTTCGTTTCCCAAATCAGGTAAACTATTGTAACTTAGCTCTCTATTATTGCAATTTATATTGTTTATGAACCGAATCAGAGGTGTTTTCAGGCGTATTCCGGCTTTACTCTTCCTGGGTCTGGTTGTTCCGACATTACTTCCTGCACAGTTCTACAGCGGTTCACAAATGGACTTTGGAAAAAACAGGGTTCAATACAAGGATTTTATCTGGTCTGTTTTCCGATTTGAAAAATTCGAAACCTATTTCAATGTGGGAGGGCGGGAAATTGCCGTCTATACAGCTCAGACTGCAAAAAAACATATTGATGAGTTTGAGAAATTCATGGATCATTCCATGGATGAAAAAATACAGTTTATCATTTACAATAAATACGAAGATTACCGTCAAAGCAATGTGGGCCTGGAAGGGGAAGCACAGAACAATGTAGGTGGTGTAACCCGTATTGTAGGACGTAAAGTATTTGTTTATTTTGACGGGGATCATAAAAAACTGGATGAACAAATACGTGCCGGAATAGCAGAAGTTCTGCTCAATGACATGATGTACGGAGGTGATCTGAAAGATGTCCTGAAAAATTCAACCTTGCTGAATCTGCCGGAATGGTATACCAAAGGGTTTATTGCATACTGCTCGCGCAAATGGGATACCGATATAGACAACAGGGTTAAAGACGGTATTACCAATGGTAAGTATAAATCATTCAACAGACTGAGCGGAGATGAAGCGGCTTATGCCGGACAAAGTATCTGGAACTATATTGTTGAAACATACGGGGAAGGCGTTGTTTCCAACCTGTTGTATATGACCAAGGTGAGCCGTAATGTGGAAAACTCCATGTTGTTCGTACTCGGTGTCAATATCAATAACCTCACCAGTGACTGGTTCAGCTATTATTCAGACCGATATCGCTATACGGATTCAGCCTCTGTTAAACCAGCCAGTCCGGAATTACTCAAACCCAAAAAAGTCAAGTCAGGCCGTGTGTACAGTCAACTCAGGCTGAGCCCTGATGGTAATTATGTTACCTATGTTACCAATGAGATGGGTAAGGTTAAGTTCTATCTGTACGATATTGCAAAAAACAAAAAGAAGCGTATACTGAAATACGGACATAAGATGGACCGTATCAATGATTACACTTATCCTGTGGTAGCCTGGCATCCGTCGGGTAAACTGTTTGCCTATGTGTCCGAAGTCAAGGGCCGTAACTTCCTGACCTTTTATACCATTGAAACCGGTGAAAAGGAAAGCCGGTCTATGGACAGCTATGAAAAAATTCTGGATATGTCTTATAGTGATGATGGCAAAAAAATTGTGCTATCGGCTACTTCCAAAGGCCAAAGTGATATCTATCTTCTTACCGTAGCCGGGAATTCATCTGAACAGATAACAAAAGATATATATGACGATCTGCATCCCAGGTTCATCAATCATTCCAACATGATTCTGTTTGTTTCGAACCGAACCAATGATACGATCAGAGGAGGAGTTACAACAGAATCTCAAACCAGCTTAAGCCATTTCAGTGATCTGTTTATTTACAATCTCAAAACAAAATCGAATGTACTCCGCAGGGTTACCAATACCCCTTATGTGAATGAAACCTGGCCTTCCGATTTTCAAGGCGATAAGTTCACCTATCTGAGTGATGCAAACGGAATTATGAACCGCTATGTAGGACGATTTGACAGTGCTATTGCATATGTAGATACTTCAGCCCATTACAGCTATTTTGTCAATTCCCAACCGGTAACCAATTATAACCGGAATATCCTGGAGCAGGATTTCTGTGTCAAAAACAGCAAATATGCAGAAGTGGTTTATTCCAAAGGGAAATATCATATGTATATCCGCAGTCTGGGCGATTCCGCATTGATTAAACCGGTTAAACTAAAAAATACTCCTTTCCGGAATGAGCTGACCCGGAATGCGAAACTGCTGAGTGACGCAGAAAAGAAAAAGGATGCGAAAACACAAACCGTTTCCAATTCCAAGCCGGTTACCGGTGGTATGGATAAAGTCAATGTGAAAATTACCGAATACAATACCAGCAGGGATACCTCTTCCCTCAATATCAATAATTATAATTTCAATAAGAATCAGAAAAAGGAGAACCCCGGAGGGCCTACTATTGCCGGTAATCCTAAAGATACCCTTGCCAAACGGGATACGACTGTCAAATCCCTTAAAGACGGATTCTTCCTCCCGCTTCAGCGTAATTACAAAATTCAGTACGCAACGGAATATGTGGTGACACAGCTTGATAACAGTTTTTTGAATGCCGGTTACCAGAAATTCACCGGAGGAGGGGCTCCTGTCTATATGAATCCAGGGTTTAACGGATTGTTCAAGATAGGGATGACGGACCTGCTTGAAGACCATAAAATTGTCGGAGGCTTTCGTCTGGCTGCCGATCTGAGCAGCAATGAATTTATTCTCAGTTATGACGACCGGACACATCGTCTTGACCGTCAGCTGGTACTGCACCGTGAATCCCTGCTTGATGTAGCACAGGGCGATGGATCTCTTGTCAAGATCCATACCGATGAAGCCATCTATAAGCTACGCTGGCCTTTAAGCGAAGTGGCCCGTATCGGGGGCAGTATGACGTACCGGAATGACCAGACTGTGCATCTTGCAACAGACGATATCCATCTTGCTGCCCCTCATGATTATCAGAACTGGGCCATTGCCCGTCTGGAATATGTATATGACAACACTATCAAGCGCGGGTTGAATCTGTATAACGGATTCAGGGGCAAGATTTTTTATGAATACTATAAACAGATCGATGCCAAGGCCACGGACATGACAGTCATTGGATGTGATTTCAGGTATTACCAGAAAATACACCGGGATCTTATCTGGTGTACCCGTTTTGCGGCAAGCAGCTCTTTTGGTGCTGAAAAACTCATTTATTACATGGGTGGTGTGGATAACTGGTTCAATCCTAAATTCAATAATTCCATACGGATTGCAACAGATCAGAATTATGCATTTCAGACTATTGCCACACCTATGCGGGGATTTTATCAGAACACCCGTAATGGAAATAATTTCGTCCTGGCCAATACGGAACTTCGCTGGCCAATATTCCGTTATCTCATCAACAGGCCCATCCGATCTGACTTCATCAATAATTTCCAGATCATAGGCTTTGGCGATCTGGGTACGGCCTGGAATGGAGCCTCACCCTGGTCGGAAGAAAATTCCCTGAATACCACCATTGTCAGTTATATGGGAAACCCTATCACTGTTACACTGAAGAATCATACAAACCCTATCGTTGGCGGTTATGGAATAGGACTCCGGACACGGTTATTCGGATATTTTATCCGTCTTGATTTTGCCCATGGCGTAGAAGATGGTATCATCCTTCCAAGAATTACCACCCTTTCCTTTACCCAGGATTTCTGATTTTCCCAACATGCAAAAAAAAGCTATGGAAACAAGTTCAGTGCTTATTCTCTTATTAGTAGGGCTTGCCGCAGGTATGCTCAGCGGTATGGTTGGAGTAGGAGGGGGAATAATTATTGTACCATGTCTGGTTTATTTTCTGGGCTATTCCCAGCATATTGCCCAGGGTACCTCACTGGCTGTTTTGCTCCTTCCTGCCGGCATCCTCGCTGTAGCCAATTACTATAAATCGGGCTATGTCAATATTTACGCCACCCTGCTCATTGCGGTCACATTTGTATTGGGTGGTTATATTGGTTCTAAAATCAGCATCTCCATGGATCAGCAAACAGTTAAGAAAATTTTTGCAGGTATGCTGCTGCTGGTAAGCGTTAAAATGTTTTTAGGAAAGTAAGTGGACGATATCAGAGAACGTATTCAGTCCCTGGCAGCTAAACTGCTTCCGGAAATCATAAAGCTCCGGCATCATCTGCATGAATATCCTGAGCTCTCCTTCGAGGAATATAAAACAGCTGCATTTGTGGCATCGGAGCTGGGCTCAATCGGCATTCCTTTTCGTAAGGGTGTAGCCGGTACAGGCCTTGTAGCTGAAATAGGCGGTAAAAATCCGGGAAAAAGACTCATTGCCCTCAGGGCTGATTTGGATGCGCTCCCTATTCAGGAAGCGAATATCACTTCCTATTGCTCAAAAGTACCGGGTGTCATGCATGCCTGCGGACACGACGTGCATACAGCATCCTTGCTTGGAGCAGCACGGATACTTTATGAACTGAGAGACACATTTGAAGGAACTGTCAGGCTCATTTTTCAACCCGGTGAGGAAAAGCTGCCCGGAGGGGCTTCCCTGATGATCAGGGAAGGTGTTCTCCAAAATCCGGCACCTCAAACTATTCTCGCTCAGCATGTATTCCCTTCAATGGAAACGGGTAAGGTGGGGTTCCGTAAAGGAATGTACATGGCTTCGACAGACGAACTTTATTTAACGGTTACAGGTAAAGGTGGCCATGCTGCCATGCCCTCAGATTATAACAACCCTATTTTTATTGCCGCTGAAATACTTCAGGAACTGAATGCGTTTTTTAATACAAATCCACCGGCACCTACCGTCCTGGCCTTTGGGCGTTTCATAGCAGAGGGTGCCACCAATGTGATTCCTGCCGAAGTGAAAATTGAAGGCACTTTCCGTACGCTGGATGAAAAATGGAGAATGGAAGCAAAAGCGAAAATGGTGGAGATGGCTACGGCAAAAGCAAAGCTGCTGGGTGGCTCCTGCCTTCTTGATGTGCGCGACGGTTATCCATACCTGGCTAATGACGAAGCTGTGACATCGAGGGCTATTGCTTGTGCTGAATCCTATCTGGGAAAAGACAATGTGGAAGAGTTGCCCCTTCGGATGACCGCAGAAGATTTTGCTTTTTACTCGCATCATGTTCCGGCCTGTTTTTACAGACTGGGTACAGGTAATAAAGCCAAAGGAATTACCAGCGGGGTTCATACTTCCACATTCGATATAGATGAAACAGCATTGAGTACAGGTATGGGCCTGATGGCCTGGATAGCCTGGAATGAACTAAACCGGAAATGACAGATACAGAAAAAGAAAAACTGAACAGGGGAGAGGTGCTGCCATTGATGGAAGAATTTTATACCATTCAGGGCGAAGGATTCCACAGTGGAAAGGCTGCTTATTTTATCCGTGTCGGAGGGTGTGATGTTGGCTGTCACTGGTGTGATGTGAAAGAAAGCTGGGATGCCAGCCTGCATCCTCCTACTTCAGCCGATCTGATCATTGAACACGCAAACGCTTTTCCTGCCAGGGCTGTGGTTATTACCGGCGGTGAACCAGCTATGTATTCCATGGAATACCTGACAAAGGGTTTGCATAAGAAAGGCATTAAAACCTTCCTCGAAACCTCGGGGGCCTATCCCATTAGCGGTATCTGGGACTGGGTATGCCTTTCGCCCAAGAAAACAATGCCCCCTCTGGAGGAAAGTCTTCGGAAAGCGGATGAACTGAAAGTGATTATCTATAATAAAAATGATTTTCAATGGGCAGAAACCCATGCCACTAAGGTGAAACCAGGTTGTATTCTGTATTTACAACCCGAATGGAGCAAATCGGCACAGATTATGCAGGATCTGGTTGATTACGTGCTGGAACACCCCAATTGGAATATTTCCTTACAGACTCATAAATACATGCATATTCCTTAATATGAAACGTTACGCCCTTCTCTTCCTGCTTGCCATCCTCCTTATCCATCCTTCAGGAGCTCAGAATACGATGCCCGGTAAGTATAATACGATGGATGAAAAGGCTATCAGACATTTTGAATCTGCTTTGAAAAAATATCAGGATCATGATGATAAAGGAGCCCTGGAAGATCTGGAGAAGGCCGAAAAGCGGGATGCTAATTTTTCAGAAGTCTATGAACTCCGGGCCAATATCTTAGTCGATCACAGGGAGTATGACAAAGCCATTGCCGAATACCAGAAACTTTTTGCCCATAACCAACACCCTCATTCCGCCACCTACTATACCTGCGGAAACCTGGAGCTCGGCTCCGGACATTACGAAGACGCGAAAGCCCATCTTGAAAAATTCCTGCTGACACCTGGTCTTGATCCTGATCTGGATGTGGAAACACGTAGAAATATAGCCAGTTGTAAGTTTGCCATCGAAGCAATTAAAACAGCCGGAAAAATCGTTCCGGTAAATATGGGCCCTAACATCAACAGCAAGGCCCATGAATATTTTCCTGCAATAACAGTTGATGGAAATAAGTTCCTTTATACGCGTAATTTTCGGACTGACGGAATGGCTTCTCAGGAAGATTTTTACTGCAGTGAAAAAAAAGACGGTCAGTGGCAGCTTTCACAACCTATGACAGAAATTAATACTCCGTTCAATGAAGGAGCACCCTGCTTTTCTGCGGATGGAAAAATTTTATTCTTTGCCGCCTGTTCTGACGGCCCGGGGGATTTGAATTACGGGCCTACACGCAGAGGATACGGAAGCTGTGATATTTTTTATTGCGTACTCCGAAATGGTCATTGGTCCAAACCTCAGAATGTAGGGCCTCCTGTCTGTACCCGTAACTGGGAGTCTCAACCTTCTTTTTCTTCTGATGGAAAAGACCTTTATTTTGTCAGAGCCACCATCGGAAAAGATCATCAACCAAGGAATGCCGATATATATGTTTCTCATATAAATGCAGACGGAGAGTTTCAGGTGCCTGTAAGGCTGAATGATAAAATCAATACCCCATTTGATGAAGAAAGCGTATTCATCCACCCCGATAATATGACGCTCTATTTTTCTTCCAACGGGCATATAGGTATGGGTGGATTGGATATATACATGAGTAAGCGTCAGCCCGATGGAGACTGGGGTGAAGCTATCAATCTGGGTTATCCCATCAATACCTGTGGCCCGGAGAATAGTGCCATTGTTGACCCGGCAGGGAATCTGGCTTATCTGGCTTCCGAACGACCTGGAGGATACGGAGGTCTGGATTTTTACACGTTTGAACTCCCAGCCAATGTAAGACCAGAAAAAATCACCTATTTCAAGGGTAAGGTATATGATGCTGTGACCAGGAAACCCCTGGAAGCTAGTTTTGAACTCTTTGACCTTGGAACACAAAAGTCGTTATACACTTCACTTTCTGACGGTGGAAGCGGGGAGTTTTTTATGACGCTGCCATCCAACAAAAATTATATGCTCAATGTTTCCAAACCGGGCTATATGTTTTATTCCGGAAATTTTTCCATGAAAGATTCAACCGACAAGAGTAAGCCTTATATCAAGGATGTACCTTTGCAACCGATTGCCCTTGATTCCGTGGAGCCGCTGAAGAATGTTTTCTTTGATACGGATAAATCTACCCTTAAACCGGAATCAACAGCCGAGCTGGATAAACTGGTTGCGTTCCTGAACACGAATAAAACGCTGAAGATAGAATTGAGAGGACATACGGATAATGTAGGTGATAAGAAACGCAATCAGGTGCTTTCAGAAAGCAGGGCCAGGGCTGTAATGGATTACCTTATAGCCCACGGAATTGCAAAAGAAAGGCTCACATCCAGGGGGTTTGGAGATACCAAACCGGTTGCGCTCAATGATACACCCGAACACCGTCAGTTAAACAGACGTACGGAATATAAGGTTACTGCGAAATAGGATAACTGATCCTCCTCTCTCCATCCTCAATGGAACGCAGATTGTCATGATCCTTATGATTAATAATGATTTCACAAAAGTCCTTTATCCTTTCTAATCATAAGAATCATGATAATCAGCGTTCTATATTTTAAAGCATCCTGCCGGATTGAATATTAAGTTTGACATCATCAAATCACCGGTAAAACCCTCCTTTTTCCCGGTCTAAAAACGGTGAGCAGGTTGTACAGGATTGAAATCGATTCTACATTTGTCCTGTTTAAACAGCTGAATAGATGAAAAGACTTCTTACAACAGTTATATGTGCCTTTCTGTTATCTGCCGGTTCCAGGGCACAGACCAAAATATCAGGCCGGGTGCTTGACGGGGCCAAACATCCTGTTGCAGGAGCCAATGTATATATTAAGGACAGCTATGACGGATGCTCTACCGGGGCTGACGGTACTTATTCCTTCATCGCTGCCGATACCGGAAAAGTCACACTGGTAGCCAGTATGATCACCTTTGAAAAGGCGGAAAAAGTGGTCCTGCTCCAGGGAAAAGAACTCACCGTTAATCTGAGTCTGAAAGAGTCGGCAAGTATGCTTAAGACCGTTGTTATTTCGGCCGGTACCATGGAGGCCAGTGATGAGAAAAAAGTAACGATCCTTAAACCACTGGATATTGTAACCACTGCCGGAGCCCAGGGTGATATTACCGGGGCATTGAAAACACTGCCGGGCACACAACAGGTAGGAGAGTCGGCCGGATTATTTGTACGCGGGGGTACCGGTAATGAAACAAAGACAATCATTGACGGCATGGTGGTGGCCAACCCGTATTTTACCGCATTGCCCGATGTGGCTTCCAGAGGTCGGTTTTCTCCCTTTCTCTTTAAAGGAACTGTATTCAGTACAGGTGGATATTCGGCACAATACGGGCAAGCCATGTCTTCTGCATTGGTGCTTGAAACCCAGGACCTGCCAGACATGTCTTCGGCTACTGCAGCCATTTCCTCTGTCGGATTCGGTGCCGGAATCAATAAATTGCTGAAAGACAGTACCACATCTGTGGGAGGAGATTTTAACTATACAAACCTGGGTCCTTATTACAGTCTGGTACCCCAGGATTTGAAATGGACTGCCACACCGGTATTCTCCGGTGGATCTCTGAACTTCCGGAAAAAAACCGGTGAAACGGGGATGCTTAAGTTTTACGGCTATGCCAACTTCAGCCAGGTCGGAATGTCCAGACCAAATCTGGACAGTACCAACGGATACATGGATCAGTTCACCATTAAGAATAAGAATTATTATACAAACCTTACGTATAAAAACAATCTGAACGGAAAATGGAAGTATTATGTCGGAGCCTCCTATAGTTATAACCAGGACGATATGAAACCCAATAATCTGCATATTGTAAACACAAATGAACTTGCTCAGGGGAAGCTGCTCTTTACACGTAGTCTGGGCAATCTGACGTTGGTAAGATTTGGAGGAGAGTTTCAAAGCAACCATGATATCAGTGATTACCAGTTGCAGTATTACCATCCTGTATTCGATATCACCGATAATTATACAGCCGGTATTGCCGAAGCAGATATATACCTCAGTTCAAAAATCGTGGCCCGGATTGGAGGAAGGTATGAATACAGCTCCCTTCAACAGAAAGGCAATATTGCCCCCCGTACTTCTCTGGCATTCAAAACCGGTAAGAACAGCCAGATTTCTCTGGCATATGGAGAATTCTATGAGAGACCTGAAACCCGCTATCTTTTTGAAAAAAACACGCTCAATTACGAACGCGCAACACACTACATCCTGAATTATCAGGTGGTGGAAGAAAAACGTACATTCAGGGTGGAGGCTTTTTACAAACAATACGAGAATCTGGTTACAACGCTGCCTGTTAGTGTTCAGAACCTGCAGGATTCTCTTCATAACAACGGTACAGGTTATGCACAGGGCATAGAATTATTCTGGAGGGATAAGAAAACATTCAAAAACTGGGATTACTGGGTTTCCTATTCATACCTGGATACGAAGAGACAATATCTGAACTATCCGGAACTGGCACAGCCTGTTTTTGCCACACCCCATACGGCTTCTCTGGTTGTCAAACGATTCATCCCTGCTGTGCTGGTCAATATAGGTGCTACGTATACCTATGCATCCGGCAGGCCTTATTATAACCCCAATAATCCTGTGTTTCTGGGCGACAGGACACCGGATTACCACAAAGTCGGGCTTACGGCCAGCTATGTACGTAAATTCGGAAAGGCATTTTCCGTATTTGTTATCGGAGTCGATAATGTATTGGGTACAAACAATATTTATGGCTACCGCTATTCGTCTGATGGCAAACAATCAGCCCCAATCACAGCCACTGCCTCCCGAATGTTTTTTGTAGGTATATTTATGAGCTTTGGAATAGACCGTACCCAGAATGTACTGGACAATAATTAAACGATTATATTAAACAGATCACCTTATGAAACACGCACTTCTTTTTATCACCGGGTTCTCTCTTTTTTTGACAGTATCTGCTCAGAACAAGCGGTTCACTGCATCGATGGAGAAGAATATAAAAATGATGGATACCTGTAAGTCTGCCCCGTCTTATCAACAGGTGGCCAATGGCTTTGAACGTATAGCCAATGCCGAAAAGAAGGAATGGCTGCCTTCGTATTATGCATCCCTTTGCCATGTTTTTATGGCAACGTCAATGACGGGAGATAAAATTGATGAGTACTGTGATATTGCCGAACGTTTCGCTACGAAAGCCGATTCCCTGAGTCCGAATAATTCTGAAATATATGCACTGAAAGCGCTGATCTATTCCTCCCGTATTGGGGTGAACCCCATGCTGAGAGGAGCCAAATTCGGTGGGATGTCGGGTGAGGCAAGTGCCAAAGCCAAGGAGCTTGACCCTTCCAACCCCCGTCCATACCTGCTTCAGGCACAAGGCAAATACTATACCCCTCCCCAGTTTGGCGGTGGTAAGGACAAAGCCCTTCCCCTCTTCGAAGAAGCGGTGAAGAAATATGATGCTTTCAAACTAATCAGTCCCATAAACCCAAACTGGGGCAAGGAAAGAGCAAAGATGCTGCTGGAGGAGTGCCAGAAAAAGTAATCCCTAGCGAATTGAAAGTCTGTTCTCGCGAATTCAGCGTCAGTTCTCACGAATAGAGTGTCTTCTCTCGCGAATTGAATGTCTTCTTTCGCGCAATGAATGTCTGTTCTCACGAATTGAGTGTCTCTAAGTCTTTATACGTATTTAAATACGTCTTTATACGGATGAAATCCTCTTATTCCGGCATTATATTTGCCCATTTAACGGACAAAACAAAAATTAGTATGAATCTAAAACATAAAATCCTCTTTATTCTTCTTTCAGTGCTAGGATTGGAGAAAGGCTATACCCAGCATCCTGAACAAACCATTGCATTCACGGAAGTGAATGTAATACCTATGGATAAGGACCATGTATTGAAGAATCAGACTGTTCTTATAAGAGGAAGTAAAATAATGCTGGTTGGCAATACAGCCGATATCAAACTGCCTTCTGATGCACGGATTATATCAGCCAAAGGAATGTACCTCATTCCCGGTCTGGCCGATATGCATGCTCACCTTCCTGCGGGTGATGCAGGAGATATAGGCATGGTGGATTACCTCAAACTGAACCTTATCAGAGGAATAACGACCCTTCGCAGTATGAGAGGAGACACTAAACAGCTTGCTCTCCGGGACAGTCTGCGTAAGAATCTGATAGCCGGGCCGGACTTATTCCTGGCCTCACCGGTATTACCTCCCGATAAGGATCTGAATCCTGATCTGGCCCGTACACTGATAAAGAAGTATAAACAGGAAGATTTTGATTTTATCAAATACCTCTATACGCTCAACCCGGCCTTGTATGATTCGGTTATGACAATAGCATCTAAAGAACATATCCGGGTTGCAGGGCATTGTCCAAAGGCAGGACTGGAAGCGGCCCTCCTTAACGGTCAGGCATCGGTAGAGCATCTGGATGGTTTTCTTGAACTATATAAAAAAGACAGCGCTAAATTCAGGGAAACAGTTCATAAAATGGGCCTGGCGGGTATTTGTGCATGTCCTGATATTCAATGGTATTACCTGTCATGGAATCAGCTTGGACTTGAACAGCTTGATGGAAGGAAGGGGATGAACTTATTATCTCCCGAACTTGTAGGGCATTGGGATTCTGCTTACAGGGCTTCTTATACAGAGCATATGAAAAACAAGCCTGAATTTATTAAAATCCGTAACGGTCACCGCAAAGACCTTGAAATGTCGGCCCGCATGCTGGCTACTATGCAGGAGCAAGGATTGTCCTTGCTTTTAAGTCCGGGTGACGGACCTTATGTGGTTCCCGGATTCAGTATGCTGGAGGAATGCAGGAATTTTATAGCCTCTGGAATCTCTCCTTATGAAACCCTCAGGGCAGGTACAGTGAATGCCTCTGCTTTTTTCAAAGCAGAAAAGGAATGGGGTACTATAGAGCAGGGCAAAAAGGCTGATCTGGTACTTCTTCGATCCAATCCGCTTGATAATCTGGATAGTCTGGATCAGATAAACGGGGTGATGACAAGGGGTGTCTGGTATTCAGCAGAAGAGCTGGAAAAGATACAAACAGAGCTGAAGGAACGCTATAACAGAAAGAAATAAGCGGGTCAGGAGGCAGGCTAAGGGATCCGTGTAAATTCTTACTTTTGGATATAAAACTATTCCATGCCTAACCTAACTATACGTCAGAACTTACTGGAGGCACAGTCTGTTCTTACCTCATTCATTTTAGATGAGCGCAATATTCAAAAGATAGAAGCTGCCGGAGATATTATGATACAGGCAATGAAAGAAGGCGGAAAAGTTATTTCCTGCGGCAACGGAGGATCCATGTGCGATGCCATGCATTTTGCAGAAGAGCTGAGCGGCAAGTTCCGTGAACACCGGCGTGCCCTGCCCGCCATTTCCATATCGGACCCTTCTCATCTTTCCTGTGTCGGTAATGATTACGGGTATGATTTTGTATTCTCCCGTTTTATTGAAGGGCTTGGCCGGTCCGGAGACGTATTGCTGGCTATTTCCTCCAGCGGGAATTCGGAAAATGTAGTATTGGCAATGGAAGCTGCCCGGAGTGCAGGGATGAAGATAGTAGGGCTTACCGGCAAGGATGGAGGTCGTATGGCCGGACTTTGTGATGTGGAAATACGGGCGCCTCATTCAGCATTTGCCGACAGGGCCCAGGAAATTCATATTAAGGTTATTCATTCTCTTATTCACCATATTGAATTAAATATTCCCTCGCCTCAGGCGCTCTGATTATTCCTTCCGTATCCTGCGGCAGGTTAAGCCCTGTTCCCTCCTGGCAGGGATAGTATAACAGCCATGTTTGTCAAAACTTTTGGGAGTGCAGTACAGGGTATACATGCCACAACTGTTACCGTTGAAGTCAACCTAAGTGATGGGATCAACTTTTTAATGGTCGGTCTGCCCGACAGTGCAGTCAAGGAAAGTCACCAACGTATCGATTCAGCCCTCAAAAACAACGGCTATAAGATTCCCGGGAAAGCCATCACCATCAATATGGCCCCTGCCGATATACGCAAGGAAGGTTCAGCTTATGACCTTACCATAGCCATGGGAATCCTGGCGGCATCGGGAAAAATAAATCTGGACAGGATAGAACATTTTATCATCATGGGCGAGTTAAGCCTTGATGGAAGTATACAGCCTATCAGAGGGGTTTTGCCTATTGCTATACAGGCTTGCAAGGAAGGATTTAAAGGGATGGTCCTGCCCCTTCAGAATGCCAGGGAAGCAGCAGTGGTGGAAGGACTGGAAGTGTATGGGGCAAGTCATCTTCAGGAAGTGATTTCATTTTTCAAAGAGGAGCCCGTACTGCAACGCACTGTGGTTGATCTGAACCTGGCCTTTACGCTTCAGCAGGAAGGAGGAGAGCTTGATTTCAGTGATGTAAAAGGGCAGGAGAATATCAAAAGAGCCCTTGAAATAGCCGCTGCAGGGGGACATAATGTCATCCTTGTCGGGCCGCCCGGGGCGGGGAAAACCATGCTGGCTAAACGTCTTCCTACCATACTTCCACCCATGAATCTGAGTGAAGCCCTGGAAACAACCAAGATACATTCTGTTGCCGGTAAAATGGGACGCTATACGGGTCTGGTAAGCATACGACCTTTCCGCTCCCCACATCATACTATCAGTGATGTGGCATTGGTTGGAGGAGGCAGTGTACCCAAGCCCGGAGAAATAAGTCTGGCACATAACGGAGTACTCTTTCTGGATGAACTGCCTGAATTTAAACGAACGGTGCTGGAGGTGATGCGTCAGCCTCTGGAAGATCGTGTCATCACCATTTCCCGTGCCAGGCTTTCGGTTGAATATCCGGCCAGCTTTATGCTGGTAGCATCTATGAATCCATGCCCATGCGGATATTATAATCATCCGGAGAGAACCTGTGTTTGCGGACCCGGCATGGTTCAGAAATACCTGAACCGTATTTCGGGTCCATTGCTTGACCGGATTGATATACATGTGGAAGTAACCCCGGTCCCTTTCAGGGAGCTGTCGGAAAAAAGGAATACGGAAACCAGCGCCTTTATACGTAAGCGGGTGATGCTGGCGCGAAAAATTCAGGAAAAACGATATACCGGTCAGGAAAACATTCACTGCAATGCACAGATGAGCACCCGTCAGTTGCATACAATCTGTGCTCTGGATGAAGCAAGCAGTACGCTCCTGCGTACAGCCATGGAAAAGCTGGGCCTTTCGGCCAGGGCATATGACCGTATTCTGAAAGTGTCACGCACTATTGCCGATCTGGATAATTCTGAAAGCATTCAATCCGGTCATCTGGCAGAAGCGATTAATTACAGGAGTCTGGACAGGGAAGGGTGGGCAGGATAATGCCAGAGGGAGAATGAGAGCGAGAATGAAAAAGGGAAGAAATAGTTACCTGGATGACAGAGTGCAGGTGTGGGAGTCTACATCCCGGAAAGAATTTCCTTATAATACTGCTCAAACATTTCAGTCCTCTTTGCAATATTGAATTCCTGTTCCACTTTTTCTCTGTTCTTCTTTAGTTTGCTGAATGACAGAATATCTTTCATTCGTTTAGCAAATTGAGCAATGTCATTCTCATTGACCAGATATCCATTCACTCCGTCTTCTACAAGTTCGGGTATGCCGGCATGCCGCGTTGAGATAACAGGCAATTCCATGGCCATAGCTTCAGAAACAGCGGTTGGAATACCTTCTGTTCTGCCGTCAATTGTACGGCTGTGCTGCACAAAACATCCTGCCTCCAGCATGAGGTTCCGGGCTTGTGAAGGGGTAACCCAATTAAGGAATTCAACATGCTTTTCTATGCCCAGTTCGGCAGGTAACCTTCTCATCGCTTCGCAGGTTGGATCGTCATCTCCTCCAACAAAACGCAGTATGAAGTGCTCCGGGTTGGGAATGGTATTCAGAAAAATTTTAAAAGCACGAATGGCGCACTCCTGTCCCTTACGATAGGAAAAAGAAGCGATTTGTAAAAAGATAAACTTGTCCGTTGTTGGGTATTCGTTTTTACGGTCAAAAAAAACAAGGTTTACCCCGGTATGGATAATACGGTTTTCTTTGAAGAATATATTTTTTCTTTCCAGGTTATTCCGGAGGAATACTGTATTGCAGGTAGCATACCGGAATGACTGTTTGGTGAGTGCAACGAGCTTTCTGACATAGGAAGCTCTTGTCAGCTGTTCTGAAGCATCGTAACCCAGAAAATTGATCACCAGGGGGATTGCCCGGTTGTTTTTGTCAAGGTTATCGGTCAGGGTCAAGGCCTCTATTCCAAAATTGCATTGGATAATATCGGGTTTGAAAGATGTGATGACAGCATTAATCTGTTTGGCAAAAGAACGATCACGCCGGCTGAGGTACCACCCGTTTTTTTCAAGTATCCAGTGGGCTTTCCTGACCAGGCGATTTTTGATGTAGGGGGCAACCACCACATCCGGGTAACGAAAGGTGCCTGTTGCATCAATTTCGTTGCAGAGGTATTTAACAGTATGGTTCTTCGCCAGTCCCAGCAGGTCATTCTGAATGAAGGTGGTTGTCGGTCCGCCGAAACTTCCGCTAAACATCAGTATTCTCATAATTCCGGGCTTTGTTCTGGGCCGGTAAACTTAGGGAAAAGAGATTAAATATGAAAAAGCTGACCTTTTGTGTTGTTTTTAACCTTTCCGGAAATATTTTCATCAGAATGCAATAAAATAGTTTTTAGCCCGGCACTTCCTTGCCCTATAGAGCAGTTGGAATCCATTTTGGATCAGTTGTAAAGAATTGTCGACGAGTTACATTACCCTTTAAAGCGCTTTGAAAGGATGCCCTTTTCACAGGGCTACTGTGATTAAAAGCATAGCTTCTGGCCCGGAATTTGAATAGGTTTGATATCTGTTATTCCGCAAATCATTCGGATTTAAGATGAAAACTATGACTAAATCAAAATGGATCCTTGCAGGTGCATTCCTGGCAAGTCTGTTTATAGTATTGCAAAGCTGTACAAAGAATAAAGAAAATGATATTAAAATAAGTGACAACGGAGGACACAGCCATCATGCCGGAGAGAATTGTATGAACTGCCATAAACAGGGTGGACCGGGGGATGGATGGTTTACCGTTGCCGGAACGGCCTATGACAGCATTTCAGGAAATACTGTTTCGGGTACTACCGTTTACCTTTATACAGCCAGGAACGGAAGAGGTATTCTGAAACACACGCTGAATGGGGACGGGTCAGGGAATTTTTATACAACTGAGAATGTGGACTTTTCATCCGGACTATATCCTGTTGTGAAAGGGCCCAATGGCATTCGCTATATGACCACATCCATAACAATGGGTCAATGCAACAACTGCCACGGAATTTCCTCACCGAAAATCGTAGCTCCCTGAGAGAACCCCTGCCTCTTTTCTTCTGGCTTAAATAGCTTAACTTTGACCTCCTGATTATAAACAGGAAGTACCCACTATGATGTTGGTCAGGGTTACAGGAGGATTAGGCAATCAGCTGTTTCAGTTTGCACTTGGCACAAGCCTGGCACAACAGAATCATACGTTTCTGAAAATTGATACCAGTCTCCTCCTTAACCGTTCAGAACCGCACGAAGTGGTTACGCACCGTGAGCTGGATCTGGATTTTGTTTTCAGGCTCGATTTGCAATTCGCCTCTGACTCTGAAATACGAGCCTTCAACGGTACAAGCTATACACACTTACCCGGAAAAATATACAATCGTTTACGCTGGGAATTGGGAAGAAAAAATAAGCTGGTGGTGGAAAATAAGCGAAGTTTTCAACCCGAAATACTCCGGCTGCCCGATAACCGGTGTCTTGTCGGGTCCTGGCAAAGTGAAAAGTATTTTTGGAGCCACGCACAGGACATTCGCAACCGGCTTGTATTCAGGCATACGCTTGGTGCTGCTGATCTTGAACTCTCCGGACGTATCAGGGCTCAGCATTCGGTGTGCCTCAGTACGAGGAGGGGAGATTATGTCACCAGCCCTGTTTACAGCAAGACTCTTGGAGCCCTGCCTGCCGGTTATTTTGAGAGGGCTGTGGAAACCCTTATGGAGAAACGAAAAGTGGACTGTATCTATGTTTTTTCAGATGATGAGCAATGGGCAAGAGCCAATCTGAATTTTCCGGTTGAAACAGTTTTTGTGGATAAATCACATTCGGGCCCCCGATACAGTACGAAGTTCCAGCTCATGACATGCTGCAAACATTTCATTATTCCCAATTCCACTTTCGGATGGTGGGCAGCATGGCTGGGTGCCGATCCGGAAAAAACTGTTGTAGCTCCTGCACAATGGTATAAAGACAGCGCTCTCGACGGGTCAGATATCGTTCCTCAATCCTGGTTAAAAATTTGAAGTTTATTCGGTGTAACTCTTCAACAGGGCAGCAACTCTTTCCACTTCTTCAGACGGAAGGCACGCTTCCGAGGAGAGTTCCAGAAAGGAAGCACCGGTTGCTTGCAGGTTCGGAAGTTTGTTAACAGCTTCCTTATCAGTTTGAATCGAATCCATGATGGAAAAGAACGGTATGTTCTTGGCATGCAGGAAAGTCTTTAGAGTATTCAGGTTTCCTTTCGCTTTAAAAATAATTTTGAAATAAAGTCCCTGTCTGTCATCATAGGCAACTTCAAACAAGGGATTGTCCGTAACGGCTTGTTCGAGCATTTTGTAGTTCAACTTCCTTTTATCCGAAAGGGTTTTTACGAGTGCCATGCAGGCCAGGGCTGCACTTTGCTGAAAAGCCGACATATGCCTGATCACTTTCCCGGGTGGGAAAAGTGAGAGTGCTTTCCGGGTAAAGATATCTGTCATACCCATCCTGTATCCGAGTATACGGGATTTAAGAAATAAGCGGCTTAGCCTGTCCTGAGCAAAAGAGGATGCCGGGATTTTTTCCAGTGCGTCCTTACTTATACCCCGGATGATGGCTCCACCGGCTGCCGTTGTCGATTTACCCGGACCGAAGGAATAGACAATACCTGATCCGTAACTCAGAATTGTTTCATCAATACCATAACTCTGGGCAGCATCGTGAAGGAGAAAAAGTTTTTTGTCCTTACACAGATTCATGATTTGTGCAGAATCCGGATGTATAAACCCGAACATATGAACCAGAATGACTATTGGAACCTGTCCGGAAAGAATATCAGGATGCGAATAATCGGTCCAGAAAGCTCCGTCAGTTTTCAGATCCAGATACACGGGACTGAATCCCTCTTCCAGAACCGCTTCTTTAAGTGAATCACATACAAAGGCCGGAAGTGCCACTTTCGTTCCCAGTGCCTGTTTGTAGGATTTTAATAACAGGCGAATGGCATTTTTCCCGCTGTTTACACCGTAATAAGGGAATGTAGCAGCAGCCGGATTAAAGGAGGTAAGGATGGAAGGGAAATAGTAATTCGTATACACGTTCAGGATTAATGAAAGACTAAGATAGCAACGATAACCGCTGCTACTGCGAGCGCGATTATTCCGATCCCGATCCAAAACAGGATAGAGCCAAGTAATTTTCCCAGATGGGCCTTTGCATAATATTTTTCAACCAGGGCTGAATCCCCCTCCATCATCCTCAGGGCTTTCTTCCCGGAATAGCGGGCAATGATGCAACAAACAATGGCCAGGAGATAAAACAAACTAGCTATTGCGCTACCTGCCAATGCAAGTATAATGGTAAGTACTACAGCAGCCCAGGTCATGAAACCGGTTGTATAACTTAATTGAGAATTTGATTTAACCATAATCTCCAGTGTCGGGTCGGAACCCAACTCGGAAAGTTTGGTATCGGGTTGTTGGGTTTTCTTTTTTTCATCCTCCTGCTTCCCGACTTCACGAATCAGTCCGCCGGCATAGTGAATCTCTTTCACCCGTTTTTTATGAATGATATGTACAGGGCCGTCCGGATAGTCGCAGGTCTTGTATTTGATCTGGGTTGCTTCAATGCTGATATTCAGTGCCAGGATATGTTCACCGGAATTCATAATAAGGGTATCACATCCCGGGCCATCCGCAAGGGGAGAAGGAGGGTTGAGGTATTCTTTATTTGCAGAGGCTGTTAGATCTGCTACTTCGGAAGTATCAGCAGTTCCTGCATGAATTTTCTGGGCAGCCTTTTTTTGAACGGAGATCTTCCGATCACTGTTATGCTCATGATAATAACCGCCTGTATACAGTCTTTTCTGGACGGTGCATCCGAAAAGTAACAAGGAAAGACAAACAAGGAGAAGGTTGTGTTTCATCGTAAGAAATACTAAACAGGATCAGTTTCCTAAAGCCGAAATACCCAGGCTTACTCCTACTACAACGGCAATGACAATGATTACCCATAAGACCGTTTTGGCAAAAGAGCTGCATCCGCTCTCATCCGAACTACGGTCCCTGCCCTGTTTGACAACCGGGCTGTTCTTCATGACTGAATTGGCCGGAGGCGTATATTTTTCATCCAGTACATTCAGATGTTCATTGGCAGGTATGGAGCGTCTGCCGTCTGAATAATGTATGGAACCTACCTTGCTTTTCATGACATCATGCGGAAGAGCAGTGGTATTGTTACAGGTTTTATAGCGAACCATCTGAAGGGTCACATCCACAATTTCGGCTACAATGATTTTTCCGTCATTCAGGAATATGGTATCGCATCCTCCGGTAAGGAGGATACGCTTGGAATGCGAGAATGTGGTATGTTCCGGTGAAGGGTTTATTTCATCCGATACAGTTGATGGGACAGGGGTTTTTGATCGGCCGGGAAGTGTTGCAGCAGCATCTTTATTGCGGTCATGGTAATAGCCGGCAGTGTAAAGGCGTTTTTGTATAGAGCAGGAACTGCATAATACCACCAGCACGATAAGAATAAGGCTATTTTTAAAGAAAGCAGGTTTCGGGAAAACAGTGGATATTGCCATAATGTATTAAAAGTAGCAAAAATCCCGATTCTAACTTCGCTGTCTAGTCTTACGTCTTGTGTCTTACGTCTGGTTACTTTCCGTGGCAGTTCTTAAATTTCTTACCGCTGCCGCAAGGGCATGGATCATTACGGCCTACCTTGGGGTCCTGACGTACCACCTGTTCAACTTTCTGACGTTCAGGCTGAACCTGCTGACTGGAAGCCGGTGTTTCGCTGCGGCTTGTTTGCAGTTTCTGCTGTGGTTCATGACGGGGTTCATGTACCTGTTGCATGGGTTGTTCCTGTTCATTGGGCAGATTGGCTTTGGCCAGGAAGGAAACGATTTCCTTATTGGTACGGGCCATCATCTGTTTAAACAATTCAAAAGATTCGAATTTATAAATCAGCAAAGGGTCTTTCTGCTCATAAACGGCATTCTGAACACTCTGTTTAAGGTCATCCATTTCGCGCAGATGCTCTTTCCAGGCATCATCAATTAATGCAAGGATCACACCCTTTTCCATACCCAACACAAGCTCGCGGCCATGTGTTTCAAAAGCTTTTTTCAGATTAACTAGTACCTGCAGGTTACGGATTCCGTCACTGAAAGGTGTTACGATATTCTCAAAGCTGTCGCTTTGGTTTTCATATACATCCCTTATTACAGGGAATGAGCGTTCTGCAATCTGTTGAGATTTTTTGTGGTAATGTTCCAGGGCTTGCTGGTACACTTTATCACTTACTTCAACAGGGGGTAGTTTCAGGAATTCTGCTTCCTGAAGGGGAGGCTCCATGCTGAAGGTACGGATAAGCTCCAGTTTGAAACCCTCAAAATCACTTTGTCCGTGAAACTCCCCGACGATATTTTCGCTCACATCAAAAATCGTATTGGCAATATCGATGGCAAGGCGTTCACCGAAGAGAGCATGGCGGCGTTTCTTGTAGATAACTTCACGCTGGGCATTCATCACATCATCATACTCAATGAGGCGTTTACGGATGCCGAAATTGTTTTCTTCCACTTTACGCTGAGCACGTTCAATGGATTTGGTAATCATACTGTGCTGTATCACTTCTCCCTCTTCAAGTCCGAAGCGGTCCATCATTTTGGCAATACGGTCAGAGCCGAACAGACGCATTAGATTATCTTCAAGGGAAACGAAGAACTGGGAAGTTCCCGGGTCGCCCTGACGTCCGGAACGACCGCGGAGCTGTCTGTCTACACGGCGGGATTCATGACGCTCGGTACCGATAATAGCCAGACCACCAGCATCCTTCACACCGGTTCCGAGTTTAATATCCGTACCACGACCGGCCATGTTGGTGGCGATGGTCACAGTTCCTGCTTTACCGGCTTCTGCAACAATATCGGCTTCTTTCTGGTGGAGTTTGGCATTGAGGACATTGTGCTTGATACCTCGCAGTTTAAGCATACGGCTCAGCAATTCAGATATTTCAACGGATGTTGTACCGACCAGTACAGGTCGTCCTTCCTTAACCAGCTTATCAATCTCACCGATAACGGCATTGTATTTTTCCCGGGTTGTTTTATATACCAGGTCTTCCATATCCTTACGGGAGATAGCTCTGTTGGTAGGAATTACCACCACATCGAGTTTATAGATAGACCAGAACTCACCGGCTTCCGTTTCAGCTGTACCGGTCATACCGGCCAGTTTATTATACATACGGAAGTAATTCTGAAGCGTTATGGTGGCATAGGTTTGGGTGGCATCCTCTATCTTCACATTCTCTTTGGCTTCAATTGCCTGGTGGAGCCCGTCGGAATAGCGACGTCCTTCCAGGATACGGCCGGTCTGCTCATCCACAATTTTTATTTTCCCGTCCATGACCACATATTCCACATCCTTTTCAAACAAGGTATAGGATTTAAGAAGCTGGTTCATGGAATGTATGCGTTCGGCTTTTACGGCATAGTCGCGCAGTACTTCCTCTTTCTTTACAACCCTTTCTTCGTCGTTGAGGGGGCCTTTTTCCAGTTCGGCAATTTCAGAGCCTATATCAGGAAGTACAAAGAATTTATGGTCATCGGCATTTGAGCTTACCAGTTCTATACCCTTTTCGGTAAGTTCAATGGTATTATTCTTTTCATCGATAACAAAGAAGAGTTCCGCATCAACTTTATGCATTTCCTTACTCTGGTCCTGCATATAATAGCTTTCCGTTTTCTGAAGCAGGGCTTTGACTCCTGTTTCACTCAGGAATTTAATAAGGGCTTTGTTTTTAGGCAGGCCTCTGTGAGCACGGAGGAGGGACATTCCGGCTTCCTTTTCCTTTTTGTCGGCAAATAATTTTTTTGAATCGGCCAGAATGGTATTGACATAGTTACGCTGAGCAGAAACCAGCTTTTCAACCTTAGGCTTAAGTTCATTGAAAAGGTGGTTGCCACCTTTAGGAGTCGGGCCGGATATGATGAGGGGGGTACGGGCATCATCAATCAGGACGGAGTCAACCTCATCCACAATGGCATAGTTATGGCGGCGCTGAACCAGATTTTCCGGGGTACGGGCCATATTATCGCGCAGGTAATCGAAACCGAATTCATTATTGGTTCCGTAAGTGATATCGGCCATATAAGCCGCTTTACGCTCGTCAGAGTTGGGTTCGTGCTTATCTATGCAGTCGACTGTAAGGCCATGAAATTCGAAGAGGGCACCGTTCCATTCGGCATCCCGTTTGGCCAGGTAATTATTTACGGTAACTACATGCACACCACGTCCGGGAAGGGCATTGAGGTAGAGTGGGAGTGTGGCGACAAGTGTTTTACCTTCACCGGTAGCCATTTCAGCAATCTTACCCTGGTGCAGTACCATACCTCCGATGAGCTGTACATCGTAATGTACCATATCCCATTTAATCTGGGTTCCGGCGGCATCCCATGAATTTTGCCAGAAGGCCTTATCGCCTTCAATTTTTATATGCGCTCTTTCTGTAGCCAGGCGTCTGTCATTGTCACTGGCTTTTACTTCCAGTACTTCATTTTCCTTGAAACGGCGTGCCGTTTCTTTTACTACGGCAAAGGCTTCGGGCAGAAGTTCATTGAGTATTTCCTGGATTTTCTCAGTCACTTTTTTCTCGAGCACATCCACTTTCTCATATTCTTTTTCTTTTTGCTCTATATCAGTCTGAGGAGCCTCGGCCTGGGCTTTGAGGTCGCTTATTTCTTTCTCTTCAGCCTGAATATAGTCGGCAATACGTTTTTTAAATTCAGCCGTTTTGGCACGCAGCTGATCATTGCTGAGTGATTTCAGGGTCTCGAACGACTTAGTCACTTCCTCCACAACAGGGTTGAGGAGTTTGATGTCGCGGTCTGATTTGTTGCCGAAAAGATTGGTGATACGTTTGGTGAGGAAATCTAACATGATAGAAGGGTCCGTTTTGTCAATTCATTCAAAAAAGGCACACAAAAGTACTTTATTTACAGGAATATAAGAAATGGTCTTTCCCCTTGTAAATGAAAGTTTTAGCCGCATTCAGGCGGGTTATGGCGCAGGGTATATCAATAACCATACAAAGCCGGGAAGTGCTGACGTACTGTCAGGTTAACGAAAAGAGGGAGCCAGGGGCTCCCTCTTACCGGATTTTAAAGTGCAGCAGATTTAATATTCATCTTCGTTAAAGAAGAAGTCTTCCTTGGTAGGGTAATCCGGCCAGATCTCTTCAATGGATTCATAAGCTTCCCCTTCATCTTCAATCTCCTGAAGATTTTCAATCACTTCCATAGGAGCTCCTGAACGGATAGCATAGTCAATCAGTTCATCTTTGGTGGCGGGCCAGGGAGCATCTTCCAGATAGGAGGCCAATTCAAGTGTCCAGTACATATATTAAGACAATTTACTGTTAGAACGAAAAAAGCGTATGCATGTTACAGCCGGAATCAAAAAACCATGAATTCTGTTATGCCCGGGAATTCGTGCAAAAGTAGAAATTTATTGATAGCTTGAAAATTTCCGGTGAAAAAAAGGGGGATTCTTGAAAACTTAATTATGTGCGTGGTTTCCAGGGAGTTTCTTTTGCCTTCAGATCCATTGTCCACTGACGGGAAAGGACAAACAGATAATCAGACAGGCGGTTGAGGTAGATGACCACCAGTTCGGCAACAAATTCATTTTCTCCGAGTCTTAATACAGCCCGTTCGGCTCTGCGGCATACACAGCGTCCTATATGGCAGTATGAAACGGAAGGGTGCCCGCCGGGTAATACAAATGATTTCATTTCCGGCAGGTGTTCATTCATACGGTCTATTTCCTTTTCAAGCAGGGTGATATCGTCCTCTTTCAGATCCGGTATTTTTGCCTTTGATTTGGCCGGGTCAGAAGCCAGGGAAGAACCCATGGTGAAAAGCCTGTCCTGTATTTCAAGCAGGGTTGAGACAGTTTGTTCTTCTGTTGTCTGATCACGGAGAAGGCCTATCCAGGAATTCAGTTCATCAACTGTTCCGTAGGCTTCAATACGGATATGATGCTTAGGTACCCGGGTTCCCCCAAGCAGGGATGTCTGTCCTTTATCTCCGGTTTTTGTATAAATCTTCATGCATGCATGATTTGGGAATTCAGGACATCACTTTCGATGAGCCCGTCCTTCAGCCTTACAATACGATGGGCATATTTGGCAATATCCTCTTCATGGGTAACAAGGATAATCGTATTTCCCTTACGGTGTATCTCTTCAAAAAGTCCCATGATTTCGACAGAGGTTTTGGAATCCAGGTTTCCCGTTGGCTCATCAGCAAGGATGATAGCCGGATGGTTTACCAGGGCACGGGCAATAGCTACCCTCTGCCTCTGTCCACCCGATAATTCATTGGGTTTATGATCCATACGGTTACCCAGACCAACCTGATCCATTACTTCTTTTCCTCTTTTTTCCCTGTCTGTTTTTTTAATTCCTGCATAGACTAACGGTAAAATGACATTATCCAGGGCAGTAGAACGTGGCAGGAGATTGAAGGTCTGGAAAACAAAACCTATTTCCTTATTCCGTATCCGGGCCAGCTCATTATCACTCATATTGGCTACTGAATGGCCGTTGAGTATATATTCTCCCTGGCTGGGTGTATCCAGACAACCCAATACATTCATGAGTGTAGATTTTCCGGATCCGGAAGGACCCATAAGGGCTACATATTCATTCTTGTTTATCTCGAGTGAAATGGATCTCAGGGCATGTATGGTCTCTGAACCGATTACATAATTACGTGCAATCTGGCTGAGGCTAATAATGGATGACATAGTCTTAAATATTGGAATAAAGGTAAAGAATTCATTCAGAACTAATAGCGAAGTGTGAAATGCTGTTTTTCCTGACCTTTACGAAAAAAAACGAGGCCCATAAAAAACAGATCGGCTGTTACCGTAACGGCTTCATGGGTTTTGATTTCTTCCCACGCTTCCGTCATCTCGTCTGACCAGTGAATATCATCAAAAATAAAAACAGAATCTTCCCCGGCTTTTTCCAGACATTGTCTGAAATAATCCAGAGTAGGTGCTTTGCGGTGATTCCCGTCAAAAAAAACAAGTCCTGCTACAGGCATTTGTTTTAAAGCCAAAGGCAGTTTTTCTTCAAAAGAGCCTGTCATGAGCTGTATGTCCGGAGCCCCAAGCCGGATAAAATTTTTCCATGCCTGTTCAGCAATGCAGGGGCTGCCTTCGATAGTAATCAGGCTGGCCTCGGGATGTCCGGCATGCAGGTACAGACTGCTGATTCCTGTGCTGGTGCCCAGCTCCAGTATATAATCAGGCCGGAAGCGGGCGCTGAGCCTGTATAAGAGCCTTGCATAGCGGGCCGATTTGGATGTGTTCCGGGTGATGCTTTTGAGGGAGCGCTTTTCAGGTTTTCCTGAAAAAGAACCGGCACCAAGATCAAGAACATCCAGTTCCTCTCCTGAGGACAGCAGTTCTTTACGGAGTTGTTCTATAGGATGATGCACCTCTGTTTTTTGATCCTTCTCAATCACTTCTGTCATCAGGCTGAACATGAAAGGGCTGTGCAGATCATGCCTTGTTGAGGCATGAATATAATAAAGGAGGTAGCGGTACAGAATGCGCAGATGATTCACGCCGTGAAATTAAGAATTCTGCTTCAGAGCTGTACTCACGGTTGTATGCGGCATACTTCGGTAACCGAATTACGGATTTTGTAGAGCTCACTCGTGGCTTGTTCCGGATAGACATCTGTAAAGGCATCTTCAGCACCTGTACAAATGTCGGGGAAGAGGCTGTATTTTTCCGTTTGCAGAAAAGGTACCTGTACAATATTCTTCAGCAGGCGTGCTTTCTCTGCTTCATAATTTTTTATCTGAACCTTGTCTTCATTTGTCTTTGCGATATAAAAATCCCCTCCTTTTTCACTGAGAATGGAGTCATAGAGGGTTTCAATTTTAAATTTGGCGGGTAGCCTGGAAACCTGCATATAGGTTTTCTTATTCTGATCTTCTGCAGCTTTGATAGCTTTCAGGGTCCATTTCGTATCGAGGCGGTATGAAATCATGGCACGGGTACGTTTGCCTGTCTTCTTAAAATTGGCAGCCCGCTCTTCGGCATTCATTTTTTTGATCTGGGCCTGCATATTCATTTTGTTGACCGATTTGGTCCAGACAGAATCCTTGCGGTAAATTACCAGTTTCTTGTCTTTGAGTTCCATGACCCATCCTTCCGGAACCTGGGAACGGATATTTTTCAATACAGCATCCGATTCTATTGTTTGAGCAACAGCTGGTTGGAGGAATGCCAAAAACAAAAAAGAGATAAGCAGGATAGTGCGCATGGTCATGATTTTACCATACGAAGGTAGAAAAAAGGCGGGAAAGCCGGTTAATGCCCGAAAAGCATAAACCATCCCTGGTGATTATAAACCTTTTTGTCAGCACCCTTAGCTTTCAGGATATAATAATAAGTACCGTTTGATGCAGGTTCTCCGGCAATGGTACGTCCATCCCAACCATCGTCGGGAGATCGGAGCTCTGACAACTGCACACCCCAGCGGTCATAAATGATCACATCGAATTCTGTAATACCCATGCTGGGGAAGAGGAACAAATCGTTGGAGCCGTCACCATTGGGAGTAAATACATCCGGGAAATGTATCCAGGATGTCTGATCGCTTACCGTAATAAGCATGGAATAGGTATCTGTACATCCCGTTGCGTTAGTCACGGTAAGTACTACTGTATATGTTCCTCCGGTTCCAAAAGTGTGTACAGCCCCTGCTCCGGTAGCTGTTGATCCATCACCGAAATTCCACGACCAGGTGGTAGCCGATGCGGAACTTGTATTGGTAAAGTGAACAGTAAGGGAAGCATTACCTGAGGTGCTGTCGGCGGTGAAGCCTGCTGTTACACTGCCAACATTAACAGTTGTTACCGCACTGGAAGTCCCACACCCGTTAGAGGCGGTGACTGTATACGTTCCGCTGGCAGCAGCATAAATGGATGTTCCTGTTTGTCCTGTGCTCCAGCTGTATGAAGCTCCTCCGCTTGCAGTAAGCAACAGGGAATCGCCGTGGCAAATCGTACCTCCTCCTGTTACAGAGGCTAAGGGTAATGGATTGACGGTGATGACCGAAGCGGTGCTGTTGCTTCCGCATCCGTTGGTAACTGTCACGCTGTATGTTCCGGCTGTGCTCACTGTTATACCTGCTGTGGTTGCTCCGTTACTCCAGCTATAGGTTCCTCCTCCTGTTGCCGTCAGTGTAACGGTACTGCCCTGGCAAAAGGTGGTAGGTCCGGAAGCTGTGATGGATGCTACTGGAGCTGCGCCACTGGTGGTGATAACAGCAACTGTTTGCAGAGAGCAGCCGTGTGTATCGGTGATAGTACAGGTGTATGTGCCTGGTGCCAGGTTGGAAGCTGTGGCAGCAATGCCGCCGGAGGGGCTCCAGCTATACGCATAACCTCCGCTTCCTCCGCTGACAGTGGTGTTGGCCGCTCCGTTATTCATGCCACAACTGGCAGCGGTAAGCGCTGTGGTATCGGTAAGAACTGTTGGCTGTGTAAGTGTTACCGAAGAGCTGGAAACACATCCGTTGGCATCTGTAATGGTACAGGTATAATTTCCGGAAGGGAGGTTGCTGGCACTAACAGCTGTTCCGCCGGTTGGTGACCAGGAATAGGTGAAAGGGCCCGTACCTCCGCTTATACTTGCAGTTGCCGATCCGGTGCTGCCTCCGTTACATAAAACATTAGCACTTGAAGCGATACCTGCAGTTCCTCCTGAATTCGAATTAACGCTTACCCCAATACTTTGCAAACAGCCTTTGGAATCCGTAATTGTAACCGAATAGCTGCCGGCTGTGATAGCCGTTGCTGTTGCTGTTGTCTGAACCGGCGTGGTGTTCCAGGAATAGGTATAAGGTACTGTTCCTCCGCTGACATTGGCTGTAGCCGATCCGTTGGCGGTACCACAGCTGGATGCGGTAGTGGTGGTGCTTACAGCAAATGCAGCAGGTTGGGTGATACTAACGGTCGAACTCGTAACGCAGTTATTGGCATCGGTGATAGTGCAGGTATAAGTGCCGGAAGTAAGATTGGAGGCCGTGACTGCAGTGCCGCCTGCAGGCGACCAGGAATAGGTGAATGGCCCTGTACCTCCTGTGATACTTGCTGTAGCTGTTCCGCTTGACGATCCGTTACAATTTACATTTGTACTGGATGCAATACCTGCTGTGCCTCCGGAATTGGAA
>JBIOHC010000031.1:0-47132 GCA_044448685.1 Bacteroidia bacterium
GTTCCACACAATTATCCACAATCCGGCTGATGGTTTCAAAACGGGCTACGCTCTCCCTGGCCTGAAAGGCTGTGGCATCAAAGCCATACGCGAGACCCAGATTTTTGATTCCCTGCCTCTGAGCTGAGGTGAGCGAACCTGGCTCATCCACATTGCTTAATATCTGCCATACCCAATAAGGTTCCGGAACAGGTACAAATTCACGCAATGATTTAAGCAAGGCTGATGGAGGTGCTTCCCTGAAAAATGTTTTATCAGATACCGGTATAGTGGTTTTCAGAATCCCCTTCAGCTCTTCTATGCCTTCCTTTTTACGTGCATTGGAAAAAAGAACCGGGATGCCGAGCTCTTCACTTAATCTTTCGCGGTGAATGATAGTGCCCTGACTCCGCATCACATCCACCATATTAAGAACCAGGATTACAGGGCGGCGGAGTTCTATTAACTGGGTAACGAGAAACAAATTCCGTTTGATGTTAGAGGCATCGGCCACAACGACGGTAATATCAGGATAATCTTCATTCTGAGGATCTGACAGAACCCTATAGGAAACAGCCTCATCCAATGATTTGGGGTAGAGACTGTAGGTACCGGGCAGATCTATAAATTCAAGTTCCCAGCCCGGTTTTTTATCCTGCCCGGGAAGTTTAACCAATCCTGTTTTTTTATCGACAGTGACACCGGGGAAATTACCGGTCCGCTGGTTCATCCCGGTCAGAGAATTAAACAAGGTTGACTTGCCGCTGTTGGGGTTCCCAACAAGCGCTATCTTAACTCTGGCTGCTGTTGTTGATTCACTGATCCCGAACGGTTCCATGAGTTAATATAGGTCAGATCAGACTAAGATTCAGGGTGCAATAACATGAATTAATACAGTAGAGGCTTCCGCTTTGCGCATACTGAGAAGGTAACCGGAAACGGAAATGGCGATAGGGTCACCCATAGGTGCTACTTTGACCAGCTGGACTGTTTCTCCCGGAGTACATCCCATTTCCAGCAGCTTTAATGACATCACCGGATCTGTAAAGGAATCGATAATGGCATGTTCGCCAACCTCAAGTTCAGAAAGATTTCGTGCAGATTGCTTCATACGTCTTCGTTAAGCAAAGATACACATCATGCCGGATCAGGGACTCAGGGCTTATACCTAAATATAGGTATTTTGTCAGTGCGGGGGACGAGAGAGGGAATGCTTGTTATGTCCCCAGCTGGGGCAATCCTCACACCTGTTCTTACGGTGAAAAATAAAACAGCCTGAAAAGGATGTCAGGGTAAACACAATCAGGATGAAGACTAAAAAAGGACGTTGATTCCGGCTTCCCATACGAACTGCATTTAAACAAAGGTATGGATTTTGCCGCCTTGAGGTTCACTGACTTAAAATCCGTAATTTTAGTCCCTTAATGAACATCTTCTTCAACATAGGCCGATATTACTTTCTGTTAACGAAGGTTTTTTCCAAGCCTGAAAAATTCAGTATTTACAGGGCCCGTTTTTTCACAGAGGTTAATTCGCTTGGAATAGGCTCCCTGGGTATCATTGCCATCATTTCCATCTTTATGGGGGCAGTCATTACTATTCAGGCGGCTTTTGGTTTTGAAAGCCCCTGGATACCATTATATGCTGTAGGCCTTGCTTCCCGTGACAGCATTATCCTGGAGTTTTCTCCTGCAATAGTGAGTTTAATCCTGGCCGGAAAGGTAGGCTCCAACATTGCAGGGGAAATCGGCACGATGCGTGTAACAGAACAAATAGATGCCATGGAAATCATGGGCGTGAATTCTGCGGCTTATCTCATCCTTCCCAAAATAACGGCATTCGTATTTATTCTTCCTTTCCTTATTGTCATCAGCATGTTTCTGGCTATGATAGGAGGTCTGGTATTCGGTACCCTGACCCATGCTGTTACTCCACACCAGTATCTGTATGGAATTCAATGGGATTTCAGACCTTATAATGTCGTATATGCACTGATAAAGACACTGGTCTTCGCCTTCATTATCACTTCTGTAAGCGCTTACCACGGTTATTATACGCATGGGGGTGCCCGTGAAGTAGGCCGTTCCAGCACAAAAGCTGTGGTTTATGGCAGCGTGGTACTTCTGTTTTTCGACCTTTTACTGACACAACTCCTTCTGGCATGATAGAAGTACGTCGCCTTTTTAAGAATTTCGGAGAACGCCAGGTTCTGAAAGATTTCTCGTTCACTTTTGAACAAGGCAAGCCCAATCTTATCATCGGAGAAAGCGGGACCGGGAAATCGGTATTGCTTAAATGCATGGTAGGATTGCTGGAGCTTGATGCAGGGCAGATCTTTTATAACGGAAAGGAGTTTTCCCAGATGAATTTTAATCAGAAAAAAGAAGTCCGCAAAGAGATCGGCATGCTTTTCCAGGGCGGAGCACTTTTTGATTCCATGAATGTTGAAGAAAACGTGATCTTCCCGCTCTCTTTTTTCACAAGCCAAAGTGCAGAGGAGAAAAGAGAAAGGGCCAACTTCTGCCTCAAGCGCGTAAACCTCGATAATGTCAACAAACTATTCCCTTCTGAACTGAGCGGAGGGATGAAAAAAAGAGTAGCCATTGCAAGGGCTATTGCGATGGAGCCCAAATATCTGTTCTGTGATGAGCCGAACTCCGGGCTGGACCCCAAAACATCCATCCTTATTGACGAACTCATTAATGAAATAACCCATGAATTCAATATTACCACTGTTGTCATTACACATGACATGAATTCAGTGCTTGAAATAGGTGATAAAATAGCCTTTCTTCACAAAGGGGTCAAAGCCTGGGAGGGGAATAAACTTGAAATTCTTCGTACAGACAATCAGGAACTGAATGACTTTGTGTATGCCACCAAATTCCTGAAAAATTTCAGGGAAAAACTGATCTGATATTTATTTTATAAGCAAAAAAAATCCTGACGCTAACCGTCAGGATTTTTTTATTCAAAACTGTTAAGCTTATTCAGTGATGATCATCTTTTTAGTCAAAGAAGCACCATTGGCTTTTACATTGTAAAAATAAATGCCTTTACCTATTTCTGAAGAATTCAGGGTAATGGTATGATCACCGGAAGAAACAACACCGTAGTTATTTTGCATTACAATACGACCAGTCATATCGTATACAGTGAACATTACGTCAGTCGATTTTTCCAGGCTGTAACCGATCACAGTAGTACCGTTGAAAGGGTTAGGCATGTTCTGCTGAAGAGATACACCGTATTTCGTGAATTCTTCAATGCCGGTAGGTGTGTAATGAACGGACACATCCCAAATATATCCTACATCGGTACGTGGGTACATGCAACCATTCAGGACAGAAGCAGACCATGTTCCGTAACGGCTCTTGGTCATAAGCTCAGCACCTGGAAGTCCGGCTGGATTGTATGGGGTGTTTGCCTTGTAAGTAGAGTCATAAAACATACCAAGGTTGGTATTGCTTTCCTGAAGCAGCAGGGCTACAAAAGAATTCAGTGTAGATGCATTGGTACCAAAATCGAAATAATCCTGGTTTGCAGTATGCGTAGCTTTAGGAACCAGTGTATATTGAACACTTACCACATTTCCGCCTGCAGGTACAACCAAAGGTGAAGATGGGATACAGGCAATATAAGGGAAGTTCGGATTTGATGCCCCGGAAATAGTATCAGTTAATTTAAGCACACGCTTGATAACCACCTTATTTGCAGTCGGAGCCGGGTCAAAACTGGTGTTTCCAGGAGTAGTTGATACAGTAGATTTTGGGCAAGTCCAGTGACAGATAGGGTATGGAGCGCTTTCCTGCAGACCTTGGTAATAGGTTGCATTCTTCATTCCGTAGTTCACTTCTACCTGTAATGTGTCACCGACATTTGCACCATTCTTAATATTATAATATCCTGCTACCCAAATTGTATCCACCGTATAAGGCTGTGCAGCAATAAAACCCGGTGTTGGGTTTGGGGTAGGGATGTTGGTATAATTTACAGAAGTCGGGTCGAGCAAACCACCGGCCTTGATGGTACGGATATTTGCTACCGCAGTTGCTTTAAAGGTAACAGTAGAATCCACAAAAAGTGGTTCCACGAATTCACCGAATGTAAGACCGGTACCTACCTGACCCCATCCTCCGTTATCCATAACAACGGCACCGGTAGGGCTCAATCGCTGATTTACAACACCGCTTCTCATTGTGCGTGTGAGTAATTTACCGTGCTCAGCCATACGTGCATGGGTGATCGCTGCAAGCTTTGGATCAACCGGCATGTACTGTCGGGATGGCAGAACAGGAAGACCTGCTTGCTGTGCAAGCATCGCACCACCCACTGCGATCATAAGAAATGAAGCATAAATTTTTTTCATCGTAAGAGTAGATTAAAGGTTTAGGTTTGAATTCCAAAGATAGATTATTTTTCTAAAACAAAAAAATAAGGCCCTGACGTTTCCATCAGGGCCTTTGAAATGTTAAAATGTCCTCTTATTTCTTCAGAATCAGATGAGCTGTAGACTTACCGGCAGCAGTCTGCATAACCAGACTGTAATGACCTGCTGAAAGTTCTGAAAGGTTGATATTCAGGGTTTGACTTCCTTCTGCCTGAAGACCCATTGACTTGGCTTTCACCAGTTTCCCGGACATATCATAGATACTAACCATTACACTGGAGGAAGTCGGCAATGTGTAATTGAGTTGAAAGTCACCGTAGGAAGGATTCGGGAATACATTCAGTTCCATGGCATGTACATGCTCATTGATACCCATTACACCTGTTCCGGTTACCAGCAGATTATCCACAGAAATCAGATTGTCATCATGTGAATTGTGGTGGACAGCCAGGAAAATTGTTTTACCGGCATATGCCTTCAGGCTTACGGTATGCGGTGCAAGTTCTCCGTAGAAACGGGATGAATCGCAATGAGGTACGCTGCAAGCTATATATGTATGGTTTGCACCTTGTACCCATCCTTTGGAGAAAGTATAAGGACCATAGCTTGAATCGGCCAGTGGTGTTACGCGGCTCAGGTATTCACCTGCAGTAAACAGGGTATCATGAAACGAGCTGAGGGAGTTTGTTCCTGCTGCAGAGCAACGGATTTCATATCCATCGAGATAATAAGGTGTTTGACGGGTAGCTGATCTCCAGGAGAACTTGGCTGTAGTGTCAGAAATGTAAATACTTGGTGTAATCAGCCAGTCATCTGCAGTTCCGGCAGGGTTAAACCAGGAATTCGAAGCCATGGTGATGAGGAAATTGGCCGAATCGCCTTTCCAGAATGTATACGAACGGAACCAATGACCGGGACGTGGTGAAGTGGATCCTGATCCATCGATCAGAAAGGCATTGTCATACGCATACCAGGCAGTATCAAAATTATGCCCCGGAGGCATGGTGGTATCGAACGAAAAATTCGTGTAGTTGAAACTTTGGAACAACAGGGTATCCTGACCGGTTGTAGTTACAGAATTACCTGTAGTGTATCCTCTTTGGGCAAAGCCCGAGAATCCGCATACAAGCATAAACAGGAGAGTAATTTCCTTGCGCATTAGTGACAGTTTTAAGTGGTTTCGTAAATGTGGTCAGGACAAATATAGGCATTTAATTCCTAATCTGTCAAAATTTTCACGAGCCGCTTAAACCTGTCCGATTACTTAGAATACAACATCTGCATAGTGTTCAAGAGGAGGACAGGAACAAATCAGGTTACGGTCACCCGATGCATTGTCAATCCTGGCAACAGAAGGCCAGAACTTATTTTCCTTCACCCAATGAAGCGGGAAGGCTGCCTTCTCCCTTGAATACGGATGGCTCCAGGTATCTGCAACCAGGACTTTACAAGTATGAGGTGCGTTTTTTATGACATGGTCATTGGCATCAGCCAACCCGTTTTCGATATCCCGTATTTCCTGACGAATGGAAATCATTGCTTCACAAAACCGGTCCAGCTCAGCCTTGGATTCACTTTCTGTGGGTTCTATCATCAGCGTATCATGTACAGGGAATGCAACAGTAGGGGCATGAAAACCATAATCCATAAGGCGTTTGGCTATATCTCCAACTTCCACACCGGCTGTCCGTTTAAATTCCTTGCAATCCAGAATCATTTCATGCGCTACACGCCCGTTCTTACCGACATATAATACAGGATAATGCTCCTGTAATATCTCCTTCATATAATTGGCATTCAGAATCGCAATTTTTGTGGCTTCAGCAAGTCCTACAGCTCCCAGCATCTTTATATATCCGTAAGAAATCAACAGAATAAGCGCACTACCCCAGGGTGCAGCTGAAACAGCACTTATTCCCTGTTCCCCGCCTGTTGAAATAACCGGATGAGAAGGGAGGAACGGAACCAGATGTTTGGCAACACCGATTGGGCCCATGCCCGGTCCTCCCCCACCATGAGGGATAGCGAATGTTTTGTGAAGATTCAGGTGGCAGACATCGGCACCAATATTACCGGGGCTGGTCAAACCTACCTGTGCATTCATATTGGCTCCATCCATATACACCTGTCCACCATTTTCATGAATGATACCGGTGATTTTCTTTATACTCTCTTCATAAACACCATGGGTGGACGGATAGGTGACCATGAGGCATGACAATTTTTCTTTGTTCGCAACAGCTTTTTCTTTCAGGTCTTTTACATCAATATTTCCGTGATCATCACATTTAACCAATACAATCGTCATTCCTGCCATGGCAGCACTGGCCGGATTGGTACCATGTGCAGAAGTCGGGATCAGCACCACATTCCTGTGATGATCACCCCTGCTGATATGATATTGCCGTATAACCATTAAACCTGCATATTCTCCCTGTGCACCTGAATTAGGCTGGAAACTCATTGCTGCAAATCCGGTGATACGGGAAAGATCTTTGTCCAGTTCTTTTAATATCTGCTGGTAACCTTTGGTCTGATCAACCGGGGCAAAAGGATGTATGTTGGCAAATTCCGGCCAAGTGATAGGGAATAATTCAGTGGCTGCATTGAGTTTCATGGTACATGAACCAAGTGCAATCATGGAATGAGTCAATGAGAGATCCTTATTTTCAAGCCTTTTCTGATAACGCATCATCTCACTTTCCGAATGGTAGGAATTGAATACGGGATGACCCAGGTAGGGAGAAGAACGTCTCAGTTCAGAAACTGCTATCAGGGACGTCTGTGCGTTCCATTCTTCGTCGGTAAGCTTTACGGCCGGCTTACCGCAGGCAGAGGCAAAAACGGTCACCAGATCCTGCAAATCTTCCAAAGAAGTTGTTTCATCCAATGCCAGTGTAAGAGCTTCGGTACCGACATACCTGAAGTTAAAATTGTTTTTCACAGCATGGTCCCGGATGGTTTCTATAGAAACACCGGAAGCAGGCGTGATATGCAATGTATCGAAATACAAATTTTGTTTGATTCCATAACCCAAGTTACGAAGTGAAGCGGCAAGGAGGGCTGCAGAACGGTGGATCCCTTCTGCAATGGAACGTATTCCGGCAGGTCCGTGGTAAACGGCATACATACTTGCCATGATGGCCAGCAATGCCTGGGCTGTACAAATATTGGATGTGGCTTTATCTCTGCGTATATGTTGTTCACGTGTTTGCAAAGCCATACGAAGTGCCGGATGCCCTTGGGCATCAACCGAAACACCTATTATGCGGCCGGGCAGCAAGCGTTTATACTCTTCACGTGTTGCAAAGAAGGCGGCATGAGGGCCTCCGTATCCCATAGGGACACCGAAACGCTGTGAGTTTCCGAATACAACATCAGCTCCCCATTCTCCCGGAGGACTAAGCAGGGCCAATGCCATAAGATCTGTTGCGACGGCAACGGAAGCATCATACTTTTTTGCATTCTGAACAAATTCCGCATAAGCATGTACACCTCCATTCAAATCCGGGAACTGAATTAGTGCTCCAAATACTTTGTCATGAAACTGAAATGTTCGCCAGTCTCCAACCTCCAGTGTAATACCCAATGGTGCAGAACGCGTATGCAGCAATGCAAGAGTCTGAGGGAATACTTCGGAGGAAACAAAAAACACATGCGCCTCCCTTTTCTGTGATTCTCTGGAACGGCCGGCATGAAGCATGGTCATTGCTTCAGCAGCAGCAGTAGCTTCATCCAGCAAGCTGGCATTGGCAATCGGCATACCGGTCATATCCATGACCAGGGTCTGGAAATTGAGCAGGGCTTCGAGTCTGCCCTGAGAAATTTCAGCCTGGTAAGGGGTATAAGCCGTATACCAGCCCGGGTTTTCCAATATATTACGCTGATTGACAGCCGGAATGATAGTGCCGTAATAACCCATTCCCAGACAGGAACGGAATACCTTGTTTTTCGATGCAGTCTTACGCAATGCTTTCAGGTATTCAAATTCGCTTTGAGCAGCATCAACCTTGAGTGGCTTCTTCAGCCTGATCCCGGAAGGAATGGTTTGTTCAATCAGTTCATCCAGTGACTGGATATTCAGTTTTTTGAACATTTTCTCCCGCTCCTTTGGCGCAGGTCCGTTGTGTCGGTCGGCAAACTTATCTCTCAGCATATATAGATCATTTTTATGGAAATTCTGAAGGGAAAGCAAAGGTAAAAGAAAACCGAAAGGGAGGTACTGATTTTTATCATTATCTTTGAAACGTACCAAGTCTTTCAGAATGAACAGGATCCTGAGCGCTGCGCTTTTTCTTTTAATTTTTCTGAATTTAAGTGATTCTGCACAGGCCCGGACCAAGACCGACGGCCCAAAAGATACGGTTATGTTTATGAATGGTAGTAAATTAGCCGGGACAATCCTTGATACCACCTTCCATAAAATCAAGATCTCCTATCTCCGCAAAAAGGGGAAGGAAAAAACAATCCTGATTGATGAAGATCTTGTTTTCTCCATCGTTTATAAAAACGGAAATGAGAAAATTATTTATGAGCAGGATACCATCTCCGGCAATTATTTCACAACGGAAGAAACGCGTCTTTTTATTTTCGGAGAAAGAGATGCCGAAAAATATTACCACAGTCCGTATGTGACAGCCACGAGTATTCTGATTGGTGTGGCTTCCGGATACTGGGGAGTGTTTATCTGCCCTATACCTCCATTTGTTTTTAGCGGACTGATGCTTATTCCCAAAATAAAAATCAAATACAATACTGTTTCAACACCCGGATACCTGAATTTTGACACCTATGTACTTGGATACGAAAAAGTGGCACGCCGTAAAAAGCTGTTCCGTTCACTGATAGGTGGTATCGCCGGTCTTACTTCAGGCCTTCTTACTTTTCACCTGTTCTGGAATGCCTCATGATCCGGAAAGGACTCTTCCGGTTTGTTGCTTTCCTTGCCTTCTCGAATATTTTCCTTTCCTTCTGTGTCACTTCCCTGGTTTTTGAAACCTCCCTTGCACTAGGGCAAACCCTTTCAGGCTTTCGCTATTCTTTTTTTCTTTTTTCTGCAACACTTTGCCTTTATTGCTTTCACCGCTTATACCGCTTTAAGGTTCATGAGGGGCCCGTCAAGCTTACGGAAAGGCATAGGTGGATTCAACAGCACAGAATCTTGTTTTATTTTATCTTCCTCTCCTCTGCCCTATGCACGGTGTGGTCACTCGTGTTCAGTATTCCCTGGCGCATCCTGCCTCCTTTATTGCCTATAGCACTCGTTTCACTTGGCTATACCATACCTTGTGTTCCCTGGAAAGGAACATGGATCCGGTTAAGGGATATTGCCGGAATAAAGATAATTCTGATCAGCATGGTACTCGGCCTCACAACTGTTTTACTACCTGTGCTTGAGTTGGGTGGCAAGGCTTCCCTTTTTCAAACTTCCATATTTTTTGTGTTTTTGAGGCGTGTATGTTTCATCTTTGCCATCACACTTCCTTTTGATATCAGGGATAAGGACTTTGACAAAAGTCAGGGCACTGCCACAATTCCGGTTATCCTTGGCAATACGAAAGCCCGTTTGCTGTCCTTTCTGGCCCTGGGTATATTTATTATCCTGGCCGGAATACAAGCCGGCTTTCTGCATGAATTCCCTCCTGCTTATTTCCTGGCCCTTACTTTATCTGCTCTTTTATCAGGATGGATGATTCACAAATCAGCTGCGGGCAGTCCTGATTTATTTTATACCTATGGCCTGGAGGGTATGATGCTGGTGCAATGTCTACTGGTTTTCAGCGCTCATACATTCTGGCCTTGACCAGAGATGCACAATAAGCGGCTTCGGCACGGAGCTTAAAACCATATGTGTTAAAAATCACAGCGTAGTCCGGTAATTTTTTCAGCCCCAAACCAGAGATCAGATTAAATACGGCATAAAGAGGCCTTATCAGCAGAAATGAAAAAATACGTGGAAGGATTGATACAGGCTTAACAAAGTCCACAAAAAGCCACTTTCCTCCGGGAATCAGGTTCAGGGATAAAGTCTGAATAACTATTTCCAGTTCATCCTTAGGAAAGCAATCGAGTACAAAAGGAGTGATTATCAATTCAGCCCTGAACCCGGAATGTAAATCAGAATAGGATCCGCATATAAAATCGATTTGTCCGGAGCCCTGAGGAAACTCTTTTTCAACACGTGCTCTGGCTTTGCTGATCATCGCTGAAGAAATGTCGAGATAGCAAATCTGTGCACCGGGGTTTTTCCGGAGGAGTACCGGTAACAGAAAACCTGTACCACCTCCTAGGATCAGAATTTTGTTGTACAGGATATCTTTATTGAGAAAATGGAGCTGTGCTTTTTCAAGAGCCTGTCCGAATAGCAGGTGTACACAGGTGTCATAATAAGGCGCAAGCCGGTTGAACCCTTTTTTTGTCTTTCCGGTTTGCTGCATGCTCTGCCGTTTCCCTTGCTTACTTCAAGACAATATCCAGGCAATCCATTATAACCCGTTGACAGGCACGCAGGGTTTCCGCCGAATGGGCATGGCTTACAAAGCCAACTTCATAACCCGAAGGACCCAGGTATATGCCTCTTTCAAGCAATTCATGGTGAAGCTTGCGGAAATGCTCCATACTTGACGCATCAATCATATCGGCAGAACCGATGGCTTTCAAATCCGTAAAAGCAAACCAGAAAATGGAACCGATAGAGAATACATGAAAGGAATAACGTCTGCTATCTGCAAAATCATTCAGTGCATTCACAAATTCATTCGTGTGGCTCTCCAGGTTTTCATAGAATCCGGAAGAGAGACACTCTGTCAGCTGAGCTATTCCTGCAGCCATTGCCACCGGGTTTCCACTCAGGGTTCCGGCCTGGTAAACGTCTCCTTCAGGAGAAATGTGTGACATGATTTGTTCAGAAGAAGCATAGGCACCTACAGGTAATCCGCCTCCTATAATCTTTCCATAGGTTATTATATCCGGTTGAATATCATAGTAACCTGCTGCACCTGTAAAGCCCAGACGGAAACCGCTGATCACTTCATCAAAAAGAAGAAGGGTTCTGTGCTCTGTGCACAGATCACGTAAAAAACGGAGGAATGATTCTTCCTGAAGCAGGAGTCCGTTATTGGCAGGTACAGGTTCTATGATAACACAGGCAATCTCATCCTTAAACTGTACAAAAGCCTGTTTCACCGCTTCTTTATTATTCAGGGCAACAACAATGGTTTCCTTAACAAAGGCTTCCGGAACTCCGGCAGAAGAGGTATTTCCAAATGTTACCAGCCCTGATCCGGCTTTGACCAGCAGAGAATCACTGTGACCATGATAACATCCGTCGAATTTGAGAATCTTGTTTCGTTTGGTGTATCCCCGCGCCAGCCGGATGGCACTCATTACTGCTTCTGTTCCGGAGCTTACGAATCTAAGCTTTTGTATATAAGGGTTGTTTTTCAGAATCAGTTCAGCCAGTTCATTTTCCAGTTCGGTAGGAGCTCCGAAAGAACTTCCGTCAGCCACGGTTTTTTGAATGGCCTGCACTACTTTAGGGGGTGCATGACCCAGGATCAGTGGCCCCCAGGAACAACAAAAATCTATAAAAGTGTTGCCATCGGCATCTTCTATATGGCATCCTTTTCCTTTACGGATAAATAAGGGAGAGCCTCCTACAGAACGAAAAGCCCTGACAGGTGAATTGACTCCACCCGGAAAATAACGTTTGGCTTTTTCAAAAAGCGCATTTGATTTGTCTCTTTGCATAAAAATGGATTCTTTTGCAAATATACTATGAACTACCTTAACTCATCCGATTTTGCCAAAACGCAGGATTCAGCCGATCCCCTGGGTAAATTCAGACAAAAATTTTACATCCCTTCACACAACGGGAAAGACGTTGTTTATTTCACCGGCAATTCCCTTGGTTTACAACCCCGCAGTATTCAGGATGCTATCCTGAATGAGCTGGAAGACTGGGCTAATTTCGGCGTTGAAGGTCATTTCCATGCCCGTAAACCCTGGATGCCCTATCATGAGCAGTTTGCCAAACCCCTTTCAGCATTGGTAGGTGCCAAACCTGAAGAGGTGGTGGTGATGAACCAGCTTACTGTCAACCTCCATCTCCTCATGGTTTCGTTTTACCGGCCCACCTCCTCCCGGTTCAAAATAATCTGCGAAGCCAGAGCCTTTCCTTCCGATCAGTATGCACTTGAGTCACAGGTCAGGTTCCATGGACTGGATCCGGATAAGGCTATCATTGAAGTTTCACCCCGGGAGGGAGAGCATACCTTGCGTACAGAAGATATTCTGAGCACGATTGAAAAACATAAACATGAACTGGCTCTGGTCCTTTTCGGAGGCATCAATTATTATACAGGTCAGGTATTTGACATGAAGGCAATGACTGCAGCCGGACATAAAGCCGGCGCGCTGGTCGGATTTGACCTGGCTCATGCTGCAGGGAATATTCGCCTGAATCTGCACGACTGGGATGTGGATTTTGCATGCTGGTGTTCCTATAAATATCTCAATTCCGGCCCGGGAGGGGTTGCCGGTGCATTTATACATGAACGCTATCATAAAAATAATGACCTGCCCAGGTTTGCAGGCTGGTGGGGGCATGATAAAAACTCCCGTTTCCTGATGGAAAAGGGGTTTTCACCTATCCCCAGCGCTGAAGGATGGCAACTGAGCAATGCTCCCGTGCTTTCAATGGCTGCACATAAAGCGGCTCTCGATATTTTTGCGGAAGCCGGTATGGATGCATTGATTGAAAAAAGCAGGAAGCTGAGCGCCTACCTCGAGTTTATATTGGATGATATTCAGAAAAGACATGCTGCCAAATACACGGACCGGAAAAAAGGTCTGGAAATAATAACCCCGAGAACACTTCCCGACCGGGGTGCTCAGATCAGTATACTGGCTCATGGCCAGGGTAAAGACCTGTATGAGAGCCTGTTGAACAAAGGAGTGATGGCTGACTGGAGAGAACCCCATGTGATACGATGTGCTCCTGTACCTTTGTATAATTCATTCGAGGATGTTTTCCGTTTCGGACAAATACTGGAAGAATCGATGAAATGAGTTGGGATTTACTCCTTTTCGGGCCGATTTCCACATTTCCGGGGTTCGTATTGAAATATTTCTAACTTTGTATGAAATAAAGCGAATACCTGACCCGTTAAAGGGACAGGTTTTTTTGTCTAATAGGAACCGATACCCAAGGTCTTGAAAAAACATCTGCTTCTTCTTTGCATTGTTTCTTTGTTTACGGCTGCTTCTGCACAGAAAATAGTTAAGACCAGCGAATTCGGTATTTTCATTGGATGCTCTTATTATATTGGAGATCTGAACCCAACCGGACATTTCGGCCCCATGACCCAGCCTGCCGGAGGTGTTTTATACCGCTATAACTATAACCATCGTTTCAGTTTTAAGAGCTGCCTGCTTTTCGGCAATATACAGGGCGATGATTCCCGTTCCAGTTCCACTTCACAACAGGAAAGAAATCTGGATTTCAAGTCCTATGTGCATGAACTCAGTGTGGAAGCTGAATTCAACTTTATGGAATATAAGACCGGAAGCACAAAACATCCTTTTACTCCTTATATTTTCGGAGGAATAGCCGGTTTTATGTTTAATCCTGAAGCCCAGCTTGGTAACCAATGGATTGATCTTCAACCATTGGGAACAGAAGGGCAGGGAACTAAAGGAGGAGCAAAGAAGTATAAACTCACACAGATATCCCTTCCTTTCGGAATAGGAATGAAATTCAGTATGGCCCGCCGTATTTGTTTAGGTGTTGAATGGGGAATGCGTAAAACCTTCACTCCTTATCTTGATGATGTTAGCGGAACCTATGCCTCACCTGCAGCCCTGGCTCAGAACGGATCGCTTGCAACGCAATTGGCCGACAGATCAATCAGCAAAGACCCGGCCAGCAGCCGTGTAGGAAGTGAAAGAGGGAATGGTGGCAGGGATGACTGGTATTCTTTTGCAGGAGCAACCATTTCAATTGAATTCAAACCAAGGGAAAAACCCTGCTACTCTTACAGATAAGAAAGCCTGGCTTATATGTCGTCCGCTTGGCGGACGATTTTTTTTAAAAGCACAATGTCGTTGAAAGAAAAGATTGATCTTAACCGCCTTCCCCAGCATATTGCGGTAATCATGGACGGAAATGGAAGATGGGCAAAACAGAAGGGGAAACTCCGTGTGTTTGGCCATCAGAATGGAGTCAAAGCCGTAAGGGAAACTGTTGAAACCGCCGCCGAACTGGGCATCAAATACCTCACTTTGTATGCCTTTTCCACAGAAAACTGGAACCGCCCTAAATTTGAAGTAAATGCACTGATGGAACTCCTCATCGGTACTATCCGTAAAGAAACCAAGACCCTTACTGACAATCAGATCAAGCTGCAGGCAATAGGTGATCTGGAAAGTCTGCCTTCCGGGTGCCGTAAAGAACTGGAAGAAGCTATGGCTATCACTTCCGGAAACAAAAGAATGACACTGGTCCTTGCATTAAGCTACAGCTCCCGCTGGGAAATCATAAAAGCTGTTAAAAACATAGCTGAACGCATAGAAAAGAAAGAAATTTCTACCGCTGATATAGACGAATCCCTTTTTAATTCCGTTCTTTGCACCGCCGGTTTTCCAGACCCGGAACTGCTCATCCGGACAAGTGGTGAACAACGTATCAGTAATTTCCTGCTTTGGCAGATTGCTTATGCCGAGTTACATTTTACGGACAAGCTTTGGCCTGATTTCAGAAAAGAAGATCTGTATAAGGCTATCCTTGATTTTCAGGGAAGAGAACGGAGGTTTGGAAAAACCAGTGAGCAAATCGCGTCCTGAAATTGTGCAATGAAAAAAAGCATTATTACCTTTCTGTTCCTTCTGACTGCTGTTTATACCAGGCTCTCCGCACAGGATACAACCCAGTTCAGCTATACCTCTCCAAAAGAATACATCATATCCGAAATAGGCTGGATCGGTGCCGATAATATACAGGACAAAGGAGTCCTGAAACTTGTTACCGGCCTGGCAGAAGGCGACAAAGTGATGGTACCGGGCGAAAAGCTGTCTGAAGCCATTCAAAACCTCTGGCGCCAGGGCTTATTCGAAGATGTACAATGTATAGCCCGTAAAACAGAAGGAAACCATATATGGATTGACTTTAAGGTTGTCGAAAAACCCAGACTTGACTTTTTCCAGTTTACCCCCAAAAGTAATCTGCGCAAATCAGAAACAGATGATCTCCGGGCCCGAATCAAAATTTCCAGACGTAAAGTGATTACCGATTATGTCCTGGAATCAACCAAACAAAGCATTGTAGATTTCTTCGTCAACAAGGGTTACCTCGATGCCAAGGCGGAAATTGAAGAGCAACCAAGTACGATTGACAAACGGATGACTGTGCTGATGATCACCGTTAAAAAAGGTCCCAAAATAAAGATCCAGGATATTTTCATTTATGGCAATGAACATCTTAAGCCCTGGAAACTGTATCATGCCATGGATGATACCAAACGAAAAAGAATCTGGACCATTTTCAGCTCTTCCAAATTCATTGAAGATAATTACCGCAAGGATAAGAAGAGCCTGATTGAAAAATTCAGGGAAAAAGGTTACCGTGATGCAGCTATTGTCAAAGACACCGTTTACCGTTCAGCTCCTAACCGGGTAAGTATTGGTATCACTATCAAGGAAGGACACCGCTATTATTTCAACAATATCAACTGGGTCGGGAATACAAAATACAGTTCCAAGGATCTTTCGGGCAGACTGGGAATCCGCAAAGGAGATGTATTCGACCAGAGTCTGCTGGATGCACGTCTGTTCATGAATGCCAACAGCACCGACGTGAGCTCGCTGTATATGGACGATGGCTATCTCTTCTTCCAGGTAACCCCTGTTGAAGTAAGGGTGGACAATGACTCCATTGACCTTGAAATGCGTATTTATGAAGGCAAGCAGGCCATCATCAATAAAGTCACAGTAATGGGTAATACAAAGACCAATGACAAGGTTATTATGCGTGAAATAAGAACCCGTCCCGGACAGCTTTTCCGTCGCTCCGATATTATCCGCTCCCAACGTGAACTTTCTGTTATCGGATTCTTTGACCCTGAAAAAATGTCTGTAAATCCAAAGCCTAACCCGGCCGACGGAACAGTAGACATTGAATACACTGTCACGGAAAAACCATCCGATCAGCTGGAGCTTTCAGGAGGCTGGGGAGCCGGACGTATTGTCGGAACTTTGGGTGTATCCTTCAATAACTTCTCGGCGCGAAAATTCTGGCATAAAACGGCATGGAGACCCCTTCCTGCAGGTGACGGACAAAGGCTGAGCATCCGGGCTCAGTCGAACGGAACATTGTATCAGAGCGTGAATGCTTCCTTTACCGAACCCTGGCTGGGTGGTAAAAAACCAAACTCGCTTACATTTACTTCTTATTATTCTGTACAGTCAAACGGACTTCCGCTGGATAATGTACAGCGCACCTCCTTCAATATATGGGGTGTCACTACCGGTTTCGGTTCCAGACTTAAAAAACCGGATGATTATTTCAGCTTTTTCGGCAGTGTGAATTATGCCTACTATACCCTCAAGAATTTCTCGAATATATTTTCGTTCAGCAACGGTTTCTCGAACAACATCAATTTACAGATGTCTATCAGCCGCAGCAACCTGAACAAAGCCCCGACCGAATATGTAACCCGTGGAGGAACGATGACACTGATGGGACAGTTCAGCCCTCCTTATTCCTTGTGGGAAAATAAGAACTATGCCATTATATCGGATCAGGAGAAATATAAGTTCCTGGAGTTTTATAAGATGAAATTCACCACCCAGTGGTTCACTCCTATCATCGGTAACCTTGTACTGAATACACGTGCCGGTTTCGGTTTTCTGGGCTATTACAACGCCAAGCTCGGATTCACTCCCTTTGAACGTTTTTATATGGGTGGAAGCGGTCTGACCGGTTATTCACTTGACGGAAGGGAAATCATTGCCATGCGGGGTTACAACGATGCCAGTCTTTCAGCTGCCCATGGTTCCCCGATCATTAATAAATACACGATGGAATTAAGGTATCCTGTTACTCAAAGCGCTGCGGCCACTATTTATGGCCTGGCTTTTGTAGAAGCAGGTAATACCTGGAATACCTTTAAGGAATACAATCCCTTCCAGGTATACCGCAGCACAGGTGTCGGAATAAGGGTATTCCTGCCAATGTTCGGTTTACTCGGACTGGATTATGGGTGGAGACTGGATGATGTTCCGGCCTATCCGACCATGCAACGCGGACAACTGCATTTTACCATTGGTGCGAATCTTGGAGAGTTATAAGAACCGATCTGAATCATACACTTGTTAAACCACTCATTATGAAAAAGCTCCTGTTCACCCTGGCCATTGCCACACTGACTGTCACCGGTTCCATAGCACAGAAATTCGCCTATGTGGACTCCGATTACATCCTCGGGCAGATACCTAAATACAAGGAAGCTCAAAGTGAGCTGGATAAGATTTCCAGCCAGTGGCAGAAAGAAATTGAAGCCAAATTTCAGGAAGTGGATAAACTGTATAAAAACTATCAGCAGGAGCAGGTGTTGCTGACCGATGAACTCAAGAAGAAAAGGGAGGCTGAAATAGTGACTAAGGAAAAAGAAGCCAAGGACCTGCAAAAGGCAAAATTCGGTGTTGACGGGGAGCTGTTTAAGAAACGTCAGGAACTGGTTAAACCTATCCAGGATGAAATATACAATGCCGTTAAAAAGATGGCTGAACAGGGCAATTATGCTGTTATTTTTGACAAATCGAGCGACCTAACCATGCTCTATACCAACCCTAAATACGACGAAAGCGATAAAATTCTGGAAGCCCTCGGTTACAGTAAAAAAGGTTCCGGAAAATAAACCTATATTTGCGCCGATTTAACAATAAATCCAATTTTAATATGAAGAACTTTTTCCGATCCATCCTTGCTGCCGGATTGATGCTGACTTTAGCTGTAAGTGCCAATGCCCAGAAAATAGGTCATATTCATCTTGACTCCCTGCTTGTGCTCATGCCTGAAACAAAGAAGGCTGATGCCGATGCTCAGGAATATTACAAACAGCTTGAACAACGCCTTCAAACCATGCAGGGTGAATACCAGAAAAAACTGGAAGAATATCAGAAAGAACAGGGGAATCCGAATTTCAGTCAGCTGATCAAAAAAGCAATGGAAGATGATCTGCAACGTATGCAACAGGGTCTTCAGGAATTTCAGCAAAATGCACAGGCTGATTTCCAGAATAAAAAGAATGAACTCCTGAAGCCTATCTACGAAAAAGCAAACAAAGCCATTGCAGAAGTTTCCAAAGCAGGTGGTTATAAATATGTTTTCGATACCAGTTCCGGACAAGTCATTTACTACGAACCAAGCGATAACCTTATGCCTGCTGTTCGGACCAAACTCAACATTCCGGCCAATGCTATTCCTTTCAATTCGGCTACTGACGGAGCAAGAGCTAACGGAGGAAAAAACCCTCCCCCGCCAAAGAAATAAGGTAATAATATAAGTCATTCTTGGCTAAACCCGCTATCCTTCTTAAGGCTTCAGATCCTATCGGGATCTTTGATTCCGGAATAGGCGGACTTACTGTGGCCAGCGCCATTACAAGCATTCTGCCCAATGAAAAGCTGATTTATTTCGGTGATACCGCACATTTACCTTATGGTGAAAAGTCGGCCGATTCCATTAAATATTACGGAATACGGATCAGCCAGTTCCTCCTCGAAAAAAAGTGTAAGCTCATTGTAATAGCCTGTAATACCGCTTCGGCACAGGCCTATGAAACAGTTAAAGATTTTGTAGGCAACAGGGCACTCGTAATGAATGTCATTGATCCTGTTGTGGAAGAGGTTACAAAAAAGCTTAATACCCGGCATATCGGCGTTATTGCCACCAAGGGCACCATACGTTCCGATATCTATGCCCGTAAAATAAAAGCCGCATCTAAGAATCTGGAAGTCTCTTCCCTGGCTACTCCCCTGCTCGTTTCCATGATTGAAGAAGGATTTTTTAATAACAAGATCAGCAGGGCAGTGATCCATTCCTATCTGGAAAGGCCTAAACTGAAGAAAATAGACTCCCTTATCCTTGCCTGTACACACTTCCCGCTTATACGCCCCGAAATTGAAGAGTATTACAAGAATAAAATGCAGATTGTAGATTCTGCCGGCGTGGTGGCTCAGGAAGTGCTGCGTCTGTTAAAATCACATAAACTGGAAAACAAGGAAAAAAGTCCCAAGCACCATTTTTATGTTTCGGACTATACAGACTCTTTTGAGAAAAGCACCCATTTCTTTTTTAAAGGGAAGATAAAACTGGAGAAGGCGGATATCTGGAAATAATGAAAATTTGATCACTTCCCGGCTTCGCTCGAAGTGACATTATGATATGTCAGGCCGAGCGGAGTCGAGGCCAGCAGGAAAAGTTTAATAAAAATCACTTATATTCGCAGTAAGGACAGACCACAGCCCTATTCAATGAAAAAATTCAGCCTTCTTTGTGTAATCGTTTTAGTCGTTGCCGCTTCCTTTTCTTCCTGTAAGAAATGCAGCACCTGTACGGCAACAGACAGCAACGGAAAGATTCTTCAGGAACAGAAATACTGCAGCTCCAGCTCCACCAATATCACTACATTCGAAAACAGCTTCAAGACCACTTATGGAATCAGGTCGGTCTGTAAACGGGAATAAGTGTTTCACAATTCCAAATCTTCCTTAAACCAGCCTGAATACATTACATAATTCCTGGCAATTCGCTTGATTTCTCCTCCGACCAGTTCAGGACGTATATCCTTTATTTTTTTTGCCGGCACCCCTGCATAGATTGAACCGGCTTCTACCACTGTATTTTCTGTAAGCACAGCCCCGGCAGCGATGATACTGTTGCTCCCGATTACACAATTGTCCATTACAATGGCACCCATGCCGATCAGCACATGATCCTGAATGGTACAACCATGAACAATCGCATTATGCCCTATGGAAACATCATTCCCGATAACCGTCTTCGTCTTCTCATACGTACAATGAATCACGGCTCCATCCTGCACATTCACCTTATTACCCATGCGTATACTGTTTACATCGCCGCGTACTACGGCATTAAACCAGATACTGCATTGCTCTCCCATCACCACATCACCTACAATGGTAGCATTTTCGGCCAGGTAACAATCCGTTCCGAATTCGGGTGTAAAGCCGCGCACTGATTTGATAAGAGCCATCGCGGTAATTTAAGAAGCTGTTGTGAATTTATAATCCATATTGTAATGCAAACCTACACTCTCTTTACGCTGCATAGCCTGCTTAATAATGATATAAGCTACATTGATAACATTCCTTAATTCACAGAGTCTTGGTGACACTGTAGTTTTCGAATACAGATCTTCATTCTCCTTGTAGAGAATTTCAAGGCGGTCAAAAGCACGCTTCAAGCGCAGGTCCGAACGTACGATACCTACATAATTACTCATAATCGTCTGTACTTCGCGTAAGCTCTGGGTAATAAGCACCATTTCTTCAGGATGAGCGGTACCTTCTGCATTCCAGGCCGGCACATCCTTTTTCCATTTGTTTTGCCCGGTCTTCTTAACTGCACTGGCCGCTGCACGGTGGGCATACACCACCGCTTCGAGCAGGGAATTGCTGGCCAGCCTGTTTGCTCCGTGAAGCCCTGTACAGGAACATTCCCCTACAGCATACAGATTCAGAATAGAACTTTCCCCTTCCATATTCACGTGAATACCCCCGCACATAAAATGAGCCGCGGGTACAACAGGAATAAATTGTTTACTGATGTCTATATCCAGTGTCAGACATTTGCGGTAAATATTTGGGAAATGCCGGATAAAATCATCCACATCCAGATGTGTACAATCGAGCCATACGTAATCTTCTCCTCTCCCCTTCATCTCATTATCGATAGCTCTTGCTGTGATATCCCGGGGAGCCAGACTCCCACGCTCATCATAACGCTCCATAAAGGTCTTTCCATCCAGCGTTTTGAGTATACCTCCAAAACCTCGCACCGCTTCTGAAATCAGAAAGGAAGGATGTTCTCCGGGATGATAAAGTGCTGTTGGATGGAACTGAAAAAACTCCATATTCTCTATTTTGCCTTTAGCCCTGTATACCATCGCTACCCCGTCGCCTGTTGCTATGACCGGATTTGTCGTGGCGGCATATACATTCCCGGCACCACCGGTAGCCATCAGGCAGGTCTTTGAAAGGACAGTCTCAACTGTACCGGTTTTCAGATTCAGAATGTAAGCACCATAACATTCAATTCCCGGTGTACGGCTGTTTACATTCATACCCAGGTGATGCTGGGTGATAATGTCAATCGTAAAATGGTGATCCAGCACCACGATGTTTGAATGCTTGTGCACCTGATCAAGCAAAGCTCTTTCAATTTCATAACCGGTAACATCCTTATGGTGGAGGATACGGTGTTCGGAATGTCCTCCTTCCCTGGCCAGGTCAAATTCACCGCTTGATTTGCGGTCGAATTTGGCACCCCATTCAATCAGTTCACCTATGCGTGCGGTTGACTCTTCAATGACCATCCTTACCACTTCCGGGTTGCATAATCCGGCTCCTGCATTGAGGGTATCAGAAATATGTTTGGAATAGGAATCCGGATCATACATTACAGCGGCAATACCTCCCTGGGCATACTTGGTATTGCTTTCATCCTCATTTGATTTGGTGACCACGCACACTGTGCCATGCTCTGCAACCTTGAGTGCATAACTAAGTCCGGCTATACCCGAACCGATAATAAGGAAATCCACTTTCTTAGCCAAAATGCCTACCTTTGTTAGATAATAGAAGGACGAATTTACGAAATTGTAAGCACCTGAAAAACCATGGAATCCAAGCTTCAAAAACCTGTCATCATATACGCTGAAAGCACTCCGAATCCGGCATCCATGAAGTTTGTGGCCAACCGTTTCCTGGTGCCTGAAGGGGCTACCGTTCAGTTTCTGAAAGGAAGCGATACCAAAGGATCGCCCCTTGCCCGTGCTCTTTTCCAATTCCCTTTTGTCAAGGATCTTTTTATCAGCGGCAACTATATTACAGTCACCAAATCAGAATCTGTGACCTGGGATGATATCACACTGGAAGTAAGGGAATTCATGAAGGAATTCCTGACAAACAATCCCGAAGCCGTTACCGAAGTTCCGACAGCAGAGGTGCATACGGATAATACTTTTCAAACAAGTACAACCATATTCACAGAACATACTCCCCCTCAGAACGAAACAGAACACAAGATTGTGGAAATTCTGGAACAATATATACGTCCTGCTGTTGAGCAGGACGGTGGACTCATCACTTTCCGTTCCTTTCACGAAGGTATTGTTACCGTACAGCTCAAAGGAGCCTGCAGCGGTTGCCCGTCATCCACCATGACTTTGAAAGCAGGTATAGAAGGCCTGCTGAAACGCCTTGTACCCGGTGTTAACGAAGTGGTGGCTGAAGCTGTTTAAGAACCCGCCACAGCCAGTACTGCTATACTTACCCGGACATCTCCGGCCCTTTTAAGCGTGTTCACGCAGGCTTCCAGGGTGGCACCGGTGGTCACCACATCATCGGTAAGCAGGATATGGCTGCCGCTGATAGTATGATCCGGGGAAAGACTGAATACATCTTCCACATTTTCCCAGCGTTTGAAACGTGATTTCCGAGTTTGGGTTTCGGACTTCCCGGTACGAAGCAGGGTACTGGTATCAACCGGAATTTTGAGCACAGAAGCCATTCCCATCCCTATCCATTCGCTTTGATTATAGCCTCTTTTCCTCAGGCGCCCGGCATGCAGAGGTACCGGTATAATCCTGTCACAGGTTCGGATGACAGGCTGTTTTCTTAGTTCCAGCCCGAATATCCTCCCTGCTTCACGGCCCAGCTCTTTTCGACCTTTGTATTTAAGCTTATGAATAAGCTGCTGCACACCCCCTTTTTTCTGAAAATACAGGAAAGCGGTAGCTGTTTCCACTTCTGTCCTCCCCCAGAACAAGCGACTTACCGGATTCTCTGCCCGGCGGTCAAAGCCTGTCAGGGGCAAGCTTAAAAGGCAGCCCGAGCAGATAAAACGCTCTCCGTTCAACAGCGTTGCGGAGCAGGAGGCGCAACATACCGGAAAGCAGAGATGAAGCAGTCCCTCAGGATAACTAAGCAAGGAACGAAGCATTTTCTTCATGGTTATTGACTTTACATTGTTAGCATATAGGTTTTCATGCTGTATAGATTTGGGTTAAAACCGTAATTTTGGCTTATTAATTGCAGGCATTACACGATCAATCAAAGCTTTTATAGCATGGAAAATACAGGACCGTCATCTCCCGGTGTTCAGCAGGAAGTCAAAAAAGAAAAAAAGAGAAGAGGTGTCATTTTTCTCTGGTTGTTTATCCTTTTGCTGTGCGGTAGTAACGGATATATTCTGAAACTATATCTCGACCAAAAACAAAAAGCGGATAAGATTGAAGTTATCGTGAAACAGGTTTTTGTGGACCGTGAAAATGTGAAGTCAGACCTGCTGAAAGTACAGGAAGAATACGCAACACTCCAGACCAACGATGCCAAAGTAAACAAGGAACTGGATGAAAAAAGAGCCTATATCGCCCAACTTCTTGAAGAAGCAGACAAACACAAAGGAGATGCCTATGTGATTATGAAGCTTAAAAAAGAAACCGAAACCCTTCGTAAGATCATGAAGCATTATGTATATACGATCGACTCACTGGGCCAGCTGAATCAAAGCCTTGTTGCGGAAAAGAAAACAATTTCTGCCGACCTGAACAAGGAGAAAGACAAGACTGTGAACCTGAGCAAGGAAAAAGAAGACTTGCAGAAACAGGTGAATATGGCTGCCTTGTTAAAAGCCACCAATTTTAAAGCCGTCGGTATCCGGACCAAATCAGGAGGCAAGAAAGAGCTGGAGACAGCCAAAGCGTCAAAGGTTGAAAAGATTAAAGTATCTCTTTCATTTGCTGAAAACCCGGTAGCCAAGAAAGGAGCCCGCATAGCCTATTTCCGTATTATGACACCCGATGGAAAGGAAATGTATAAATCACCTGAGAATACATTCACCTTCGACGGATCCAAAGGATATTTTGCCGGCAAACAACCTTTTGAATACAATGCCACCGAAATAAACCTCACCTCCTATTGCAGCAATAACGGTGATAAATTTCTTCCCGGCAAATACATGCTGGAAGTCACCGTTGACGGTTCGGTTGTGGGCAGTACCACGCTGGTATTGGAATAGCCTCCTTTCTTTTTAAACTATGGAGCACGCATTGTCATTCCGAGGCACCTCGGGGCAGCCCCTGGGAAGCAGAGCCGAGGAATCTCTTTGGTTAACTCTTTAAATGCTTTTCCGGATAGATTCTTCGCTACTGCGATCGCCTCAAACAACCCCAGAGTAGCTCTGAATGACAAATCGTGTTGCGGTGACACTATCAAACGTAATTTGTCATTCCCAGGCACCTTGGGGGGGCTTGTGGGAAGCAGAGCCGAGGAATCTATTCGGGCACTGCTTTTTCCCGCCCCCAAAACTCCCCAGGAGGCCAATCCAGGAACCTGTAATTCAAAAATTGCAAATCCGGGTTACTTTGCTTTATCAGCCACACCTTCTTCAGTCTGCTCCAACCTTTAATCTCCTTCTCTCTTTCGATGGCTTTCAGAATGTATTTGAATATCTCATAATGCAACAAATAAAAGCAACCATACCTGCCGGTAAACGTGTTCGTATTTCCCCGGTTAAAATAATGATCGGCTAAGCGCTGATCAAGATTGTTAGTTACGCCTGTGTAGTAGACCGTTTTGCCATAATTGGTAAGGATGTAAACAAAATACTGGTGAATTTTCATTAGCACTTATTTTCCGAAAAAGATAGTTAACAATACAGATTGCTTTATTTAATAGGCATAGAGCCCATTTCCGGATAGATTCTTCGCCACTGCAATCGCACCTTCAGCGCCAAGGTGGCTCTGAATGACAAATCCGACACGCTGTCTCTTCAAACTAAAACACCACCAGAATCAAAGCCCCTTAATTTTGCTTGCAAAATTAAGGGGCTTTAAAACCATTTGCAAGAGGTTATTGAAAAATACGATTTTATACGTAGTGTTTCCTATAGAATACATAATGGTAGTCCCTTAAAAGAACCGGGGTTTGGTTGTCATTCAGAGCCACCTCGGGGCAGGCAAGCGGGAAGCAGTGGCGAAGAATCTGTTTGGTATATCCTTTAAATGCTCTTACGTATAGATTCTTCGCCACTGCAACCGCACAAATCAACCCCAAGGTGGCTCTGAATGACAAATCGTCTCAAATTATCCCCACGTAACAAATTCAGGTTGCGATTAAGAATCAAGCTTTTGCATTGCGTCCAAAAAAAATAGCTTCTGCCCCAACAGGGATCGTATCTATCCTTAAAGGGATAGTGATTATCCTTAACAGGAAAGTGACAACCCTTAAAGGGATAGTGATTATCCGTAAAAGGATTGTGCTGTCCTTAACAGGATAGTGATTATCCGTAAAAGGATAGTGACTGTCCTTAACAGGAAAGTAATTATCCTTAAAGGGATAGTGATTATCCGTAAAGGAATAGTATCAATCCTAAAAGGGATAATGACTGTCCTTAAAAGGAGAGTGACTGTCCTTAAATGGGAAGTATCTGTCTTTGATGGAACAGTGATTGTCCTTGAAAGGATGGTTACTATCCTTAAAGAGATGGTATCTGTCCCTGATGGGACAATGCTCACCCTCAAAGGGAAAGCCTTAGCCCCTGCTTTGGGTTAGTAATATGCTATGGATAGGGATTACAATTGTCTTTCCTATTTCTCGGCGACACCAATCACAATATATTTCTTAGACGGGGGAATCAATTTATTGAAAGTCTTATCCATCTTTCCGAGCAATGATCTTTGATTTTCTGTTCGCCCAAACACTCCCCAATACCCAACCGTAATAAACGTCACTTTCTTGAATTGAGAAAACAAATCCGGAACCTCTTCCAGTTTCAGGTAGTTCCAGTCCTTTCCCCAGGTGACAAATTTTTTTCACAGCCATTTATGCAGCAATGAATCCTCCAAATTTTCGGCGAAAAGGAGTTTCCCGTTTTCTTTTAGTGCATAATACATCTGATCGACTACTGCCTTTTCAGGGAATCATTGCCTCCCCTGCTTATTCCGCCCAGGACAGACTTAAATGCAATAATATCGAAAAGGGAAGGATAGGGAATCTGTGTTGCATCAATAGCTTCATAACGGATGCGTTCTCCGGTTTGATATTTGTCGTGAATTTTTTTTGCCGTTATTTCAGAAGAACTCAAATCGGAACAGATGACAGTATTTCCTTTTAAGGCGAGCCAAAGCGACAGTCCGCCTTTATTTCCGCCCAGTTCAATGCATTGATAGGTATTGTTTTGCAGGTCTGTATTCGCCTCCCAAAACTCAAGGGCTGCAGACCAATTAACAATATCCCAATCAATAATATCCGCAAGGAGTTCTTTCGTCATTGGGCAGGTCCCTGTAAAGAAGGGGGTATAACAGGGGCTTACTTCTTAAAGCCTATCAGCACAGAAACACAGCCTTCCGTATTGAGCTGTGTTTTATCGACCTGTTCGGGGACTTTTACACTCAGCGTGAGTGAGGTGGTTTGCTGTACAGTAAAATCCCAGGTATCGGTATATGCATCACCGTCTTTATTTTTAAACACCGTTTTTCCGTTCGCATCGATTACACTGAACTCAACAGGTTCCAGAACGCCTTCGCCCATGACAACAATACGGTAACTTTGGCCGGAATTGAAATTAAGAAGCATATCGGCACTTTGCCCGGGTGTCATGGTGGTTGTATTGAGCTGTCCGTTGGTGATATAGGGGGCCAGCTTGGGCAATACATTTTTCTTTGCAAACGATTTACACTGAGCCGACAGGCTGTTGGTAAACAGGCTGCAACTCACAAGCAGAAAAGCAAAGAAGTAGCGGTTCAGAGGCATGTAAAGGATTTTTCGTTGGTAATCACTATTCACAAATTCAATATCCGTGCCAGGGATTCTATTTACGATTTATTGATAATCTTATTCCGTATTGTCTCGGCCTTCTTTGCTATTTCTGTAATATCATCTTTAGTTACGTCAAATTTGGATCCGCCTCCGACAGAAGTCACTTTCGTATTCGGGTCGGTGCTTGTAGAGGCTTGACCGGCAGAGGTCTTGATCTTCATAAAGGAATCTTTCAGATCAATCAGGTCGCTCAGCATGCCGGCCACATCCTGATCTTTTTTCTGTTCTGTCATAAGGCCAATGAGGTTATCCAGACTGAGTTTTTGTTCTGCAATCCGGATATTGATATCGGGATTGTTTTTGGATAAGGCAACACGGGTGGCAATATACAATCCTTCCACCCATCCTCCGGCTACAATGAGGGCTGAGGTAGAAGGCCGCTGGTTTTCCTGAAGATAGGCATCGGCAGTCCAATAGGCATCGGAAATGATAGAAAGCAGGGAATCTCGGTTATTGCTGTTGGCCTGCATCCTGTCCATCGTTCCTTCGCCGAAAGCTTCTGAAATTCCCAGGGCAGAGGCCAGAGAGTTTACCTTTTTAAGGTAGAGCATGGATTCGGAAGTGGCATCAAAAATAGTGGTGAAGCTAAGATCGGTTCCATACACACCGAGGTTCATGGCCCGCCCGGCAGAGGTATTGTATTTTGTTGAATTGTCGAGTGAATTCAGGTAATCCTTGTTATAGGTAGCTCCGGCTTTTTTCAGCAGGTCAGCTGTCTCAATTGGTGAAGGAAGGGCATAAAATACTTTTTGTGCGTTGGAGGCATCCTTCTTGCCCTTTTTGACGGCCGTACTGTCAACAGCACTATTGTCTTTCTTTTCATCTGAAACCGAGGAAGTATTTCCACAGGAACTCAGGATACAGATGCCAGCTAATAATCCGATGCCAGTTGCTAGTACATTCATTCTCATCCAGGTACGTGTTAGGGTAATTTTAACAAATATAGAAAATTATTAATCCTTCGCAAATGATATTCAATGTGCATCCAGCCAGTTTTTGCCGCAACCGATTCCTACTTCCATCGGAACCTTCATGGGTATAGCCGTACGCATGTGCTTTTCGACCATAGGCTTTATTCGTTCCACCTCATCTTCAGGCACATCGAACACCAATTCATCATGTACCTGGAGCAGCATTCTGGATTTATAACCTCCCTCTATGAGTTCCTTGTGTATGCTGATCATGGCAAGTTTAATCATATCGGCGGCAGAACCCTGTATGGGTGCATTGATGGCATTTCGTTCGGCAAATCCCCGTACGGTGGCATTGGCTGAGTTGATATCCCTGAGATATCGTCTGCGACCCAGAATGGTTTCCACATAGCCTTTGCTTTTGGCTCCTTCAATACAGGCATCCATATATGACTTCAGCTTAGGATACTGGGCAAAATAACTTTGTATGATATCACCTGCCTCTTTACGCGGAATATTGAGGCGTTCTGACAATCCGAATGCGGAGATACCATAAATGATTCCGAAGTTGACCATTTTGGCATTGCGGCGCATATCTCCTGTTACAGCTTCAAGGGCTACATTGTAAACCTTGGCCGCCGTTGCGGCATGAATATCATGCCCGCTCTGAAATGCATTTATCATCCCTTCATCACCGCTCAGCTCAGCAATGATACGGAGTTCTATCTGTGAATAGTCCGCCGACATCAAGGTATACCCTTCTCCTCTGGGTACAAATGCCTTGCGTACTTCCTTGCCTCTTTCCGTACGTATGGGTATATTCTGCAGATTGGGATTATCGGAGCTCAGTCTCCCTGTTGAAGCCACGACCTGATTATAGCTGGTATGTATTCTTCCCGTACGTGGGTTGATAAGATCAGGCAGGGTATCTACATAGGTGTTTTTAAGTTTGACTAGTTCCCGGAAATCCAGAATCTTGCCAACGATCGGGTGTTTGCCAACGAGCTTGGTCAGAATATCCTCCCCTGTTGCATACTGCCCTGTCTTTGTCTTCTTGGGCTTTTCCATAATCTTCAGCACTTCGAACAGAATATCTCCCACCTGTTTGGGTGAGCTTATGTTGAAACGGGTCCCTGCTATTTCCTGAATTTCTTTATCAATAAGGAGAATATCCTTTTCCAGCTCCTGTGAAAGTTCTTTCAATGCATTTTTATCCACCCGTATTCCTTCCGATTCCATGGCAGCCAATACAGGCACCAGGGGCATTTCCATGGTTTCGAATAATTTTTGCGCTCCTGATTCCACAAGCATAGGGGCGAAAGTTTCCTTTAACTGAAAAGTCACATCGGCATCTTCGGCTGCATATTCGCAAATCTTTTCCGCATCCACATCGCGCATACTGATCTGCCCCTTGCCTTTCTTCCCGATTAGGGTTTCAATGCTTACAGGAGCATAATTGAGATATGTCTGCGCCAGAACATCCATATTATGACGCATATCGGGCTGTATAAGGTAGTGCGCAATCATGGTATCGAACAGAGGGCCTTTGAGTTCCACCCCGTAGCGTTTCATCATACTCAGATCGTATTTGATATTCTGACCTGTCTTTCCAATCTTTTCGTTTTCAAACAGGGGTTTGAATGCATCCACCAGTTTCTGAGCCTCTCCCTGATCAGCAGGTACAGGCACATACCAGGCTGTTCCTTTTTCCCAGGAAAAGGACATGCCTACCAGCTCGGCAGTCTGTACATCCAGTCCGGTGGTTTCGGTATCGAAACAAAAGGAATTTTCCTTTTTGAGTGTATCAACTAAATTCTTTCTTCCTGCTTCCGTATCGGCCAGATGATAGGTATGAGCCGTATCCGCAATTGTCCGGAAGGGAGTTATTTCTTCAGGCTTTGTTTCCAGTTCAGTTTCCGTTGCGGTCTCTGTTTCTGTCCCACTGCTTGCAGTACCGAACAAATCTGTTTGTCCTTTATGTTTCGGTTTACGGGTAGACGCCAGTTCGTGTTCCTTTTCAGCAGGAACACTTCCGGAAAGAGGTTCGCCCAATACTTTTTCAGCTATCTGACGAAATTCCAGCTCGGCAAAAAGCTCCCGGAGCTGATCTTTATGGGGTTCCTGACGAATCAGTTCTTCCACCTTCATTTCCAGAGGGGCATCGCATATAATGGTTGCAAGGCGTTTGGATTGTATGGCCATCTCCTTATTCAGCTCCACTTTCTCCTTCATCTTGCCTTTCAGCTTGTCTGTATTCTGAAGCAGATTTTCGACGCTGCCGAAATCCTTGATAAACTGAATAGCTGTCTTTTCGCCTACACCGGGTATTCCGGGGATGTTATCAACGGCATCGCCCATGAGGCCGAGGATATCAATAACCTGATCAACATTTTTTATTTCCCAGCGTTTACATACTTCCTCCACTCCCATTATTTCCACTTCATTACCGGAACGGGCTGGTTTATAGATATAGATATGTTCGGAAACAAGTTGTCCGAAATCTTTGTCGGGCGTGACCATATACGTTGTATAGCCTTGCTTTTCGGCTCTTTTGGCAAGGGTTCCGATGACATCATCAGCTTCAAAACCCGGCAGCTTTACCACCGGTATGTTGAATGCTTCAACCAGACGTATGATATAGGGGATGGCAATGCTGAGATCTTCCGGCATTTCTTCCCTGTTGGCTTTATAGGCTTCGAATTCTGTATGCCTTGCCGTCGGTTCGGGAGTATCGAAAACCACTGCCATATGGCTGGGGTTTTCCTTTTTTATCAGATCAAGCAGGGTAAGTGTAAACCCGAAAACAGCCGAAGTATTAAGCCCTTTGGAAGTAACACGGGGTACTTTCTGAAAAGCAAAATAAGCCCTGTAAATAAGGGCAAAAGCATCGAGGAGGAAGAGTTTTTTTTTGTGATCAGGGGTCATATCAATAGGTTTCTTAGGGTCTTTTTTTAAGCTAATAAAGATAGGGATTATTGTGAATTGGGGTAGGAGGCAGGATTGCCAGCCGTAGCTTTAGCGAAGGCTGGGGTATTAGTTTGTGAAAAAAGAGGCCGAGTTCAATTTGTCATTCTGAATATTTCTGGGGTTGTGTGGAAGGTGAGCATCATTTTGTCATTCTGAGGCACCTCGGGGTAGTATTGCGGGTGAGCAGTGCCGAAGAATCTCCTCGAACAAAACACAAACTGCATTTCCAAGAAGATTCTTCGCGTCTGCAATCACACAGTCTGCCCCAAGGTCGCTCAGAATGACAAAACAGAACCTGGACTGCTGCTTGCGCTATATGTCTCGACTCCGATCGACATGACATAAACACATGTTACTTCGAGCAAAGTCGAGAAGTACCCAATAAAAAAGCCGTCCCAATTGGAACGGCTCTTCTATTAAATTCTGCAAAGATTATCCTTTCTGCGTTTTGGCCCAGTTATTATACTGCTGTACCACTTCTGTCAGTTGTTCGAAATCGTATTTTTTATCCTGTACATCTTTTACAAGAGAAGAATTATCGGCCATATTTTCTTCCACAAATTTCTTGAATTTGCCTTGCTTTACCTTTACCATTTCTTTGGAATTGCCTTTCTCGATAAAGTATTCAGCTTTATAGACAATCTGATCCCCGCTCTGCCATTCGTAAAGGTGCTCATACAGATTGATGGATCCGGAAGCCAATACTTTTACAAAAGAAAATTCTCCTTCTACCTGACGGGATACAAATCGGGTGCTGTCGAATGAATATTCCTTGATTTTGGTGGCATTGAAATTCTTTTTATTGTCTTCTGTCACTTTTACCATCACCTTAAAGTAGGCATCACTTTCCTTTTTAGGATTCAGGCGTATATCCCCTTTCACAGAATCTCCGTTATTCAGAATAGCATATCCCTTTTTCCATACCATCTGGGCATTTGATGAAAACACAACCATTGAAAGTACGAGCACAGCAAACAATCTCCTCATGAGTAATTTCTTTACGAAGGGGTTAGGGGTTAGTTGAATTAAACTTCAAGTTAATCAAATTTTTTAAATCGCCTGATCCCGATCAGGAAATTCAAAGAAAATAAAAATCTTTCCTCAGGGAAAGGAGGCCGGCCCAAACTTATTAACATTAATGGAATAATAATGGGGGATTATTGGAGGTCAAAACAATGTTAAGGGAAGAGTCAGGAGGCAATAGCAAGCGTGATTGTCATTCTGAGGCGCATTGGGGAGGGCCGTGTTGAGGCAGGCGAGAAGAATCTATTCGAGATATCACAGAATGTTCATAATGAACTCAAATAGATTCTTCGGCAGCACCGACTCACAATCCTTCCCCAATGCGCCTCTGAATGACAAAACAGTATCATCATCCAACTAATTACTGTACCTCGGAATAAATAACCTGCACTACTGTCTGCCCTACAGCCTGGAGTGTCTTCTTATCAATGATATCCATATTGTCAGAATGCCGGTGGTGATAAAATCCAAACCCTCCCTGCTCACTGTTATAATTGATGATATCCACCGTAGGTATTTTAGCATTCCGGTTTATAAAGGCATGGTCATCGGTAATACCTCCATCCTGACTATATAAGAAATAATTGGAATACCCTATATCATTGGCGATACCCCAGATTTTCTGGACGACTTCGGGAGCAAATTCCATGGATACTCCTTCCATCGGGAAGGATGCATTTTTGGCTCCTACCATATCAAGCAGGATACCGAAACGGGGCGCATATCCTTCAGGAATATGTGTGGACCAGTATTGTGAGCCCAGGCACCAATCATTCGTTGCCTTTTTCTCCTGAGGAGCATTTTCAGGCTGCCCAGTGTCTTCTGCATCCAGGAATATCAGGTCTACACCGATAGAGGTCTCCTGTGTCAGCAGGTCACGTCCTATTTCAAGCATCATGGCACAGCCGCTGGCTCCGTCATCAGCTCCATCAATAGGCTCATTTACACGTAAGGTATCCTGATCGGCAATACTTCTGGAATCCCAGTGGCAGAAAACAGCGATACGTGATTTACGTTCGGGGTGATAAGAACCGGTAATATTTTTAAACTGAAATAATTTCCCGTCGTAATTTTTTACTGTTCCTTCCTGTATTGTTACACTGAGCTTATAGGACTTCAGTTTGGAAATAAAATACTGTGCACATTTTTCATGCGCTTTGGAGTTCATTGTACGGGGTCCGAAACTGACTTGTTGCCGGGTAAAGGCATACGCCGAGTCGGCACTGAATACGGGTGCTTTGACAATCTTCCGAGGCTGTGCGGGAGGTTGAGAATTATTATCCTGCACCTTATTTGTCGGGTGTTCAGAGCAAGCTGTAAACAAGGCGCAGAAGGCAAATAAGCCTGCCACGCGTTTAAGCCAGATTCCAGCTTGTCCCATCTTTTCCATCTTTTATGACTACATTCAATTTATTGAGTTCATCCCTTATTTTGTCCGATACGGCAAAATCTTTCTTTGTCTTTGCTTCCTGACGTATGGATAACACAAGGCCCATCAAACCTTCTGTCAGATCACTGCTTCCGGCTGATTCAGGCATAAGGCCCAATACATCGAACAGAAATTCTTTCATCATTTTCTTCAGCAATTCCAGATCAGCAGCACTTATAGTTTCCGAACCCGCATTCACGGCCTGAATAATACGGGAGGCTTCAAAGAGCTGGGCGATGAGAACCGGACTGTTGAAATCATCATTCATGGCTTCCCGGCATTTCAGTTCCAGTGCTCCGATAAGGCTGGTACTTGTGGCTCCCGGTTTAAGTTTAGCAAGCAGGTCATAGCTGTTCATCAAACGCTGGAATCCTTTCTCACTGCCCTGCAGGGCTTCATTGGAGAAATCAAGGGTGCTGCGGTAATGGCTCTGAAGCATGAAGAAACGAACCGTCATGGGTGAATACGCTTTGTCGAGCAAGGGGTGATTACCGGTAAAAAGTTCGCCTGGCAGAAAACCATTTCCAGCCGATTTGGACATACGTGCTCCATTCACCGTAAGCATATTGGTATGCATCCAGTAACGTACCGGTGCTTTGTGATTGCAGGCCTGACTCTGTGCAATCTCGTTGGTATGATGTGTTGCCTGAAGATCCATTCCACCTCCGTGTATATCGAATACTTCGCCAAGGTATTTGCTGCTCATGGCCGAACATTCTATATGCCAGCCCGGGAAACCCCATCCCCAGGGCGAAGGCCATTTCATCAGCGTTTCCGGCTTGGCAGCGATCCAAAGCGCAAAATCGAGGCGGCCATGTTTCTCGTCCTGCCCGCTTAGTTCGCGTGTACCGGCTATCAGATCTTCGAGCTGACGGTTGGTAAGCTGTCCGTAAGGAAACTCCTTGCTGTATTTCTCCACATCGAAATAAACCGTTCCGCTTATTTCATAGGCATATCCTTTCGCAATGATTTGTTTGATCATTTCTATCTGTTCACAGATGTGACCTGTGGCAGTAGGTTCTATGGAAGGAGGCAAGGTATTGAAGAGGTGCATGACCTCATGAAACCCAAGGGTGTATTTCTGTACAATCTCCATAGGCTCTACCTGTTCCAGGCGGGCCTTCTTGGCAAACTTATCATCTCCTTCATCCCGGTCGCCTTCCAGGTGCCCGGCATCGGTGATGTTGCGTACATAGCGGACTTTATAACCCAGGAAAAGAAGATAGCGGTAGATGAGGTCGAATGAAACGAAGGTGCGGCAATTGCCCAGATGCACATCGCTGTATACGGTGGGGCCGCATACATAAAGCCCTACAAAAGGAGGGTGCAGGGCCTCAAATTTTTCTTTCTTACGGCTGAGGGTATTATAAACGAACAATGGCTCCGACATCGGAGCCAAAGTTACACAGATTTTTCAGGAATCAGAATCCGATTATTGTTCTTCTATCGGAGAATCTCCTTTGTAAATGCCGCCTTCAAAAAGAGCGATACGTTGCAGGATTCCGTTTTCACTGTAGATATATACTTTACCGTCTATCAGTTTACCGTTGACAAACTTTCCGGATTTACTCTTCTGGCGGTTCTTATTATAAATGGTGGCTACTCCGTTGATATGTTCCAGATCTACAGGAGCCTTGGCTACCGCTGCATCTGTTCCACCCTGTATCTTTTCATTTTTATCAACTGTAGTCGAAATATTAGGAGCTACAGGAGGTGCCTCTTTGGGCTGTACTACAGCAGGACCTGTCATTTCATAGGTCTTGGTCTTGGCAGGGTCGGTATCCAGTGAGCCTCCGTTAAAGAATTTCTCCGCTTTCTTCTGTCCGTTCGGATAGTATTCAGTCACGACACCCTCTTCCTTGCCACCGTTCCAGTCCCCTTCAATCATCTTCTTCCCGTCTTCATAGAAGTACTGTTGCTTTCCGGTGCGTTTTCCACCATCATCAAACTTAAACTGTTGTTGTATATTACCGTTGTCGTAATAGAGCTTATAATCACCAACCCATTTATTGTATTTCCAGTTTCCTTCTTCGGAGATCTTACCATTTTCATGGTACATGATGGCATAACCGTTGGGGCGGTTATTTTCATAGGTAAGCTTGTTTTGTAAATTTCCGTTGGGGAAGTAATGTTTCCAGATTCCTACTTTCAGGCTGTTGAGGTATTTGCCTTCTTCTACTTTGGCATCGGCTGAATATTCAGGTATGTTGGCCAGTTTACCTGTGATTACCCAGGCACCCTGACGCTTTCCGTTCGCATCCACCACATTGAACGTATCCTTGCCGTTCACCGAAAAGGATTGTGCCAAACCTATTCTGCACACCACAAAAAGTAAGATCAGAGTAAATCTTTTCATCGATACGGGTAATAATATTTGTTTAGAGCGGCAGAGGTCTGTAATACTATCCTCTTATACTTCCGGCGTTAAATATAAGTTTTATTTTTTAGATCAATAATCAAAAAACTTCGACCGATAACCGGAATACTAGTAATAAAGCCTGTTTGAGCGTTGGATTGTCCTTTTTAAACGTTCTACCCGGCCCGGGGGTTACAAGATTATTGAATTATTTTTTTTAAGGTTACTGAACATATCTGATGTCATCTGAACAAGGTCATAAGAGGGCTTCCAACCCCAGTCCTGGCAAGCCCTTGAGTCATCTATGCTGCGGGGCCAGGAATCGGCAATTGCCTGTCTGAAATCGGGGTGAAAAAGGATCCGGAAATCAGGTATGTGTTTCTGTATTTCAGAGGCTATTTCCTTGGGTGAGAAGCTGATACCTCCCAGGTTATAACTGCTCCGGATCAGGATTTCTTTTGATTCTGCATGCATAATCTGCAAGGTAGCCTTGATGGCATCGGGCATATACATCATGGGAAGGGTCGTATCGGCCTTCAAAAAACAATCGTAAGATCCTGATTTTAAGGCTTCATGGAAAATATGTACGGCATAATCCGTAGTTCCTCCTCCGGGTGCCGACTTCCATCCTATCAATCCGGGGTATCGTATACTCCTGACATCCACCCCGTATTTGTTGAAATAATACTCACACCAGCGTTCTCCTGCTTGCTTACTGATACCATATACCGTACTGGGTTCCATAACAGTAAACTGGGGGGTATGATCCTTGGGGGTATTGGGCCCGAATACAGCTATAGAGCTGGGCCAGTATACTTTGGCTATGTGTTTTTCGCGGGCAAGTTCGAGGATATTGAATAACCCTTCCATATTGAGCTTCCAGCCGAGCATGGGGTTCTTTTCAGCAGTAGCAGAAAGCAGGGCAGCCAACAGGTAAACCTGGGTTACCTTATATTGCTTCACCACATCCAGAATAGCCTGTCGGTTCATGACATCCAGCTCTTCAAAAGGTCCCGTTTCTTTTCCGGTTGCTTTCAGATCAGATGCAACAACATGATTTTCACCATACTGCTTACGAAGCTCTTGTACAAGCTCCGTACCTATTTGTCCGGATGAACCTATAACCAGGATTGTTTCCTTCATGCAGTATGCTTCACTTTTCTTCTTTTCCGGGCCAAAATTATCAAAAAACAGGAATATACCTCCTAAAATATTGCTTTTGTACGGCTAAAAAAGAGGCATTCTTATGTTTCAGGTCATTGTTTCATGTCAGGAAGGGGTAACAGACACTAGGATCGCGAGAACAAACACTTTGGCCGCGAGAACAAACACTTTTGGGCCCGCTCTGTTTCCCTGCCTGCTGGCAGGCAGGTCCGCTCTCCGTCTCTATCGACAACAGTAGCCTTGGCGAAGGCTGTTTTTAATTACCTTTGCCCTTTCCATTCCTGCAAAATGGCTCTATACAATAAAGTAAACCGCGAGGAGCTTAAAAAACGGCTCCAGGAAGAATCCATTAAACGGATTACACTTTCCTTTTACCGCTATGTGATTATTGAAGATCCTCAGCTGCTGAGAGATACCCTCTTTCGTCAATGGCAAGAACTGAATATTATGGGCCGTATTTATGTGGCCAGGGAAGGAATAAACGCTCAAATGTCTGTACCTGAGGCGAATTGGGAACAATTCATGACCTTGCTGTATGCTGATAACCGTTTTAAGGATGTTCCCCTTAAAATTGCCGTTGAAGATGATGGCAAATCCTTTTACCGCCTGACTATTAAAGTACGACCCAAAATTGTTGCCGACGGACTGGACGACAATGCCTTTGACGTGACCAATGTAGGTACACACCTCAGCGCCAAAGCATTCAATGAAGCAATGGAACTTCCCGGCACAATGGTGGTGGACATGCGGAATCATTATGAAAGTGAAATAGGTCATTTCGAAAATGCCATCACTCCCTATGCCGATACCTTCAGGGAAGAGTTGCCTATTGTTGCTGAAATGCTGAAGGACAAAAAAGACCAGAAACTTCTTCTCTATTGTACAGGCGGAATACGCTGTGAAAAAGCCAGCGCTTATTTCAAGCACCAGGGATTTACGGATGTGAATCAGCTTCATGGTGGCATTATTGACTATGCACGCCAGATTAAGGCCCAGGGCCTTCCTTCCAAATTCAAAGGAAAAAATTTTGTTTTTGATGAACGTCTGGGTGAGCAGATCAGCAATGATGTAATCAGTACCTGCCACCAGTGCGGAACAGCCTCCGACACTCATACCAATTGCGCCAACGAAGCCTGTCACCTCTTATTCATACAATGCGATTCCTGCAGGGATAAATTTCAGGGCTGCTGTACACCGGCGTGTGTTGACACCCTGGCTCTGCCGGAGGAAGAACGACGCATGAAGCGCAAACAGGCTGCTAAGGATGATTCTTTATCCGTCTATAAAAGCCGCTTGAGGCCTGATTTGCGCGAAATTTTGAAAAAAAAGTAGTATGTTTGTTTTATCATTCAACAGATGAGAAAGATCTATTACATAGACCTGAAGCGTATCACCAAACGCAATCCTGAATAGAGGACTCATTTTCCGCACATTATACTTTCCTTTTCATTTATTTTTTCTTAACTTTCTTGTATGCCCATCTATCATAAACTCGGACACGTTCCGGATAAACGACATACCATTTTTAAAAGCCCTGCCGGGAAGTTCTATTATGAACAACTCTTTGGTACGGAAGGCTTTAGTGGCATGTCCTCACTCACCTATCACGTGCACCGCCCTACACAGGTGAAAGAAATACTTAACTCAACCGATGTAACCCCGAAAATTGCGGTCACCAAAAATATAAAGGCCCTGCTCCTCAAAGGATTCCAGGTAAAGCCGGCAGACGATTTCCTCGACAGCCGCAAAGCCATGCTTGTAAATGGCGATGTACACCTGGGCCTGGCAGCACCCCGTAAATCCATGAAGGATTATTTCTATAAAAATGCCGATGCCGATGAAATGCTGTTCATTCACAAAGGAAGCGGAAAGCTGAGAACATTTCTGGGTACCATACCTTTTGAATACGGTGATTACCTCATCATTCCCCGCGGAATGATTTACCAGATAGAATTCGATACAGCTGAAAACCGCATTCTGTATCTGGAATCTTTTGCACCTATTTATACACCAAAACGTTACCGTAATCATTTCGGTCAGCTGCTGGAACATTCACCTTATTGTGAACGGGATTATAAACTGCCACGTGATCTGGAAACCCATGATGCAAAGGGAGATTTTGTAATGAAGATTAAGAAGGAAGGCATGCTTCATGAAGTAGTATATGCCACTCACCCTTTTGATGTCGTAGGCTGGGACGGATATAATTTCCCTTACGGTTTTTCCATTCACAACTTTGAACCTATAACAGGCCGTGTACATCAGCCTCCTCCTGTACACCAGACTTTTGAAACGAATGCCTTTGTGGTTTGTTCATTCTGTCCCCGTGTATACGACTATCACCCCCTGGCCATTCCTGCTCCTTACAACCACAGCAATATAGACAGTGATGAGGTATTGTATTATGTGGATGGTGATTTTATGAGCCGCAATAATATAGAGCAAGGACATATCACCCTGCACCCCAAAGGGATTCCTCACGGACCTGCACCGGGTGCAATGGAACGCAGTATAGGACAAAAAGACACCCGGGAACTGGCTGTCATGGTTGATACCTTCCGCCCCCTGATGGTAACGGAAGCGGCTATGGCTATTGATGACGGGAAATATTATAAGAGCTGGACTGAATAGACACAAGACACAAGACAAACCAACCCCGAAGGGGTGAAACAATTATAACCCAATGAACTCAAAAGACATCGCACCTACACTCGAAAAAATCTACAAGAACGCGGCCGACTTCCTACCCCTGAACGGAACCGATTATGTGGAGCTGTATGTTGGCAATGCCAAGCAAAGTGCACACTATTATAAAACGGCTTTCGGCTTTCAAAGCCTGGCTTATTCCGGACTGGAGACAGGGGTAAGAGATAAAGTATCCTATGTGCTGCAGCAGGATAAAATACGCCTGGTGCTTACTACTCCCCTTCGCTCTGATTCTCCTATCAATGAGCACTTACGCAAACACGGTGACGGAGTTAAAGTTATCGCCCTCTGGGTGGATGATGCCACCAAATCGTTTAAAGAAACTGTAGCACGGGGTGCCAAACCGTTTATGGAGCCCGTAAAGGAAGAGGACGAATTCGGTTATGTGATCCGCTCCGGCATCTATACCTATGGTGAGACAGTCCATATGTTTGTAGAACGTAAAAATTACAACGGTCCCTTCCTGCCCGGTTATAAAGCATGGCAATCGGATTATAACCCAAGTCCCGTTGGCCTGAAATTTATTGATCATATGGTAGGCAATGTAGGCTGGGGCGAAATGAATACCTGGGTTGAATGGTATGAAAAAGTGATGGGCTTCATCAACCTCCTTTCTTTTGACGATAAGGATATCTCTACTGAATATTCTGCACTGATGAGTAAGGTAATGAGCAATGGTAACGGGCGTATCAAATTCCCGATCAACGAACCTGCTGAAGGCAAGAAAAAATCACAGATAGAAGAATACATTGAATTCTATGAAGGTCAGGGTGTACAGCATATTGCCGTTGCTACCGACAATATCATCGATACCGTTAATCAGCTCAAAGCGCGTGGTGTTGAATTTCTCCAGGTGCCTCAGAGCTATTACAAAGACTTGCTGGACCGGGTCGGTCATATTGATGAAGACATCAATGAACTGGCCAAACTTGGCATCCTGATCGACCGGGATGATGAAGGTTACCTCCTCCAGCTTTTCAGCAAACCTGTGGAAGACCGTCCTACCATGTTCTTCGAAATCATTCAGCGTAAAGGAGCCCAGAGCTTCGGCAAAGGGAACTTTAAAGCTTTGTTTGAAGCGATTGAAAGGGAGCAGGAGCGGAGAGGAACACTGTAAAAAGACATATGAAACGCCTCACTTTCTTTTTCCTTTCTGCCATACTTTGCTCCTGCTCCACCAAATGGGCCGATGTACAAGTCAATGAAAAATATGCCCTCCAGCTGCCTTCTTATCTGGAACCGGGTAATTTCAGCAAGGATGCATCCCTGCAATATCAGAACACAGACAGGGAGTTTTATATCATGATGATTGATGAGGATAAGACAAGTTTTGCCCAGTATGGACTGGATTATGATCTGAATACCTACACCAAAGTGGCTATTGCCAAATATGATTCGACGGGGAAGATTATCCCTCAAAGGATCAGGATAGGAAAAGATTCAGCCCGTGTGGCTGATATCCCGGGATCGATTAACGGAAATGATGTGTTTTTCAAAACCGTTACTATTGAAAGCCCAACCCGGTTTTACAAAATCAATATCAGCATGATGGGAAGGGACAAAGAAAAATACGCCCCGGATGTGGAGCGTATTTTAAATTCCTTCAGGGAACTGAAGAAATAATTTTATTTCAGGGTCACACCAACGGTTGAAGTAAGTGTTCCATCCACGTATATTTCAACAGTGTAATTACCGGCAGAAAATTTTTCCTTGTTTGGCTCATCATAGTCCATACACTGATCAACTTTTACATTTGCATAGTCAATCTCCTTGCTGAGTGTGAATTGCAAATCATCACCCTTGTTGTTTTTGAATTTACCGGAAGCAGCTTCCGGTCCGCCTACCACCTTACCATCCGGAGCAACAATACGTACATAAACCATTTTCTTGCCGGCGGGGGCTACCTTGTTATCCATTACACTGAAGCAAGTATGAAACTGAATCACTTTACGGGCCATGGATGTTTCATCCAGTTTGCCGCTCATGAGTTTTTTCTTCATAGGGCTTACTTTCACATACTCCGTACGTAACACCGAAGCGGTGGTTACTTTACTTTGCAGATCTGTTTTATCGGCGTTGGCCTTGGTCAGGTTGGTGGTCAGATCATCATTCTCCTTTTTCAGAAGCTTATTTTCCGTTACCAGCTGGTCAATACGTTCCAGGTATTCTTCAGTCAGCTTGTTCAGTTCCGCCAGTTTCGCATCCAATTCCTTCTTTTTAGCGGAATTGCCTTTGGCCTGTTTACGAAGCGTTGCGATCTCCCCTTCCATACCCTTGATTTTCTCAACACCCTGATCGATTACCTTGTTCAGGGAATCATTCTTGCCACGGAAAACTTCCAGTTCGGCAACTTTTGATTTTACATCTGTTTCCAGGTTGGCATTGTTGATAACAAGCGTATCCACCTTCGTTTGCATCACTGTTTCCACTTCATTCTTTTTATTCCAAAGCATGAAATTACCTATCAGTGATCCGACCAGCAACACGCTTACCAGGATCAGCAGGCCTTTATTATTTTTACTTTCTTTTTTCTCGTTTTCCATTTTAAGAATTGGTTTTTTGTGTAATGCTAATTAGGGGCAAATATAATGCAATTATGACATATCAATATGAATACTGTCATACCCGTGAATGTTATACTAACGAAAGTAAGGCTCCTCTTATTTATAAAACAGGGTATTTTCGGTGAACTGTCGGAAAATGATGCCCAAAAAGGCAATAATAGAGTTGGTCTTAAGCCTGGTTATCCCTTTAGCTGAATTCCCAGTTCCTTTAATTGTTCCGCACTGATACGGGAAGGAGAATCTATCATGACATCCCTTCCTGCATTGTTTTTAGGGAAGGCTATAAAGTCACGGATTACATCAACACCACCGAATAAGGCACAGAGGCGGTCAAAACCAAATGCAAGCCCTCCATGAGGCGGAGCTCCGTATTCAAATGCATTCATCAGAAATCCAAATTGATAACGTGCATCTTCATCTGTAAATCCCAGCGTTTGGAATATCTTTGCCTGAAGTGTTTTATCATGAATACGGATTGATCCTCCTCCTATTTCCACCCCATTGATAACCATATCATAGGCATTGGCCCTGACAGAACCCGGATCACTTTCCAGTTTGCTTATATCTTCGGGTTTAGGAGCAGTAAAAGGATGGTGCATGGCAAACCAGCGTTTACTGTCCTCATTCCATTCCAGCAGCGGGAAGTCGACCACCCAATGGCAGCTGAATTTATCTTTGGGTCTAAGACCGAGCCGTGTGCCCATCTCCAGCCTGAGCTCGCTCAGGGCTTTACGTGTCTTCTGTTTTTCACCTGCAAGGATCAGCATCAGATCCCCGGCTTCAGCACCAAATGCATCAGCCCATTTCTTCAGTTCTGCTTCTTCATAAAATTTATCGACCGATGATTTTACCGTACCGTCTGTATTGTATCGGGCATAGATCATCCCTCCTGCTCCTATCTGTGGTTTTTTTACAAATTCTGTCAGCTCATCCAGCTGTTTGCGTGTATAGGATGCTGCGCCTTTCGCACAGATACCGACTACAAGTTCTGCATCATCAAAAACTTTGAAGCCCTTGCCTTTGACCAGTTCATTGAGTTCGGTAAATTTCATTTCAAAGCGAATGTCGGGCTTGTCATTGCCATAGTATTGCATAGCATGAGCATAAGTCATACGCGACATTTTTTCAGGAATGTTTACTTCCGGCTTCAGCTTTGCAAACAAATGCCTTACCAGCCCTTCAAAAGTGATGAGAATATCTTCCTGTTCCACAAATGACATTTCACAATCTATCTGGGTAAATTCAGGCTGGCGGTCGGCACGCAGGTCTTCATCCCGGAAACATTTCACGATCTGATAGTACCGGTCAAAACCGGCTACCATGAGCAACTGTTTAAAGGTCTGTGGACTTTGAGGCAGTGCATAAAACTCGCCTTGATTCATACGTGATGGCACCACAAAGTCCCTGGCCCCTTCAGGCGTTGATTTGATGAGCACCGGAGTTTCCACTTCCAGAAATTGTTTGGCAGCAAGGTAATTCCGTGTTTCCAGAGCCAGATTATGACGTAACTCCAGATTCTCACGTACCACCCGCCGACGCAGATCCAGGTATCGGTATTTCATACGGAGTTCATCTCCACCGTCGGTTTCATCTTCAATGGTGAAGGGTGGGGTGATGGAGGTGTTCAGTATGTTGATTTCAATAAGCTGAATCTCTATTTCACCGGTTGGCATTTTAAGGTTCTTGCTCTCCCTTTCTATTACGGTTCCGCTTATTCTGAGCACCATTTCACGCGTGAAGTTGTCTGCTCCCAAACTTTCTTCAGCCTTTGTGACAAGCTGGGTAATCCCATACCGGTCGCGCAGATCTATAAAAGTCATTCCACCCAGTTTACGGACTTTCTGCACCCAACCGCAGAGCGAAACAGTTTGTCCTTTATGACTTAGGTTTAATTCTCCACAGGTATGGCTTCGGTAAGTTGTGCCCAGCATAATTCAATTCTTTATTAGAAGGGCAAAAGTAGGAAAAAAGGCAGCAGGTGCAGCGGCGGAAAGCAGGAAGGGGGAAGGGAAATAACTAAAAGGGTTCGGAACAAGGAATCCGAACCGTTTACCGAGGAAAAGCTTAGAGGTTATCTTTCCGCATGGGGAGCACAATGGCAATTCTTTTCATCACGGCCAGAAATTCCGAATAATCCAGATGTCTGTTATTGTTCTCCTTCTCCGCTTTTTTCTTTGACTTTTGTTTTCGCTTACTCATTGTGTGGTTCATTGGTTAAGTATTATGCGGCCTTGGCTTTTCTCTTGGCCGCTTTTAGCTTTTTACGGTGCAGGTTGAAAACAGCGATGACAGAATAATCAATCCGGTTATCATCCCTGTAAAGCGTATATTTCAAACCGTCCGTAACGGCATGCTTCAGTTTAAGTTTTACATACTTGTCCTTATGCCCCTGATAACGTGTCGGTGCATGATCAGATGCAATGGATTCCTTGAGAACAGTGCTTTCCACTTCTATTCTCAGCTTCAGGTCGGCCGGTATTCCGCTTTGATCGGTACGAACCAGTTCACATAATTCCACCCTGCTGTACTGACCGGCATCTATGATATATTCCTGGTAATTGTTATTGAAAATAATTTCTGTCCTCATTGTGGTTGCTTAACCAAAGTTTATAGAGGTTCTAACCTCTTTTTATGCGTTTAAACCATTGCTTTGTTTCGATAAAAGTAATGGGAGGTGTTTTCGAAATCAAACTCAAAATGCTTGAATATATGAAGTCGAAAAAGGGGAGAGTAACAGGTCATATCCTATAAATGCAGCAAATACGGGGAATCTGACTTGATATATGAATCCCATTCTTTGATCTTAGACAGATCATCACCGGGTGCCAGCCCCCTGATCCTGTTCGACTTCCAAGGATTATTCAATTTTGAATTGAAAGGACGCCCGGGTAAGGCTAATTTTATCGTACCGCTAAAAGCCCTCTAACGTATACAACCGACTATAAATGAATCCAATAAACAGGTTCCGGGACATTCATTACAAATTGATCACCAGCAGCGTTTTAGGAGTCGTAATCCAGGCTTTATTCCTTACAAATCTTCAGGCTCAAAGTTCGTCTCATTCCTTCACGAAAGAGGATAAAAACCGCATTTATGAAAGCATGGCTGCTATGCCCTTGTCATTTATTTCCAATGAAGGACAATGGAATAAGGACATTCAGTACAGAGGAACTTCACCCGGCTGGGGAGCCAATATCTATTTCATGAAAGATGCCCTGAGTTTTGGGTTCAGCCGTTTAAGTAAATATGCAGAACAGCAAAGGAATACCCGCTGCTCAATGAAAGACCCTAACCGGACCCTGGCCGCTGAATATGATTACCTGGTCTGGAACCTTCACTTCAAAGGTGCATCAGCTGCAGCGACAGTGAGCGCAGAAGAAAAGGGAGAAACTCAGTATAATTATCTGATAGGAGATGATTCCACCCGGTTTCACAGAAATGTAAGCGAGTATCATCTTGTAGAGTATAAAAATATTTATGATGGCATTGACCTGAGGTATCACGGCAGCGCGAAAAAACTGGAATACGATTTTATCTTAAAGCCGGGGGCTGATATCAATGCCATCCAAATGGATTGCGAAGGCATTGAAAAACTGGATATCAATGCACAAGGCAAGCTTGAAATCACCACGGCGTGGGGAAGCCTGATGGAAGAAATTCCAGGTTCCTGGCAGATGTTGAACGGGGAGAAAAAGGAGGTGAAAATCCGTTACCGTAAAATAAATGAACATTGCTTCGGATTCAGTGCCGATGAAAGTTATGATCCGCACAACCTGCTTGTCATTGATCCTATCAGTTATGCCTGGGGAACTTTTGTCGGAGGTGCAGGAGGGGATGGTTATATATCCGATATAACAGTCGACAATGCAGGTAATGTTTATGGAACAGGATGGTATAATACAGCATTCCCGACCACTGCCGGATGTTATACACATAATGCTCCGGGAGGAGGTTATTACGGTGATGCTTATATCTTCAAGCTTAACCCAACAGCATCAACGATGGTATGGGCAACCTATCTGGGCGGTGCATCGAGCTATGAACAGGGGGAAGGGATTGATGTCAGTGCAACAGGTGAAGTGTATGTAACGGGGTGGACACAGAGTACGGATTTTCCTACAACACCCGGAGCCATCAGCACTGTATTCGGAGGCTTCCAGGATGTATGGGTCACCCATTTTAACACAACCGGTTCGGCACTCCTTTATTCCACCTATGTTTCAGGTACCTATTCGGATTATGCCTATGCCCTGGTACTTGATGCAGCAGGCCACGCTTTTGTAACGGGTTATTCAGGATCACCCAACTGGCCCACGACACCAGGCGTGACAGGTACGGCAACCACCAATTCGGACGCCTTTGTGTTTGAACTTAACACCACCGGCACCGGTTTTATCTATTCTTATGCTCGTAATGCCGAGTCTATCTTTTGGAATATCAAGTTCTTTTTTCATGCTGAGCACATAATCATTCGCCCTCTCCATAGCTTCTTCAAGATGGGGTGGGTGTAAACGGCCAA
>JBIOHC010000032.1:0-46322 GCA_044448685.1 Bacteroidia bacterium
ATACGGAGGGGTCATCTTTGCCGGAGGCGTCTTATTTACTGTTGTCGGAGTCACTACCGGAGGGGAAGTAACCTATACAAATGGAAATATTTCGAACGGAGTACCCAATACAGTACCTTTTTATCAGCAGACAGCACGTTTTGCCTGTATTGTTACAGGCGTTACACTTACAGTTACGGGACTGATTACCATGCTTGTAGAACGCAAACGGTAGTCCAAACCTTTTGTTAATAGGAACAAAACATTGCAGTAACGATTAAGAGATGAGCAAACTTCATCTTTGTATCACAAGAAAAGACTTAAGAAAAAGGGCTTTTTCCTAATGCTTTTTTTGCCATGTCAGATCATAAAGCTTCAGGTGCTACCCTGAAGCTTTTTTTATGCTTTATCACCTTCCCTGTTTTCCTGAAGTATTTGTGCTTTATGTTCTTCATAATACTCCATCCCAAGGGGATTGAGGAGGACACTGACATCAGAAGCACTGAACTTTGCATTGACATAACCGGTACTGCTCATATACCGTCCCAGGTCAAAAGCGAGCTGAGCACTCTTTTGATCCAGGCCCAAAATATTCATCAAACTGGCTTTAGCACCATTCAGCTGCCCCAGAGCTGACATGATCCTGATAAAATTCCGCTTCAGATACACTGGATTTATTTCAACAATCCCGGCTATATCCAATGCAGCTTCTAACCTCCCGCCTTTGGTCCGCATATTTTTTATCCAGCCATTCTTAAACAGGTATGGCCCAACCTCTTCCGGCTTCTTACCATTTCGGGTAATCAGCTCCGTGATATCGCAAAGTCCTGTTCCATGTTGTTCAAGATAAACTGCAAACAGTAATTCAAGTACTTCTTTTTTGATTGTTTCTATAGACATGTTTTTTTGTTTTCGAGCTACATAATTAGCTAAAAGGCGATAGAAGTGCAAAAGAAGCAATTAACTTTACCCTCCCATCCATCAACTGTTGAATAATAAAGTCCAATATAGTTATCGGCTCGGCTTTCTCCTATGTAGCCTTGTCTTCCTGTTTTCATGCGGACACAGGCATAGGGCTGAACTCAGTGTTCCAATCATTGATCCGGCAATTGAAAAGAATTTTGCTCTCCAGCAGAAATATGCCTCCTTACTCGGGGTTGATGTAATCCAGGTGTCCAATACACCACTTTATTCCTTTCTGGATGAATGGACCGGAACACCCTATTTATACGGTGGCAAAAACAAGGAAGGCATAGATTGTTCTGGGTTTACTCATATCCTGTATGCTACTGTATATGCTAAGGAACTGAATGGTTCTTCACGTGATCTTTTTACGAAATGCGTACCCGTCGAAAAACAGGATCTTATGGAGGGTGACCTGGTTTTTTTCCGGATTGAAACAGACCAGATAAGCCATGTGGGGGTATACCTTATTAATGGTAAATTTGCCCACGCAAGCACAAAGAAAGGAGTGATGATCAGCGACTTAAGTGAAGCCTATTATACCCGTTACTTTTATAAAGGAGGCCGGCCGGAAAATAAATAGGTTTACCCAACCTTCTCTGCTTTTAATCCGTGTATAGAATCAAATCCACCCCTTCGGGAATTATTAAGGTTGATGGAAATCGATAATACCTTACTTGATGCGTGCATCCTCAGGGATCGTAAAGCTCAATACCGGCTTTATAAAGTCTGTTATGGATTCCTGGTATCAATCTGTTTACGTTATACACGTAACCGTGATGATGCCGATGCCTTGCTCAACCTCGGTTTTCTGAAAATTCTGAATAATCTTGAAAAAAGGCGGGAAGAAGTTCCCTTCCCTTTATGGATCAGACGCATCATGATTAACAGTATCATTGATGAATTCAGAAAAAATAGACAGGAAAAGGAACAGTTTAGAGTCACAGATTTTTCTGAATCACATGTTGAGTATGATGATGAACTCATTAATGATTATATACGAAAAACGGACCCGGAATATATTCTTCGTCTGATAAGAGAGCTGCCTTCCGTAAGTGGACGGGTTTTTAATCTTTTTGCCATTGACGGTTATTCGCACAAGGAAATAGGTGAACTACTTAATATAAGTGAAGGAACATCCAAATGGCATGTGAACTTTGCCCGTACAAGGCTGAAGGAAAGGCTGCGGGAAAACAGTAAACCTTTAAGAGCAGTAGCCTCATGAACGATGCTGAAAAAATGGACGAGCTCCTTGCGCAAAAGCTTCAGAACCTGGATACTGGTTTTGAAGAGCGCAAGTGGGAACAGGCACAGAAGCTTATAGAAGCTTATGAAGCCAAGGAAAAACGTCGTCGGTTTTTCTATATTTATCTGGGCATAGCCGGACTTATGCTAAGTCTTGGTTTTGCGATATGGGCCCTGAGCGGTTCCGGAAAACATGGCCTGTCGGTCGGCCCAACGACTCATTCCGAATCCGTAACACCTCTTGTCTCTTCTTCAGATTCTGTATCTAAAGCTTCTGTCATACATGCTCCTGCAAGCAAGTCTATGAATGCGGAATCTCCCTCAGCCAATTCAATCCGGTCTGCATCCGATTCAGTATCTTCTCCTTCAGGGCCAGCAGAATCAGTAAGTGCGGAGATAGCTCACAAAAAGTTACCTGTTTATTCCGGCGCAAAAATGACCGCTTCTGTTGGATCAACCCATGCCCAATCAGCTGATTTTTCAAAAACAAAGAAAGTTGCAACCCCGGAAGCGACTGAGTCAGGCAGCACGAAACGGATTGCCATAGCTGGACTTACATTCCCCCTTAAACAAGATTCCATACTTACTCTGAATCCTCTTAAACCTGATTCACCAGAAGTATCATCAATTACAGACAGCATCGCTGGTCCTGTTCTTGCTGAAGTTAATGAATCCGGAGGCCCGGGCTGGAATCTGTATTTGGGTGGGGGTATAAATTACCTGCTTGGCTCCAGCCTGCAGCCTGCCGGAGGATTGTTCCTTACCAGAGCATTCTCGCATCGCTGGGAATTTGGAACCGGACTTCAATACACAGCCATACATGGCTCTTCTAAAAACCTTCAGACATTATCAACCGATACGTTCAGCTTTGGTATTAAATCTACCCAAACCCAGATTACAGCCGAAAAGCTCCATTATCTTGTCATCCCTTTATTTGCCCGTTTCAAGGCTTTCGGGCAAATACATATTCTTTTCGGTGCCAATGCAAGTTACCTGATCACATCAACAGACAGGATCACAACAACACAAACTGCATACAATACAGTGCTCAGTAATAACTCCCGGAAAGATCATGGATATATTCAGGGATATCAGTTATACGATGCAGGATTACTGGGAGGGATGGAATGGGATTTCTGGAAACGCTTCAGTTCCGGTATATATTTCAATTACGGACTCCTGAACCTCACTAAAGCATCCTATTTCGGTAATGTACCGGCATTCCGGAATAACAGCATAGAATTCCTTATTCGTTATCAACTTATCAAGCACTGATGCTGAAGCCAATGAAAGCTATCCTCCTCCTTGCCCCGGTGATCCTCCTGTCAGCGTGCCGTAAGGATCTTCCTGCTCCTTTGCAGAGCACAAATCCCGTTTTTTCGTTCAACGGTACTATCAATGGACAGACAATGGTCCTGACAGCCGGAGTAAACAATTATTTTATGTTCAGTTCCTTTGCAAATGATTCTGTTGTTACCGAATACATTGGCGATCTGAAAAACATCAACTGCCCGGGTGAATGTGCCGGAGCACTGCGTATCACCCTGCGTAACAACCAGCAATCCTCTGTTCCTGTACCAGATTCCGGACTTGCATCAGGTTATTATCTTTTTGCAATACCCGGTGGAACAGGCCCTGCCTATGACGTACATTTTGCAGATACCATGACAAATGGCCAGGTTGTCAATTATTTCTGGAGCTTTGGTGATGGTGCCGTTTCAAATATCCATAATCCTACACACCACTACAGTCATCCAGGAGTTTACCAGGTAACACTTCGTACAACCGATACAACCGGACACCTTGATTCCATCGTCAACAAATGGCCTATTGGCCCCTGTGCAAATGCTTTTATTGCACAATTCAGGGCTAATGTTTCAGCTGACTCCGCATTCATCACAGACATGACTACCGGTGCAGCCCCTGTAACCTATTCCTGGAATTACGGAGATGGTTTAACCTCGGCTGGACCGCCCAACAAACACATTTACAGCACAACCGGCCTCTATAAAGTTACGGCTACAGAAACGGATGCATCGGGTTATACAGCTGTATTCAATTACCATGTCGCATGTACACCTACCCGGTTTGGAGCCCTCAACTTTGTGAAGACATCTGCTGTAACAGCCCCCAATCCTTTAAATCTGAACAATGTGATCGTTGAATGGACGGATGCAGGTGGAACGCATTATACCTCCTCTTATTCCGGTCAACCCAATACCAGCATATTCCAGATTATCTCTGTTGAAAATTACAAACCGAATGCCAGTGGACAGGCTACCCTTAAAATTCATGCAAAAGTATCATGTATGCTTAGCTCCGGGACTTCAACCATTCCAATGACAAATGCCGATGTCATTTTCGCAGTCGCCCACCCCTAGCACCTGATTCATACAACTTTATCCAAATGAAGAAAGCAGCCCTGGGCTGCTTTCTTCATTTAATAAATTTCGTTTTTACCGGATCAGCTGTACAAAACCTTTTTCCTGTTTATTCAATCCGGTCTGGGTTTGGATCTGGATAACATAATAATACGTGCCTTCACTCGCTGCAGCTCCCTGTGATGTTTTTCCATCCCATATACCGGTCAGGGAATTGAATGTTGACATTTGCACTCCCCAGCGGTCATATATCTTACAATCCAGGCTTTTAAGTCCGGCATTTTTGATAAAGAAAAAGTCATTCTGTCCATCCCCGTTAGGACTGAATATATTCGGAATGGTATAGCTTACTTCAGTCAGTTTTTCAATATGTATACAAGTTTGTGAAGTATCTGAACATCCTGCGCTGTTCAGAATAACAAGCTTGATACAATAAACTCCGCTGTCAGCATAGGTAACACAGCCTGGATTTTGCATACTTGAATTGCTGCCATTTCCTAAATTCCACATCCATGAATTCGGGCTGCCCGTACTGGCATCCGTTATGCAGATGCTGTCAGGCTTATTACCAGCATAGGTAATCAAAGTTCCAGGAGACACTGTAATAGCAGCTTCCGGACTAGGCAGAGCCTGAATAAAATTAGGTTTTGTAATGGTACCTGAACATCCGTTCACATCCGTACAGGCAAAACTGACAGAAAAAATTCCTGAAACTGAATAACAATGCATTGGCGATGATCCGGTATTGCCATCCCCATAATTATACAGCACTGTTGAACAAGTTCCTGAAGAATCCATTCCGGTAAAGGTGGTGCAGAAAGGGGTACAAGCGCTGGTAGTTGATGCCGTTACATTCACACCCGGGTTGGAATGTACCACAACCGATACAGTGGCACTGTTTACACAGTTGTTTGCATCTGTTCCAGTAACTGTATAGGTCGTATTCGACGAAGGACTGGATGCAGGTGAAACGGATGTTGTGCTGCTGAGACCGGTAGCGGGCGACCAGGTATAGGTCGATGCGCCTGCTGCGGTCAGCACCGTTCCGGAGCCTTTGCAAACCGAAAGATTACCGCTTACTGTAACCGTGGGCAATGGATTAACGGTAACAGTTACTGTCGCCGCATTGGAACAGGTATTGGCATCAGTCACAGTAAGTGTATACGTTATTGTGGCAGCAGGGTTGGCAGTAGGATTTGATACCGCTGTGCTGCTTAATCCTGTACCCGGGCTCCATGAATAGGTTCCTCCACCGCTGCCATTCAATACCGTTGATCCACCCTGGCAATAAGCCACTGCAGAGCCTGCGTTGGCCGTAGGATTCGGATTAACAGTAACGGTAACTGTATTGCTTCCGGCACAACCGCTGGCACTGGTTCCATTAACTGTGTAGGTCGTAGTTGACACCGGATTAAAGGTCGGGTTGGAAGCACTTACCGAGCTGATACCGGAGTTCGGACTCCAGGTATAGGTTGCTGCTCCTGTTGCCGTAAGAATCGTGCTTGATCCGGAACAAATCGTATTGTTTCCGGTAACATTGATAGTCATACTTCCTCCTACGCTCACTGTGACGGTATCCGAATTGACACATCCGTTCAGATCAGTACCCGTTACGGTATACGTAATCGTTGAAGGAGGGGATGCCACCGGGTTCGCAATAGTAGTACTGCTCAGTCCTGTTGAAGGAGTCCAGGAATAGGTATTCGCTCCCGTGGCTTGCAGGTTTACATTCCCTCCTGTACATATGGAGGTTGCTGTACCCGCACTCACGGCAGGTTTAGGATTAACTGTCAGAACAACCTGAGCTGAATCGCGGCATCCGTTCCCGTCAACAATTGTTACGGTATAAGTGGTGGTGTTATTGGTGGTCACGGTTGGATTGGCAACTGTCGTACTGCTTAAACCGGTTGACGGGCTCCAGGAATAAGTTCCGCCTCCGCTGGCGTTGAGTGAAGTAGATGAGCCTTTACATTCTGCCGTATTGGAACCTGCATTGGCTGTTGGTCTTGTATTGACTGTTACGGTGGTGGTGGCAGTGGCTGTGCAACCGCTCAGATCTTTAGCAGTAACGGTATAGACAGTAGTTGCTGTCGGGGTGGCCGTTGGGTTAGGAATCGTTGTACTGCTGAGTCCTGTAGCTGGCGACCAGGAATAGGTATTCGCTCCCCCGGCACTCAGCGCTGAAGTTTTGCCTGCGCAAATAGAAGACGGTGATGCACTTGCTGTAGGAGTGAAGGGAGACCCGATTGTTACCGTTACTGTGGCAGTACTGGAACAGGAACCACCGCTGCTTACAGTAACCGTATATGTTGTGGTTGTGGCGGGACTGGCCGTTGTACTTGCAGTATTGGTAGTGGTGAGGCCTGTAGCCGGTGACCAGGAATAGGTTGCCCCCCCGGTAGCAGTAAGTACTGTTGAAGCGCCATTACAAATTGTCACATTGCTTCCTGCACTGGCAGTAGGTGCTGGAGTTACTTTAACCGTGTCTGCAACCCGGAATGTACCCGGGCAAGTTCCGGCATAATAAACCGTGGTGGTATTGATAACCGGTGTTGTGAATGGGCTACCCGTTCCTACGGCCACCCCTCCTGTCGGAGCTGTATACCACATAATGACAGTACCACCCGGCACGGTGCCGCTCAAGGTAGCTGTCAATACTCCTGTTTGCCCGGCACAAATTGTATCGGTTTTGGTTGCAATATTAAAATTGGTTATTGGCTGGGCAGTAAGCCCTGCTGCACCTTTTGTAGCTCCGTTCCAGATGAATTTTTTACCTGTTTGATTCATGGAGCCAGTATTGGTAGACCCTCCGGCTCCGCCGCCGGCAGTTTGCGTGATTGCTCCCGATGAAAATGCGATATACCCTCCACCGCCGCCGCCGCCGGGCCCTTCACTTTCTGTAGTGGATGAAACAACAACCTGATTTCCACCTAAACCACCATTGGCAGAGGCTGTGAATGTTCCGGTTACCGCACCAACTGAATTGACAATAATGACTCCACCTCCTCCTGCTCCACCTGCTCCGTCAGAAGAATTGTTGAAAATAGAATTGCTTGGGGTATTCCCTCCGTTATTTCCGTTCGCATTCAACTGTCCGGTTCCACTTACAGTTCCATAATTCATCAGATAAATGATTCCTCCTCCATTTCCTCCTGCTCCTCCGAAGCTGTTATCCTGGTCGCCTGCACCTCCACCGCCTCCAAAGAAAAGTCGTCCTGCAGAATAATCCAAAGGTCTTCCTCCTAATCCACCCGTAATTTTTCGGTTATCTCCACCCCAGGTTGCATTGTTTGGACCAACTGTGGTAGGATTGGCACTGTTCGACGCAAATGAATACCCTCCTCTTCCTCCGCCAATGGATGTATGGGTTGCAAATCCAGGTGACTCCAGATTCCATGCTGTAACATACGTAGCCACTGTCGCATCCGGATGTCCTTTTCCATCCCACACTCCCGGCGGATTGGTTAAACCGCCATTGGCACCACCTCCTCCCCCTCCATTATGGCATCTTCCGCCTCCCCCACCATTGGCGGGAGCTCCGTTAGAACGGTGTCCCCCAAGAGGATCATAGCGGGCTTCATACCCTGCAATACTCTCTCCTTTATCTTCCCCTTCTCCGGAGTTCATCGCCGCATAAAAGCCTCCTCCATAATTGGAGTTATTATCCAGCAAAGCTCCACCCCGGAAACCGAGTCCGGTGACATCCATTTTTCCCGTGATTGTGGTATTACCTTTTACTTCCACAGCAAGAATACCGCCTTCTCCGTTCACACCATTCCAGGTCTGAGCTGTCATAACTCCGGCAGCATTGATGGTAAGGGAGGCATAACGAGGTACCCTGACAACCTGTACCATACCTGTATCCGAATAGGAATTCGTAAGTCCGCAATCCAGATTAATTGTGTTGGCTCCTGCCACACTGCTCACTTCCTGAAACTCATAGAGTCCGCAGTTTTCGTAGTTCACCACAGCTCCCCAGCTGCTGTCGTTGGGTACCCCGGCAATACCTAGTACAGCTCCATTGAGTTTGGCTCCCTGAGCCTGGTAAATCATGATCAGGTCGCCTGGTACCAACGCTCCTCCAAAGCGTGCATTTGCATTGAGCGTGTTAGCAGCAACAGTAATGGAAGTAGCCCCTGACGCTGCATTGGCAGTGAGGTGAGTATATTCATTAACGATTGTACCCGTAGCGGTAACCGTTTTGGCACCGTCTTTTCCCCTTTGCGAATAACAAAGGGATGACAGTAAAAGCAATACAATGAAGACGGATGTTATTTTCATCTCTCGTTGGTCTGTGCAACAGTTATACTCTGATTGAACGGAGGTGTGTGATCAACATTCAATCCTGAAACTGAGCCTGTGTGTTTCTATATGGATGACCAATATAGGGCTTTTAAACCTAAGAAAAAAACCTCAAAAAAGTCCTATTCTTAGGTTTCAGAATCCCCTCTTCCAGGTATCACCTGAACTGCCTCCTTTTTACCTATTTTAGCCCCACAATATCCACTTATGAGAAAATCAGCCCTGAAACTTGTTCTTTTCCTGTCCATTCCTGCTTTATGGAATGCTCAGACTCCGGCTAAAGGTACACTAACGTATCCGCCTTCCCGTAAAACAGATCAGACCGACATCTATTTCGGCACTTCAGTAGCCGATCCTTACCGCTGGCTGGAAGATGACCGATCAGCCGAAACGGAAGCTTGGGTAAAAGCCGAAAACAAAGTGACTAATGACTATCTGGGTAAGATCCCATACCGGGAAAAGATACGGGAAAGGCTTAAGCATATATGGTCATTTGAAAAAGCAGGGGCTCCTTTCAAAAAAGGTAAATACTATTTCAATTATCATAATAGCGGTACACAGAACCAAAGTGTTCTGATGATACGGGATGGCATCAACGGCATCCCCAAAGTGCTGCTTGATCCAAATAAGCTTTCCGATGAAGGAACAGTTTCTCTTTCAGGAATAGGAATATCCAATGACCTGAAATACCTGGCTTATGCAACCAGCAAGGCCGGTTCAGATTGGGAAGAGATTCGGGTTATGGAATTGGAAAGCGGAAAAATTCTGGAAGACAAACTGAACTGGGTCAAATTTTCAAGCATAAGCTGGAAAGGGAATGGTTTTTATTACAGCCGTTTTGATGCACCCATAAAAGGAACAGAACTTACTGCTGGCAATGTAAATCATAAAATTTATTTCCATGAGGCGGGCACAGCCCAGGAAAAGGATAAGTTGATTTATGAAGACAAAGAACATCCTAAACGTAATTTCGAAGCCCTGGTAACAGATGATGAAAGCCTTCTTTTTATTTTCGGATCTGAATCAACGAGCGGCAATTCATTATTGGCAAAGGAACTGAAAGACCCGCTTGCCCCTTACATACACCTTGATGATCAGTTCCTGTTCGATTATCATTACATAGCCCATGAAGGTTCGACCGTATTTTTACTGACCAACCGAAATGCTTCCCGTTATAAACTCGTGGCTATTGACCTCCACCGCCCTCCTCTTGAATTCTGGAAAGATATTGTGCCTGAACAGAAAGACCTGCTGGAAGGAGTTTCCGTAGCAGGCGACAAATTCATTGTGAAATATCTCAAGGATGTCAGCTCTAAGTTATTTGTATTTGATCATGCCGGCAAACAGGAAAAGGAAATACAATTGAAGAGCCTTGGTATGGCCGAAAATGTATTCGGTGACGAGCATGATTCTCTTGTATTCTTCAGCTTTGCAACTTTTATAGCTCCTCCTACTGTTTACAAATACAATATCAAAACCAACGGTCTGAGTGTTTATTCCAAACCTGTTATTGATTTCAATTCCGATGCGATAGAAACCCGTCAGGTCTTTTATCCAAGCAAGGATGGAACCCTTATTCCCATGTTTATTACGTGTAAGAAAGGGCTTAAGCTGAATGGAAACAATCCGGCCTTCCTGTTCGGCTATGGAGGATTTAACATCAGTTATGCACCTGAATTCAGGATTGACAGAGCCCTGTTTCTCGAAAACGGGGGTGTTTATGCCGTTGCAAATATGCGAGGAGGGGGAGAATACGGGGAGCAGTGGCATAAAGCAGGCACTTTATGCGATAAACAGAATGTATTCGACGATTATATTGCTGCGGCCGAATATCTGATCAGTGAAAAATACACTTGTCACAGCAAGCTGGCTATACATGGACGCTCGAACGGGGGATTACTCATAGGAGCCGTTATGACACAACGCCCTGACCTGGCTAAAGTGGCATTGCCAACGGTAGGTGTGCTGGATATGCTGCGTTACCAGAAATTTACCATAGGAAGATCCTGGTGTACAGATTACGGACTCAGCGAAAATGAAACCGAATTCCGCTGCCTGTTCAAATACTCTCCCTTGCACAATGTAAAAAATGTGGCATACCCTGCAACCATGGTACTTACAGGTGACCATGACGATCGTGTTGTACCGGCTCACAGTTTCAAATTTGCAGCCACCCTTCAGGAAAAAAACACGGGCAGCGAACCCATTCTTATCCGTATTGATGTAAATGCAGGACACGGAGGCGGGAAGCCCACCTCTAAACAGATAGATGAATTTGCCGATATGTGGAGCTTCGTATTTTATAACCTGGGAATGAGTTATTGATTTGGAAAGAAGTAATTTATTTTTATCTTTAGCTTACCAACTCACTCAAAACAAATCTTATGGGATCAGAAACAGGTACGATCAACTCAGTCGATTCTTCCATTACCGGAACAATTTTGCGCGATAATGGACTTACTCCAAATCCGATTGCTTATTATGACACTTCGCTTATTAAAAGAGGGATAAAACTCACGGTAGGCGAAAGAGTAAGTTACAACCTCGATTCAAATGGAAACCCTACTGTCGTAACACCGCTGTCAGTTGTTGATCCTGATTTTCCACCTGACCAGGGAACTGTTATTTCAAGTCCTTATTCAGGCGATCTGGTTGTTGACTCAGGTACCATTACCACCATTTCCGGAACAACCATAACAGGAAATATCACTGTTAACGGAGGAACTCTTATCCTCAAATCATCTGATCAAACCGGAGCTGTTCCGGCCCAGATATCCGGTGATGTAAAGTGTATCACCAATTCAAACCTGACGGTTTACAAATCGTCCATTGCAGGCGGCCTTTCTTTTCACAATGCCCAGGAGCTGACTATCAAAGGAGGCTCTGTAGGAGGTGATACCGATATCCATAATTCCCAAAAAATAAAAAACCAGGGTTCCGTAGGTGGTGACACAGATATTAAAAACTGTGCTGTTATAATCATCAGCGGACTCACCATCAACGGCACCAAGAATGGAATGAGGATCAACAATACCACAACCAGCACCGCTGTATCCAATGTGGTTGTAAACAATGGCAATGCCCTCATACATAATAATACAGGGTGTTCGTACTCCAACATAACTGCACCACAAGGAAAAGTGGATATCACCGGGTGTACCGGCTCCTGATACCTTTATAAGATTGTATGTGCAGATTGTTCATCCTATGTTACTTCCTGGTCCCCCTTGCTCATTTAAGAGCCGGGGGGAATCAGGATTCCCTCAAATCCCTTCTTGATAAAGCTCCCTCCGATTCGGCCAAAGCAGGAATAGAACTCCGGCTCAGCGAAAGTCTGGCCAAGAATGAATGCAACAAAGCAAAGGAATATGCACTTGCTGCCCTCTCCTATTACACGCAATCTGGAGATGAACAGAACCAGGCCAAAGCGCTGGAACGCTGTGCAGGTGCCTGTACATTTTCTTCTGATTTTGAACAGGCCATAGCTTACAACATGAAGGCTCTGAAGATTTATGAAAAGTTCAATGATAAAAAATCCATCAGCTATATCCGGAATAAACTTGGTCTGGTGTACTACCAGCTCGGTGACTATAAAAAAGCGCTTACCTATTATCAGGAAGCCATGAATTTTTACCAGGAAACGAATGACAAGGAAGGACAAGCTTTTTTGCTCAATAACATAGGGAATATATATGAAAAGGAAAAAAAATACGATTCAGCACTTGCCAATTTTGAGGGCTCACTTCAGATTAAAGAGAGTCTTCAGGATCAGCAAGGAATGGCTGCGAGCATAAACAATATAGGCAATATCTATTTCCATAAGGAAGACTATCCCCGTGCCGTTGAATACTGGAAGCGAAGTCTTGGAATTAAGGAAAAGCTGGATGACAAACCGGGCATGTCAAATACCCTCCAGAATATAGGGTATGGATATTTCTACATGAAGAAGTATGAAGATGCCATCATCTGGATAAAACAAGGTCTGTTGGTTGCACAAGGCATTAATAACAAACATTATATCAAGGAAGCCTATGTCAAGCTGAGCGATGTGTATCAGGAAATGAAGCACTTCGAAAAGGCCCTGGAATACACACAGCTCTACGGGGCTATGAAGGATACCATTTACAATGAAAACAGCTCCCGTCAGATTGCGGAGATGGAAACAAAATACCAGACCGGACAAAAAGAAAAAACCCTGCAGCTTCAGAAACTGGAATTAAACAAAAAGCAAATTGTCATTTATTTTGCATGTACAGGCCTCGCCCTTATGCTACTCCTGGCTTTCTTTATTTACAGGGGATACCGGCAAAAAAAGAAAGCCCATATCATTATCAGTCAGCAAAAAGAAGAGGTGGTCAGACAAAAGCATATGGTAGAAGAAAAAAACCGCGAAGTTCTCGACTCCATCAATTATGCCCGGCGCATTCAGGAAGCCCTGCTGAAGGAAGAAGAGGCTGTCACAGCGCATCTGCCCGGTCATTTTATTTTATTTAAGGCAAAAGATATCGTCAGCGGAGATTTTTACTGGGGAGCCGAGAAAAAGGGACACTGGTTCCTGGCTGTTGCAGATTGTACCGGACACGGAGTCCCGGGTGCATTTATGAGTATGCTTGGTATTGCTTATCTTAATGAAATAAATGCACTGGATACCCTTCTTACACCGGCTGAAATACTGGACAGGCTGCGTGAAAAAATTGTCAAAGAGCTCAAGCAAACAGGAGCACCTGGTGAGAGCAAAGATGGAATGGATATTTCCATGTTACGCCTCAACCTCGCCACCAATGAAGTACAGTGGGCCGGAGCCAATAACCCTCTGTACCGGATTCTGAACGGAAAACTGACAGAAGACAAGGGAGATAAGCAACCTATTGGTTTCTCATACGCACCCAAGCCATTTACCAACCACTCCTTCAGCCTTAGCAAGGGTGAACAGCTGTATTTGCTGAGCGACGGCTATGCCGATCAGTTCGGAGGCCCTAAAGGCAAAAAATTCAAATACAAACAACTCCAGCAAACCTTGCTTGATATCCATGCCCAACCCCTGCCCTTTCAGAAAGAATTCCTCAATAAATGCCTCGAAAGCTGGAAAGGTGAGCTGGAACAAGTTGATGATATTACACTTATTGGGATAAGGATATGATAGATTTTTCGGAAGTCAGCCTGGAGCATATTGTCTTACATCAGGTAGGCAACAAAACCACAGAAGAAGGAATTGTTTTTTCCGAACATGAACTCGAGTTGAAGGATGATAATCTTATCCAACTTCTGTTAAATTATTTTCTGCTTCCCTTTAACGGAGTAGAGCTTTTTCAGTTCATGCATGAATCGGATCTGGGTCTGAATGAACTTTACGTTTATGCAGGCAAGTTATTTTCAAGAAAAAATAATTTCATGACCCAAACGGAACATATTGCCAGACATCTTTACGAATGCAGCGCCCATCCAAAGGTTAAAAGCGGGGAGGTCTATATTGTTTATTTTAAAAACATACACCTTCGGGACGAAACAGCAGATGCCATTGGTATTTTCAAATCAGAAAGCAAGGATCGTTTCCTTAAAATAGACCGGATTAAGAATAGTTTCAGATTGAATGCTGTTGAAGGGGTAAATACCAGCAAACTTGATAAAGGTTGTCTGATTCTGAATCTGGACAAGGATAATGGATATAAAATATGTATTATCGACAATCTGAATAAATCAGCCGAAGCCCGGTACTGGAAGGATGATTTCATGAAAGTAACACCTATCCGTAATGAATTTCATCAAACCAACGAGTTCCTGACTATTGCCAAAAATTTTGTGACCAAAAAATTTTCAGAAGAGTTCGAGGTTACCCGAACGGATCAGATAGACCTCCTGAACCGTTCCGTTGAATATTTCAAGACCAATGACAGTTTTGACAAAAAAGATTTTGAAAAAACAGTGTTTCAGGATTCAGGGATCATTAAATCCTTCCGGAATTATGATGAAGCCTACAGAGAAGAGCATAATATAGAAGTTGATGACACCTTTGACATTTCTCTTCAGGCCGTAAAGAAACAGGCTAAGGTGTTTAAAAGCGTGCTAAAACTGGACAAAAATTTCCACATCTATATACACGGAAAAAGGGAGCTAATAGAGCAAGGTGTTGAAAAAGACGGAAGAAAGTATTACAAGATCTATTTTGATCAGGAATCATAAAAAAGCAATTAGTATTTAGCAGATGTAAACAGAAGTGATCATTGGACGTCATTTCATTCTATTATCTTATCAGGGCATATGAGCGGCAATATGGACTCTTCACTGGATGATTTCAGACCGGATAAATCCCTAAAAGGTAGTCGCCGAAACCTGCTTCCTGCTTGGATGAAAGCCTTTATGTGGATTTTTCTGGTCATCGGTTTTCTCCTGCCTTTTGAACTTCTGCTTTATCTGTGGCATCCCAATCAGAATTCCCACATTGAATTGTACGGCTTTGTAAGTGATTCATTAGGTATTATACCGGCATTATTGCTTATCTGCTCTTTCTTGTCAAAGGAATAACCTCTATGGGCCTATATTTTGAGAAAGGCTGGGCTATCAGGGCAGGCCTTACCGATGCCATTCTGGGAATTCTTGCGTGTATATATACTTCTGGTATAATGATAGCTGAAGGGCGGAGAGGAGTACTCCCTTTCAGGCCTGAACTGATTGTTCTTGTAATATATCTAATAAACCTTATACGGATTAAGCCGGATTGGGAAAAAATAAATAACCTTTAGCTAAAAATGCTGGCCTGAATTGGCTGTAGTCCAGATTGCAGAAAGGGTATAAGCAGACTTTTCCTGCTCTGCCGGCAGATATTGTTTAAAATCCAGTACATGCGCATCCGGATACTGTTTAAGTGCGAGTCTTCTGGCACCCAGCGAAGACTCAGAGGGCAGAATCATTTCCATTTTCTTTCCTTTCAAAAGGAGTGTCAATTTCCATTCCAGGATTTCTTTGTCGTTCATTTATCAGAATTTAGGGATAATACCTTACATTAATGGAATTTCGTATAGGGAAGGTACTCATTATGGCAAGTACTTGCTCCTTTTTGTGATAGTTGGCAGTAAAACAGGTACCGCTGGAAGGTATTCTCCAATAATGTGCAGGAATGAAGGCTGTTCTTATACGGTTTTTAGCCTCGTCAAAAGATCTTTCTTATGGGCCCTGCTAACAGGAAGGCTTTTTTTATCAATGAGGATGGTATTTTCTTCCACAACAGAAATCCGGTCTAATGCGACTATATAGGAATTGTGGATACGCATAAATCGTCCTGCGGGAAGTCGGCTTTCAATAGCTTTCAAGGTGGAAAGTACAATATGGCGTTTGCCATCGGCCGTATAAATGGAGATATGATTGGCAAGACCTTCCATAAAGAGAATTTGATCCATGCCGATTCTAAGTAATTTGCTCCCGCTTTTTACAAACAAATCCTGATTAGGCTGTCCTGTTTGGTTCTTCTTTTTCCAGGCCCTGATCACTGCTTTCAGAAAACGTTTTTCTTCCACCGGTTTTACCAGGTAGTCGGTAACTTCCAGATCTATTGCTTCAACGGCATGCTTTTCGCTTGAACTCACAAAAATAACCTGGATCTGGTCACGGTTGAAGTATTTCAGCATCTGTATTCCGCTTATTCCGGGCATTTCAATATCCAGAAAAACAAGATCAACTTCCTGGGCGGCAAGACATAGCAATGCTTCTGAAGCAGAGGTACATACACCAACCAGATTCAGGGAGGGAGTCTGTTTCACCAGACTTTCCATCAGCATCCTGGCCAGTAAATCATCGTCAACAATGATACAATTCATCATATAACTCAGGCTTTAACAAATTATCTGGTCGGGTTCACTCAAAAATAATAAATTCAGGACAAGATTATGAAGTTTTTGATAAGATATTTCACCATGCATTCTCATTTAGTGTTTAATGACTTCGGTAAAGTATCATCTGTTTTCGTCTGATCATAAGACATAGTCTACCAACCGTCACATAATACCAAGCATACACTTCTTACTATATAATTTAGTCTGTACATTATCCTACACCAACCCGGCTGCGTTGAAACTTTTTATAATAATATGAGTATAAGTTTTCATATCCGCATTTCTGCCAAACCAAACAACAATCGTCACATACTCCTAATATCCCGATCATGATACGCTGTATGATTATAGACGACGAAGATTTATCCTCCACTGTTCTCCAGCATATGGTAGAGCAGGAAGGCGGTCTTCAACTGATCAGTACATGTAAAACGGGAGAGGAAGCGCTTTTAGTGATGAAGAAGGAAGCGGTAGACCTCCTTTTTCTGGATATAGAAATGCCTGACATGAACGGAATGGATCTCATGCGGAGCCTTCAAAATCCACCTTTGATCATTCTTACAACCAGTCATCGGAATTATGCCATGGAAGCGTTTGAGAACAATGCTGTTGATTACCTGGTCAAACCATTCGGTTACGATAAATTTTCCCGGTCTGTTGAAAAAGCCCGACTCTTGCTTAGAGAAGCAAAGCAGCAACGGGATCCATCGAATGAAGACTATTTATTCATCAAAAAGAATGCGCTGATGAACAAAGTTCCTGTAAAGGATATCCTTTGGATAGAAGCACTCGGTGATTATGTAACTGTACATACAGCTGACAACAGCTATACCTTGCATATGACGCTCAAATCTGTTGAGAAGCGGTTACCCTCGAGCCGTTTTCACCGTATTCACCGTTCCTATATCATACAGCTGGAACATATTACCTGTATTGATGACAATGTGATCAAAATCGGAAATAAACTCATTCCGGTAGGGTCTATCTACAAAGAAGAGTTTATGCAAAGGCTGAATTTTCTGGCCTAAGTAGTCTTCCATCGTTTCCCTATCGTAAGTCCTGTCTTTTATCCGGCAGCGTTCAGCCAATCAAGGCCGTATTTCAACGATTTTCGGGCTCGTTTTCGGCTTGATACCGTATACCCACCGGTAGGGTATGAAGAACCTTCCTTTTAAAACTATTTCAGGATGAAACTCAGCGGCAGGGAAAAACCGATCCGTATTTTACTTATAGAAGACAATCCCGGTGATATTCGTCTGACGCGTGAAGTTCTAAAGGAAGGAAAAATCCTGAATGAGCTGAAAGTTGTCACCGATGGGGAACAAGCTGTTCAGTACCTGAAAAAAACAGCACCTTTTCAGGATGCAACAGTTCCTGACCTGATTCTGCTGGATCTGAATCTGCCCAAGAAAGACGGAAGGGAGGTTCTGATAGAAATCAAGAACGACCCCGTCCTGTTGCTTATACCAGTCATAGTACTGACCACTTCAGCGGCAGAAAGAGATATTCTGAATATGTATTCCCACCACGCCAACTGTTACATTACCAAACCCGTGGATTTTAATCAGTTTATAAAAGTGGTCAAAAGCATTGAAAATTTCTGGCTTAATATAGTGACGTTGCCTGCATTGGAATAGCCTGATCCCGTGATGAAAAACCTGAAATCGTATGCCTGCTTTCTCCGTGACACAAAACTCCTCCCTTTTACGAGAGACAGTATTGCCATGGCCAGGGCTATGGACATGCCGCTGATGAGCCTGTTTGCAAATTTTCCGGAGGAAGAACTGGTCAGACAGAGTCTGGAAAGCAACACCCGTTTTTTTACCTCCCTGGAGGATGGTACGATGATGGACCAGGCCAGGGAGTCGTTCCAGAACTGGGAAGAAAATAAATTGCCCGGTATTGGCCGCCATGATCTTACGCCGGCTGACCTTATTCTGGCCTATGCTGTAAGGAGAAGAATGATGCAGCAGTATCTGACAGAATATACATCCAGTGTTCTTGAAGCGGTTTTGATTATGCGGGAACTCGAAGATTACTTTACCGCTGTCCAGGTCGATGCGATGAAAATCCTTTTCAGGATACAGAAGGAATTGGAATCGGAGTTGGAAAGTAAAACCCGGGAACTAATACGGTCGAACAGCGAACTGGAACAGTTTGCCTATGTGGCTTCACATGATTTACAGGAACCGTTGCGGATGATCACCAGTTACATACAGCTTCTTGCAAACCGCTATACAGATAAGCTGGATGCGGATGCCAATGATTTTATCCATTTTGCTGTTGATGGGAGCAATCGTATGCGGGTACTGATTAACTGCCTGCTTGAATATTCCAGGATCAACCGGATCAAGCCGTTTGAACCTGTCAAGGCAGATACATTAATAGAGACTGTCATGACTGACTTGTCTGAAGCCATAGCAGAAACAGGCACCACTATACAATACAATGACTTGCCCGTCATCTTTTGTGATGCTGTACTTATTGGCCTGCTCTTTCAGAACCTGATCAGTAATGCCATACGTTTCCGAGGGCCGGCACCACCGGTGATACAGATTACATGTGTACAGAAGGGAGACCACTATTTGTTCTGTGTAAAAGACAACGGAATAGGAATTCAAAAAGAATATTTTAACAAAATATTTATTATTTTTCAGCGCCTGAATTCTATGGATAAATATCCTGGCACAGGCATAGGTCTGGCTATTTGTAAAAAAATTGTGGACAGGCACAAAGGAGAAATCTGGGTCGAATCGGAGCCTGGAAAGGGGGCGTCTTTTTATTTCACACTTTCAACCTGATTTTTCCTTACGTCTAACTAAACTGTATGAGCATACTGGGCCGTTTTTTTGTACGCTGGTACAGAAATATATCCATCAAAGAAAAGCTGTACTTTGTAATTTGCACCATGGCTTTTCTGATAGCTGCCGAACTTCTTATCCTCTATTTTACGATCCATACACTCTCCTCCACCCGTGCTTTTGTAGGAGGAGAAGGGCTTTACTCCAAAGCCCAGAAAGAAGCTGTATACCATCTGATCAAATTCAGCACCACCGGCAAGGAAGATGACTACAGTGCTTTTAACCAGTTTATAAGTATCCCGGAAGGAGACCGCGATGCCAGGCTGGAGCTTGAAAAGCCCATACCGGATGAAGAAAAGGTTTACAAATCCTTTCTCCAGGCCAGGAATCATCCGGGTGACATAGCTGGAATGATCCTGCTCTTCAAACGATTCAGGCATGTATACTATATTGATAAGGCAGTTAATGCCTGGGCCAGAGGCGATTCCCTCATCAAGCTGCTGAGGCAAACAGGAGTCGAAATTCATATCCAAATCAATGCAGCCCTTCGTAACCGGGCAGAGATGGACAGACTCCTGCTCCGTGTTGACACACTCAACACTGCCCTTACAAAACTGGAAGATGAATTTTCCTTTACACTGGGCGAGGGTTCACGCTGGCTTGAAAACCTGATCCTGAAAATACTCTTTGTGGTGGCCCTGACAGTAGAACTTACCGGGTTGCTTCTTACCATTTCAGTCAGCACAACCATCAGCAGGGGTGTTAATGAAATAATCCGTGCCACAACCCAGGTGGGTCAGACCGATTTTATCGAGCGTGCAAACGTACGCTCCAATGACGAAATCGGGAAACTGGCATTATCTTTTAACAAGATGATGGATGACCTCCAGGCTTTGGCTGAAAAAAGGAATCAGACAGCTGCCGAACTGAATCTCAAATCGGAAGAACTCAAACAATCCAATACGGAACTCGAACATTTTGCCTATGCCATCTCCCATGACCTGAGAGAACCGCTCCGTTCTGTAAGCAGTTATATGCAGCTTCTGCAGCTCCGGTATCAGGATAAGCTGGATGCTGAAGCCAATGAATTTATTCATTTCGCGGTCAATGGGGCCAAACGTATGGATGAACTGATACAGGATCTCCTTACCTATTCCCGCCTGGGAAATGCAGACACTCCTCTGGAACAGATCAATTGCAACGATGTACTAATGCTTGTACTCGAAAATCTGAAAGAACAAATCACCACTGGTAAAGCAAATATAGAAGTGGAAGATCTGCCTGAAATAAGGGCTAACAGAACTATGCTGATGCAACTATTTCAGAACCTTATCGGAAATGCCATTAAATTCAACAACTCCGATAATCCCAGGATCAGTATTCGCGTAAAAAAAGAGGAGGGCCGTTTTATTTTTTCAGTTGCCGATAACGGTATTGGCATTGATCCGAAATTTGCTGAACGGGTCTTTGTTATCTTCCAGCGTCTGCATACTCACAGCGATTATGAAGGCACTGGTATAGGACTGGCCATGTGTAAAAGAATAGTGGAAAAGCATAACGGAAAAATCTGGGTTGAATCACAACCCGGAAAAGGATCGGTTTTTTATTTTACCTTATCCTGACTACCTTTACAAAAACACTTCTCATGAGTACAGAACCGGAAATAAACAAATACGTACGCAAGGCCAAGCTCAGCAAAACAGATAAACAGGATTTCAAAGACCTCCTGAGTGGTATGGAGAAGCATGACAAAGCCCGGAAAAAGAAACTGAAGAAGAAACAGAAGAAAGGGTGAATTTTTGAAACGATTCCTTCTCATAGTCATCCTTCTTGTCGCCGGCAAATCAATTCCTGCCCAGCACCTCATTCAGCAGTTTATCAAACTCAGCAATCCTGAAAGGCATTGGGTGTATGCCCATCCCTTTGTCGCCGCCAAATCATACAGAATCACCAGGGAAGTGCTTCAAACCACCCAAACCGAAGCAAAGGATTCCTTGCTTGACGGCAATACCAACGGAGGCCAGGTAGATGCATTCAGGCATGCATTCTGGATGGCACGCCTGAGTGAAACAATCGGAACCCGAAAAGCACGTAAACTTGGCACAGCGCATGAAAAAGGCAACTACCGTGATTTCTGCAGGGGACGGACAGAGGAAGGGGCCCTGAGTGATTCCATTGCCTCAGTAATGGATATGCGGAATAATTCAGTTGGATTGGAACTGGCCCTGAAACATCCTCACACCCCCCCTGCTGAGATGCAGAAAATTGTGATTGATGCTATTCTGAGAGGAAAGTTGTTTGTCATTCTCCTTGATATTAAAGGGAACAGTTACGATTGTTCCGGTAATTTGATAGATTTGACGGTATGGAAAGGGAAATGGGGAATACCAAAATGCCTTGTGGGTTCCAATACAAAACATCTGTGATTAAACAAGAATCCTGCTCTAAGACCGTTCCAACATTTTTATGAAGCTGAAACAAGGATTGGAGGCTTTTAAACAGAAGATCAAAAAAATAAGTCTCTGGACATGGTTCGCCCTGTTCAGCTTTTTTTTTATTGCAAATAACTATTCCAATCTGATTTTTTGGAAATACTGGAAAACACCTTTTATCAGTGATGCAAGTTCGTACTATTCCTACCTGCCATCAGCTTTTATATACCACACAAAGCATTTTCAAGGCCTCCAGGATTATTGGATTATTCCTGCCCCAAACGGAGATGGGGCTCCTAAAATGACTATGGGAGTAGCTGTGATGGAAACTCCTTTTTTCTTACTTGGAGACTGGATTGCCAACCACAATGATTACGAACCCAACGGTTTCACCCCTCCCTATATCTGGTGCATTTATTTCGGCATGATTTTTTATGTCCTTGCCGGGCTTTGGTATTTGTACAGGATGCTTATACTCTATTTCCATCCACTGGCGTCAATACTGACCGTCTTTGCTATTTTCTATGCTACCAATTTATTGTTTTATACCGTTTCCATGGGGCAAATGGCGCATGCTTATGCTTTTACCCTTTTCTGTTTCTTTTTGTTCAATGCCGTGAAATGGCATAGGGATAAACGCCCGGCAAACCTGTACTTGTGCGCATTTATCGGAGGACTAATATTCCTTGTTCGTCCTCCTGATGTGATCATTTTTATCGTGCTTCCGTTTCTGGGTGTATTGAACGGGGAAACACTGCTGTCAACCATGAGTTCTTTCTGGTCAGCCCGCAAAAAAGTCATATTCGCAGCCCTGCTGTTCCTCTTAACAATTTGTCCACAGTTCATTTACTGGAAAATCAATACAGGACAGTTTTATTTCGATGCTTATAAAGGAGAACACTTTTTCTGGACAGATCCTCAGCTCATCAACTTCTTCTTCAGCTACCGTAAAGGATTTTTTCTGTATTCTCCTGTAATGATACTTGCCTTTCTTGGATTTATTCCGCTTTACAGAAAGTACAAACACCTGTTCTGGCCTGCATTCCTGTTTACCCTTTTAAATATTTATATTATAACATGCTGGTGGGACTGGACATACAGCGGAAGTTTCGGATCAAGGGCTCTTGTTGACAGCTTTGGGTTGCTTGCAATCCCACTATGTGCATTGATCCAGGCATTGATTCTTGGATTCAAAAACAAATGGTTAAAAGTAAGTTCTGCCCTCGTAACCTGCGTCTTGTTATATCTTTGTTTTTCCCTGAACCTGAGCATGACAAAGGCATTTAACTCCGGACATATTCACTACAGCGATATGAGCAAGGAAGCTTATTGGATGATCTTCAATAAGGAAACATTCACGAAAGAAGAAACTGCAAAGATTATGAAAGCTTTCAAACCCTTACCTTCCAAACAAATGTTAGGAGGCAAGCGTGATGATAAATAAACAGTCCACATAAACATCCATGCGTTACCGTTTTGCTTTCAACCTGTGCCTTCTGCTGTTCCTCTTTACCGGAAGTGTCATGCTGCGTTTTGAAAATATGGACAAGCCCCTGGGCCGTCATCATGAATGGATCACAGCTCATACCCTTATTACCCTAAGTATATGGGATGCGGAAGGACTCAAAGCCCATCACTTCAGTCCTGTCTACACCTATGCAGGTAAATCCAATGCAGGAATTGATATGCTCGGTGGTGTTATTGACAAAAACGGAAGATGCTATTATACTTCCTACCCACCCTTTGCTTTTCTGTTTCCTTACCTGGTGCTTCATCCCTTAGGTGTCCCCCCCTCTGTTAAAGCTTTACAAATTCTGAATCTTTTGATACATTTTTTCTGTGCATTGGGCATATTCCTGATTATGTATCATGTTTATGACAAAAAAATGGGTGAGCATACTTTTCTGCCAGGCCTGATCGGTTTTACCTTGTATATATTTAGCTATGGCAACCTTTGGTTTCATATGAATCTTTGGTTTGCTGATATCCTGATGCAGTTGTTCTTTATTTACGGAATACTCTTGTATCTGAAAATCAGAAAAGGCGGCACATCCTCCAGGCATTTCTGGCTTCTGGGTCTTGTCTGTTTCCTGGGTGTTTATACAGAGTGGCTTGGACTTATGCTGGTCATGACGCTGGGAAGTATTGAACTGATCAGGGCAATTCAAAAAAAGACCGGTTACCGTTTGTTCATATTTCTTTCAGGGGTGGGTATAGGAGCGCTTGCTCTTACCCTCTGGCAATACAGCTCTATCAGCGGCTTCTCTGCCTTTTGGGAAGCAGCAAAAACCAAATACCTGATCAGAAGCGGGTTTCAGGACAGAAGCATCAGCGAATACGGATTTAATATCACCAATCCTGATTCCTACGGCAAAATGGATGGGAATTATAACGGGAATTACCTCGCCATTGTCAACCTGCTTGGGATCTTCGCCATGCTTTTTATAGCCGTATGTATTTACCGGCGCCGTTACTTCCTGAACGGAAAGGAAGGCGCACTCCTATTACTCATCCTTACTCCCATCCTGCTCCATCATCTCATTTTTTTCAATTTCAATGTTGTCCATGATTTCTCCACACTGAAAACAAGTTTCCTGCTTATCACCCTGGCATGCATACTCTCCAGGCGCATACTCCTCTTTTTTGAAAGTCTGCCTTTCAATTGGGCATGGACAGGGACGCTGTTACTCCTGATTGTTACCGGGATAAAATCTTCTGAATCAGCAGCCTTGTACCATAAAAACTATGATACCTCCTCCGGGTTAATGCCGGTAGAACAGGATTTAAGCAAGTCTATGCTGAAGACCGGTGCAAGAACTGACCTGCTCTGGATTACCAATGCCGAATTGAACCCGGAACTGGTCTATTATACCCGTAAAAACATTGGCAGGGCTGCTGACAGGAATGGAGCGGAAGAGTTTATGAAAAACTCCGGAAAAGAGCATGCAGTGTTCTTCCAGGTGGATAAAAGCGGGGCTTTGGCAGGAATGTATTTGCTGGGGCCCCCTCCCTGACACCAATTTCCAATTTTTTCTTAGCTTTGCCTTCCTATCAAAAAAATGTCTTATGGGTCTTACGAAAGTAGCATCTTCAAAAGTATCAGAACTATTAGGTGATAAGGCTGATTATTACCTCAACCATACCTGTAAAACCATTTCCAAAGACCATATTCACCTGCCCGGAGCCGATTTTGTGGACCGTTGTTTTGGCCCGGGTAACCGCACTCCACAGGTGCTTCGGAGTCTCCAGGCATTATACAACCACGGCCGGCTTGCAGGTACCGGATATGTTAGCATATTGCCTGTGGATCAAGGTATTGAACACAGTGCCGGAGCTTCTTTTGCACCCAATCCCATTTATTTTGACTCTGAAAATATTGTAAAGCTGGCTATTGAAGGCGGTTGTAACGCAGTGGCATCCACCTTTGGGGTCCTGGCCTCTGTTTCCCGTAAATATGCCCATAAGATCCCATTTATAGTTAAGTTGAATCACAACGAATTTCTGACCTATCCCAACAAATTTGATCAGATCATGTTCGGATCTGTTGAAGATGCCTGGAATATGGGAGCTACTGCCGTAGGGGCAACCATTTATTACGGATCAGCTGAATCTTCCCGCCAGATTGTGGAAGTGGCGAAGGCTTTTGAAAGAGCACATGAACTCGGTATGGCTACCATTTTATGGTGTTATACCCGTAACAATGCCTTTAAAAAAGACGGGGTTGATTACCATACGGCAACCGACCTGTCTTCTCAAGCTAACCACCTGGGTGTCACAATTCAGGCGGATATAATTAAACAAAAACTTTCGGATAAAAACGGAGGTTATACAGCCCTCAATTTTGGCAAGACACACCCCAAGGTTTATTCAGAACTCAATACCGACCACCCGATTGATTTGTGTCGTTATCAGGTAGCCAATTGTTATATGGGCCGTAACGGACTTATTAACTCCGGAGGAGAAAGTAAGGGTGCTTCTGACCTTGCTGATGCAGTAACTACAGCAGTTATCAATAAAAGAGCTGGAGGACAGGGACTGATTTCAGGGCGCAAAGCCTTTCAAAGACCAATGCCTGAAGGGATAGCCCTGCTCAATTCCATACAGGATGTATATCTTAATAAGGACATTACCATCGCTTAACTTTGGTAATCGAAGCCTTAGCGTAGGTTACGAAGGGCAAGCTAAACTCTCACATTATTTATCTGCAGATTGAATGAGCTGGTTTAAGAGAATCAAAGAAGGTATTACTACATCGACCAAGGAGAAAAAGGAGACTCCGGAAGGGCTCTGGTACAAATGTCCTTCTTGTAAGAAGATCACTACCACGACAGAACATACGTCCAATAAATATGTATGCCCCAACTGCGATTATCATGAACGGGTAGGCTCACATGAGTATTTTGAGATACTGTTTGATCATAACGAATTCCATGAACTCAATGAGAAGCTGGAGTCGGCTGATCCTTTGGAATTTACCGATACAAAGAGCTATAAAAGCCGTCTGATCGATTCACAGAAGAAAAGCGGGCTTTATGATGCATTACGCAGTGTACATGGCAAAGTCGATGGAAATGACCTCGTATGCTGTTGTATGGACTTTGGTTTTATAGGCGGTTCCATGGGTTCTGTAGTAGGCGAAAAGATAGCCCGTGCTATTGATTACTGCCTTTTGCACCGTATACCCCTGCTGATCATTTCCAAATCAGGAGGAGCCCGTATGATGGAAGCGGCCCTGAGCCTGATGCAAATGGCTAAGACCGCCGCCAAGCTGTCTATGCTCGATGATGCAAAAATCCCCTATATTTCTCTCTTAACAGACCCGACAACGGGCGGAGTAACAGCGTCCTATGCAATGCTGGGCGACCTGAATATAAGCGAGCCGGGATCTCTCATCGGTTTTGCAGGCCCACGTGTGGTGAAGGAAACAATAGGAAAAGACCTGCCAAAGGGATTCCAGACCGCAGAATTTGTGCTTGAACATGGTTTTCTGGACAAAATAATACACCGAAAAGACCTGCAGCCTACCCTCAGCTCCCTGCTTAAAATGTTTAAAAACTGACAAAACACGCTTTCCAGGCCAAGAATATTGCCTGCTTTGTTTGTGGAATTGAAAGTTTTGTCTATTTTTGCCATCCGAATTTAAATCTAAAGGATAATGTATTTAACCAGTGAAGTAAAAAAAGGGATTTTCAAGAAACACGGAAAATCCGAAAAAGATACCGGTACTTCTGAAAGCCAGATAGCACTTTTCAGTCACCGTATCAACCACCTGACAGAGCACCTGAAAGTCAAGAAGAAAGACGTAAACACCCAGCGTGCACTGATCAACCTGGTAGGTAAACGCAAAAGTCTGCTCGACTACCTGAAGAAAAACGATATTACACGTTACAGGGCCATTATCAAAACCCTGGAACTCCGTAAATGAGTCCAGCAAATGGATTTTAAAAGCATCCCCAATTTTCCCGGGATGCTTTTCTGTTTATAAGCGGTTATTATAAAGAGGTATAAAAGAGGAAAAAGAAAACAAAAAAAGAAAACAAAATGTCAAAAATCGGAATTACAAAGACCTTTGATCTCGGCGACGGGAGAATGGTTACCCTGGAAACAGGAAAGCTCGCCAAACAGGCCAATGGCTCTGTTGTGGTGAAAATCGGAAATACCATGCTGCTTGCCACTGTGGTAGCCAACAAGGATGCTAAAGAAGGGGTTGATTTTTTACCTCTTTCTGTTGATTACCAGGAAAAATTTGCAGCTGCAGGTAAATTCCCCGGTGGTTTCTTCAAACGTGAAGCCCGCTTATCTGAAAATGAAATACTTACCAGCCGTCTGGTCGACCGCGCGCTGCGCCCACTCTTCCCGGATGATTTCCATGCCGATGTACAGGTGATGATTTCCCTCATCAGCGCCGATAAAAATATACAACCCGATGCTTATGCCTGCCTTGCTGCTGCTACAGCCATCGCCCTTTCCGATATTCCTTTCAACGGTCCTATTTCAGAAGTACGTGTAGGGCGTGTAGACGGGAAATTCGTAATCAACCCCGACTTCTCTCAAATGGCTAACTCCGACCTCGATATGATGGTTGCTGCCAGCGAGAAAGATATTACTATGGTAGAAGGTGAGATGAAAGAGATCTCCGAACAGGATATGGTTGCTGCTATTAAATTTGCACACGAAGCCATCCGTAACCAGATCAGGAATATTGTTGAATTCGCCAAACAGGCCAATGCACCTGTTACAAAACGTGAATACAATCACGAAACCAACGATGCTGAACTTAAGGAAAAAGTTTACAAAGATACCTATGAGAAAGCCTATGCAGTAGCTAAAACGGGAAATGCAGACAAGCATGCACGCAGTGAAGCCTTCGGTAAAGTACTGAGCGATTACCTTGCTACCTACAGCGACGAAGAACGCACAAGCAAAACAGGTCTTATTAAGAAATATTACCACGATGTGGAATACCATGCCGTACGTAACCTGATCCTGGATGAAAAGAAACGCCTGGATGGTCGTGGCACTGCTGATATCCGCCCTATCTGGAGTGAAGTTGATTACCTGCCCTGCGCACATGGTTCGGCTATCTTCACACGTGGAGAAACCCAGTCACTTACTTCCGTAACCCTTGGAACCAAACTCGATCAGTTAAAGATTGACGGAGCTGTAATTTCAGGTGAACAGCGTTTCTACCTTCACTACAATTTCCCTGCCTTCTCTACCGGCGAAGCGCGCCCGAACAGAGGTGTTGGCCGTCGTGAAGTAGGTCACGGTAACCTGGCCCTGCGTGCCCTGAAACAAGTATTCCCTACTGATTGCCCTTATACTGTACGTGTTGTTTCCGATATCCTTGAATCTAACGGTTCTTCTTCCATGGCTACGGTATGTGCAGGAACCCTGGCACTGATGGATGCCGGTGTGAATATTGCCAAACCGGTTACCGGTATTGCAATGGGACTGATCACAGCCAAAGGAAAATTCGCCGTGCTGAGTGATATCCTGGGTGATGAAGATCACCTGGGCGATATGGACTTTAAAGTATGCGGAACAAAAGACGGCATCACTGCCTGTCAGATGGACCTGAAAGTAGACGGACTTCCTTATGAAGTGATGGTACAGGCTCTTGAACAAGCCAAGGCCGGTCGCCTTCATATCCTGAATGAAATAACGAAGACCCTTGATAAACCCCGTACCGATTACAAACCCCATGCACCCCGTCTGGTACAGATTACCGTACCGAAGGAGTTCATCGGTGCTATCATCGGACCCGGTGGTAAGATTATCCAGGAAATGCAGCGTGAAACAGGAACCACCATCGTTATCGAAGAGAAAAACGAGATGGGTTATGTGGATATCGCAGGTGATAACCAGGAAGCTGTTGAAGCAGCCCTCAAACGTATCCGTAACATCGTTGCGGTACCTGAGGTGGGTGAGATCTACGAAGGCAAGGTAAAATCAATCCTGAACTTCGGAGCATTCATTGAATTCATGCCTGGAAAAGACGGACTCCTTCACATCTCTGAAGTGGAACACCGCCGCCTCGACAACCTGGAAGGTATCATCAAGGAAGGTGATATTGTAAAGGTGAAGCTCATAGGAGTAGATCCTAAGACAGGCAAGTTCAAGCTTTCCCGTAAGGTTCTGCTGCCTAATCCTAAAGGAGAAAAACAGGAAGAGCAGGCGTAAGCAGCACTTTGAATATATAAAGAAGAGGTACCCACAAGGTGCCTCTTCTTTTGTGTGCCTTTTAAATGGAGTCTGTTTTAAATATTCAGTATCTTAGCCTAAACAGGCCAACCTTTCAGGAAGATGATGTTACGAAAATCATTTCTTTTTATCCTGCTTATTCTAGCTTTCCAAGCCTGTAAAAAGGACTCCTCCCCTACACCGGCTTCTTCAAGCACACATCCGAATAACAGTGGAACTCTTTTCAACGGATGGTTCACTCCTATCGCAAACATAAGCTGGTCACACAGAAGTGCCGGACCGGTTTCTTACAGCGCTGTAACCCATTTAAGCATTACAGCACAGGCATTTGGGCCAACAGCGAGTGCTCATTGCGGAACCATACTTGTCAATGGAACCACCCTACAGTTTAACACTCTGATTAATGCTTATCTTGATTCTACCTATACGCTTAACCTTTCCTCTCAAAAAAATTTCCAGTTCATTTCCTCTGTACTTCCTTCTTTTACATATAATGTTCCAGACAGCTTTCCGGTTTATCCTGTCAGTAATGCAGCTCTGATCAGTGACACTGTTGTCAGAGCCAATGGCTTAATAATTCCACTAAGCAATGCCAGGCTATATGACCAGGTTAATTGCTCCCTATTTGATCAGTCCAGTGGCAGCAATTTTGTTTACAAAAATGGATTGACAGGGATTAATCAACTTCTTTTCACACCTGCTGACCTGTCCGTTTATAGTGCCGGAGCAACAATATCCTGCAAAGTTCTGCTGATAAAGAACAGAACACTTACGATCAGCGGAGTCAATTATACTTTCGGGATCCAGACTGCTGCTAACTATACGTTGTTAGTTCAGTAAGTACTGTTTAATCTGCTTTAATTAAAATGGCAACCCCAAGGAGATTCTTCGCCACTGCCGCCACACTTTTCTCCCTCAAGGTGGCTTAGAATGACAAAGAGTACGAAAGTGGTAGAATGATAAAATAAAAAAGATTACGGCATCACCACCTTTATAACCTTCTGGAAATTCACATTTCCAATCCGCACAAGGTAAGCCCCTTTGGCAAGGCCTGTAGTAGCCAGGCTTGTTTCAAAAGCATTGGCCGAAGGCTTTACCCTGGTGTTCAGGATTGTTTTTCCTTCCACATCGAAAAGATCGACCATCAGCTCTTCGTTTGAAGCAAGTTCGGAGCCTTTCACAAGCAAGGTTCCCGGCGTATCGGAATAGGCTGTGTACTGAGGCTGAGCAACGCTGTGTTCTTCAATACCTGCTGAGCCGTTAATGGCGAAGTTGAAGATCTGCGTCTGCTCTCCTCCGCTGGAATTGGCCCACATACCGGTATGCCAGAAGGTGACTCCATTGGGATCAAGTGATGTCTGGGAATAATCTCCCCAGCGGTTGATACTTCCGCCCTGAGCACCCAGCCCTGCTTTGGCTATGACTTCTGCATAGGTCATCTGCCCAAGGGGGTCAGTGGCATTCCGTCCTGTATAAACCAGGGATGGGTAGTTATTGGTTCCTGAAAGAGCGAAACACAAGCCTATGGCTCCGTTATTATCCATGGCTATACTGCCCATCCAGCGGTTCTGTCCGTCGGCTGGTGCATAGGTTGCTTGCTGGTATACACTCCATACATTGGTGCTGGGGTTCTGCCGAAGCTCATACCAGCGTATTCCGGCTAGTCCGGAGCCGGTGTTAACGGCATTGTTCAGAAGCAGTGTATTATAACCCGACCATCTGCGGTACTGAGCACGGTACATAAAGATACCTTGTATGGCATCCAGACCCTGACTGCTGCTTTTCTGTGAAATTTCATTCATATAATTACTCCAGGTCGAATTGAATGATGCAACCGGAAGGGGTGATCCTCCTGCTACATCTTCCACGATTGTACTACTGGCCGGGGTGGTCCAGTTGGCCGTGATTTTGAAAATATGGATCTGATCAGTATACGCACTTGACCAGTTATTATCTTCAAAATAAAACATGCTCATGGGCGTACCTGAAGGAGCCAGTGGTCCGTCGGCATCAGCCAGGATTGGGGTAAAGAATCCTCCTCCTGTCTTCATTGCCGGGATTGGCAATACAATCATACCTGCTGCAGGATTACCAGCCAGCATCTTGGTACGGTCATAAATGGTCACCTTCTGTCCGTTGGTCCAGTTGGATGTCTGGTAGTAACCATCGGGCCAGATTGAATATTTAGGATAGTCAGGTGAATCAGACGCATCAGGCGTAAAGGTGTATTTATAAAATGTTCCGGTAGGGTCGTTGGTGGTGGAGATGGCAATAAGCAGGGCCGCATTGCCCGTTCCTGTAATATGGAACTGGGTGATCATCCAGCGGTCTGCATATTTATCATACAGCACTATAGGATCTCCGTCATCTCCTTTCCCGGGCCACAAATTACTCAACAACAGGGATCCCATAAGCGGAGCTCCGGTAGTTTTGTTATAGGCACGGTAATAGGTATTTACAGCTTGTACATAGGCAGTAAGACCAGCTTCACCGGTGGGATCAAGAGGATAGCCGCTACCCGACTGTCCCGTAAAATTAATGCCTGGAGCGCTCAGGTTAGCTGTTCCCATGGTACTCTGAACCACCGGGTCAGGAACCATAGCCGAACGGTCTGTATTGATATGATTTGGTTTCCGGGGGGCATCCGCCTCTTTTTTATCGAAAATATCGGGTACTGCCACCTGATTTTCTGCTGCCAGCTCCCTTAAAGGACGGGTAATTTCGAAACTGGCACAGGGAGCATAATAAACTCCGTTGGGGAACCTTATTCCGTTCGGCTTGGAATAACCCTGGGAAAAGACACATCCGGTGATAAGAAAGGATGAGAGTGTGAGTATTTTTTTCAGCATGAAATATGTGTTTATCCTTAAAGGTAATTATTTTAGCAGGAAATACAAATAATGTTAAACACGAATCCCCGCTGCCAGTTTATACGTATATTCAATAAAAAAACATGAGAAACCTCCTCCTTCTTATTCTGGCAGCAGTATTCATGTGGTCATGCGACGGGAAGACTCAAATATCAAACAAGAAAACAATGAATACCGATAGCAGCAAAGGTAAAGATACAGTGGTTGTCAAGAAGACAGAAGCCGAGTGGAAAGCGGTACTGAGTGCGGAGCAATATTATGTGCTTAGAGAGAAAGGCACAGAAAGACCATTTACCGGCAAACTTCTGGAGAATAAGGAAAAAGGGATCTATACCTGTGCCGCTTGCGGAAATGAATTATTCTCATCCGATATGAAATTCGATTCGCATTGCGGATGGCCAAGCTTTGACCGGGAAATTGCCGGTGGGAAAATCAAGACCCATACAGATACAACATTGGGAATGGTAAGGACAGAAATCATGTGCGCCAAATGCGGCAGTCACCTGGGTCACATCTTTGACGACGGCCCTACAAAAACCGGTCAGCGCTATTGTGTGAATTCGATTTCTCTGGATTTTAAGAAGGACAAATAATTTTTTTGATATCCGGCCTGAAATAGCGCTGGCTCTTCAGAATCTTTCCATCTTCCCGGTAAATGGGTTTACCATTCTCATCCAGTTTGGACATATTGCTTCGGTGAATCTCATCAAACACTTCCACAATTTTATGTTGTAATCCGTGTTTCAGTATTGTACCGAAGAGGATATACATTTTATCACCCAGAGCATCGGCAATTTCAACCAGGTCACCCCTTTTGCAAGCCTCCAGATATTCTTCATTCTCCTCCTTCATCAGGTCAAAACGAAGCTGGTAATCCTTTACACTTACTTCGGCAGTAGGGTGTTCGTTGCTTACAATACCAAATACATCGTGAAATTCTTTTACACTGTTGATTTTATTCAGCAGCAGATCCTGAGTTTTTGTATCCTGCATTATTTTGATTTTTTGCCCTGATGGTATTCTGCATTCAGTCCTTTGAGTACATCGGAGGTAATATCCAGTTCTTTTTTTCCAAGCAGGATCGGAGAGCCCATATTTCCGGAAAAAGCCATGATATAGCGGTAATGTCCTTCGCTGTTATAGCGGGCCAGGAAATCACTCAGTGTTTTCTGAATATCGCTCATCTGACGCTGTACATCCTGTTCCAGGATCTGCATCTCTTCCTGTTTTTTCATTACTTCGACCTGCTCGGCCTGCAACCCCTTCTTTACCTCTTCCATTTCCGGTTCAGACATTTTTCCGGCCTGCGCTCTTTGTTCACTTTGAGCATAATCATTGTTAAACCGGTCTTTCACTTTCTGAAGTTCTCCTTCCAGCCTCTGTTGCCTGTTTTTATTCACTTTTGAAGCATCCAGAATACGGTCATATCTGGCATTGAGCGAATCGAGATTTACATATACTATATCCGAAGCTTTGATTTCAGAAGGTTTTACAGGCAGCCCTGCTTTGATTGTATCTTTCTTTGTTTCCGTTACAGCTTTGGCTGCTGATGCCGGGGATGAGAAATGAAAATAATACAGAACAGCTACTGCAATAATCAGTATGATATTTAATGCCAGTGAAGCGTTTTTCAAGTTGAGTTGGTTTAGAATGAAGAAACAAAGATAAAAGGGAGATCAGAAGGTTGGGTTTTCAGTTTTGAAAAGTTTTGAACGGGATACAGGTTGAAATATCCTACATTTATACTCAAAATCTCTCCTTATGAAAAAAATCCTCTCCCTCTTTTCCTTCCTGCCACTTATACTGTGGATGAACGGCTGTTCCATGATCGGTGAACTGGGTATCGTAATGAAAATTGCGGATAGTATCGGCAGCAGCAATGCGTCTATGAATAAATCTGTCACAACGGATAAGGGAAAAGTGATTTCACTTACATTCAAGGGGGTTTCCGGTCTGGATGACGGCACGAAATCCATGCTCAAACTGTCATCGGCAGCAAGGCTGTTTGTACAAATGGCTGCACCGGCATCCTATGCTGGATATGAGAAACTTAATGTGAGGCTTGAAGGTCCTGATAGTACAAGGGAAACTACGTACCGCTTCAGTGATCTGGCAAAAATTAAAGATTATATAGCCCTCTTTCAGAAATGTATTGATCTGGCCCCGGATCAGAAGGGGCTGACACCGTATTGTGACCCTGGATTCATTCCGGATTCTGTTTTAACAGATTTCTGCACCTTTAACAAAAGTGAAGCCGAAGCCTATGGCAAGGTTGTAACACAACAAATGCTTGGATTTGAATTTGTCACTTTTAAAGATAGTACAAGGCATTTTCCGGTCTTCTGTGGATATTACAAGCTGGAAAGAAAGAGAGATTGTCAATCGGCCTCTATCAGCTTAAGGGAATCGGATCATAAATTAATCGGATACCAGATAACGGGGTGTAAACAATAACTTCCGGCCTGAAGGCCTGAGCGATTAAGGCCCGTGTTATCAGGCCATCAACCCTTTGATAATACCATCAACAGAAACAGCTTCTGCCTCCGCTTTGTAATTACGTACAATACGGTGACGCAGAATAGCAGGAGCTACAGCTCTTACATCTTCAATATCGGGTGAGTATTTTCCTTTCATGGCAGCATGGCATTTGGCTCCAACCACCAGGAACTGGGATGCTCTGGGGCCTGCACCCCAGCTCAGGTATTTATTGACTTCCGGACTTGCAAATTCAGTATTCGGGCGGGTACGGGTAGCAAGTTTTACAGCATATTCCAGCACATTATCAGCAATAGGAATCCGTCGTACCAGATCCTGAAAACCGATTATTTCTTCGGCATTCAATACTTTACGCAAGGTGGTGGTAGTGCCTGATGTGGTATTCTTCACCACGGTAAGTTCATCTTCGTATTTAGGGTAATCAAGCCATACATTGAACATAAACCTGTCGAGCTGTGCTTCGGGTAATGGATAAGTTCCCTCCTGTTCAATAGGATTTTGAGTGGCCAGTACAAAAAACGGGTTGCCCAGTTCATAGCGTTTACCGGCAGCTGTAACAGCCCTTTCCTGCATGGCTTCGAGCAGAGCTGCCTGAGTTTTAGGAGGGGTACGGTTAATTTCATCTGCCAGAATAATATTGGCAAACAGCGGCCCCTTGATAAATTTAAACTGACGGCTTTCATCCAGGATTTCTGTCCCGATAATATCGGAAGGCATCAGATCAGGAGTAAACTGTATCCGGCTGTAGGTCAGACCCAGCGCATCCGAAATCGTGTTGACCAGCAATGTTTTTGCAAGACCGGGAACTCCGACCAGGAGGCAATGGCCCCGGCTGAAAATGGAAATGAGTACATCCTTCACCACCTCTTCCTGACCAATGATCACTTTGCTTACTTCAGCATGAAGTTCCTTGTACTTGGCCTGAAAATCATCCAGTGCCTCTACATCGTTGCGGTAGCTCATCTTATTTTTTTATTCGCTGCCTTCGCCCATTCATTGTCGTAAGTGCAGGTGAGAAAATCAGGGGTGATGCTTACATAGGTAGTCTGCAATTTGCGGTTCACCCAGTCGCGTATCATTTTTTGTTGTTTCTGTGCCAGTGCGGCTTCCTGAATACGCGGAAAGTCATCCTTTATATTCTCCTGGTGAGGCTGGGTACGGCGTTTCAGGTACAGGATACGGTAAGCCTGTTTATTGTCCTTGGTCTGAAATATGACCGGTTGTGAAACATCGCCTGTCTTCATCTGATTGAGGGTGAATAGAATTCCCGGGTCAACCTGGCCGAGCAAACTCATTTCGAACAGGGTGGTACCCGACTGGGGGTTCACAATCAGTCCGCATGCATTACGGGTATCTTTATCATCCGAAAAGCGGGCTGCAGCATCACAGAATTTAAGGGTATCATTCACGATCTTGTTGCGTATGCTGTCCAGGCGTGCTTTGGCAACAAGCAGATCAGCCGGTGCACTTGGCACAGCCACCAGGATGTGTTTCACATCAATCTCATCACCTCTTCTTTCCACCAGCTGGAGGAAATGGAATCCATAATCACTTTCGAATACTTCCGAGTATTCGCCCGGTTTGAGTTTGAATGCCACAGCTTCGAATTCGGGGACAAACTGTCCGCGCTGAATTCCTTTGTACAATCCGCAATTGTTTTTAGAACCCGGATCATCTGAATAAGCTCCGGCAGCAGCACAAAACTCCAGTTCACCTGCAAGTACTTTTTTACGTATACCCTCGATTTTGTCCTTGGCATATTTCTTAAGTTCAGGATTCTGTACTGTTTTCTTTACAATCTGACCGATTTCAATTTCAGAATTGATCAATGGAATACTATCGGCAGGGATGGAATTGAAATAAGTATGCACCTCCTGAGGAGATACGGTCATCTCTCCCGTAATTTTATTCTGCATCTGCTGGGTCAGGAGGAAATCCTTCTGCTTGTCATGCATATCCACTTTAAAAGCTTCCACTGATTTGCCATAGAATTTTTCAAAATTTTCAATAGATCCGAACTGGCGCAGATAAACCGCAAGTTTGCGTTCTATTTCCTGTTCAACCTGTGAATCGGTCACTTTCAAGCTGTCATGAGCGGCCTGGGTAAGCAGCAGTTTCTGATACATCACATCTTCCAGGATGGCACAGCGTGCAGGCTGGCCGGGTTTATAACCCATGCTCAGATATTGGTTGTATTGTGCTTCGATTTCTGACTGCAGAATGATATGGCCTCCTACGGTGGCTACAACCCTGTCTATCATTTCCTGGGAATAGACTGTGGAAGTGATCAGCAAAGCCCCGGTTAAATAGATCCTGGATAAAATGTTCATGGGTTAAAGATACGTAAATGACAGAAAACTGATTTTTATTTAAAGAATTCCACTTCCTTATGCTCTTCCGCACTGCGGTAAACATCCTCTTTCATGGCACTGATGAGCTGGAGCTTGCGTTTATTGATGATGGCATTGCGGATATTATCCTTCTCGAATGCCAACGGTGAAATGCTGTTCTTTATTTTAAATCCTTTGATATTAACGAAAAAATAATGCAGGGAGTCGGCCACCTCCACAAAACGGTTGTTGCGCAGGAAGAGTTCCTTGTTATAGGCTTCAATGGGAATTTCCTTGAGCAGGTCATCAAACAACAGCCAGGAATTATCATCGAGGTAAAAATTTTCGGCAAATTCATGGCAGTAACTCTGAAGGGCTTCCCGGTCTTTAGGCTGATCGGAGCGGTACAGGTTACGGAGTTTGGCAAGCTGAGGTACTTTTTTGCTCACCTTTACATATAAGACCTTTATGATATTGTCCTTGAGTTGAAAATTATCCTGATTTTTCTGATAATAGGATTCTATTTCTGATTCCGAAACAACGGTATCAAGCTTTTGGCGTACCAGCTCTTTCTCATAGGCATAGAGCAATAAAGATTTCCGGTAAGCCTGAAGCTGTTTATCCACATTTTTCTGTTCCTCTGAAAGGTTGGCCTCTGCTTTACCGAGTATCAGCATTTCTTTTGTCCAGTTGGTGATATAATTCCCAAGGATCTTCATGCTGTCTTCTTTGGAAACTCCGGGAGAAACGATTCCCTGCAGCTGGTCCTGATACAGATAGGTGTCTTTTACACGGGCTACAGGCTTGCGTTTTTCATCAGCCTGGTTCCGGTCTGCGCTGCAGGCTGACAGCAGGAAGAAGAAAGAAACGAAATACAGGAGGCCGGGGCCAAGATTTGCGTAAAAAATCTTTCCACTTTCATCCTTCATGCCGTTCCTTTCCTGCCAATGTCTGATTCTATTTAACCTGTGAAAGAATATCCTTGTTGATACTTACGGGATATTTTTTACGCAGGGCTTCCACCCATGATTTCTCTAGATAATTCTGGTAATCGGAGGTCACAGCACCTTTGGCATCAGCCAGGGCTTTCGGGCTTGGCATTAGGATCTTGTTCACTTTAACAAACACAAATTTAGTGTCGGCCTGTTTTACAGGTGACAGACCCGGAGTCCAATTGGCATCAACCGTTTTATTCTCTCCTTTGTTAAAGATCTTGGATTCCACAAGCAGGTTTAGTTGTGAATCCTTATTCAGTTTGGCTATCACTTCCTTTTCCGGTTTCCCCTTCTCAAACAGCTTGTGAGCCTCTTCTGCCAGTTTCTGATTGGCTGCCGTAAATACAGATGCATCTGAACGTTCTTCATACAGGTAGTTATTCTTGTTCTTTTCATAGAATTCCTTCAGGCCAACGGTATCTTTCACTGCCTTGGTCCATACTTTTTTATCCATAAGGTCGAACAAGAGTATTCCGTCTCTGTATTCCTGCATCAGGGCATGAAAGTCAGGGTATTTGTGGTCCAGCTGGGTCTCTTCATAATTGACAATCGTTTCATTTACCCAGTTCTTATAGCTTTCGTTTATCACCAGTCCGGGTTCTGTCCGGGCCCTGCGGGTCATATGCGACTCAAGGTATTTGGCAAAATCGGTTTGTGTATACTCATGACCTGCCAGTGTAAACACAGGCCTGGTAAGTTTGGAAGCTTTGGAAGCGCTCCATTTAGCCTGAAAAAAGGTAGAGTCAAGCACAGGGATGAATTCTTCTTTTGCTTTAGGTATATCTTTGAATTTGTATTCCGCTTTCAGCTTTGCGATAAGCGATTCTTTCCCCTTACTGGAGCGACGGTCTTTTGAAATCTTTGATTTAAGGTCCCCTTTTATATCATCAAATTTAGGCACACCCCTGCGGTCTATACGTTTGATGATATGCCATCCGAAACGGCTTTTAACAGGTTCGGAAACATCTCCGTTATTCTGCAATGCGAATGAAGCATTTTCAATTTCAGGAGGCATGTCGTAATAACCGAACCAGCGAAGCTCACCGCCTTTACCGGCTGAAGCTTTATCATCCGAATATTGCTTGGCAAGGTCTTCAAATTTTTCCCCTTTTTTCAGCTTGGTATAGATTTCATCCACCTTGTTTTTGGCATTGATAGAATCCTGCTGTGGCAGTCCGGCCTTGGCATTGATCATAATATGTGCTACGAGCACCTCGCCCCGGGCAGGACGCTTATCCTCTACCTTCACCAGGTGGTAACCGAAACTTGTTCTGACAGGCATGGATATGTCTCCGGGCTTGGTATTATAAGCTGCACATTCAAAAGGGTAAACCATTTTCATGGATGTAAAGTAACCCAGATCACCTCCATTGGTTTTACCCGACGGATCGTCGGTAACTGTTTTGGCGGCAATCATAAATTTATCGTTCGCATTGGCTGCGGCAAGTTCCTTACCCAGATTTTTGATATTGGTCAGGCGAAGTTCGAGAGAGTCTTTAGACTTTTTAGATTTTGCATTTTCTATCTCTTTCTTGGCCATCTGTTCATATTCATTCATCAGGAAAGCTGGAACAGCCTTACCCAGGAGCTGGTCACGAATAATCATCGCTCTGTTCCAGGCTTCGATCGTATCTTTAGGGAGGGCATTTTCATTAAGCCAAACAAGAATGTGCCTGGCATGTACATCGTATTTCAGACGGTCATAGGCCTCATTGAGAAGCTGATCATTCACTTCTTTATCGGTCAGGTAAGGCTGGGCAAGCTGCTTGCGGTAACCACCCAGTTCAGATTTAAAAGCAGCAGAAGTATCCAGGCCCATTTCTTCGGCTTCCTTAACCTTCATTTTGAATACCACATATAAATCCATATAGTTGTCCAGCGCTTTGGCATCCTTGGAAGGATCTTCCTTTCCCCTGTTTTTATCATATACACTCTTGAATTCGGAAAGTGTGATTTTGGAGTTGCCTATTGACAGGAGAACAGGGTCTTCCTGTTTTACAACTCCACCTTTTGAATCCCCCGGTTTGGAGGATGCAGAGCCTTCATTTTTTTTGTTTTTCCGGCCATCACCGGTGGCCTGTGAATAGGAATATGACACGCTGATAAAGGCTATTGTCACCAGCAATGCATTCAAAATCTTACTTTTCATACGTAGCTTTCTTTATTTTATTTCACTTAATTCCGGGATCAAGCCGGGGGTTCTTTGTTTTATTAAAAGGGAAGCAAATTTAATTAAACTTTTTTAATGGAAAAGTTTAATGATTCCGTTCAAAATCATTGCATTCCAATAAATTTTTATAGCTTAGCCCCGGTTTCTCAAAAAGGACCTAATTACCATAACAATTCACAGTTAAATCAGAAAACATGTATTTGAACAAGGCTGCTTCCGCATTGTATGGCACTATCGCCACTGCTGCTTGCATTTTCCTCTTCTCCTGCGGATCTAACCACAAGGATGACCAGAAAGAGGTTGCATCAAATAAAGACACTGTTGCTCCGGCACAAAAAGGAGAAACTAAAGGGGAGCAGACCTCCTATACACTTCCTTCACCGATACAGGTGGCCAGCATTTTCAAGAAGGCAGGTCTTACCTATTACCCCAATATCGGTAATGCAGCTGATAATGCATCCAAATACAATGCCGGCAAGATCAATGAATCCCTTAATCTGGGTGTTTACAGCGCCGACCTGAGCTATTGCGCCCTGAACAAACAGAATCAGGATGCCCGCAATTATCTCAAAGCATCCCGTCAGATGGCCGACATGCTTGGTCTTGGCAAGGTTTTCGAAACCGACAACCTGGCCAACCGTTTTGATGCCAATCTGGGCAAGGAAGATTCACTGGGCCCTATTATTGCGGATATGGAGCTGCAGACCGACCTGATACTTCAGGAACGTGAGCAGGAATATATTTCCGCGACTGTATTTGCCGGTGCCTGGGTAGAAAGTATGTATATAGGAGGCAAGGTATTTGAAAAAGGCAAGGCTAAGAATGTTTCTGCGCATCTGATTGAACAGATGGCCATCGCACAGAATATCGTTAAGGCATTGAAAGCCAATGAAAGCAAGGATCCAGGAATAACAGGTGTAATGAACGATATCAGTTCCATACGCGATACCTTCGAAAATTTTGCCGGAGTAAAAAGCCTGAATAAGGACAGGGATGAAGTGGATTTCAGCAAAATTGAAATCACAGAAGCCGAAATGACAGGATTCATCAAAAAGATTGATGAAATACGGGCTAAAATCGTGAAAGGCTAAAACCAGCACCATGACCAAATTACGAATCATACTGCTCAGCCTTTTCTGCGTGACCCTTTTTGCCTCGTTTGAAGGTAACGACGCAAATGAATGTGATACAAAGGCATTGAAAGACAAGGCCAGAAAAGCCATGGAACCCTATAAGTTCGATGCGGCCAAACTCATGAAAATTTCCAACCGGGCCGGTGAATATATGAAGGAGCTGGAAGTACCCCTCTTTATAGGCGAAAGCTATCGTTTTGTATTCAATGCCGAAGCACTTAAAACACCAATAGGAATAGAAATATACAATAAAGACAAGGATAACAAACACCGTAAGCTTTTGTTCAGCTCTAAGGAAGGCGGTGCAGATAAGAAAGAATTCGTTTGGAACTATGAGAATTCCACCAAGGTCTATATTGATTATACAATCCCTGCCGGGACTGATGGCTCCTTTAACGGCTGCCTGCTTTTTATGTTAGGATATAAATAACAAAGGCTTATGAAAAAACATTTTTTTACAATCCTTTTTTGCCTGGCTGCCGCCGGCTCTTCCGTTGCCCAGTGCAATGCGAAGGAAATAGCTAAAAAATGCAAAAACAATCTCAAACCTTTCAGCTATGACGGGTTCAATGATACTCCTTTCACTTTTAAGGATAAAGTCCAGACAGTGGAAGTTGAATTCACGGCCTATGCCGGTCAGAAATACAAGCTGATCTTCTGCTCCAGCGGCTTCAAGGAAGAAGTTAAGGTGAATATCTATGATAAGACGAAGACCAACCCTAAACGGACAAAGGTATTCGACAGCGCATCCGGAATCGATAACCTTTTCTGGAGTTTTGAGCCTCCTAAAACAGGCACCTATTACATCGAATATGAAATCCCTGTAGCACTGGACCACCCCAATGAAAAAACGGGATGCATGGTTCTCATGGTTGGTTATAAGTAAGCAGCTAACCTAAACTATTAAGCAGCACTCTTCTCTTCAGCATACTCAGACATAAGACACAAGACTAAAACTGTCTTCGTCTCGTGTCTTATGTCTTGCTTCTTATGTCTCCTTTTAAGCTATCTTTGCCCCCGAACTAAAACCTATGTTGTAAATAGGATCAATTATGATAAAAATAACCCTCCCCGACGGTTCTGTCAGAGAAGTTGAAAAAGGAACCACCGCCCACCAGATTGCACTATCTATCAGTGAAGGCCTTGCCCGGAATGTACTCGCTGCCCGTGTAAACGGAGAAGTATGCGATGCCAGCCGGCCTATAACTGCCGACAGCACTCTGACCCTGCTGACCTGGAATGATGAACAGGGAAAATCAACCCTGTGGCATTCCTCCGCTCACCTGATGGCGGAAGCCCTTGAATCTCTGTATCCGGGTATACAGTTCGGAATCGGCCCTCCTATTGAAAATGGTTTCTACTATGATGTAGACCTGGGTGAGCGTCAGCTAAGCCCTGAAGATTTCAAGAAGATAGAAGATAAAATGCTTGAACTGGCCCGCCAGAACAATTCCTATATACGGAAAGAAGTTTCCAAAGCAGAAGCCATTGCCTATTTCAAGGAAAAAGGAGATGAATACAAGCTGGATTTATTGAAGGATCTGACAGACGGAAGTATCACCTTTTATGAACAGGGCAAGTTTACTGATCTCTGCAAAGGTCCGCATATACCAAATACCGGCTTTATCAAGGCAGTGAAAGTAATGAGCATTGCCGGAGCCTATTGGAGAGGGGATGAAACAAAGAAGCAGCTCACCCGCATTTATGCCATTACCTTCCCGAAAGATAAAGAGCTGAAAGAATACCTGGTATTGCTTGAAGAAGCAAAAAAAAGAGACCATCGCAAATTAGGCAAGGAACTGGAGCTGTTTTGTTTTTCAGAAAAGGTTGGTATGGGTCTTCCACTCTGGCTGCCCGCTGGAGCTTCCCTGCGTGAACGGCTTGTTCAGTTTATGCAGAGGGCACAGATTAAAGCTGGTTACCTGCCTGTTATAACACCTCATATAGGTCACAAACAGCTGTATATTACTTCCGGGCATTATGAAAAGTATGGAGCAGATTCGTTCCAGCCTATCAAGACACCTCAGGAAGGGGAAGAGTTTTTCCTTAAACCAATGAATTGTCCTCACCATTGTGAGATTTACAAAAGCAAACCCCGTTCCTATAAGGACCTGCCTTTACGCCTGGCAGAATTCGGTACTGTTTACCGCTATGAGCAACATGGGGAATTACATGGCCTTACCAGGGTTCGTGGATTTACACAGGATGACGCTCATCTCTTTTGCCGCCCGGATCAGATACAGGAGGAATTCTGCAAAGTGATAGACCTTGTTCTTTATGTGTTTAAAGCGCTTGATTTTCAAGACTATACCGCTCAGATTTCATTGCGTGATCCAAACAATAAGACCAAATACATAGGGTCGGATGAGAACTGGAAAAAGGCGGAAGATGCGATTATTGAATCAGCCAGATTAAAGGGGCTGAGAACAACTACCGAGCTTGGTGAAGCCGCGTTTTATGGCCCTAAACTAGATTTTATGGTAAAAGATGCCATAGGCCGTAAATGGCAGCTGGGCACCATCCAGGTAGATTATAATCTCCCGGAGCGATTCGAGCTGGAATATACCGGTAGCGATAATATGAAGCACCGTCCGGTGATGATACACCGGGCGCCTTTTGGCTCCCTGGAGCGTTTTGTGGCAGTACTGATAGAGCATTGTGCCGGAAAGTTCCCTTTATGGCTTACTCCTGAGCAGGTTGCAGTACTTCCGATAAGTGAGAAATTCAATGATTACGCGAAAAAAGTTTTGGATTTGCTGAAAATTTACGATATTCGCGGGCTTATTGACGACCGGAATGAGAAAATCGGCAGAAAAATAAGGGATACTGAAGTAAAAAAGATCCCTTTTATGCTGATTGTAGGAGAAAAAGAAGAAGCAGAAAATACGGTTTCTGTTCGCAAACAAGGCGACGGAGATGTGGGCAGCATGACGGCGGAAGCCTTTGCTGCCTTGATTAATAAAGAGATAGGAGAACGATTAGCGACTTTTAATAATTAACATTAACCAGTAAAAACGGAGGTATCTATTTCAGCTGAATTTAAAAAACCTTTTAACCCGGCCTTCAAACGACCCGCCGGTACTTTTTCAAGACCAGGAGGAGCCTTTAACAGGCCCCGGTTCCAGAAAAAAGAAGATGCACATGCCATCAATGAGCGAATTCGCGCAAAAAGTGTACGTGTGGTGGGTGAAGGAATTGAGCAAGGTGTTTTCACCATTGAAAAAGCACTCGAAATTGCCCGGGAAGTGGGTCTTGACCTTGTTGAAATTGCACCTACTGCAGAACCACCGGTTTGCCGGGTAATTGACTATAAAAAGTTTCTTTACGAACAAAAAAAGAAACAAAAGGAGCTTAAAGCCAAAACCGCTAAAGTGGTGGTGAAGGAAATACGATTCAGTCCGCATACCGATGAGCATGATTTTAATTTCAAACGGAATCATGCGCTCAATTTCCTGGATGAAGGAGCAAAAGTAAAAGCCTATGTCATGTTTAAGGGACGGGCTATTATGTTCAAGGAACAGGGAGAAGTTCTGTTGCTGCGTTTTGCCCAGGAGCTTGAAGAGCATGGAAAAGTAGAACAATTGCCATTACTCGAAGGAAAAAGGATGATTATGATCCTGGCACCCAAGAAAAAGAAATAATAGAATTCCGTTTCAATTTCAATACCCAATAAAAAACCAGACAATGCCCAAAATGAAAACAAAATCCTCCGCAAAGAAACGCTTTGTGGTGACGGGTTCAGGAAAGATCAAGCGTAAGCATGCCTTCAAACGTCACATTCTGACCAAGAAAGCCACGGCCCGCAAGCGTGCTCTTACCAAAGATGCGCTTGTGCATGATGCTGACATGAACAACGTAAAAAACATGCTTTGCCTGTAGGCAGGCATCGGTTAACAGAATTACTAACCCGGTGAACAGCTTGTAAGATTCCGTATAACGGGACGCTGAAGCCAAAAAACAACAAAAAATGCCAAGATCGGTCAACTCGGTAGCCTCCAGGGCCCGCAGAAAAAAAGTTCTCAAACAAACCAAAGGTAACTATGGCGCTCGTGCCAATGTCTGGACTGTTGCCAAGAATACATTCGAAAAAGGTCAAACCTATGCTTACCGTGACCGTAAAACCAAGAAACGGAATTTCCGCTCTTTATGGATTCAGCGTATCAATGCCGGTGTTCGTGAACACGGTATGTCCTACTCCGAATTTATCGGCAAACTGAACAAATCAGGTATCACTCTGAACAGGAAAACGCTGGCAGATCTTGCCATGAATCAGCCTGAAGCTTTCAAAGCGGTGCTTTCTTCTCTGAAATAGAATAAGCGTTTTAACGCCCAAAAAGACTCCCGAACCATTCGGGAGTTTTTTTTTATAAACAAATTCCGGGTTTAACATCCAATTCAAATCTTATCCTGTTGGTCCGCATACCACTTTCCTGATAAAAACGATCATCAAAGAGTCAAAAACACCCTTTTGTAATTCAATCAGAAATCCAATAAGAAAGGAAATAAAAAGAGAAATTACGTCTCTATTAAATAAACTCCTGTTTCAAAATTTGCTACATACTTGCATCCTTTTTGATATCGAATTTCAAAGACTAATCCTCTGAAATCATACGCCAGTCCTTATTCCTAGCCGGGCAATGATTTCATCAAGGCGAATATTAACGATATACTAGAAATTAATATAGTATATTGCTC
>JBIOHC010000033.1:0-45583 GCA_044448685.1 Bacteroidia bacterium
ACCGGAGCTTGTTGTTTCCACATCCACATTGGTAATGACCGGAATATCCTGTTTGAGACTTCCGCAGGCATTTTTGGATGGCTGACTTTCGGCTCCGTCGCTGAACAGGGCTACTACGCGATAGGAATATGTAACCCCGGGTACAAGCCCCAAGCCACCGTTATTATCGGTGAAGGTGGTATCTGTAATTTGTCCTGACAGGGTTGTACCGATAAGGGTATAGCCCCAGGCAGAAGGCACACCTGTTGTACAGGGGCCAGGAATGTTGGCATCACAGCCTTGCCGGCGGTATATTTCATAATGTAAAAACCCGTTACTGCTTGGGTTACACAACTCCTGCTTCCAGTGAAGATGTATTGTTTGACCGAACGGTTTTAGAACAAGAGGTTGTGGTGCAGGCGCAATAACAGTGATATTGACTGTTTCAAAATCAAGCAGATCGACCGGTTGGGATGGGTCCTGGGCATCATTATTTTCGAGCCTGAAGGTGACCTGGTGCGGAGAAGAGCGGATATGATCACAGGTTGTTTGCCAGTTAAAAGTGCTGGAGATAGGATTGGGTCCGAAATAACAGGAACAGGCAACAGGGTTAGGAGCAACAGGGAACGTGGCAGCAGGGGCAGTAACACTGAATACGTCACCATAGGCGCTCAGATGTAATCCGTTACTATGAATAGGATCTGAACCTGTTATTGGAAAGTTAATGCGTGTGCCGGCAATGACACACGTATCTTTGGGTTCGGAAAGCACAGGGTTGTCATTGTTACAGGTAGAGACAAGGATCTGCATGTCACGGGTAATATATCCCAGGAAATACCAATGTCCGTACCATTTTCTCCATTTACTAATACGGATACAGGTATTGTAGGTACAGATATCGGGAGGTGAGCACCAGCTCATGAGGCCGGAAGTAGGATCAATACTTACATAGCCACCGCTGGTCAAGGGCAGCGGAGTCCAGGAGCCAAGCGGGCCACCGCTGGTATCGGAGCAGGGTACCAATGCATAGCTGAGGCTATCACCTTCCGGATCGAATGCCCCCGGGTTGTGATAAAAGCAATGGTTTACACAGGCCATATCGAGGGGTATGGTTGAGAGTTGGGGAGAGTACTGATTACAACCCAAAAAATCATTGATAACTAACAGAGACTGAACACTAAACTGCACCTGGTCAGATGGCCCTGTAATATTGCAGATACCTGCGATCCGATTGGGAATTGAGATGGAAATAAGATAGGATCCGGAACCGGGATAGGCATGTGTGACCCTGTAAATATTTTTCTTGAATTTAGGATATTGAGGATAACCGAGAGAAGGCAGGGATATTCCATTTCCAGCTCCTGAACCACACGGAGCAGGCAAGGGTAGACTGGGATCATTCTCAGAAGGCAGTAGTGAACGGCTGGCGATGGCATTTGTTCCGTCACCGAAATTAACGATTATTGTACAGTTGTCAGCTCCAAAACTGGTCAGATCCTGATAGTCGGTATAGGTAACAACGGTAATCTCATAATCGTGACAGGAAGAGCCGACAGCTTTGTATGTAATTTCCCCTGCTACCAGGTGAGTGGCATATATACGGGAAGATCCGAGTACCAACAGCAGTAACAGTAATATTCTTCTCATGGAAGCCGGGTAATAATCACTCTAAATTAGTGATAATAAATGCAATTGCGTTGCGGAACAGATTCTTAAATAAAAGTCTGGAATATGGCTCCGAACAAGAGCTTAACGTTGTTTACGAAGAAAAAGTACAGGGAGTTGATTAGATTGGGATTAGAAAGCAGAGAGGCCTGATGATCAATAGTTAATTACCTGTTCTTCCATGTGTTGAGGGGTTTCTCTGTAATCATATTGCTGGCTTCTCAGCTGGGGTTCAAACCCTGCTTCACGTATTGCTTGCTGTATGCTGGCTGCTGTAAAGCGGTGAGGAGCTCCGGCTGCTGAAACCACATTTTCTTCTATCATAATAGACCCGAAGTCATTTGCTCCGGCATGCAGACAGATCTTTGCCACTTCCTTACCAACTGTAAGCCAGCTGGCTTGTATATTGTCAATATTGGGCAACATGATACGGCTAAGGGCAATCATCCGTATATATTCTTCACCGGTTACTGTATTTTTAATTCCTTTCAAGCGTTTGAGCAAGGTGCCATCATCCTGAAAAGGCCAGGGGATAAAGGCGAGGAATCCTTTAGCTCCGGCAGGCTTTTCAGCCTGTACCTGGCGCAGCCATACAAGGTGTTCAAAACGTTCATAAATTGTTTCAACATGTCCGAACATCATGGTAGCTGAGGTGGTAAGACCCAGCTGATGTGCTGCCTTCATGATATCCAGCCATTCTTTGCCTCCGCATTTACCTTTGGAAATTAGGCGCCTCACCCGGTCGTTCAGTATTTCAGCTCCTGCCCCGGGAAGGCTGTCGAGTCCCGCATCCATTAAAGCTTTCAAAACAGCCGTATGGGTTGATTTTTCCAATTTGGTAATATGGGCTATTTCGGGAGGGCCCAGAGAGTGTAATTTCAGATTCGGATAAAGGCTCTTCAGTTTACGAAACAGATCAGTATAGAAACTCAGGCCCAGATCAGGATGGTGGCCTCCCTGGAGTAACAGCTGGTCTCCACCAAAACGAAAAGTCTCTTCTATTTTCTTTTTATACGTTTCAATATCTGTAATATAGGCTTCGCTATGCCCGGGAATTCTGTAAAAATTACAGAATTTGCAATTGGCAACACAAACATTGGTGGTATTGACATTTCTGTCAATCATCCAGGTCACTTTACCGTCTTTTTTTTTCTGTTTCCGGAGTTCATTGGCCGTAAACATCAGGGAGGTAAGGGGGGCCTGCTCAAAAAGCAAGACACCTTCTTCAGCAGAAAGCGATTCAAGGCGCAAAGCCTGTGATAATAAATGATCAATGGTATTCAAGGCAACCTTTCTTTTTGAATAAACTATGATTAGAGAAGCAATTTTTCTACATTTACCCTCCTCAAAAGTAGGAAAAAAGAATGACAACACTGAAGAAGGCCGGAGCTGTCAGGCCGAATGATAACCTCATTATCCTATGTAGCCAGCATACTGACTTGAAAGCTCTGGGATTATCCGCTGCAGAAGCAGAATTTGCACATACGGAATTTGATCAGGGCAGGACATTGGTTAGCCTGAATCAATTCAGCCGTTATGTTTTTTTGCAACTGCTTGATTCAAAGAAGTCGCCCGAGCACCAGGCCGAAGCCTGCCGGAAAACAGGAGCAGTCCTGGCCGACAGGTGTAACGAGCATAAAATAAAGGAGGTCGTAATTGCCGATACGGAAAATAAACCCGGATTGGCACTTGCCCTTGCAGAGGGTATGGCTCTGGCCAGTTACCAGTTCATAAAGTATAAAAGCACGCAGGCCAAGGATACTTATTCCCTTACCGGTATTGGCATTAACAGCCGCAAATTGAAAGACAGGGATCTGGAAATGATGAATATTATCATTGATGCCACCTGCAGGGCCCGTAACCTGGTCAATGAACCGGCCAATAAACTGAATGCCATTCAGCTTTCAGTGGCTTTTGAAAAATTAGGTAAGGAGGGTGGCTTTGGTGTGGAGGTGATGAAAGAAGCCAAGATTCAGTCCCTGAAAATGGGAGGCTTACTCGCTGTGAACAAGGGCAGTGTTGATGCACCGACTTTCAGTATTATGGAGTATAAACCAGCAAAGGCAAAAAATAAAAAACCATATGTGCTGGTCGGGAAAGGCGTTACGTATGATACAGGGGGATTGAGTCTGAAGCCAACGGCAAATTCCATGGACATGATGAAATGTGATATGGCGGGCGGGGCGATGGTAGGAGCAGTTATGTATGCCATAGCCAAGGCCAAATTACCGGTTCATGTGATTGGGTTGGTGCCTGCCACTGACAACAGACCGGGAGGAAATGCATTTGCTCCGGGTGATATCATTACGATGATGAGTGGCCAGACTGTGGAAATGCTCAATTCGGATGCGGAAGGACGAATGATCCTGGCTGATGCACTGCATTATGCCAAACGCTATAACCCTGAACTCGTTTGTGAATTTTCGACACTTACTGGTGCAGCAGCAGCAGCGATAGGGGGGGCAGGTTTAGTGGTGATGGGCAATGCTCCTGAACGTTTCAAGGTCAGGCTCCGCAACAGCGGAAACAATGTACACGAACGTCTGGCTGAATTTCCTTTCTGGGAGGAGTATGATGAAATGCTGAAGTCGGATCTGGCAGATATGAAAAACATCGGAGGATCGGCAGGAGGAGCCATTACCGCAGGGCGTTTTCTGAATAAATACACTGACTATCCTTATTTACATTTCGATATTGCAGGTCCGGCTTTTCTACAGGCAAGGGATGCTTACCGTATTAAAGGTGGTACAGGAGTGGGCGTAAGATTATTGTTTGACTTTTTCCGTAATCTTTGATTTGCGGATTAATTATCATAAACCTTGATTGAGTATTAAGTATGTCAGAACATAAAATCCGGGTCGGAATTACACAAGGTGATATTAACGGAGTGGGAATGGAAATTATCATCCGTACCTTCCTGGATCCTTCAATTCTGGACTTGTGTACTCCCGTGGTTTATAGCTCATCTAAAACGGCATCCTTCTGGAGAAAGCATTTGAATGTGGAGGACTTCAGTTTTAACTATATTAAGGAAGGTGAAGTTCCGAATCAGAAACGGGTCAATCTGCAAAGTTGTTATGAAGAGGAAGTGGTGATTGAACCGGGTGTATCAAATGCCCTGGGTGGTAAGTATGCTGTCCTCTCCTTAATGGCAGCAGCAGCTGCTCTTGACAAAGGGGAAATAGATGTACTGGTAACAGCACCCATTGATAAACATAATGTTCAGGAAGAAGGGTTTCGCTTTCCTGGTCATACAGAATTTCTGCAAAGCCGTTTTGGCAATCCGGGCTCTTTGATGCTTCTTGTTTCAGACAGCCTTCGGGTTGGTGTAGTAACAGGGCATATGCCATTGGCACAGGTCTCTGCATCCATTACCCAGGAAGTCATCATCGAAAAGATAAAATTATTGAATACCACGCTTATCCGCGATTTCGGTATACGTAAACCACGTATTGCCGTGCTTGGTCTTAATCCACATGCCGGAGATCAGGGTACGTTGGGTACTGAGGATAAGGATATTATTCTTCCTGCGGTGAACAAAGTCAAAGATCAATATATCCTTGCATGGGGGCCGTATCCGGCTGATGGTTTTTTTGGGAATGGATCTTATCTCAAGTTTGATGCAGTTCTGGCTATGTATCATGACCAGGGATTGGTTCCTTTTAAAACAATTTCATTCGGGACTGGCGTTAATTTCACTGCCGGACTCAGGATTGTACGTACTTCACCTGATCATGGGACTGCCTATGATATTGCAGGGAAGAATCAGGCCAGTGAAGAGTCGTTCAGAAAGGCTGTCTATATGGCTTGTGATATTTACCGCAAAAGAAAAGAATACCAGGAACTCACCGCGGATCCTTTAAAAATCAGTATCCTTAAGAAGGAGCGATCCTAACAGACTTGTGCTGAGCGAAGCCGAAAGCTATCGGGTCGAAGCATTGGTCTCTTTTTTATCCCTCCAAAACGCGGAAATATCCAAATTCATCTAAAAAACTGTCAAAAGTGCCTGGATTTGTTACTTTTTAATGATTTTTCGGGCAAAATTCTCTTGATTTAATCGGCCGGGTTTGGTGGTCACACATAAATTTTTACCTTTGCTGCCTTTTCATGCAGAACATGGCCAAGAAAGAAAAGCATATTATTCAGTTCGCTGGTCTGCCTGTAGGCAAACATGATTTTGTATTTGAACTGGATGATGCATTTTTTGCTTCGTTTGAGCATTCTGAAATTACCAAAGGAAAATTTGCAGTCCATATAGGTTTGCAAAAGCAAGCCACCATGCTGGTACTGAACTTTCAGATGAAAGGACAGGCTATTCTGGAATGTGACCGTTGCGGGGATGATATGACAATGCCTATGGAAGGTGAGTTGAACCTGATCGTAAGGCTTGGAGGAGAGGGGAGTGAGGAAAGTGATGAGATTATTGTGTTGCCTGCATCGGCCAATGAAATAGATGTATCGGCATTGATGTATGAACACATTATCCTCTCCTTGCCATTAAGACGGACACATACGGGAAAGACAGGTAAGAATGCCTGTAATCCGGAAGTGATTAAAAAGTTGAAACAGATTTCCGTTCATTCGGAAGCGGTTCCGGATCCGAGGTGGAAAGACTTGAAAAAGATTAAGTTAAAGTGAGTACGATTAATTATATAATTTAAAAACCAGACCAATGCCAAATCCTAAACACCGCCATTCCAAAAGCCGGAGTGCAAAGCGGAGGACCCACTACAAAGCCACTGCGCCTACTGTCAGTACCTGTTCAAACTGCGGTGCTCCTGTGCTTTATCACCGCGTTTGCGGAGAGTGCGGATACTACCGGGGCAAGCAAGCTATCGAGAAATCTGTAACTGCCTAACGCATAGATAATGGGAATCAGAAATAAAGGTTTTTCACTTAACATTTCTGATTTCTTTTTCTTCATGCAGCTTGTACTCACTTCACCTCCGATACCATCCATTCGCTTATGAATATAGCGATAGATATAATGGGGGGCGATTTTGCTCCCAGGGCTACGGTTCTCGGATCAGTCCTCGCAAAAAAGGAATTGCCTCCCCATGTCAGGCTCCTGCTCATCGGTGATGAGATGCAGATCCTTCCGCTCCTGAAAGAATTTCAGGCAGATGTGTCTGACTATGAAATAATCCATACTACAGAAGTTATTGGTATGGGTGAACACCCTACCCGGGCTTTTTCTCAAAAACCCAAATCCACCATAGGAATTGGCTTCCACCTGCTTAAGGAAGGAAAGGCTGATGCCTTTGCAAGCAACGGAAATACCGGAGCTATGCTGGTAGGTTCCATGTATACTGTCAAAACCATTGCCGGTGTTATTCGTCCCTGTATTACTTCTATACTTCCAAAGGAAAACGGAGGAGCCGGTCTGATACTGGATGTAGGTACCAATGCCGACTGTAAACCGGATGTATTATATCAGTTCGGTGTACTTGGGTCACTTTGTGCTGAACATGTATATGGAATAAAAAATCCAAAAGTGGGGCTCCTCAATATAGGAGAAGAACCTGAAAAGGGTAACCTTGTTACCCAGGCTGCCCATAATATGATGAAGGATACGAAGGATTTCAATTTTATCGGTAATGTGGAAGGTCGTGATCTGTTTGATGACAAGGCAGATGTTATCGTTTGCGAAGGCTTTACAGGAAATGTGGTGTTGAAAGAAGCGGAAGCTTTTTATACCATGCTCCGGAAACGAAAACTGGTCGATGATTATTTTGCCCGTTTCAATTATGAACTTTATGGCGGCACACCCATTCTGGGAATCAATGCCAATGTAATCATCGGGCATGGAATTTCGAATGAAATAGCTGTAAAAAATATGCTGAAGCTGGCTTTTGATGTTGCAGAAGCACGCTTGAACGACAAGATTAAACAGGCATTCCAATGACAAAAATTTCAGCCGCTATAACGGCAGTAGGCGGATATGTGCCGGATTACGTGCTCTCGAATAAAGAGCTTGAGAAGATGGTAGATACAACCGATGAATGGATTATTTCACGTACCGGGGTACGTGAACGACGTATTCTGAAAGGCGAAGGCAAAGGCACATCCGTAATGTGCATCGAAGCTGTCAAACGCTTACTGGAAAAAAGAAATATTTCTCCGCTTGAGATCGACATGATTATTGTGGGGACTGTCACTCCTGATTATGAATTCCCGTCCACTTCCAATATTATCTGTGATCAGGTGGGTGCCACCAATGCCTGGGGTTATGATCTTAGTGCAGCCTGTTCAGGTTTTTTGTATGCGTTGGCAACAGGCTCTCAGTTTATAGAAACAGGGCGCTACAAGAAAGTGATTGTGGTTGGAGGAGATAAAATGTCATCTATAATTGATTATTCTGACCGTGCTACCTGTATTATTTTCGGAGACGGGGCCGGTGCTGTATTACTGGAACCTACTACAGAAGAGGTAGGGCTGCGTGATTTTATTCTTCGTGCCGACGGAGCCGGAATAAAGCATCTGTATATGAAAGGCGGAGGGTCGGCTTATCCTGCAAGCCAGCAGACAATAGACCGGCGTGAACATTATGTTTACCAGGAAGGCCAGGCTGTATTCAAACATGCTGTAAAAGGTATGGCCGATGTGTCAGCCGAAATTCTGGTGAAGAATAACATGACCGGCAAAGATGTGCAATGGCTTCTGGCTCATCAGGCTAACAAGCGGATAATAGATGCTACTGCTGAGCGGATGCAATTGAGACCGGAACAGGTGTTGATGAATATTGAGCGCTATGGTAATACAACAGCTGCAACGATTCCATTGCTGATGTGGGATTATGAAAAACAATTTAAAAAAGGTGACAATGTTATTATTTCTGCCTTTGGCGGAGGATTTACCTGGGGAGCTATTTATCTGAAATGGGCTTATAATTCCTGATTAATTATTTTTACCAACGGAAACTAAAATTAACCTAATACCCGCACCAATGAAGTTAAGCGAAATTCAGGATCTTATCAAATTTGTGGCTAAATCGGGCGTCAGTGAAGTGGAGCTGCAGGACAAGGATTTCAAGATCATCATCAAGACAGGCAATAAAGGCAGAGGCCCGGAACCGGTTGTAATGGTTCAGGCTCCGGCTGCACAAAACCCTGTCCAGCAAATGGTTCAGCAAACGGTTGCAACACCTGCACCGGTTGAACAAAAAGGAGGAGAAACACGTAAAGCCGGAGGCGCTGCCGACGAGTCCAGGTACGTAACTATCAAATCCCCGATGATCGGAACCTTCTATCGTCAGTCTGGTCCGGATAAGCCGGTGTTCGTTAATGTAGGAGATGAAATAAAACCAGGTAAGGTGATTTGTATTATTGAAGCCATGAAATTGTTCAATGAAATCGAATCGGAAATTTCAGGCCGCATCGTTAAAGTACTTGTGGATGATGCCACACCGGTTGAGTATGATCAGCCTCTCTTCCTGGTAGAACCTAACTGAATCCGGAATTATGTTTAAAAAAATACTGATAGCGAACCGGGGCGAAATTGCATTGCGCATTATCCGTACCTGCAGAGAAATGGGGATCCGAACCGTAGCGGTTTATTCCACTGCTGACAAGGATTCCCTGCATGTCAAGTTTGCGGATGAAGCCGTTTGTATAGGCCCTCCCCCAAGTAAGGATTCATATCTTAATATTCCGAATATTATTGCTGCGGCAGAAATAACCAATGCGGATGCTATTCATCCTGGTTATGGATTTTTATCGGAGAATTCCAAATTCTCCCGTATCTGCCAAAAACATAATATCAAGTTTATTGGCGCCACACCAGAGCAGATTGATGCAATGGGCGATAAGTCCAATGCTAAAGATACCATGAAAAAGGCCGATGTGCCTTGCGTGCCCGGTTCTCCCGGTCTTCTTATCGACGCAAATCAGGCGAAGAGTATTGCAGCTGAAATAGGATATCCGGTCATTATCAAAGCTACTGCAGGCGGCGGAGGAAAAGGCATGCGTATCGTCTGGAATGAAGCTGAGCTGGGTCTGAATTTTGAATCGGCCAGTAAGGAAGCAGAAGCTTCTTTCGGGAACGGTGCAATGTACATGGAAAAATATATTGAGGAGCCACGCCATATTGAAATACAGATCGCGGGCGACCAATACGGAAAAGCGTGTCATCTGAGTGAACGTGATTGTTCCATACAACGCCGTCACCAGAAACTGGTTGAGGAAACACCTTCTCCGTTTATGACTCCCGAACTTCGTGAACGTATGGGCGAAGCCGCTATTAAGGCTGCTCTTGCTGTAAGCTATGAAGGCGTGGGAACCGTTGAGTTCCTGGTCGACAAACACCGGAATTTCTATTTCATGGAAATGAATACCCGTATTCAGGTTGAACACCCTATTACCGAGGAGGTGATTGATTATGATCTGGTACGCGAACAGATATTGATAGCAGCCGGGGTTCCCATTTCCGGTAAGAATTATTATCCTCAGCTTCATGCTATGGAATGCCGGATCAATGCAGAGGATCCTTTTAACGGATGGAGGCCTTCTCCGGGCCGGATTACAACCTTGCATACACCGGGAGGTCATGGGGTCCGTATCGATTCCCATATCTACGCCGGCTATACCATTCCTCCCAATTACGATTCTATGGTCGCCAAGCTCATCACCATGGCCCAAACCCGTGAAGAAGCCATCATGAAAATGAGTCGCGCTCTGAGCGAATTTGTCATCGAAGGAGTTAAAACCACGATCCCATTCCATCAACGACTCATGAAAGATGAGCAATTTCTGAAAGGGGATTATACCACCAAATTCATGGAGTCATTCGATCTGAAAGAATGAGGCGAAAGAAGAAGGAGGACAACCTCCTTTTTCTTATATTTAGCTTTCAGTTCTTCTGTCCTTGATCCCGAAAGAAACCATATCATCTATCTTTGAAGCTGCCCGTATCGACGAGGTAGTGGGAGATTTTGTTGCCCTAAAGCGCAGAGGCACAAACATGATAGGGCTTTGCCCTTTCCACAATGAAAAGACTCCATCCTTTAATGTCTCACCGGTAAAAGGAATTTATAAATGTTTCGGGTGCGGTAAAGCCGGCAATGCTGTCAATTTTATTATGGAGCATGAGCAGCTGAGCTACCCTGAAGCATTACGCTGGCTGGCTAAAAAATACAATATCCGTATTGAGGAGGAGGAACAAACCGCAGAGCAGATCCAGGCGAACAACGCCCGGGAAAGCCTGTATGTGGTTTGTTCCTTTGCCCAGAAAAATTTTACCGATAATCTGCACGAGACTGATGAAGGCCGCTCTGTCGGATTGGGCTATTTCCGTGAACGTGGCTTTCGGGATGATATCATTCAAAAGTTTCAGCTCGGTTACAGTTTTGATCAATGGAGGGGATTCAGTGATGCCGCCCTCAAAGCCGGGCATAAACTGGAATACCTGGTTAAGGCCGGGCTAACAATTTCCAAAGAACAAACAGATGGGCCTGCCCCTGAGGGGGAGCCGCAGGCAAACCGGTATTTCGACCGTTTTTCGGCCCGGGTTATATTTCCGGTTCACAATGTGAGCGGAAGAGTGATTGCTTTTGGAGGCCGAACCCTTAAGACTGACAAAAAGGTTGCCAAATACATCAACTCTCCGGAAACGGATATTTACCATAAAAGCCAGGTGCTTTATGGATTGTATTTTGCCAAGAAGAAGATTACGGAAGAAGACAACTGTTTTTTGGTTGAAGGCTATACAGATGTCATCTCCCTGCACCAGAGCGGAATTGAAAATGTAGTGGCATCGTCCGGCACTGCACTTACGGTTGATCAGATCCGGCTCATCAGGCGCTACACCAACAATATCACCATCCTGTATGACGGTGACAGTGCCGGTATCAAAGCCAGCTTCCGGGGTATAGACCTGATTCTGGAAGAAGGAATGAATGTGCGCGTTCTTCTTTTCCCTGACGGTGAGGACCCGGATTCTTTTTCCAAGAAAAATACCCCTGAGGAACTTAAGCTATTCATTAAAGATAATGCCAAGGACTTTATAGCTTTCAAGGCCCATCTGCTTTATAATGAGTCTGCCCATGACCCGATAAAAAAGGCCGGTCTTATCAAGGAAATGGTGGAAAGTATTTCACTTATTCCGGAGCCTATTTACCGTTCTGTTTACATCAAGGAATGCAGCCGCATCATGGATGTGGATGAACAGGCCTTGCTTAGCGAGTTGAATAAGCTGCGGCGGAAAAAACAGTATGATAAGCCCCGCTCTGAACAGGAACAGGATTCATCCTCCATGCCTGCTGAGCTACTTGAATTGGCTCAGGGAGAGAAGATGGAACAGCTTTCAGATTCTGAAGCCCAGGAGCGTGAGGTTATTCGTCTAATGCTTCAATATGGCAATGAGTCATTGCTATTCGTTCAGCCAGGTGATGCCGGTGAAGAAGAAGAGATACAGGTAAGTGTTGGAGAGTATATTGTACATGAGTTGCACGGAGATAATATTGAATTTGAACATCCTGATTACCAGAAAATTTATCATGAATACATTAAGAAGGAAGGGGATCCACCAGACGCAGATTATTTTCTTCAGAATTCGAATCAGGCGATCAGTAATGTAGCTGTCGATATTCTTTATGTTAAATACATGCTTGATAACTGGGATAAGCATAGTATTCCTGTTAATTTAGAAAATAAAGATTTAAAACAGACCATTCAGAAGGCGATCTATCAATTGAAGAATAGAAAGATAGAAAAGATGATTACAGACAATCAAAAGAGATTGATGCAATGCAATAATTTTGAAGAGCAAGTAATTCTTATTTCAGAGCAGAAATTGTTATTGGAAGCAAAGATGTCTTTCTCTGCTTTACTCGGAAGAGTGATTCTTAAGTAGATTCTTCGCTACTGCAAGCACACAGGCTCATCCCAAGGTAGCTCAGAATGACAAATTCACACATCGCTCAAAAAAATCAAACCCGGATATCTTTTACATTTAGTTGAAGGGTTACCGCTCCGTTGTACTCATTCTCTTCGAGGGCATAACAAACATCAAAAGGAATTTTCTTTACCACAGCATCATAAAAAGCGCCCTGTCCGAATGCAATGCCGGAGAAGCAGATTTCCGGATGTTCCGGATCCTGAATATCCAGTTTGAGGTGGTTGTTACCAACCATACGTGCATAGCCTCTGTCCTGTACATTGCGTGTCATAAAAACAGGAGCCATATTGCCTGGTCCGAAAGGAGCGAACTGTTTCAGGATACGGATCAGCTTTGCATCTATTTCATTCAATCTCAGCTCGGCATCTATTTCAACTTCAGGGGTAAGCATATATTCTTCAATCGTTGCAGAGACAACCGCTTCAAACTTTTCAGAAAAAGCCTGAAGATTCTCAGGTTTGAGGGTAAGGCCTGCGGCATATTTATGTCCACCGAACTGTACGAGTAAATCACTGCAGGCTTCTATAGCCTGGTATACATCAAAATCTTTAACCGACCGGGCTGAGCCTGTAATAAGTCCGTCGTTTTGGGTCAGAATAATAGTAGGCCGGTAATATTTTTCTGTCAGGCGGGATGCCACAATTCCGACCACTCCTTTATGCCAATCCTTATGAAAGAGAACCGTCGATCTGCGTTGCAGCATTTGTTTGTCATTCTCTATCATGAGCAGCGCATGCTGGGTGATACTCATGTCGAGGTCCTTGCGGTCAGTATTGTTCCTGTTGATATGTACTCCGGCGGCTTCGGCAATCTGTTCATCATCCGAGATGAGCAGTTCTACTGCCTTGTTTCCGCTTTCTATTCTTCCTGCGGCATTGATACGGGGCGCGATGAGGAATACAAGATCACTTATTGTGAGGCTGCGTTTAATATTCTGCATTTTCAGAATCGCCCGAAAACCCATACGGGCATTACTGTTAATACGTTTCAGTCCGTGATAAGCCAGGATACGGTTTTCGCCTGTAATTGGCACTATGTCGGCTGCAATACTTACCACCACGAGGTCCAGGTATTCATCCAGTACCTCTTCGGGCATTTCCTTTTTCCGGGCAAAGGCCTGGATAAGTTTAAAACCTATTCCGCATCCGCTCAGTTCATCAAAGGGATAAGTGCAGTCTTGTCGTTTGGGGTCCAGAACGGCAATTGCTTTGGGCAGTTCAGAGCCGGGACGGTGATGATCACAGATAATAAAATCTATTCCTTTTTCAGTAGCATAGGCTACCTGCTCCAGGGCTTTGATGCCGCAATCCAGGGCTATTATTAAGCTGTAGCCTTCCTCCTGAGCATAATCAATGCCTTTGAATGAGACACCGTACCCCTCCTTATAACGGTCGGGGATATAAGAGCCTACGTGCGGGTAAACGGATTTAAGAAAAGAGTATGTCAGTGCTACAGCGGTGGTTCCGTCGACATCATAATCCCCGTAAACCATGATCTTTTCGTGGTACTTCATGGCACTTTCTATCCTGGCAATAGCTTTGTCCATATCCTTCATCAGGAATGGGTCGTGGAGGTCTTTCAATGCGGGCCTAAAAAAAGCTTTCGCATCTTCATAAGTGTATATTTCCCGCTGTACAAGTAAGGAGGCAATGATTTTATTCACCTGCAGGGATTCTGCGAGCGGTGTAATGGCCTTTTCATTCCGGGCCGTTTTGATATTCCAGCGTTTCAGCATGTATACATACCTTTTAATTCTGTTCCTTCTTCACCTCTGAAATTTCAGTCTGCTTGCGGATAGATTCTTTATGCAGTAACTCGTATAACTCCTTGATAAAAGATTCTTCAAGCCCATGGCTTATGCCGGAACTGACTCTCGACCGGAGTATGCTTAGCCATCTTTCCAGCTGGAACACGGTTACCTTATTATCTCTTTTATAGATACCTATCTGTTCCACCACATCCATTCTTTGTGCCAGTGTCCGTACCAGTTGTTCATCAATTTCATCAATCATGATACGAAACTGCTGCAGGCGGTCGGTAAAGATGCGATTGTCAGATTCTGTCTGACGTATGGTGAGTCTATTGAGAAGCAGGCCCAGCGCTTCCGGTGTGACCTGCTGTTTGGCATCACTCAGGGCCTGTTCCGGATGAATGTGAGCTTCTAGCATGAGTCCGCTCATGTTCAGGTCAAGTGCTTTCTGGGCTACGGAAGCCAGTGTATCTGTACGGCCACAGATATGGCTTGGGTCACAGATCATGGGCAGAGAAGGACAGAGTGTTTGTAGTTCAATAGCCAGTTCCCAGCGTGGTATATTGCGGAACTGGGTCTTATCACTCGTATAAAATCCCCGGTGAACCGCCATAAGCCTGTTGATTCCGGCCAGGTTAAGCCTTTCCAGTGCTCCTATCCAAAGCTGTATATCGGGATGTAAAGGGTTTTTAACCATGACAGGAATGTCCACACCTTTCAGGGCTTCAGCAATTTCCTGTACCGAAAACGGGTTGACGGTAGTACGGGCACCGATCCAGAGTATATCAATACCGTGATTAAGGGCTGCTTCCACATGTTCAGCACGAGCCACTTCAACAGCTGTAAGCATACCTGTTTCGGCTTTCACCCGGCTCAGCCAGGGCAGGGCTTTTACACCCATTCCTTCAAAGGCGTTGGGGCGTGTGCGGGGTTTCCAGACCCCTGCCCGGAAAATATTTACCTTGTTGAGTGCAGCAAGTCCCATTGCTGTCTGCATCACCTGTTCTTCCGATTCGGCCCCGCAGGGCCCGCTGATAATAAGAGGCCGGATAAAACCGGGAAGCCATTCCTGTAAGGGGCGTATATTTAATAATGTATCCATTCTGTTTCTGAATGTAAAGATACAAACTATGAAGGGACCAACAGGAGAACAGTGCCTACTGGGGAAAAATCAGTAATTTCAAAGCCTCAATTGCAACAAGAAGCAGCTATGGAATACGATTTCAGAAAGGTCGAAAAATACTGGCAGGATTACTGGGCGAAAAACCACACATTCCGTGCAACAGCAGAGGCTGATAAGCCTTCCTATTATGTGCTCGATATGTTTCCCTATCCTTCCGGAGCAGGATTGCATGTAGGCCACCCCCTTGGTTATATAGCCTCCGATATTCTTGCCCGTTATAAACGCCTTCAGGGTTTTTCAGTCCTGCATCCTATGGGTTTTGATTCCTTTGGCCTCCCTGCAGAACAGTATGCCATACAGACCGGTCAGCATCCTAAGGTGACAACCGAACAGAATATTGCCCGTTACCGGGACCAACTGGATAAGATAGGTTTCTCATTCGACTGGGACAGGGAGGTTCGCACTTCCGATCCTTCCTATTATAAATGGACTCAGTGGATATTTATTCAGATTTACCACAGCTGGTATAATATCCGGACAAATAAGGCAGAACCTGTGCAGGGGCTCATCACTGCTTTTGAAAAAAACGGGAATACGGATATTGAAGCCGTTAAGGGTGATACAGATGAAGGCAGTTTTACGGCAGCAGAGTGGAAATCTTTTTCTGAGAAACGACAGCAGGAGATCCTGATGAATTACCGTCTTGCTTATCTCAGTGAAGCCTGGGTAAACTGGTGCCCCAAACTGGGTACGGTACTCGCCAATGATGAAGTGAAAGAAGGAGTATCCGAACGGGGAGGTTATCCTGTAGAACGTAAACGTATGCCTCAATGGAGTATGCGTATCACAGCCTATGCACAGCGCTTGCTGGAAGGGCTCGACACGATAGACTGGACAGAGAGTATCAAGGAAAGTCAGCGTAACTGGATAGGGCGTTCGGAGGGAAGTTCTCTGAAATTTGATGTCAGTACCCTGGCACAGACAATAGAAGTGTTTACCACAAGGCCGGATACGGTATTCGGCGTTTCCTTTCTGACGCTGGCCCCAGAACATGAGCTGGTGGATAAAATCACCACAGCCGGGCGTAAAAAAGAAGTGGATGAATATGTGACTTTTGCCAAAAACCGAAGTGAGCGGGAACGTCAGGCTGATGTCAAGAAAATCACCGGAGTATTCACCGGGGCTTATGCTGAACATCCTTTTACCAGGGCGCTGATACCTATATGGATAGGAGATTATGTATTGGCCGGTTATGGCACTGGAGCAGTGATGGCTGTACCTGCCCATGATTCGCGTGATTATGCCTTCGCCACACATTTTGGTCTGGATAAGCCTAAAGTTATTGATCCGGGTACGGAATTACCGGAAGGAGAATCCTATGACGGAAAGGAAGGGATATTGGTGAATTCTGATTTTCTCAACGGTTTGCAAGTAAAAGAAGCCGTAAAGAAAATAATTGAAGAGATAGAAAAAAGAGGTCTGGGAAAAGGAAAAATAAATTACCGCTTGCGTGATGCGGCTTTCGGGCGACAGCGTTACTGGGGAGAACCTATTCCTGTTTATTATAAGGATGGAGTGCCCTATACTGTTGCGGAAAATGATTTGCCTGTCGTGCTTCCTGAGATCGATAAATTCCAGCCTACTGAAACCGGGGAACCTCCCTTGGGAAGGGCTAAGGACTGGAAGTACACGCCCCCCCCCCTGACCCCTCCCCTGGGGGGAGGGGAACCAGCATCCTACCCACTTGAACTGACAACCATGCCCGGTTGGGCGGGGTCTTCCTGGTATTACCTGCGTTATATGGATCCGGGGAATGACATAGAGTTTGCTTCCAAAGAAGCCATTACCTACTGGAAGAATGTGGATTTGTATTTAGGAGGTTCAGAACATGCTACCGGGCATTTGCTTTATGTGCGGTTCTGGACCAAGTTCCTGGCTGATCTGGGTTATCTTCCTTTTCAGGAGCCGGCTAAGAAGCTGATTAACCAGGGGATGATACAGGGGGTGTCAAGATTCGCCTCCGAGATTCGTGTTCACCATGATGTTAAAGAGAAATTCGATTTAATTGACAAAAAACTTATAATTAAACAAGGAGATGTAATCATCTTAACATTAGATATTCCTCAAAGAGATAATTCGACTGGATATAATATCTATTGTAGTAATGGAATGGATTTGAAATACAGATTTGCTTTTTTGAATAGTGAAAATGGGGAAGAGATTCCAACTGTCATAGATCATGGTCGGGTAAATATTGAATTTGTTAAAGAGATTTCAATTAACTCTGAAACGTATCATGTAATTGACATAAATAAGTGGCTAGAGAAAGAGGAGAAGTATAATCCAATAATTATTAGCGACTTTCCTATGCCAGCATTTTGGCACTATTCGAATAAGATTTGGAGAGATTTCAATGGGAATGATATTCGAACTACACAGTTTAATGAAGAGTGGACCGTACGTCCAGAAGTTGAAAAAATGTCTAAATCCAAATACAATGTTGTTACCCCTGATTTAATCTGCGACCAATATGGTGCCGACTGTCTCCGCCTTTACGAAATGTTCCTCGGTCCGCTTGAACAAAGCAAACCCTGGAATACAAATGGAATAACAGGAGTCTCCAACTTTATCAGAAGACTGTGGAGATTATATCATACGGATACTGGTTTTTCAGTATCGGATGAGGCAGCAACGAAAGCAGAGTTGAAAGTGCTTCACAGAACGATTAAAAAAGTAATGGACGATATAGATCGTTTTTCTTTCAATACATCAGTCAGCAGTTTTATGATTTGTGTGAATGACCTCATGGATCTGAAATGCAATAAAAAAGCCATCCTGGAACCCCTGGCGGTATTGGTTGCCCCTTATGCCCCCCATGTCGCTGAAGAGCTGTGGAAATTGTTAGGTCATAAAGAAAGTATTACCTATGCGAAGTTCCCTGTTTATGACGAAAAATTCCTGGTAGAGACGGCCTTCAAATACCCGGTTTCCTTTAATGGCAAGACCCGCTTTTTCCTGGAACTGGACCTGAGTCTTTCCAAGGAAGATGTTGAAAAAGAGGTACTTGCCCAGGATGAGACCAAGAAACAACTGGATGGCAAGGCCCCTAAAAAAGTGATTGTTGTACCCAATAAAATTGTGAATATTGTCGTTTAGTTAACTGATTTACAACATGTCAGCTCGCATGGTCTTGGGTTTGGCACATAGTTTGACTATATTTAGGTATCTAAAAATACCCTCATGCAAAAGTCACTGATTCTTATAGCCCTGCTCCCCTTGAGCATGCTGTTGCCTTCTTTCCGCCCAATAGAACCGGTTCCCGGAGAACCAACACCCCCTGCATCGGAGCTTCGTAAAGTAAAAAACGAGAGTTTTAAAAGAGGTGAACTTCTTAAGTACCGGCTTCACTATGGTATTATCGATGCCGGCACGGCAGAGATAGAGGTGACCGACGAAAACAAGATCGTAAATGAACGTCCTACCATGCATATAGTCGGGCGTGGTTACAGCCGGGGAGCTTTCGATTTCTTTTTTAAGGTGAGAGACCGGTATGAATCATTCGTAGATGAAGGGTCATTGGCTCCTGTAGTTTTTCTGCGTAAGGTGGATGAAGGGGGATATAAAATAAATCAGGATCAGGTTTATGATCATGAAAAACAAAAAGTGATGGCGAATGGGAAGACCTATGATATTCCCCAATATACCCAGGATATGCTGAGTGCATTCTATTTTGCGCGTACGATGGATATGACACAAGCCAAGGTCGGGGATGTGTTTGCTGTAAAGAGTTTTATCGATAATGAAATCTGGGAGTTAAAAATAAAGTTCATGGGCAAAGAAACCATTTCCACTTCATTGGGAAAAATAAAATGCCTTCGTTTTCATCCTATCGTTCAGAAAGGACGTGTGTTCAAGAAGGAAGAAGATCTTAATGTATGGATATCGGACGATAAAAATCATATTCCTGTGCGTGCCCAGGCCGAAGTGCTCATCGGATCTGTTAAGATGGATCTGTCATCTTTTTCCAATCTGGCCAATCCGCTTGCAAAGGAATAGGTTACCCTTTTGTCAAAGAAAAGCCTCCGACTTTCGCCGGAGGCTTTTTTTATGAAATCAGATTATTCACGGGTCAATTATTTCTGAACCACTGCACCGGTTTTTCCAGTCAGGTTTTTAAGGCTGGTTGAATAGGGGTCACTAGCTTCGAATTTTTCCGATTGAAGGTCATAATAAATAAGTCCGGCGGGAAAGTCCAGGCTGGGATTACTGATAACCTCCTGATCGGAAATCATGACCAAGTTGAAGTCAAATTCGAAAATCGGTTTCATCTCTACCCCTTCCGGAAGGTGGGTGTCAATGCAGATCATCCTGTCGGCGAAACCGGGCTTGGTATAGCGAACAGTATAGTAAGCATTTTCCTGAAGTACAAACGTATTCACTTCCTTCTTTCCTTCCGGGGTGGTATGAATGAGTTTATCGCCTTTATACAGGAGAACAGTGACGTCTTTCAGTTTTTTCCCCTCCATGGTTACGCTTCCGCTTAATGCAAGGCAGTTTCGGTGCATTTCTTTTTTTGCAGGTGATTTAGAGGATTTCCCGTTTATCGGTTTTGAAACAGAGGAAGCCTGAAGCTGAGTACAGAAGATGCACGTGGCCACCAGGGCGGAGGAGAGGAGCGTTTTCATGGCGTCAGATTTTTTAAGTTGATACTCACTTTTATTTCTCTTTTTCAAAGAAACAACACAAAAAACAATTTTATATGCCGGGTAAGGTCTTGTTCTTGCGGATGTAAGATTGTGAAGAAGAATGATCCGGAAACTATTCCGGTAAGGAAAAAAAAGAAACAAAAAGCGGAAAAATCTTACATGTGTTGAATCCGTTCGTCAATTTGTTCCGTGAATCGGGCATTTTGAGGAACTTAGCGGTACGATATAATGGCTATGAAAGAGAAACGAAACGTGTTGCTTATTGATGATGATTCCATCGATAATTTTGTGAACAAAAAAATGATTCTCCATTACGGATTCGCGGATAATGTAATTGAATTCATCAGCCCTGTTTCAGCGCTTGACTATCTGAAAAGACTTGATGCGGTACCTGAAAAAAGCAAACAGGCTCCGGATCTTATCCTGCTTGATGTCAATATGCCGCTTATGAGCGGACCGGAATTTCTGGAACAGTTTGAGCGTCTTTCAGCCGGTATGAAGTCACATTGCCGGATTGTTATTTTGTCGGGAGTGTTGAACGGTCGGGAGCATTATGGTGTGATACAAAGCAAACATGTGATTGCAATCATGCCTAAGCCGCTTATCAAGATGAATCTGGATTATCTGGAAGAAGTCATGGCAAGAAAGCGGCCGGGGCCGCTTATTTCCCTGCTTCGTTATTGAGAAGAATGATTTATTTTAGCAATGTATCAATTTTGTATAACTTAGCTTCCGGGTAATGTCATCCATAGGCTCTGATATTTTACCACTTACTAAGCCAACTATTATGACTCTCAAGAAAAAACATGCGGCCAAATATGATTCTGTGATGCTGATTGATGACAATGAAATTGATAATTTCATCAATCAGAAAATGATAGAAGGATGCGGGTTTTCAGCCAATGTATATGTTCATACAAGTGGCAAGAGTGCATTGGAGTTTTATCAAAACCTGGCACGGGCGGGAAATATTCCGGCCGAATTGTTTCCGCGGGTTATTTTTCTGGATATTAATATGCCGATGATGGACGGATTTCAGTTTCTGGAAGAGTTCGAAAAAATAGCTTCCCCTTTGCAAGGGCCGTTGAAGATTGTAATGCTCACCACCTCGATCAACCCTATTGATATTGAGAAGGCAAACAAAGGGAAATATGTTTCCGAATTTCTCAATAAGCCGCTCACCCAGGCTCATCTGGAAGCAATCTGAAGCCGGTTATTTAAACTTGCTCTTTCTTGATGCTTCTTGACAAATCAGCAATAAAGGCATCATCCACTTTGAGAAATCCCAGTATGGTGTTGGGTCCTTCATTGTGAGCCACAAATTTATCTCTCAGCTTCCTTATTTTATCTTCCACCTCCTTCACCTCGGAGGTCATTTGAATTTTAAGCATGCGTATGAACGATTGAGCATTTTCATAATCATTATCGGCACGTTCATTCAGTTTACGTGAGAGGCTCTTTATCAGTATTTCCGCCTGCTCATATTTATTCATCATGGAGTGGTTAAGAGCCAGGAACAGCTTTATTTCCACTTCTGTATGAAGCATATTTTTAAGACTCACGGAATTCACAATTTCATTGAGGTGTTTAACGGCATTGGCATATTGTCGCCCGTAATAAGCTGCACACGCTTTATGCAGGTTAAGGAAAATGAAATTGGTCACATCATCTTTCGAAATTACTACCGTCAGGGCATCGGCTTCCTCCTGAAGCTTTTCCGGTTTATTCAGATAAATGTAACGTTCAGCCTTTGAATAGAGAAAAAGAGTGGAAATGCAACAATGATCAGCAAGCAGGAATGTGTCAAGCCTTTCATTTACCTTTTCGAAAAAGGCTGTTTCATTTTTATACAGACGAAATTTATGGTAGTACTGAAAAGCCAGAAAATCGAATATGGTTCTCAGGTACTGATAATTAGCATCCCGGGGATTTTCATCGAAAATTTTCCAGGAGGCATTGAGCATCTCTTCCACAGAATCCTCTTCATTACTTTCCTGTGCTCCGGGAACAAGAAGTGCATACGTAATATTCAAAATATTGCGGTAGATAGCCAGGTGATGTGATTCATATAACCTGAAAACATTGGCCATTTCCAGTTTCATAAGCTTCAGGAGTTCCAGCATAGCCTTATCACGCGAGGTCAGATATTCCCCTGCTGATTTGGTAAATCTCGCCAGAAGATCCTCTGCCTTGTCCAGTGCAATTGTATAAGCCACATGTTTGTTATACAGCTGGGCATATTCATAGTACTTTGGAGTTGTCAGATGCAGTTTTTTGAGTGCATTGTATACCGATGTAAGCTCATTCGGCATATCGTATTCAATGAGTTCTTTCTCGAGCTTTTTAAGTACTGCGATAGCTGTATCCTTGGGTGTATTGTATATGAGGTTATATATATTGGCTACATTGCTTAGCAGCTCTATCCGGGGGTCTTCAATATTGGCATAAAGAAATTCCTGAATTTTTTCAAACAGGCGTGATTTCAACGTATAATAAGCTGTTTTATTCAGTCCAAGTTCCTGGGAAATAGTATCTTCTGAATACTGGCTTTGCCGGAATGAATTCAAAAGGGAAAGAAATTTTTCAGCCCTGCTTTTTTGAAATTGGAGAACAAGCTCCTGGTAATTTTCTTCCGTGAGTTGCTGAATTACTGTTTTCAGTTTTATCATACCGGGTCATTTATTCGTTTAAGATCAAAACCAGGACAAATTACATTCGAACGGGAATCAGTAAGTTGGGCAGGTATGGGCTGCAATGAAAACACATGATTTGTAATGAGTGCTGCTGATAAGTCAAATATACATTAATTAGTGATAGGAATTTAGCCATACAAACGGTATTTCATATCCAGAATTGTGGGTTTACCCGGAAAGTATAAGAAAGGTAAGGGGTTCAGGAGTATGAAGTGGGTGCGGCCCAATATACAAAATGAGGAAATTTCTTACATCTGACAAAAGCTCAGCCGTTTTGTAAGAAGATTCATATCCTGCAAGGATAATTTTGATTGTATAGAAGCGTGGTTTATGCTGGGTGCAAGCGGAAACTGGTATTTGATATTACTGAAAAAAGATGGCTGAACAAAAACTGAAACAAACGGAAGAAAGGATACGGACCAGCGCAGAGCTGTTCAGGAACCTGATAGAATCCTCATCCGATATTATTACGCTTCTGGATGCAAACTTTAATATTTCGTACTCCAGCCCTTCTGTCACACGTATTCTTGGATATTTGCCGGAAGCGATGATTTCCCGTCCGGTTTATGAATTGATACATCCGGATGATTTGCCAAGAGTGGTCATGGCATTGGGTAAAGGAGCGGAAAAGCCCGGTGATGTTTATAGTGAGAAGTACCGTTGTCTGCATCAGGACGGATCCTGGAGATACATGGAAGCAACAGGCAGAGCCATCCTTTCAGATGAGACCAAGGGAATGATGTTCATCATCAATTCAAGGGATATTTCTTCTGCTGTTCAGACAGAGCAGCAGTTGCAATATAAAGTGAATGAACTGAACACATTCATGTATAAGGCAACACATGACCTCAGGGCCCCGTTATCATCCCTGCTGGGCTTGATTGCCATTGCACGGATGGAATCAGACCATTCGGCCTTGCTTCAATATTTTGAAATGATTGATGAGAGTACGCGAAAGATGGACAAAATCCTTATTGACCTGGTCGATATCACCAAGATTACGCAGGGTGTTCCTGAAATATCTGAAGTGCATCTTGCTGAGCTTATCCGTGATATTATTACGAGCCTCGAGAATACGCCGGGGTATAAGGAGATTGTTTTTTCGACCATGATTAATCTGACAAGGCCATTTTATTCCGATCCTAAGTTACTCCATTCCATTTTACAGAATCTTCTCGACAATAGTGCTAAATACAGAGCCGCCGGCCGTAAGAATTATGTGGAGGTGGAAGCAGAAGAAACTGCCAATGGAATCAAACTGTATATCACGGATAATGGTATAGGGATACCTGAATTGTTCCATACCAAAGTCTTCAATATGTTCTATAGGGCAACCGTCCATTCAAATGGCACCGGACTTGGGTTATACATTGTGAAGAATGCCATTGAAAAACTGGGTGGAACAGTTTCGCTCGACAGCAGGGAGCAGGTAGGTACCCGCGTCACTATTTCATTACCTTATACCTGCGCCCTGAATTGAGCTTGTCTTTACCTTCCCACTCAAGGATCATGTGTAAGAATTGGCCTGAATTTGTGTTATTTTAGCTACCTTATCATGTTTTATTCTTGATTTTCAGCAGTATCCTGTTGTTTTCCGGAGCACTCTCCTAATAAATGCATGTAAGAAATAAACGTTATTAGCATAAAATAAACAGAGGAACGAAAGTATATTTGAGAACACACAGTTATTTCTGATTGATTTATCCTTGTTGGTTCCGCAAACCCTCTTGATTTGAGATTTTATGGATAGAAAACGCATGAGGATTTTGCTTCTGGAAGACAATAACGGGGATGCTGACCTGATCCAACTACATTTGAAGAGGTCAGGGTTTCATTTTCTTTCCTGTGTGGTTGCAGACCGTGGTCGTTACATCAATGCATTATCTGAATTCCGGCCGGGTTTGATTCTTTGTGATCACAATCTTCCTTCTTTTGATTCCACAGAAGCGTATAAAGTTTTCAGGGAATTCAATTATGACATTCCATTCATCCTTGTAACAGGCGCTGTTTCTGAGGAATTTGCCGCTGAAACAATCAAGTCGGGTGTGGATGATTATGTGTTGAAATCAAATCTGACCCGTTTGCCGGCTGCAATACGCAGCAGTCTCCAAAAAAAAGCAAGTGAACAGAAAAACAAAATTGCGGATGAACGTATTGCCAGAGCGCATCGTATAGCCCGGCTGGGTCATTGGGAATGGGACCTGATTCATAATACGATGGATTGGTCGGAAGAGACCTACCGTATATTCGGGCTGAATGCAGAACACCTGGAAGCAGGATATGACCGGTTCAGAGTGGCTGTACATCCTGATGACCGGAAAATGGTTGCCAAGGCCCTGCAGCAAATAATTCTGAAGGGAGCAGATTATAATCTTGATCATCGTGTTCTGAGGCCGGACGGGGAAATCAGATATGTAAATGAGCAGGCTGATGTAGTGTATGATGCTTATGGGCATGCGATTCGTATTACAGGGGCTTTGGTAGATATCACAGAACGGAAGATATTCGAGCAACGCCTGGATAATGAGCGAAAATTTTTGCAGGCTGTGCTTGATAATATCAATGTAGGAATTCAGGCTTGTGATTCGGAAGGGAAAATTATTCTGTATAATGAGGCATTAAAAAAAATCATGAATCTCCCTGCCATTGAATTTCATAAGGATCAATGGAGCGGATATTACAAAGCGAATGACGGGGTTACCGGGGAGCCGGTATCTCCCGATATGGATCCGCTTTTCCGGTCTCTGAAGGGAGAGTTTGTGGTGAACCAAACCTATAATATTTTGCCATTAAACGGTATTGAGCGATTCGTTTCTGTCAATGCACAGCCTTTGCTTGATGATCAGGGAAGGCTGTTTGGTGCCGTTGCGGCTACCCATGATCTGACGCTGCTTAGGCAATCGGAAAAAAAACTCCAGCATAAGATAGAGGAGCTTGATCTGTTTATTTATAAAGCGTCGCATGACCTGAAAGGTCCGCTTTCCAGTATGGCCGGATTGCTGAATCTGGCCAAGCTGGAGATAAAAGACCCTTCCGTACAGGTTTATCTGGACAAACTGGAGCAAAGTAACAACAAACTTGAAATGATTCTGCATGGGCTTCTGGAAGTCGTGCAGATCAAGCAGGGAAAGCCGGCTATCGGTTCTATAAAAATTTACAATCTGGTGCAGGATATACTGAACTCTCTGCGAAATCTGCCGAATTGTGATCGGGTCAGGTTCATTCTTGAAATGGATCCTGCTGATGTATTTGTAAATGATGAACGTATTCTGAGAGGGATTCTGCAGAACCTGATTCACAATTCAATCAAGTATAAAAGGGAGATTCAGGATCCTTTCATCCTTATCCGGGGAGTGCGTATGCAAAAGCAATATATGCTGGAAGTACAGGATAATGGAATAGGGATCAGGGAGGAACTGAGAGAAAAAATATTTGATATGTTTTTCAGAGGCCATCACACATCTACCGGGAGCGGTCTGGGCTTATACCTTGTCAAGAATGCTGTTGAAAAACTGAATGGGAAAATAGAAGTGAAGAGTCACTACGGAAAATCGACTTCTTTCATACTCCACCTTCCGGATGCTTCCGTACAGGTTGATTCAGACCCTGTTGAGAAGAAAAAACGTACAGGCAAAACCAAGTAAATAGCCGGCATAAACCTGAGCCGGTGTATGTGCTTCCAGCTTGAGTCTGGCATAGCCTGTGACACCGGCAATGCCGATAACCGCAAACAAGGCAGGAAGGGGAGGGTCATACATCAGCAGACAGAGACCTGTCAGTGCACCGCACCATCCTCCGGCAGCGACCGTATGAGCGCTGATTTTCCAGAAAAAATTAATAACAGTTGTCAGTAAAATACCGATACATCCTGCAAGAATGAAGTGGCGGAAAATTTTCAGGAGAACCAGCGGCAGGGGGAAAGAGCGGAACATATAATAAGCCATCAGATAATAAAGCGCTGTGGTGAGGTAGGGGAGAAGCCGCTCCCTGCGGTCATCCATCTGAAGGTTTTTAAGGATGCCCGACCGAAGCAATATCCAGGCGCTCAGGGCTGGAAGCAATCCTGTTGTAATGAAGGTAATACTTAGAAGAAGGACAGGTATACGATAGTCATGCAAAAAGAAGGGCCCTGTAAAAATGAGATAAAGAACCCCCATGCCGTAGGTCGGTATGAAGAGCGGATGAAAGCACCAGGTCAGGAAAGTGGCAATTTTTTTCCCCATCACAATTCTTTCCGCATCCGGGCAACCGGAATTTCGAGTTGTTCACGGTATTTAGCTACCGTACGTCTGGCAATATTATAACCTTTGTCTTTCAGGATCTGGCAAAGTTTATCGTCGGTAAGCGGCTTCTTTTTGTTTTCAGCCGAAATACAGTCACTTAGAATTTTCTTGACTTCACGGGATGACACTTCTTCACCGCTGTCGGTTGAGAGGGATTCGGAAAAAAATGTTTTCAATAAGAATGTTCCGAAAGGGGTCTGCACATATTTACTGTTTGCGACTCTTGAAATGGTTGAAATATCCATCCCAACGCGGTCGGCAATATCTTTCAGAATCATAGGTTTAAGCTTGGTCTCATCCCCTTCGAGAAAGTACTCGTATTGGTATTCCATAATGGCATTCATGGTATAGAGGAGGGTTTCCTGGCGTTGGCGGATTGCATCAATAAACCAGCGGGCTGTTTCCACTTTCTGCTTCACAAATGAATGAGCTTCTTTGGAAGTACGGTCTTTACGTGATGCATAATCGTCGAGCATCCGGTTATAATCCTTGCTGATACGAAGGTCGGGGGCGTTGGCTGAATTGAGGGTAAGTTCCAGCTGATCATCAGCGACATGAATCATAAAATCAGGTGTTATCTGAAGCATGGTTCCTTTTGAATCCACCACTGAATCACCCGGGCGGGGGTTGAGGTGTATGATTTCCTGAATTATTTCTTTCAGGATCTCTTCATCCACATCCAGTTTTTTGGCCATTTTGTCGTAATGCTTACGCGAGAACTCTTCCATCATATCGCGAACAATCCGGATGGCTTGTTCTACAACGAAGGTCTGTGGTTTTCGTCTCAGCTGCAGGAGAAGGCATTCCTGTAAATCTCTGGCGCCTATACCCGGAGGGTCAAATTGCTGAATGATATGAAGCAGGTCGACCAGTTCCTTTTCTCCGGTCTGAATATTCTGGGAAAAGGCTATATCATCCACAATGGAACTGAGTTCCCGCCGGAGGTAGCCGTCATCATCCAGGTTGCCGATAAGATATTCGGCAATGCTATGAAGGCGTTCATCCATTTCCTTCATGCCAAGCTGACTGAGCAGCAGATCCTGAAAGCCGGCACCTGCAATAACGGGGATTTCCCTTCTTTCCTCATCCGGACTGGTATTGTTGGCACTCAGTTTATAATCGGGAACTTCATCTTCTTCGAAATATTCATCTATATCCACATCATTTTCTGCTGCAACAGGCTTTTCTTCCTCTCCTTCATCGAGTGTTATTTCATCCTCTTTCCCATCGTCTCCTTCTTTCTCCGTTTCTTCCTGCACTTCACTTTCTTCCTGTTGAGGCATTTCATCCTCTTCATCTTCCCTTCCTTCTTCCAGAGCAGGATTAGCCTCCAGCTCTTCCTTGATTCTTTGTTCAAGGGCAACAGTAGGAAGCTGCAGCATTTTCATGAGCTGAATCTGCTGAGGAGAAAGTTTCTGTAAAAGTTTTTGGCTAAGCGACTGTTTAAGCATCTTCACACTAAATTACAAATCTCCCGGGTTAATCAGAAATCGGCACTTTTAGGGGTACGGGGAAAAGGGATGACATCCCTGATATTTCCCATACCACTGACAAACATAATAAGTCGTTCAAATCCAAGTCCGAATCCGGCATGGGGTACTGTGCCAAAACGGCGGGTATCCAGGTACCAGTATAGTTCAGAAGCAGGAATATGCATTTCCAGCATACGTTCTTCCAGTTTTTCAAGGCGTTCTTCCCGCTGCGATCCTCCGATGATTTCTCCTATACCGGGAAACAGGATATCCATGGCACGTACTGTTTTCCCATCATCGTTCTGACGCATGTAGAAGGCTTTGATTGCCTTCGGGTAGTCGGTCAGGATAACCGGTTTTTTAAAGTGTTTCTCAACCAGGTAACGTTCATGTTCCGATTGGAGATCGGCTCCCCAGTCTTCAATAAGGTATTTAAATTTTTTCTTCTTGTTCGGATTGGAATTTTTCAGAATATCAATGGCTTCTGTATAGGTAAGCCGCTGAAATTCGTTATCGAGGCAAAACTGAAGCTTGGCCAGGAGGTCAAGTTCAGAACGCTCATCCTGAGGTTTTTGTTTCTCCTCTTCCAGCAAGCGGTTTTTCAAAAATTCAAGTTCATCGGGGCATTGTTCAAGCGCATAACGGATCACATACTTGAGCATGTCTTCTGCCAGTTGCATGTTATCGTTAAGGTCATTGAAAGCAACTTCAGGTTCGATCATCCAGAATTCGGCAGCATGCCGTGCTGTATTCGAATTTTCGGCACGGAAAGTGGGTCCGAAAGTGTAAACTTCACCGAATGCCATGGCTCCCAATTCCGCTTCAAGCTGACCGGAAACAGTAAGGTTGGTTGCTCTTCCGAAAAAGTCCTCTTTAAAATCAATCTGGCCTTCGGGGGTATGAGGGGTTTTTTCAAAAGGCAGGGTGGTTACTTTGAACATTTCACCGGCGCCTTCGGCATCCGAGGCGGTGATTATAGGGGTATGCATATATACAAAGCCCCTGTCATTGAAAAATTTATGTATACCGAAAGCAAGTACATGACGCAGTTTAAAAACAGCGGCAAAGGTATTGGTCCGGAAGCGGAGGTGGGCTTTCTCTCTGAGGAATTCCAGACTGTGTTTCTTGGGTTGCAGCGGATATTTTTCAGCGTCGCAATCGCCCAGTATTTCAAGATTTTTGACCTTCAGCTCTACAGTTTGGCCCTTGCCAAGAGATTCGCAAAGAATACCGGTGACAGAAACGGAAGCGCTGGTGGTAAGCCTTTTCATAACGGAGTCTTCCACAGAATTCAATTCGGCAACAGCCTGAAGGTTATTGAGGGTGGAGCCGTCATTGATGGCAATGAACTGGTTGTTCCGTACAGTGCGGACCCAGCCTTTAACGGTAAATTCTTTTCCGTAGTCACGGCTTTTAAGCAGTGCGGCAATTTTTGTACGTGTACTCATAGGCTCAGATGCCATTCCTGCTTATGGAAAGGCAGGCGAAGTTATGGATTTTTAGGGTATTGTTAATGCACGGATGGGCTTAGAACCTGAATCCTATAACAAGAACATCGTCAACCTGTTCCTGTTCACCCTTCCAGTTTATGAAATGGTTACGGAGTATTTCTTTTTGTTCTGAAAGGGGAAGATGCAGGATTTCTGTGAGAAGTTTTTGGAAGTTTTTGACCATCATTTTTTTGCCGGCCTTGCCTCCGAACTGATCTGCATAACCATCTGAACTGAGATAGATCATATCGCCCTTACCTAATTCAAGTCTCATGTTGGTAAACCGCCTTTTTTCCTCTGTTTCCAGTCCCCCTATCGGAAATTTATCGGGTTTCACTACTTCCATCTTATCTTTGGCTCCTCCCCGGAAAATCCATAAAGGCCTGTTTGCTCCGGCATATTCAAGGATATTTGTCCCCTCTTCAATAGCACAAAGTGCTATATCCATTCCATCCCGGCGCTCTCCGTCGGCATTGGATTGTTTAAGGGCATTCTTGATTCCTGCATGCAGTTCATTCAGTATTTCACCCGGCTCCAGAATCTCCTTTTCGGCAACAATTTCATTCAGGATCGTATTGCCAATAATACTCATAAAGGCTCCGGGAACTCCATGACCGGTACAGTCGGCAGTAGCAAGAAATTTTTTGTTTTTACGCTTTGCAAACCAGTAAAAGTCGCCACTTACAATATCCTTTGGCATATACAGGATAAAGCTTTGAGGGAACTCCTGTGAAATCATATCCAGCTGTGGCAGGATGGCTTCCTGAATATGCTTGGCATAGCGGATACTATCTGTAATATCCCTGTTCTTTGTTTCTATAATTGATTTCTGGGCACTGATTTCCTTGTTGATGACTTCCACTTTTTCCTTTTCTTCTCTCAGTTCGCTTGTTCTTTCCCTTACCTGAGTTTCAAGCATCACCTTGGTCTTGATAAGCTGGGCGGTACGGATCCGGATAAAAAGGAATACGCCTGTCAGAATAAGCAGTACGGAAAGGGTATAGAACCACCAGGTTTGATACCAGGGAGGGAGGATACGGAATCTGAATTCAAAAGGTTCTTTATTCCAAAGCCCGTCATTATTGCTTGCTTTGAGCTGAAATACATAAGACCCCGGTGGAAGTGAAGAGTAGGTAGCTTCATTTTTATAGGTGGCAGGTACCCAGTCTACATCAATACCTTCCAGTTTAAATCTGTATTGAACTTTGGAAGGTATTGTAAGACTGATACCTCTGAACTCGAATGTAAGGTGATTTTTATTGTATGGAAGGACCAGTTCCTGAGGCAATTTTGTCAGGGAATCTATTCCTTTCGACCAGTGTCTGAAATCAGCATCCTGAAAAAAGAGGCGAATAGCTGAAACGGAAGTCAGCGGTTCAACGATGTTTTCCTTATCCAGAGAAGGGTCATAAACGGTAACCCCCTTAATGGTACCAAACCAGATTCTTCCTTGTTCATCCTTACAACAGGCACCGGCATTACATTCCACTCCTTTAAAACCTTCTTCTTTTCCATAATGCTTGATACTGACAAGGCGCTGATTCCTGAATTTTTTGGCATCTAGTCTGTCCAGGCCTTTATTGGTTCCCAGCCACAGGAACCCTTTCTGATCAAAAATGATGAGATAAATTTTATTGGATGACAAGCCATTGTTTTCATCTGCTTTAAAAAAGTGAGTGCCATCATAAACAAAGAGGCCTTCATCCGTTCCGAACCAGATTTTCCCTTCTTCATCTTCTGTAATACAAGAGACACGCTTATCGCTGAAATGATCTTTTTTCTGGAAGAGGTGAAGAGCACCTTTGTCATTTTTGACTACACCTTTGCCGGTACCATACCAAATGATTCCTTTTTTGTCGATATAGATGCAGAGGATGGCTTTGTAATCCTTATCGAGCATAGAATTTACTCCGTCGAAAGGAAGGATGGGATTCTTGTCTGTTAATGATTCAGGGTGGGGTATATAACAAAGTCCGTTTCGGGTTCCGATCCAGATCCGTTCATCCTTTCCCTGAGAAAGGGCATAGATCTTTTCGTCTTTGATACCATTGATGGTAAAATAGTTCAGGAATGTTTTTCCATCATACACTGTCAGCCCGTTACCGGTTCCAAACCACATTTTATGGTCTTTGGCTTCAAGCATACAATTGGTATTGCTTCCTGCAATTGATTTTTCAGGATGTTTTAGATCCGTTGTCAGTGACTGAGTCACTTTATTGGATGCATTGAGCTTAAGTGTTCCGGCATTTTGAAGCCCAATCCATCGGTTCCGTTCCGAATCAATAAAAACGGAGGTCACATAATCACGGGTCAGACTGTCATTTGAATTCAGATTGAAGAACGTTTCCTCACTTAATTTGGAAACACCATTACCGGAAGTTCCGAACCAGAGGTTACCTTCCCGGTCGCACAGGGCAGCCAGCAAATTGTTTGATCCCAACCCGTTTTTCATGGTATAGCGGGTATACTCCTTACCGTTGTATTTATATGCACCTGCACCTGTAACCAGCCAGATATTCCCATTCTGATCATAGCAGGAACCGGTATAGGAAATCTGGCCGAGCGGCTGATTAAAAGTTGTATCGACTTTGCCGTCGGACAGCCGGCTGAGCCTGTTATTGGTCGCAATAAGCATACTTCCGTCTTTAAGCTCTATTACGCTTCTTACGAAATTGTCTTTCAGGCCCTGTTGCTTTGAATAGTGTGTAATGTTACCATGGTCAAGTACAAAAACACCATTGGTCATTGTCCCCATCCAGATCCTTCCTTTGCTGTCGGCATAGATTGAAAAGACCGAACTCTGATTCAGAAGTTCATTACTCCTGAATGGGACTATCTTGTTATGCTCCAGGAAACAAACACCTTTTGCTGTTCCAACCCAGATACGGTTGTCGGGTGCACGGAATACTTTGTAAACACGTTTATGAGGCAGTCCGTTCGAATCAGTCAGATTTCGGAATCCGAATCCGTTATAGATGCTGATACCTCCGTATGTGCCGAAAATCAGATTTCCCTTCTCATCATCACTGATAGAGTAAACAATATTGTGAAGGAGGCCGTTTCTTTCTGTGTAGGTATTAAATTTATTGCCGTCAAAAGAGGAAACACCGCCGCTGTTTGTTCCAAACCACATAAGTCCGCTATGATCCTGGAAGAGAGACAACACCTGGCTTTGGGTAAGCCCATCTTCAACCGAATAGGTGCGGAAATTGAATGTCTGGCCCGTATATGAATACGGCAGTAAGCAGAAGCAGATGATGCACCCAAGGAGTGCAGGAATATGTAAGGATTTATTCAAGCCGGGGCAAGTTACCGAATTCTTACCAGTCTCCGGCTCTCACTTTTACCATTTAATGTCATCCTTAGTATATAGACCCCGGGAGGCACTTGCTGGGGTGTGGAATCAAAAGATATCACATAATCTCCTGCATCCTGTTTTCTGGAAACCGGGGTTATCACTTCCTGACCTATGAGGTTGAAAAGACTGATATTCACAGGCCCCGCTGTTTCAACGGTATAGGCTACCGAAAAGGCATCCTTGAACGGATTGGGGGTAATCTTCATATTGCTGTTCACGGTTACTGTGGGGTTGCTGATACCGGTGACAAGGATGGAATCCTTGTAAATATGCGTTGAATCAACGGTATAGTTGAGCTGGGTGAATGTTTCGGTTCCGCTTACGGTGCGGGTGTACTGGGAAACCATGCCCAATCCGGGAATATCCACATATACATCATATTGACCGGGAGGAATATTGCTGAAATGGTAGTTTCCATGTGAATCGGTGGTGTCATGGCCAACGATAATGCCACCCGGGTGTTGTTCCAGGTTTACATCCAGACCCGGAATAGGGTCACCGGGCTGGCGGCCTTCCTTCTGATGCCGGGGCCTGTGGGTATGCCCGTAACTTGGGCCCTGTTCAACCATTCCGTAAAAAGTGGCACTGCCTGCAGGAGGGGTGAGTTCAAGCATGACAATATTGGCGGTATCCGAAGTCTGGCATGGGGCAGCAAGCTGTGTTGCCTTAATCCAGTCATCCGCATTGGGGTAATACGTCTTCACAACATACGGATATGTCGCGGCATTGGCTTTGGCAAAAACGAAGTACTCCCCTCCGTCAACATGGTTAAAAGTATATCTGCCGGAAACAATGGCAACGGTATCCACTACAAACTGTTTTTCAGGGAGGGCATTGTATTTAATAAGATATGCTTTTCCAGAGTTGATAACTCCTGCACTGGGTGCGGTAACAGTACCTGTAATAACCGGACCGGGAACTACAAATATGGTTAAGGTATCCCTGCTTTGGCAGCCTAGGGCATCATGAACTGTAAGGGTATACGTTGTTTTGACAAGTATCTGGACTCTGATGGAATCGATATGGGATCCTGTATTCCAGCTATAGGTATAGGGTGCTGTACCTCCTGTTGCACTTCCATTTATAGTCAGGGTGTCATGGGTACATACATTCTGGTTAGATGCCATTCCGGCGCTCAATGCCGCCGGAACAGTAATCCGTGCTGAATCTATACTGGTACAGCCAAACTGGTCGGTAACCTGTAGGGTATAAGTTGTCTGAGAAGTCGGGGCTACTTTAACGGAATCTGTGGTTCCCCCAATACACCAGGAGTAAGAGTAAGGGGAAGTGCCTCCGCTTACTGTTCCTTTCAGTTTGATGGAGTCACCGTAACAAATAGTCTTGTTCCCGCCCAGGTTTACCGATACTGCCGGGTATACGGAGAATCCCTGCGTAAGGCTGTCGGAACAGGACTGATTATACACCACCAGTTTAACAACGACATTGCCGGATGTGGAGGCTATATAGGTATAAGAGCTGTGCAGGCTGTCTTTGAGGATACCATTCACATACCATTTGTAACGGGTTGTTCCGGATGCGGTATCGCTAAAAACATAGCTGGAGCCGGTACACAGGAAGGTAGGGACCATAAAAGAAGGGGTGGGGGCCACACAGGTTCTCCATATTTGTGCACCCAGATTCGGGTTATAAGTGCCTGCATAGATGAAATGGTTCATATCTTCCAGACAGGAACTGGAGCAGTATCCGTCAAAACCGGTACTGTCAATAGCTTTTATGACCCAGCTGCTGTTCATTCTGTAAATCCATGTTCCCATACTTCCTGCCAGGGTACTTGGGTTGCCTTTGGGTGCGATCGAAGGCATGGAATAGTTGCTGGAAATCCAGAGGTTACCATAGGCCGCATGCAATGAATTAATGGTGCAAAAATTGCTGCCATGTCCAAATCCACCCGTCATCACAGGGTTCCAGGTAACCCCATCGTTCGTCATATAAATCTGACAGCCGTTTGTATTATTTGTAATGCCAACATACAAGGCACCATTGTAAACAGCCATTTTTGAATAGCAGCAAGTCATTGAGGAACTGATACCTGTATCCGCTGCAGCATTGTGATACCAGTTATGACCGTCAGCACTGCTCAGGATGGCTCTTCCGGAATTGGTACAAGCGTATATTTTGTTGTTAAATACAACCATATCGCTGATGCTTCCAAGGCTGCTTGGCAGCTGGCATACAAGATTAAAACTGGGTGCTGCAACCGGAGATGCATAAATCTGAGCTCCCAGGGTATAATTGTCAAGAGCCATGAACAGGGAATCTCCGTTTCCGTTCATACTGAAGGTAGTCATGACATCGATCTGATTGTAATCGACAATGGTATCATTCGGATGGAAAGGGCTGAAATTACTCCAGACGTTACCGCTCTTTCGGTACACATACATTTTATTGTTGGCATTCTTGCCGGTTCCGGCAAACAGGTAACCGGTACCGGAATTAGTGGAAGTCAAACAGGTAAAGGCTGCCACGGCACTCGGGCTGATCATCGAATCGATTGCGTGAATCGGAAACCAGCTGCTTGTATCACCGCTGGCAGACGCAAATAAGTCAGCCGAAGTTACCGTCGAATTGGACGAAGAAGTACCTCCGTACAGCATGTTCTTGTAATTTTTCACGGCATTGACCTGAATCTGATTGAGATTGCCAAATCCGTTGTGAACAACAGAATCCCATTTCACAAGCTGTGCTTGTGAACCTGATGCAAGGCAAAGAAGGAGGATGAGAAAAAAACAGGATTTATGTACAGATGTATTCATCAGTTCGGGGTCAAGGATTAATTAAAAGTCGATGTCAAAAGCGAGGGCCTAAATTACGAAAAAACTGACGATTGTCATGCATGCTTTTTTAAGCAAATTGTTAACTCCCGGTAACAGAATGTTTTGAAATAAATTTGTAATTATCTGATTAATAGATATTAATGAATAATATCAAATGGAAACTTTGGAAATAATAAATGTTTCCGTAGTTTTGCGCCCGTAAAATGATGGAGCCGAAAGAAAGAATATTAAAAGGGGCGGAGGAATTGTTTTTCCGCTATGGCATTAAAAGTGTCACTATGGATGATATTGCCAGGCATCTGGGTATTTCCAAAAAGACTATTTACCAGAGTTTTGGAGATAAGGATGAGGTGGTCAATACGCTGATGGAGTTCAAACTGACGGAAGACGAATCGGAATACTGCAAGATTTCGGCCAGGTCGGGTAATATTGTGGAAGAAATTTTCCTGCTCATGAAGCATATGAGCTCCGTTTTCGGGAAGATCAATTACAATGTATTTTATGATCTTCAGAAGTACCATCCTTCTTCCTGGGCCCGTTTCAAGGCATTCAAGGAAAACTGTATTCAGAAAATGGTGGAAGAGGCTATCCGGAACGGGATCAGGGACGGAATTGTGAGGCCGGATATTAACCCCAAAATAATGGCGACACTGAGGATGGAAGAAGTTGAAATGGGTTTCAACGCCCTTTTATTTCCCCCGGATAAATTTAAGATTCTGGAAGTTCAGCTGGCCCTTCTGGATCATTTCCTGCATGGTATCTGTACCCTGAAAGGCCATAAGCTGGTGAATGAATACAAACAGATTATTGAAGAAGAATAATGAAGCTTGCTTCTAACTATACACGTATGAAAAACTTTGGAATACTTCTGGTTTGCCTGTTGGTGGTATCGGGTGCCGGAGCACAGGGCAAGGACAGTACTTACTCATTTACCTTAAAACAGGCTGTCGATTATGCCATGAACAATCAGGCATCGGTTCAGAATGCCATTGTGGATGAACAGATAGCCCTGGCCAGGAAAAGGGAAATCACCGGCATAGGTCTGCCACAGATAAGTGCAAGCGGAGATGTGAAAGATTTTATACAACTCCCTACCACACTGATTCCCGGAGAGTTTTTCGGAGGCCGGCCGGGAACTTTTATAGGGCTTAAATTCGGTACCAACTACAATGCCACAGGTGAGGTAGACATATCCCAGCTTGTTTTTGACGGCACATTTATTGTCGCTTTACAGGCTTCCAAAAGCTTTTTGGAAATAACACAGAAAGCGACGACCCGTACGCGTATAGAAGCCGCATCGGCTGTAACGAAGGCATATTATACCGTACTGATAACGGAAGACAGGCTGAAGCTGATTGAAGCCAACTTAGCCCGGCTTGACAAGCTGCAGAAAGACACGAAGGCTTTGTTTGATAACGGCTTTGTTGAGAAAATAGATATAGACCGCATCCATGTCGCTTATAATAATGTGATGACAGAACGGGACAACACCCTGCGTTTTGCCACTATCAGTAACAATCTGCTGAAGTTTCAGCTGGGTATGGATCAGAAAGCGAAGCTTATGCTGACCGACAACCTGTCTGATATTTCCTTCACTGCAGATGCACTGACCAATGATAAATTTGATCCTTCACGCCGTATTGAATATTCCATCCTGCAGAGCCAGCAAAAACTCAATATGCTTGATCTCAGAAGAAACAGGATGAGTTACCTGCCCAGCCTGGGAGTTTACGGAACCCTGCAGGAAGTAGCCATGCGTCAGCAGCTTGACTTGTTTGACGGGAGCAAAAGCTGGTATCCTACTGAACTGGTCGGTGTTCACCTGACTGTCCCGATTTTTGACGGAGGTCAGAAACATTTCCGTGTGGAACAAAGCCGGCTGAACATCCTCAAAACCCAGAATCAGATGAAATCCGTGCAGCAGGGTCTGGATCTTGAGTTCAGTTCTTCACGCAGCACATTGCTCAATGCAATGAATACACTGGAGGTACAGAAAAAAAACATGGATCTGGCCGGGGATATTTACCAGGTAACAAAAAAGAAATACGAACAGGGAGTAGGGTCTAATCTCGAAGTGCTTACTGCCGAAACAGCTTTGAAAGAAGCCCAGACAAATTATTACGGTGCCTTGTATGATGCACTCAATGCCAAAGTTGATTTTGAAAAGGCGAATGGCTCGCTGATGAAATAACCGAATCCGAAAACAGATCCAGTATGAAACGATTTATGAAACACATTGCTCCCCTCGTCCTCCTTATCTGGGCAGCTTCCTGTCAGCCTAAAACAGATGATAAGAAACAGCTTGCAGACCTGAAAAAACAGCGGGATGAACTGAATGCGAAAATAGCCAAACTCGAAGGGGCTCTGACTCTTAAAGATACGACCCAGACTGTTAAAGTTCCGGTTGTAACGGTAAGCGCCATAAGCCTCAATCCATTCCGTAACTATGTAGAAATACAGGGCCGGATTGATGCGGATGATAATATTACACTCAGTCCCCAGATGGCCGGAGCCGTTGCTAAAATCAATGTGAAGGTAGGTGACGAGGTACATACAGGCCAGCTCCTTGCCGAGATTGACAATAAAGTGATCCTCCAGGGTATTGCTGAACTTCAGAACGGTCTTGACCTGGCCAATACCATGTATGAGAAGCAAAAAAATCTCTGGGATCAGAAAATAGGAACAGAAGTTCAATACCTCAATGCCAAAAGCCAGAAAGAAGGGCTGGAGAAGAAAATGGCATCCCTGCAGCAGCAACTGGAGCTTTCCCGTATCAAGTCACCGATCAATGGAACGGTGGATGCGGTAGACCTTCGCCTGGGGCAGATTGCGGCTCCGGGGATGCCCGGCATACGTGTTGTCAATTTTGAGAATCTGAAAGTGAAAGGCGAAGTTTCTGAAGCATTTGTCAATAAAGTTCACAAAGGAGATGCCGTGGATATCGTTATTCCCGATACCGGTGATTCCATCAAAGGTATCATTGACTTTACGGCTAAAGTGATAAGTTCACTGAACCGTACATTCACCGTACAGGTCAATCTCGATAACAAGAAACAATACCACCCCAATATGATTGCCATTATGAAAATCGTGGATTATATAAACCCGAAAGCGATTGTCGTGCCTGTCAATACTATTCAGCATGCGGAAGAAGGTGATTTCATCCTTGTTTCCATCAACAACAAAGCGCATAAACAGCAGGTAAAAACTGCGCATATGTATCAGGGCCAGGCTGAAATCAAGGAAGGCCTGAAAGAAGGAGACCTGGTAATCATGAAAGGATTTCAGGAACTGAATGAAGGAGAAACTATAAAGTATTAATATTTAAGAATTAGGATTTAAGATTTAAGATTTATGATTTACCGTTTCCGTTAGCGGATTTAAAACAAATCAATCTTAAATCATAATTCATAAATCATAAATCAAGCATGAAAGATCTTCAAAAAGAATTCAAACCATCCAGCTGGGCTATTGATAACCGCACGAGCATTTTCGTTGTGACGGTTATGATCTGCCTTCTGGGTATTTTCACCTATAACAGTATTCCAAAAGAAAGTTTTCCGGAAATCAAGATTCCGAAAATATTCATTTCAACTGTTTATCCCGGCACGTCTCCGGCTAATATGGAGAACCTGGTAACCAAACCCATTGAGAAAAAAGTCAAGTCCATCGAAGGGGTCAAGAAAATTACAAGCAATTCATACCAGAATTATTCAATCATCACCGTTGAGTTCAATACCGATATTAAAATAGACAAAGCCAAACTACGGGTTAAAGATGAAATTGATAAAGTGAAGCAGGATCTGCCCAAGGACCTGCCACAGGAACCCAGTGTTCAGGATGTGGATCTGAGCCAGCTGCCTATTCTGAATGTGAATATATCAGGAGATTTTGACCTGAACAGGCTGAAAAATTATGCCGATCAGATCAAGGATCAGATCGAATCCCTGAAAGAAATAACCCGGGCCGATATTATCGGGGCGCTCGACAGGGAAATCCAGATCAATGTGGATATGTTCAAAATGCAGGCAGCCCAGATCTCCATGTATGATATACGTTCGGCTGTAGGCAATGAAAATCTGACGATCAGCGGGGGAGATGTAAAAATGGAAGGCCTCCGGCGCACCATCAACGTAAAAAAGGAATTCAAGAATGTGGAAGAGATTGAGAATATGATCATCAAATCTCCGAATGGTGCTCCTATTTACCTGAAAGATATTGCGGAAGTAAAAGACACTTATCATGAGCAGCAGAGTTATGCCCGCCTGGGAGGTAAGAATGTCATCACGCTGAGTATTGTGAAACGTTCCGGTGCAAACCTGATCGAAGCCACGGATAAGATTCAGGATATCCTGACCGGCATGCGCAAAACACTGCCCAAGGATTTGCACGTGGTGACAACAGGAGATCAGAGCTTTCAGACACGTCTGACCCTGCATGACCTTATCAATACCATTATCATTGGTTTTATTCTTGTAACAATCATCCTGATGTTTTTCATGGGTGCTACCAATGCCTTGTTTGTGGCCATGTCCGTGCCCCTGAGTATGTTCGTTGCCTTTCTTATCATGCCCAGCATCGGTTTCACGATGAACATGATTGTATTGTTCTCTTTCCTGCTGGCATTGGGTATTGTGGTGGATGATGCCATTGTGGTGATTGAAAACACACACCGTATTTTTGCAAACGGGAAAATGAAAATCAGGGAAGCTGCCAAACTTGCAGCCGGAGAAGTATTCTTTCCCGTATTGGCCGGTACCATGACCACACTGGCACCGTTTATACCTCTTGCATTTTGGAAAGGAGTGATCGGTGAATTTATGTTCTTCCTGCCTATAACGCTTATTATTACCCTGATGGCTTCCCTGCTGGTGGCTTATTTTATCAATCCGGTATTTGCCGTAGCCTTTATGAAGCCGCATGACGATTCAGAAAAAAAGTCGGTTTTCACGCGGAGCATGAAAATACTCACCATTGTATTCGGAAGTTTATTCATTCTCTTCCATCTCTTTCATGTACCGTTTATGGGTAATCTGATATTGCTGCTGCTTATCCTGATTTTGCTGAATCATTTCTTCCTCAAGCATACGGTGCGCAAATTCCAGTTGAAAGTTTGGCCTAAATTTATCAGCAGATATGAAAAAGTTCTGACACGGAGTCTGAAAAGACCCTGGGCTGTTTTGGGAGGTACATTTGCCTTGTTTATTTTCTCTTTTATCTTCTTCGGTATCCGTAGTCCCAAAGTGGTGTTCTTCCCTGCAGCTGATCCCAATTTTACGTATGTATATGTAAGCCTCCCGGTAGGAACAGATCAGGCGTATACCAATGCGGTCATGAAAACAGTGGAAGCCAGGGTAAACAAAGCCATTGAAAAAGATACCGATATCGTTTCCTCTGTTATTGCCAATGTTACGGTAGCAGTCACCGATCCACAGGATGAGGATCAGGGTACCTATCCCAATAAAGGAAGGGTGGCAGTTTCTTTTGTGCCTTTTGGCGACAGGCATGGAAAATCCACGGCTGCCTTGTTCGATAAAATTGAAAAAGGAGTAAAGGGAATTGCAGGAGCTGAGATCACTGTTGCTCATGAACAGGCCGGCCCTCCCGTTCAAAAACCGATCAGCATTGAAATTACCGGTGATGACCTGGAAGCCCTTATTCAAACTTCTTCAGGCCTTAAACACTACCTTGATTCCATGCATATTGAAGGGGTTCAGGAACTCAAATCCGATTTTCTGAACAACAAACCGGAAATTGTATTTGATGTGGACAGGGAACGGGCGAACCGCGAAGGAATATCTGCCGGACTTATAGGATCTGAAATACGGAATGCCGTATTCGGTCAGGATCAGTATGCCAAATTCCGTGACCTGAAAGACGAATATCCCATACAGATCCGTTACAAGGAAGATCAGCGTAACAATGTGGATGCCCTGCGCAATATGAAAATCACATACAGGGATATGGCTATGAACGGGCAGATACGGCAGGTTCCGCTTGCTACTTTTGCGGATATACGGTATGAAAACAGTTATGGGGCCATCAAACGGAAGAACCAGAAACGTATCGTTATCCTTTCTTCCAACGTTACCAGCGGTTATAACCCGAATGAAGTGGTGGCTGTTGTTCAGAGTGCCATAACGAATTATAAACGAACGGATAATGTTTCCGTTATTATGGGAGGAGAACAGGAAGAACAAAAGGAAACAGGATCCTTCCTGGGCAATGCCATGCTGATATCGATTGCCCTCATTCTGCTGATCCTGGTAATACAGTTCAATTCTGTCGGTAAGCCACTGATCATTATTACCGAAATCATTTTCAGTGTGATCGGGGTGTTGCTGGGTGTGGCTATCTTCAAAATGGAAATGTCTATTGTCATGACCGGTGTAGGAATAGTAGCCCTGGCCGGAATAGTAGTCCGGAACGGTATCCTGCTGGTCGAATTTGCTGATCTTATGATGGCCCAGGGTATGTCGGCCTATGATGCCATCGTGGAAGCCGGTAAAACACGTATGACCCCTGTATTGCTCACGGCTTCTGCCACTATCCTCGGACTCATTCCACTGGCTGTCGGCATGAACATTGACTTCGTCGAGCTTATCACGCATCTGAACCCTCATCTCTATTTTGGAGGTGACAGTGTGGCTTTCTGGGGACCTTTATCATGGACGATGATTTTCGGTCTCAGTTTTGCCACATTCCTTACCCTTATCCTGGTTCCTGTACTATACCTGCTGCATGCCCGTCTCAAAGGGGCTTTGAGCAAGAAACCGGCCTGACCTTTTAAACCTCCGGGGTTTTAACCCCCCCCCGGAGGTTTAACGCATAACCTTGAAGGTCTTACTGTGCCCACGTAATACCTACCTGAAAAAAGACTACCTTTGCAGAACTCCGCTGGAAATTACCCTCCTTCGTTGTAAGTCTCATAATCATTACCCGGATAAAAACCATCCGGCGCACTGACAAAAAATCCATGCAGGTACGCTTCAGTAATAGCGGTCCGGACCAGACCTTGTTTTATTCGACTCTTCGAAACAGAGTAGACGGATACTTTACAGAAAACAATATTTCCAAACACTGCAACCGGGAAATGGTGGTGAAAACCATTATTCTCCTCCTGGCTTATATTGTCCCTTTTGTTGCTATGCTTATCCTGCACCCGTCATTCCTTATCAGTCTTGTATTATGGCTAATCATGGGTTTAAGTGCCGCCGGAGTCGGCATGAGTGTAATGCATGATGCCAATCACGGAGCGTATTCCCAAAACAAGACAGTTAATTTCTGGCTGGGTGGTACACTTAACCTCATGGGAGGCTCTATCTTTAACTGGAAAATGCAGCACAATCTCTTACATCATACCTATACAAATATTCATGATATGGATGATGATATTGACCCTAAAGCATTCATGCGTTTTTCACCCCATTCCAAAGTGCGTTTATACCACAAGGTTCAGTTTATCTATGCTTTCTTTTTCTACGGTGTCCTGACCCTTTACTGGGCCCTGGTAAAGGATTTTATACAGTTTGCCAAATATAAACGGGAAGGTATCAACAGGAATACTCCGGGTGAAAACACGAAGGTGATACTGAATATGATTATCACAAAAGTGTTTTATGTAGGTATATTTATTTTTCTTCCGATATTCGTTTTCCATTTACCGGTCTGGAATGTGATAAGCGGTTTTTTACTCATGCATTTTGTTGCAGGTATTGTATTAACCGTCGTATTCCAGCTTGCACATACAGTGGAAGGAACCTCTCACCCCGTTCCCAATGATAAGGGTACGATTGAAAACAATTGGGCTGTTCACCAAATGAATACGACCGTCAATTTTTCCCGCCGCAACAAATGGATATCCTGGTATGTAGGCGGACTCAATTTTCAGGTTGAACACCATTTATTCCCGACTATCTGTCATGTGCATTACCCGAATATTGCCGGTATCGTTAAACAAACAGCTGAAGAATCAGGGGTGCCATACCTCGAAAATATTACATTCTTGAATGCCCTGCAGTCCCACATCCGTACCTTGAAAAGATTCGGAGGATTACCGCAGATAAATGAAGCCATTGCATAAAAAAAGACATGAGGCAGCTAAAAATAAGTAAGTCTATTACCAGTCGTGACAGTATTACACTGGACAAATACCTGAATGATATTTCCAAGCACGGACTGATCTCTGCTGAGGAAGAGGTTATCCTTACCGTCAAGATACGGGAAGGAGATCAGGAAGCACTTGAAAAACTGACGACGGCCAATCTGCGCTTCGTGGTGTCGGTTGCCAAACAGTATCAGAACCAGGGATTGACCTTAGGCGATCTGATAAGCGAAGGAAATCTTGGCCTGATCAAGGCTGCCCGCCGCTTTGATGAAACAAGGGGTTTTAAATTTATCTCCTATGCCGTTTGGTGGATACGCCAGGCTATCACACAGGCTCTTGCTGAACAAAGCCGTGTCATCCGCCTTCCGCTTAACAAGATCGGTGATATGAACCGTATCAAGAAAGCCCATAGCCGCCTTGAACAAAAGCTCGAACGTGAAGCAAGTTCGGAAGAAATTGCGACCGAACTGGATATGAGCGAAAATGAAGTACGGGCTGTACAGGGCATTTCCGGACGACACGTATCTACCGATGCTCCCTTTCAGAATACAGAAGATCTGGCCTTGTCAGATGTGCTCTACGACCCTGAAAACCCTATGCCTGATAATGAGCTGCTGGTGTCCTCACTCAATATTGAAATCCAGAGAGCATTGGGCTCATTAACTCAACGCGAAAGCGATATCATTACCCTCTTCTATGGTATAGGTTTCAAACATGGTCTTACCCTTGAAGAGATAGGTGAGAAATACGATCTGACCCGTGAACGTGTTCGCCAGATCAAAGAAAGTGCACTCCGCAGATTAAGACATACTTCCAAGAGCAAATCGCTCAAAGCTTTTCTGGGTTAGTATCCCTCCAGATAAAAAAAACCGAAGTGAGAGCTTCGGTTTTTTTTTATTCCTTTTTGTCTTTTGCCCTGACTTTTATGTCTTGTGTCTAATGTCTTGTGTCTTACATCTTTCAAAAAGCCGGTTTTTTCTATCGACAAACCTGTTTTTTCTTTAGCATTCAAAGTTATTCTCATAAGGTAATTTATTCTTTCTCAGGCAGTCAGGATGTTTTCGCGTAAATAACCGAAGCCTTCATTAAACAGAAAGCTGAATTATATAAAAAGAAAAGGAATAATGAAGAAAGGCAAGGGCTGCATTAAAGGATAAAGCAATTACTGTATCAGTTTGTAAGGTGTTTTATTTAAAGAGAAGGCAAATTTTTAAAACAAGGTATAAATACCTAAAAAATGAAGGGTCGACTCAGTATATATACGTAGTG
>JBIOHC010000034.1:0-45477 GCA_044448685.1 Bacteroidia bacterium
GGATTATATACTGTTATGGTGCATGATAGCAAGGGATGTGCCGATAGCGCCAACGTGACAGTGAATAATCTGCCCGGAGTAAGTGCATCCATCGCATCGAGTACGATGCCATCCTGTTACCAGGGAGCTAATGGAAGCGCTATAGCCTCAGCTACATCAGGAAGACCCGCATATACCTATAGCTGGAATCCTGCTCCCGGAACGGGACAGAATACAACCAATGCAGGAGGCCTTGCAGCCGGAACTTATTCCTGTACAGTAACTGACAGTGCGGGTTGTCAAAGCACTGCAACAATACTTATTTCTCAGCCTACAGCAGTAACTGTGGCTTCCATGGCTCCTGCAACTATTTGTATAGGCCAGTGCCAGCCGCTTACCGCCACCGCTGCTGGCGGAACCCCGGGTTACACCTATACCTGGGTTACCGGCTCCACAGCAGTTGTCCCCCCTGCTTGTCCGGTTGTGACTACAACGTATACCGTTGTTGCTACGGATGTCAATTCCTGTGTGTCGGCAGTGCCGGCAATGGTAACGATAACTGTCAATCCTCCTTTGCATGTGACTACCTTCGGGGGTACTTCGGTATGTCCCGGTTTTTCAGCAACCTTAGGTGCCACCGGTTCGGGAGGAGATGGGGTTTGGACCTATTCCTGGTCTCCGCCTGCCGGTCTTAGCAGCACTGTCATTGCCAACCCGGTAGCTACTCCGGCTGCGACAACTACTTATACTGTTACCGTAAGGGATAACTGCGGAACGCCGAAAGATTCAGCCATGGTCACCGTGCTGGTTTATCCTGCGCCGGTTGCAACTATTTATTCGAATGACACTGCCGGATGTCCGCCCCTCTGTGTTTCTTTTTCCGATTCGTCTGCACCGGCCTGCCAGACTGCCACATGGAGCTATGGAGACGGGGCTGTCTTCACCGGTTGTGCACCGCATAACCATTGTTATAACGCAACCGGAATATATACCGTAGGGGTTCATGTCACCGACATACATGGTTGTAAAACCTCAACTACACATACCAATATGATTACCGTGTATCCCGTACCGGTAGCACTGTTTACACCTACTCCTCAACCGACTACAATTCTGAATCCGGGGATTACCTTTGTCAATAATACAGTGGATACCAGTTGTACCTGGCAATGGCTTTTTATTGAAAAAGACAGTACAAAGTCGACAATCCGGACCCCGTCTTTGTATACCTATATCGATACCGGATGCTATCCTGTAAGGCTTGTCGCCACGAACCAACACGGTTGCAGAGATACCCTGAAGAAAACAATTTGTATCGACCCCGTCTTCACTTTTTATGCCCCGAATGCATTTACGCCGAACAATGACGGGCATAATGATATATGGGTTCCGCAGGGAGAAGGTGTTGACCCTGATAATTATTCCCTGCGTATCTGGGATCGCTGGGGCAATCTCCTCTTCTCCACCACCCAGTGGGGGCAAGGATGGGATGGTCATGTTACAGGCGGATCAGATAAAGTTCAGGTGGATACGTATGTGTGGCAGGTTGATCTGAAAGACTTTTCACGGCAATATCATCATCTGAGGGGTAGTATCAATCTCCTGAAGTAAGCAAATCAGGGGGCCGGCCCTGTTGTATTTAACTTATTTTTTTTACTCCACTCCCCATAGCCTCAGTAAATTAGGATATTGCTGATAGATTGTTTAACTTAGTGTTAGGCAATGAAACTGTTTTAAAAAACAGCTTTAAAGGGATTTCATAGTTGAATTCAATTTCACGGAATGCAGAAGAACATTTACTACCTATTGGTGAGCTTTATTGTTCTGACAAATTTATTCCCTGCAGAACTTTCAGCTCAGACAGCAACGACAACTGTGGTTTACACAGGCTTTCAGGCTTGCGGAGGCTGTACCATTTGCGGAGCTGACTATTGGTGTTTTAATACTCCGGGCAGTTATTGCGGAAATACAGGCCCTTGTGGTACTCAAACATTTGTAGATCCTTGTCCTGCGGGAATGATCGTTACCTCTGCCACACTTTCTTATTATACGGGTGACTGTGCCGGAGGTGCCATCAATGCAAGCATAGACGGGAATGCTATACCTTCTGTTAACGAAGGAAATACAGGATGTCTTTGTTCCAGCAATCCCTGTGCAGTCAGTGCGTCTTCATCGAGCAATTTTCCTTGCGGGCTTCCGGGTTATGTAAACGGAGGAACGAATACCCTTCAGTTATGTACCGGTAACAGCGTTTGCGTGAATAAAATTGTCCTCACTTTTACATATGCTCCGGCCAATCAGGCTACTCCGGCTACTAATCCTGCTGTTCCTTCCGGGCCCAGTCCTGTTTGTGCAGGTACAGCTTATACGTATTCTATTCCTGCCGTAGCCAATGCATCAACCTATACCTGGACTGTTCCGGCAGGATGGGTCATCAACTCCGGTCAGGGTACAACATCCATTACTGCCACTCCCGGAGGGGCAGGAAATGTATGTGTAACAGCCGGTAATTTATGCGGGCAAAGCGCACAGATTTGCTATCCTGTCACCATATCAACGCCATCCACACCTGCCGTAAGTGCAAGTGCAAATCCGAATCCTATTTGTTCAGGTAATCCTACAACCCTTTCACTTAGCGGGGGATCTCTTGGCAGCGGAGCAACCTGGGATTGGTATTCGGGAAGCTGCGGCGGGACACTGGTCGGTACCGGCACTTCTGTTTCCGTATCTCCTGTTACGAGTACTACTTATTATGTCAGGGCAAGCGGAACATGTAATACCACAGCCTGTGTTTCTGTAACGGTTAATATGAGTTCCACTCCGCCTCCACCGGGGTTACCTGCCGGAACTGCTTCTGTTTGTTCGGGTAGCACGCAGGTATATACTACTACCGGCAGTGCAGGGGCCGTTTCCTATACCTGGACAGTACCTGCCGGATCCGTCATCAATTCAGGTCAGGGAACTACATCCATTTCGGTAACCATGGGCACGACTTCCGGAAGTGTTTGTGTATCTGCTGTCGGGTCTTGCGGTACAAGCTCCCCCAGTTGTACCACGCTTACTGTTACGACTCCTCCAACAGCACCTGTAAGTGTAACAGGAACCACCCCCGTCTGTCCGGGTGCTGAAGCCTATTCCATTGCGAGTGTTGCAGGTGCCACCGGTTATACCTGGTCATTGGGAGCATCCACAGGATCCATTACATCCGGTCAGGGAACTACCGGTATCAATGTTAACTGGCCTTCAGCCGGAAAAGATACAGTTTTTGTTACTGCCGGAAATGCATGTGGAACGAGTGCCGCTTCCACTTTTATTGTTACAGTGAATCCTATACCGGTTCTGACAAATGTTTCAACTACCCAGACTGTTTGTTCCGGAACGCCTACAACTCTTGTTACACTTACATCATCTGTTACCGGTACAACATTTGCATGGACAGCAACAGGTTCTGCCTCAGCCAGCGGTTACGCAACAAGCGGAACAAATACAATACCTGTCCAGACTATTATCAACAGCAGTTCGGTAACTGACACTGTTGTATATTCTGTTACGTTAACAGCTGCAGGATGTACCGCATCAGCCCCGACTCACTATCTTGTTATTGTAAATCCTATTCCCACTCTGAGCAATGCCTCCACAAACCAGACTATATGTTCCGGTGCCAGTACAACAGCTGTGTCGCTTACTTCCTCTGTGAGCGGGACAACTTTTGCATGGACAGCAACAGGCTCGGCGACAGCTGCCGGATATACCACCAGCGGTACAAGCACGATTCCTGTTCAGACAATCACGAACAGTGGCACAGGAGTGGATACAGTGGTTTATCATGTTACACTTACTGCAAACGGTTGTTCAGCTGCATTGCCTTCTGATTACCTCGTATTCGTTAATCCTGTTCCGAGGCTGAGCCTTGCAGCACTCAATCAGGTAATTTGTTCCGGAGCCAGTACGGCAGCGGTAGCTTTAACATCCACCGTTACCGGTACTACGTTTGCCTGGACTGCAACTGGTCCTGCTTCTGCATCAGGGTTTGCTGCAAGTGGGACAAGTTCTATTCCGGTCCAGACGATTGTGAACAGCGGGACAGTCAATGACACCATTTTTTATTCTGTTGTGCTCACGGCAAATGGATGCACAGCCCCTGTTCCCTCAACATATTATGTAGTGGTGTACCCTGTTACTCCAAGTCCTGTGGCTGTAACGCCTGCAGCGTATTGTCAGGGTCAGCCTATTGCGCCGCTCACTGCTACGGGCACCAATATAAAATGGTACAGTGATGCGGGATTGACAATTCTGGTTGGAACAGGTAATTCGTTCAATCCGGGGGTCAGCAGCACCACAACATTTTATGTTACTGAAACTGTGAACGGGTGCCGTAGTGGAAGCGCAACGGCAGTAACCATCACTGTTAAACCAAGGCCAAGTGCAGCATTTACAGCCAATCCAACCGTTGGAACAGCTCCCCTTACTGTCACCTTTAGTGCCGGAGCAGGCCCTGTGAATTATACCTGGACATTTGGAAACGGAAGCAACGGATCAGGCAGTGATGTAAACGCAACCTACCCTGTCAGTGGCATGTTTACCGTTGTGTGTACAGCAACTGAAAACGGATGCACTGACAGCAGTTTCGTAATTGTAGATGTTCAGGAACATTTTACAGTAACTATCCCGAATGTGTTTACTCCGAATAATGATGGACAAAATGATCTTTTCCTGGTTACAGGGGCCGGGATCACGAACTTCTCAATGGAAATATATGACCGCTGGGGTCTTCAGCTTTACACTTCTGACCGTCTGAATGAAGGGTGGAATGGCCGCACTTCAGGAGGAGCAGAACTTCCCGCCGGTACCTACTACTATATCATCAAGCTGAAGAATATCAATTCCGGAGAGAGTAAAGTTTATCAGAGTTCTCTTTCCCTTCTTCGTTAACATTTTATTTCCCGATTTCAGGATTATTATTGCATTCCGCACCTGATGAACATCAGCCTGGAGACATTTTCCTTCAACCATTCCGGTCAGATACACAGATATTCCGGGGTATTTTGGACAGAAATCATGTCAAAAATCAACTAGTCGATGTAGTTTAATGACTCGTCGGGCTTATGTTAATTATTGTCTAAATTTCATCAATTATCCGGTACTCAAAACTCTTATTTCCCTATAAGTACATGTATTTCAATTAATTGAACCAGACTTCGAACAATTCTAAGTCTGAAACTTTATCGCCCCCGGTTACGTAAAACAAGGCAAGTTTAGCCAATAACTTACACGTGTAAGATTTGAATTGAAATGGCAGCAGAGCAATTTTGTTAGCCATTTTTGCAGTGGAAAGCATCTTAGAGGTATCATTAATTTAAACCGGCCAAGGCATGAATCAAACCATTACCTCTTCCTATAACACTCTAAATAAGACCATTAGAACTCATTATAAGAAAATTATCCTGTCCCGTCTTGACTCACTTTTGGAAGAATTGATTATTAAAGTGATGAAACGGGAGCCGGTAGTTATACGTGTGCCATCCCGGCCAGGGAATATCAAATAATCCAATTTTATCAAAGTTACGGGAAGAACAGCAGTTGAAAAATAGCCAGATGAGTGAAAAAATGAAAACAATGTGGGGCGTAGCCGGATTCAGGACAGTAATGTTGTCCGTATTCCTCATGGGCATTTCCTTGCAGGGATGGGGGCAACTGCCATGGACTGCCGACTTCGAGAACACGGCGGGTAATAATGCATGGACGACAAAAGGCAGCGGCGGGTTTTCAGGTTCCGGTACTTTGGCAGGTAATAATTGTTATGCCGCATCATTCCCTTCCGGAAGCGGTGTTCTTTATTTCATGAATTCAACAACAGCCAATCAATGTGCCGGCGGTACTTATCCCGGAGGGGCCACCTATATGACACCATTGGCAGGGAACGGGAGTGCCTGTATGTATACCGAAGCGAATTCAGGTGGTAATCAGTCATTATGGAATTATTGGGGTTTTAACAATACGAATGTAACCTCATCACTGGTTTCACCAACCATTGTAAATACACATGCCAATGTTAATATTTCTTTTCTTTATTTACTGAACACTCCCGCTACCTGTACCGCAAAGGTGTTTTATTCTACAGCAGGAACGGGCGGGCCATGGACTGTTATAGGCATCCTCACTCCTTCCGCAACCAGTACTTCCTTTTCATCCACATTTGTTCCGGGTGCGGTCAACTTTAACATCAAAATAGAATATGAAATTGGGGCGAGCTCTGGTTTGGGAGGCACTTTTGAATTTGATAATGTACTGCTGACCTTTGCTGCCTGTGCAGCCCCTACTGCTCAGCCTACGGCTCTGGTATTAAGCAATATTCACGCCTCGACCATCACTGGAAATTTCACAGCTTCCGCACCAGCTGCGGATGGATATCTCGTTGTCCGGACAACTTCGGCAGTGGCACCTACCAACCCTGTACTCGGAACAACATATGTGGTTGGCGCAGTAGCCCTGGGAGGAGTAATCGTTGCAACGGGGTCTGCCACCACCTTTACTGCTTATTCCCTGACGGGTTCAACTCAATACTGGTTCTGGGTTTATTCATTCAGTAATTTTTGTTTGGGAGGGCCTACGTATCTGACAGCGGCTCCGCTTAGTAATAATGCTACAACGATCGCAGGCAGGTATTGGGTTGGGGTTGGTGCAGGAGGAGGGGCCGGGGCAACGGATTTTAATACAGCGGCTAACTGGAGCCCGGCCGGAGTTCCCGGTGCAGCCGAAGAAGCGGATATCATTTTTACAACAACGGCTGTTACTTCAACTCCAACCATTACCCTCAGCGCATCGGTCGCTATCGGGTCGTTGTACATGCTGAGCAATCAGTTGACCGGAGCAACACTTTCTCTCGATGCTAAAACAAAAACACTGACCATCAATGGAGCATTAACGACAGATATCATTTACGGAGCAGATGCCAGCTCTAATCTATCATTGAGGGTGGGAAATTCACCGGGAAATATTATTGTAACTGGGACTGCCACACTTGGATCCAATGCAAATATCAATTCAAATATTGAGTTCAATGGATCCGGATCAGCAAATTCAACAGGGACAATTACGTTTAAAGGAGATGTGAATTTTGGTCCCACTTTTTTCCCGACAACTGGCAATTCAATCGGTGCTGTCATCTGGGACGGACTTGGTGCCCAGACTATAACCGGAAACAATGTATATCCGGCGCAAATCGGTGGTCCTTGCCAGATCGGAGGTGTTAACACCCCAACTGTTACAGTTTCAAGCGGTTTTACCCAGGGCCTGCAGGTTTATCCAACCGGAAAAAATCTTACGATTAATACTGGCTGTACGCTTGATCTGACAACAAATACGTGGAATTCAGTATCAGGCGGTGCCTTTCTGATCAATGGGACCGGAACATTAAAGCTTGCAGGATCTTCCGGAGGCTTTGCCGGAAACAATTTTCCTAACTTCAGTTCGGGGAGTGAGGTCTTATCTGCAACCAGCACGGTTATTTATAATTCAGCGAATGGAGTCAATCAAACGGTTTATTCCACTCCCAACTATGGAAATCTTACTTTAACGAATTCAACCGGAGCGGGCGCAACAACGAAGACTCCGGACGGGGGACTGACCATGCTGGGAAATTTCACCAATAACTCGTTTTCGACGTTTGTCGGGGTAACCTATACACATAAGCTGGCGGGAAATTTTACGAATAACGGCACGTTTACCGCGAACACCTCTACTTTCAATTTCAATGGTGGTAACGCCCAGAGTATTGGCGGTTCTTCATCAACGTTTTATAACCTGAGAGTTAACAACTCTGCAATCCTTCCGATTGGTATAAGCCAGACAGTTGCCACTCAGGTTTCGAATATCATGACTTTATCTGTTGGGATATATAACCTGAATGGAAATACGCTTACCCTTACCAATAGTGCAACCGGTGCTGTGACAGCCGGAAGTGCCACCACATATATTGTCAGTGAGGATCAGGCAACCGGAAATATGGCCTCTGCTCTGCAGTGGAATATTGGGAATGCGGCAGCCGCTTCTTCCTACAGTTTTCCCTTTGGATACGGCGGAAACTATATCCCCTTTACTTTTCTTGTGACGACAGCTTCCGGAGACCCTACAACCACCATTACTCTTGCTACTTATGAATGTACGAATGGAACAACGCTGCCTCTGCCAAGTATGGCCGGACAGGCTGTTGCAAGTACCACCGGAGCATTGAGCAACTCAGCAGGTTGTTTTCCGAATGCTGCGAATAATTCCAATCTTCAGGTGAATCGATACTGGGAAATTACTGCCGGAGGAACTGCACCTACTGCAACGATTACATTCAGCTACCTGGGGTCTGAGAATAAAACGTTGGGTACATGCGGAGGAGGAGCCGGGGGATTACTTGCACCTCAGCGCTGGGATGTGGCCCAGGGACAATGGGGAGCCTATAACGGAGGAGGTACATTTATCGGAGAAGCTGTATATGGAGCAGGAACGGCAGGTGTTACTGCCGGAGTTGGCGCTGTTTCCATAACAGGAGTAAATAAATTTTCGCCCTGGACACTGGTATCTAAGTCCAATCCTTTACCTGTTGATCTGCTCAGCTTTACTGCAACTGCCAACACGGTGAAAAAAGAAGTGGATCTGAATTGGGCAGCGGCAAGTGAAACCAACAATCATTACTTTACAGTAGAAAGAACGAAAGACGGATCAAATTATGAATTCGTAGCCAGGGTCAACGGTGCAGGAAACAGCTCTGAACCGCTTTCATATAAAGCAGTTGATCCGGATCCTTTCACCGGCACCTCGTATTACCGGCTTACCCAGACAGATTATAACGGTAACTACAGGTATTACGGACCTGTGGCCATCAACCTTGATGCCTCCCAAAACTTTGAAGTGTATCCGAACCCTTCCAGCGGAGGTGATCTTATGATGAGGTTAAAAGGACAAGAAGCAAACAAAGGGGTATTGGTTGTACTGTACAATACCCAGGGACAACAGGTATATTCAAAGGTTATTCTGACCGGCCAGTCAGGTGATATGATTGAAGCAATTGATCCAAGTAATACGCTGGCTGCGGGAGTGTATGTGGTTATGGCTACATCACAGAATGATATCTACAAACAGAAAATTATTATTAAGTAAAAAAATAATCGGGAACACACAACGGGCAGGCTGATCTATTCAGTACTGCCTTTTTTTTTATCCATTTTTTTCATTGGCCTTCATCTCTTTCATCATATGGCTGAACGCCTTCCCGATAACTGTTGTATAAGCTTTATCGATAAAGGTTATCCAGGCACCCCTGTTCTTACCAGTCAGTGTAAGATGAAACTGATCTTCTTCATCCATATCAAGCGAAACAGTATATAGCTTCAGGATATGTTTGAGTTTGGTTGTGTTTTTCATAGTCCGATAGAGTCAGATAAGCAAAGCAAGGATTCTAAAATACAGATTTTCTCCTTCCCGCCGGAAATTCAAAATAGCTGTATCTTCGGGCTGATGAAAAGAAGAGGACTGGTTTGGTTTCTGTTGCTTTCCTTGAATATAACTGCTCAGCGGAATGCGCTTACAGATAGTATGGAGTCGGTACTGAAAACGCAGTCAGCCGATACATCCAAAGTAAAAACCCTCAATGAACTTGCCTGGGAATACAGCTCTCTCGATCTCAAAAAAGGAAAGGAATATGCCCGGCAGTCCATCGCGATTTCCACCCGCCTTCAGTATATCAAAGGACGTTCTTCAGCCTATAATACCCTGGGAAATATCTGCTCAGACCTGGGAGATAATAAGGAAGCGCTGACCAATTACTTCCTTGCTTTAAAAGATAAGCAGACAACAAAAGATAAAAAAGGCGAAGCCACAGTATGTTCCAATATAGGAATTGTTTACCGCATACTCTCCGATTCAGCCAATTCCCTTCGCTACTACAGGATGGCTCTGCACGCCAGAGAACTACTGAACGATTCCAAAGGCATTGGTGATTGCTATAACAATATGGGTAATGTGTACCGGGATTATGCTCAATATGACCTTGCCATGCAGGCATTCGGCAGGGCATTAAGTATACGACAGAGCCTTAAGGATAATCGGGGTGTTGCTTTCACCTACAATAATATGGCAACAGTTTATGATGACAAATTCGATGTGCTGAAATCCCTGGAGTATCAATACAAAGCTGCCAAATTGCTTGAAGAGATACAGGATGATAATTCCCTTGCCCGGACTTATGACAATATCAGTATTTTGAACAAAAAACTTAAAAACTTCAGGGAAGCCCTTAAATATGGAACTCTGGCTCTGGGAAAGGCAGAAAAAACAGGAAACAGGACGTATGAAATCAATATTTATTCTTCCCTGGGTGACATTTTTGTGGAGCAGAGGCAATTTCTGCAGGCTGAAATCAACTTCAGAAAGGGATTAAAACTTGCCCTCGCAGCAGGTGTAAAAGAACAGCAGGCTCATTTTTATGCCGGACTGGGATTGTGCATGGAGGCAGGGAATTTTCCTGTTTCTGCAGATTCCAACTACCAGGCGGCTGTAAAACTGGTTAATGAAACCGGAAGTGAGCGTGATCAGGTCAGGTATGCCAATATACTTGCTGACTTTGATTGCAGACAGAAAAAAACGGAAACATTGGCTCTTTTGGAGCGGGCCATTGAAAAAGAGGAAAAGAACGGATACAAAGATGAGTTGAAGAAATCCTATAAGACCCTGGGTGCCTATTATGAAACAATAGATCGGAATATGCCTATGGCACTGCTGTATTACAAACGATATGGGAGTATGAATGATTCGCTCTATTCCGAAAATGTAAGTATAAAATTTGCGGAGCAGCAGACCCGTTACGAATCAGATAAGCAGGAAAGAGAAATCCGGATTATGAGTCAGCAGGAGGAAATAAATACCCTGCAATTAAAGGAAAAAAACCTCGAGCTTCTCAAGCGAAACTACCTGCTTCTGGCCAGCGGAGCTCTGATTGTAGCTCTTTTCGTTCTGGGGTATTATTATTTCAGCCGTCAGCGTATCAAGGCCCTCCGGCTGAAGGAAAAGGCCATCCGTGATACGGAAGAAAAAGAGCGTATGCGTCTTGCCAAAGACATTCACGATGATCTGGGATCCGGCCTTACCAAAATCAAATTTCTTACGGAGGTGATCGGATCGCGGTCCAAATCAGATACAGAGGTGCAGACGAGTATCAAATCCATCGCTGATACCTCCGTTTCGCTGGTCGATAATATGCGTGACCTGATATGGGCCCTTAATCCGGATAATACGACCCTGGGAAGCCTGGTAGCCCGTATACGGGAATATGCAACGGACTACCTCCAGGAACTTCCGATCGATCTTGAGCTGGAGATACCCGATACCATACCTGAAATACCTATTGCAAAAGAAGCCCACCGTAATCTGTTCTTTATTGTGAAGGAAGGCCTTCATAATATCGCCAAGCATTCCGGGGCCGGAAAAGTTGTGTTGAAAATCAGTCTGGTTGGAGATAATTTCAGGCTTACACTGGCTGATAACGGTAGCCTGTCAGGTAAAAGTCCAAAGGAGGGAGGTAACGGACTCAGGAATATCAGGCAAAGGATGGAACTCATAGGAGGTACGGGGGAGATTCAGTTTGAAGCGACAGGCGTAACAGTCAGCGTTCAGGTACAGCTATACAAGATTGAAAGGAAATAATACTACTAATGTTGTAGTCGGAGTTTGAAGAATGACCATACTTTTGTTGCATGCTAATAACCGTAGGAATAATAGAGGATGAACCGGAAATCAGCGAAAACCTGAAATCCCTCATTCAGGGTAGTGAAGGGTTTTCGTGTATTCACACTTTCCCTACAGCCGCTCAGGCCTGTAAACTCATTCCGGAACTGGAGCTGGATGTGATCCTAACAGATATTCATCTGCCCGATGGGTCCGGAATAGATTGTGTTACAGAACTCAAGCCAAGATGCCCGAAGACACAGTTTCTGATGTGCACTTCCTTTGAAGATACGGATCTGGTTTTCGGAGCCCTCAAAGCAGGAGCTACAGGTTATCTAACCAAGACAACCCAGCCTTCCAAAATACTTGATGCCATAGTGGAGATACATAAAGGAGGGTCACCAATGAGCAGCCATATTGCCCGCAAAATTGTAGCCTCTTTTCAGGCAACAGAAAAAAACAAGGAGCTGGAAAAACTAAGCCAGCGGGAACAGGAAATACTTCAGCTGCTTTCCAAGGGGCTGCGTTATAAGGAAATCGGAGATCAGCTTTTTGTAAGTACAGAAACCGTTCGTACCCATATCCGGAATATTTACCAGAAACTCCAGGTCAACTCCCGTACAGATGCCCTTAATAAAGTATATAAGCGGTAGACCTTAATATTAATATATCCCATTTATAAAGCCTTCGCCATTGACGATGGCTTTTTTTTGCTTCCTCCCCGGGGGGGCCATTCCCTGATTACTACTAAAGTGTGATTGACCGGTGTGCAATTACAGGCCATTTTTGCATAGATCAATTAACAGGAAATCAGATGACAAAGAAATATTTCAAACGGGCCCTTTTATTACTCTTTTGTTGCCTTGCTCACAAAGGTATAACCCAGAATAAGCAGGATCTTGAATTAAAAATGCATGCTGCCCGGAGTGCACAGAACCTCGGTGATTATGAAAAGGCGGTGTATATGTATTATGAAGTATTTACGTCCGACAATACCTTTAAAAATGACGAGAAGCAACTGGTGGCTTATTGCATTGCACTTTGTTACAATAAGCTTGGAAGCTATGCGGGCTCTGTTGAATGGGCCGGGAAGGCATTAAGTAACCCGCAGGTGAATAAAAAAACCAGGAACAGTGCTGAAGAGTTGATTGACTCCGATAACAGGCTGATCGCTTCGGATAATAAGGTGGATTACCTGAGCCCTGCCTCTGTATTGAATAGAAAAAAATCAGCGGAAGCTAAAGTTTTGATCGGAAAAGGAAAAAATCAATATGACGAGAAAAAATTCAAAGAGGCCTTGACCACGTTCATTAAGGCAAAGGAGCTCCTGACAATATTCAAACGGGAGGATGCTGAATTTTTGTACGAGATGGGGGATTGTTATATCAAAGAAGAAACGGATGCAAATCTTGAAAAGGCAATTGAGGCACTGCTTAAATCAAATGAATTGGATCCGAAGTACTCCATGTTTGTTCCTTTTGAACTGGGTATATGTTATGCTGCACTGGGAGATATTGAAAACGGAATCAAATGGTATCGGTATGGTAAGACGACCTTCAGCCTGAATGAGAAGCAGAAGGCCGTTTTTGATAAGCAACTGGATGAACTGGTACCACAGCTCGAACAGATTAATGCGGGTAAGGAGCTTAAGAGGAAGCCTGTGGAGGTTAAGATAAGTAATCTCGGAGCCGGCATCAATTCTGCTGAAGATGATTATTTCCCTTCCGTAACAGCTGATGAGACCATGCTTCTGTTCACATCACGCCGTGCAGGCAGTACCGGGGGTAAGGGATCCGATGGAACGTATGATGAAGACCTTTGGTATTCGGAAATGCTTCCCGACAGATCCTGGGGCCCTGTAAGAAATTTCGGCACTCCGGTCAATACCCCAAACAACAATGCCATTGCTTCGTTTACCGGTGACGGGCAGTATGTAGTCTGTGTCCGTTGCGGTGAGGAAGGCGGTTTTGGAAGCTGCGATATATACGGTGCTTCTCTGAAAGGGAAAGTATGGTCGGAGCCACTGAACCTGGGTCCTGTAATCAATTCCAGGGAATGGGATTCCCAGGTCAGTATTTCTGCCGACGGAAATACGCTCGTTTTTGCTTCCAAACGCCCGGGTGGCCTGGGGCAAAGCGATTTGTGGATGGCAAAGAAAGACAGCAATCAACGCTGGCATAAACCATTTAATATGGGTAGCCGCATCAATACCAGCGGAAGTGAAGATTCCCCTTTTCTTCACCCGGATGGAAAGACGCTTTATTTCAGTTCCAACAACCTTTCTCCGCGTATAGGAGGTATAGATATCTATAAATCGGTACAGGGTGCTGACGGCATCTGGTCCATTCCTGAAAATCTGGGTTATCCTGTCAATTCAGAAAAAAATGACGAACATTTTGTGCTGGCCCCTTCAGGGCTTACCGGATACTTCGCATCCGACAGATCCGGGGGCTTTGGAAAGGAAGATTTGTATAAAGTGACTTTCCCGGCCGAAAAGAGAACATCGCTGACCACCCTAGTTGGCTTTGTAACAGATGCCGAATCAAAGAGTCCCATTGGCTCTGAAATTAATATAGAGGATCTGGAAAAGGGGGAACTGGTAGGCAGCTACCTGTCTAACGATGCCAGCGGAAAGTTTATCGTGATCCTCAGCCCGGGGCGAAACTATTCCATCACCGTTAATAAAAAAGGCTATCTGTTTTATTCTGAAAACTTCAACATCCCCGCCGATACCCGGTTCAAAGAGATTAGAAAGGAAATTATTCTTCAGAAAATAAAGGCAGGAAATAAAATTGTCCTGAACAATATTTTTTTTGATTTCGGTTTATCAACACTCAGGCCTGAATCGGATGTCGAAATCAAGAAATTGTATAAGCTCATGCAGGAAAATCCAGCCATCAAAGTGGAGATATCCGGGCATACGGACAATGTAGGAAATGACAATGCCAACCAGATATTATCATTGGGCAGAGCAAAGGTGGTGACCGATGCCCTGGTGGCTAAAGGGATACCGGCCACACGCATCATCAGTAAAGGATATGGAAAAGCACAGCCGGTGGCAGGGAACGATACAGAGGAAGGTCGCCAGATGAACAGAAGGACAGAATTCAAAGTATTATAATCATTAAAAGGAACCAATCGCACAAATTAATCTAAACACGCAAATCTGAATATTTATGAAAACTAGCAAACAAATTATTTACGGAGTATTACTGACAGCAACCCTGTCAAGCTGTGGTATCTATAATCAGTTTAAAGTGGGAAGCGGATTCAGGGAAGACAAAGAAAAAATAAATCTGCCCAAAATGAATCTGAGTATGGATGTATCTGCTTTGGTGAATAATGATATAGGAACCGGATTAAGTTCCAAGCTGGTGAAAGCCGTGATGCCTAATACTACCTATCACACCTTGTATTCTTATGGTAATGAGTTGAGCTTTTTTCATACCAGCTCTGATTTCGCAAATAGCAGTTATGGGAGTAATAAAATGAACAGCGTTGTGTCTATTCCCTGGGAGTACTATACAGATGCGTATTTTACGAGTAAAAAGAAGGCGTACCGTACCCCGGCCTACGTCACCACACAGCATACCAGCGGTAACTATACCTATACTTCCGGTAAATACAAGGCATTAAAAAATGCATGGTTCAGCTATATGGTCGTGAATGATGCTGCCATTCCGGCCGGTAATATTTCGCATAGCGCTGTACTTGGCTATGATTTGAAAATGAATCAGAACCTGGTCCCCCTGGTAGGAGATAATGCCCCGGCTTCAGTAGGTTTTATTTATCCGATGGATCCGCGTGTAAGTGATATGGCTGATATTTTTGCCTGGGAAATGAAGAAGAATATCATGAATTCTACAGGAACGTCCGATGATGCCAAAGGCACCGCGATGTTGTCAATAAAGAGTGTGAATCAGAAAAAAATAATTCCGCTCATGATATACCTTGGAATGGCTGATATCTTTACAATGGAAACAGGCTCTGTTATAGGTTACCCATGGGGACATCAGCGGGCAAAAGTCAGGTTGCAGATGGATATTAAAGACAAGAATGGCAAGATCGTGAAGACCTATACAGCCAAAGGACACCGGTTCATGCTTAATTCACTCTATTACGGCCTGACTTCTACAGGTTCAAGAAGAAAAACTCATGCTATAGCCATGCACCGTGCACTGAGAAGCATCAAAGCTCAGATGAAAAAGGATGCACCGGCTATTACTGCTGCACTTAATCAGTAAATGAGGCAAGGAAAGTATACTGCCTTAATGTAAGTGATATTCGTTTAAGGCAAAAGGAGTCCCGACGGCACCGTCGGAACTCCTTTTGTGTTATTGAGTTAAACCAATCTTACTTTTTATCTGCCAGCAGCGTATTGTAGATCTTCAATTCGTCTTCTGCCTCTTTTAGTTCCCCTTTTTTCTGAAGGATCACGGAAAGATTGTAATGTGATTTTATGTGGTTCGGATCTGTCCTGATATTGAACCGGAGTATCTCAATAGCTTTATTCAGCTTGCTCACATTTGCATAGCAGGTGGCCAGATCGCAACGTACATCCAGATTCAAGCTGTCTGTTTCAAGAGCTTTCTCATAATAGGCAATCGCTTTGTCATCCTGGTGACGGTCGTAAGCAATATTGCCAAGGTTGATCAGGGCCGTCTGAATCGTATTGTCTTTTTTATAAACCTGGTAATATAGATCTGTGGCTCTGTCCAAATCGCCTGCTGCATAATATTTGGAAGCCAGGAGTAGTCTTAGTTCCGTGTTCCCTGTATCATGGGCCAGGTTTGTTTCAAGGGCAGAGAAGTCGCCGCCTGCTGATGGAGCGGGTGGCAGGGGTTCATTCTTTTTTAATTCAGATGAATGGCAGGCTGATAACAGCATACAAACGGAAAGAATTGCGGGGAAGAGAATCCGGGTCAGCATACTACAGTGATTTGATTTATTTAATGAGTTTGGCATCCTCCATCAATACTTCATAAAAATATCCGAATCCAAAATCCTTGTCGGTATTAATAATTCCTTCGAGTGTAATCATATCGCCCACTTTCACTTCCTGGTCGGTAGTTACGGTCAGGTCGAACTTGCCCGACCATTCGGTCCCGTCCTGAATATGAATCCAGTTCTTTTTCATAATGCCGGAATTGAATTTTGTTACCTGTCCTTTAATCCGTATTGTTTTACCGGAATAGGATTTGCGTTTTTCCTGTACTGCAGCAACGGTGATATCTCCTTTTTCATGTTTAAGACTAACCTCCTTCTTTTCTTGTTGCACGGCTGATCCGGGTGATTTCACTTCAGTACTTTGAGTTAGTGCATCTTTTGGAGGGATGCCAGGTGCTGTGGTGCTTATATTATCTACAAACAGAATTTGTTTAAATGTTCTTTTTAATTCTTTGCTGACAAAATCTGTCATTACCAATCCTCCCTTAAAATAGAATGTTTGGCCTGGTTTCGCTTCCATACGCGTTGCTGCAAGCCATAGTTCATCTTTCCCTTCCTTACCCTTTATATAGGTATATTGACTTGTTTGCAAAATTTCTCCGGCAACGACAGTATGGTTAACAGGCAGAGTTGAGGCAGATTCACGGGTTGGCCCGGCCATATTATTTTCAGGTGTAACTGCTTCTGCGGAATTAGGCTGGACGGCAGGTGCAGGAATAGCTTTTTTTTCTGCTATGGAGGGGGTTGTACTGAGTTGGTCGAGGAAATAGATTACAGGAAATGTTCTTTTTAATTCTTTGCTTTCGAAATTATTCATGGGAAGGGCATCGTGAAAATAATAAATATCTCCCGGTGCAGCCTGCATTTTTGTGACAGCCAGCCATGATTCCTGATCCTTATCCTTCACATGCAGATAAGTATATTGTGTTGTCTGCAGAGCTTCTTCTACCACGGCTTTGTGAACTCCGGGAGGAATAATCTGCTGTTCCTGGGTTTTGTCTGAATTACATGCTGTAAACAGGTTAAGAATGAGGAAGGAATAAAGTAAATGTTTCATGTTGATAGATTTGACATTTGGTAATATTAAACATTTCCGTCTTCGGGCTTCAGTTCGGTCATTTCATTTCTTAAAGTATTGTCTCGGATTTTGGCAAATACCATCAAGGCCAGCAAGGACGCGATTCCTATCCAGGCCCAGAGCGGGAAGATAGCATGATCACCGGCACCATAGCTGTGCATTCCTTTAGAAAGGAAGTAATTCACTCCGAAAAAGGTCATCAATACGCTTCCGAAACTGAGCACGGTACCCACATTGAAGGTGTACTTGCTTTTCAGGCCGGGAATAAAGCGAATATGAAGGAGCAAAGTATAGGTGATGACAATAATAAGCGCCCAGGTCTCCTTGGCATCCCATCCCCAGTAGCGGCCCCAGGATTCATTGGCCCAAACACCACCGAGGAATGTCCCGATGGTAGCCAGTACGATACCTACCGTGATATTCATTTCATTGATATGTGTCAATTCCAGTATCAGCAAGTCCAGACGGCGGTAATTCTTCTTTGTTTTAAAAATATACAGAAACAGATTCATGATACCGAGTATAAAACCAAGGCCCAGAAAACCGTAGCTTATTGTCAGGACAGCAACGTGTATGATAAGCCAGTATGATTTTAATACAGGAGAAAGAACTGTCAGTTGAGGATCATAGCTGCTGTGACTGGCAGTCATTAAAATAAAGAACGCCAGCAGGCATGTGGCAGCGAGGGTTATTTTGGAATACCTGACAAAACTAAAGCCGGCAAGCAAAGTGCCCCAGGCAACCAGTAACAGGGCTTCATACCCGTTGCTCCAGGGTGCATAACCGAGTATATAGGCTCTGAGTATCATTCCGAAAGTCTGATACAGAAAGGCAACGGCAAGTATAAGAATGCAGGCATTCAGCATTAAAGTGATGATGCGGCTTTTACGGGTTCTCACATTATCAATGAACGCCAGCAGCAGTAAACCGAGACTCAAAACAGAATACACATTACGAAGCAGGATGAAAATCCCTGCTTTGTTATAATATATTTCAGTAGTTATTTTTCCGGGTGATGGCAACAGGGCGGCGGCGGATCCCTGGCGTTGCAGGGATGAAATATACCCCAGTATTTTGTCAGCCTTGGAATAATCGCCTGTCACCATGCTATGTTCCGTTTCGGTCAGATAAGCCTGCATAAGACTGTTATAGGTGAGTTCCGGAAGCTGCAAGTCTTCATTTATTATGCGGAGTACACCGGGCAACGGGAGAAGGGATGATTTTTCATCCCAGCTGGCCCAGGTGGCGGAGCCGGCGTTCGGATCAGGAAAGAGTTTGAGAATGCTGCCCTGAAAAACCATCATAAAAACATTGGCGCGTTCATCCAGTTTCAGGATCTCCTTGTCAAAATTGTTCTGATCAGCCGGTTTTTTCCGGAATGCTTTTTCTGCATATTCCTGAAGCCGGTATTTGGCATTGGTATCGAAAAAATCAATGAATGCGGCTTCTTTTGTTTTAAGGCCAAGTAAATCACGTACAGACTGCTCTTTTATATAAATTATTTTTTGTTGTTTCCAGTATTCAGGATTCAGAAACATGTCCATAAACACCTGAACAGGGTCGAGGTTGTTTTTCCCTTCGAGACTGAATTTATCTTTACGTGTAATTTTGTGAAGCACATCGTAAGCAAGTGAATTGACGGGTTCAAAACGTCCATTGATGGTTTGTGTAATCAATTGTCCGAATTTGGCAGCATGTTCTCTGCTAACAGCTCTTGACTCCATCTCCTGTGCACTGCCAGTTGTGGAAAGCATAACCAACAATGCAACAATAAGTGTAACGGATTTTCTTTTCTTCCGCAGGTCGACAATGCTGCGCCTCAAAACCTGAAACCGCGAAGTACTGTTAAACAGGGTAAGGATAAATCCGGCCGCTAAAAGCATATATCCAAAATAGGAAGTCCAGGTTCCCCAGAAGTCATGGTTGACAGAAAGTATTGTGCCTTTTTCATCCGGGTCATAAGAGGATTGGAAAAAGCGATACCCGCCATAGTCTAGGACATTATTCATAAATATCCGGTGGTTAAGGTTAATGTTGTGAAGGGGGTCAATGACTGTCACTTCACTTGCATACGAGGAAGGGCTGTCGGAACCGGCATAACGTTCCAGAATAAAATCATTGAGGTGCAGGGAAAAGGGTAAATCGATTGGTTTTCTGCCATATGCAATGCGAATTCTGAGCCCGTCAAATGTAAAGTCTCTGTACTCCGCCGTTTGTCCTTCAAGAAAGAGTAAGTCAGCCTCATAGGATTTACCCCCATTGGTTATTTCAAGGAGAAGGGCATCAGACCCCGTTTCCTTGTCAGTGGAATGTAAATAGGTTCTTTTGCTTTTGGGATGAAATTTAGGGAAGGCAAACAGAACATTATTTGCACTGTATAAACTCTTTTCCCTGAATTCAGCGAGGGAATCGGCCGGTATCACGAAATTACTTTGCTCTTTCATATTTGTTCTGTTCGTGATACAGGAAGCCTTGAATTGCAAAGAATTTCCAGAACCTGTTATCCGGAAACCATTTTGAGCCTTATCATTGTTATAGGAAATATCCAGACCTCGGATGTTTTGGACTGTTCCGTTTTCAAGAAATACGTTTTCTCTCCTGTTCTCTGTACCTACCACAAGTTCAATAATATCGGATCCTCCCGGAGTATTTTCTATGACAGTTTCAATGGCATTGGAAATAAAGGCTTTGCAGGTAACGCCTATTTCCCCATACGCGTTGGAATGTATGTTTTCGGAGAACGTATTATTCAGATACGGATTAAAATTTACGTTGAAATCCCTGCTGTAATTTTCATGTTCGCCGTTAAGCGCTATTCGCAGATAAGGGTCGGAGGAGTATAGAACGCTTGAGGATTCTCCTTCCCGTATATGCATAGTGCCTTCAAATCCGAAATAACGGGTAATGCCTGCTCCGATAATCATGATAAATAAAGCGAGGTGAAAGACAAGTCCGCCGGCCTTTTCAATTCGGAACATATGGTATGGTTTGATATGTCCGAGGAAATTGAGGGAAAGAAGTATGAACAGAAGTTCAAACCAAAACGTGTTATATACGAAATGTCTGGCTACAACCGTATCATACTTGTCTTCAACAAAAGTGCCTGCAGCCATGGCAACACCTGACAAGATGAGCAGGACAATGGAAGTTTTAGGAGAAAACAAAATCGCGGAGAGACGTTTCATGTGAAAGTAAACGGTTTCAGTATTTAACTGATGCAAAATTGACGATTATACTCAACAGCATCCATGATGAATATCATTCGTCTTGTAGTTTAATGTATAGTCCTTTGCCCCGAACATTCATTTCACCCTGATATTAATCAGTTTTATAAAAAACAGCGAAAATGAGCACTAAAACAATGATACGAATGTGGGGGTTATTGGCAATGGCGGGAAGCTGGGGCTTTGCTTTCGGTCAGACAACGGCCAGGATTTACCCGCATAAGGTGACAGTGGACTCGGTTATTCAGACCAGGAGCTATACATATCTGAAAGTAGCGGAAAAGATAAGGGACAAAGATTCTTTGTTATGGATGGCTCTGCCAACCATTGCCGCCAGGCCAGGTGATGTATACTATTATGAAAGCGGTCTTGCGATGGGACGTTTTCCAAGCAAGGAGCTCAACCGCACTTTCAGTCAGATACTCTTTCTTGCCTGTTTAAGCACTACAGATAATTATGATGAAAAATCCCTTGTACCTCCGCCTGTACATGACAGTATGCCGAAGAAGGCTATTCAGGTTCCAACTCACATTGTAAATGTTAAAGAGGTCCTGCAAACATCAGGATATACCTACCTGCGGGTGATGGAAGGAAACAAGGAAGAGTGGCTTGCTGTTGTCAAACTTATGGCTTCGCCGGGCCAGACTTATGCTTATTCAGATGCGGCTCCTATGAAAGAATTCTACAGCAGGGAGCTCAAAAGAACATTCCCTGAAGTTTTATTTCTCTCCAAACTAACTCTTCAGAATTCAGCAGAGTCCGAAGAGGGAGCTTTACCTGCCTCACATCCGGATATCAGCAAATCAGGCAAGGCAAAAGGGGTATCAGCAATAAAAGCCGGAAACAAGATTTCACCTCCCGAAGGAGGCATTTCCATTGGTGAATTATGGAAGAACAAAAATAAATATGCAGGTAAAAAAGTGAAGATAAAAGGGGAAGTAACAAAATACAGCGCCAATATCCTGGAGAAAAACTGGATACATTTGGAAGACGGATCTTCTTTCGGTGAGGCGTATGATATTACGGTTACCACTACAGAAACGGTAAAGGTTGGTGACATCGTAACAATGGAGGGTATAGTAAGCCTTTCAAAGGATTTTGGTTACGGTTATTATTTTGAAGTGATCATTGAGGAGGCTTTACACCGCTGATGATATTAATCATGAAGCTTATTATTTTCTTTCATACTAATTTAAAATTTCATTGTATCTCTGAAAACCCTTTCCCCGCTTATTTGTAGCCTGTGTGTTGTAAAAAGTATCTCCAGAACCTGCGTTATCTCATTTTTGCAGGAAACAAAAAACAGCTCCTAATAAGACTTCCTTCATAGAAAAAATATCCGGCACTACAGAAATTTGTCCTGTCGATTGCATGCGGGTTCAGCAAACTTAATAGGCGGGCAAAAAGAAGAGTGGAAAAAGGCAGGGAATAAGCTGCTAAAAGTTCAGGAAGGGATCCCGAAACAGGAGAATGTTCATGGAGATTAATAAAAAGCATGTTTTATGGAAAATGAAAATGATAAACTAAGCCGGGGTTCATTCCTGAAAAAGAGCCTGATAGCTATGGGTGGTCTGGCGGTTGGAGGAGCAGTGGTGAATAAGGTGTTGGGCGACAATACCGGGCAGAAGGTAAAAGTACTCACTCAGGACGGGAAATTGGTCGAAGTCGACAGTACACATCTTAAGCATCATTATGATGCCGAGAAGGTGATTTCGAATTATGAAGCAAGGGAAGGGATAGCAGGGAAAAAATTCGTAATGGTTATAGACTTAGCCCGATGCGGCAATGAACGGAAATGTATTGCCGGATGCCAGAAAATGCACCACAAACAAAGCCCCGTAGAATGGATTAAGGTTAAGCGTATGCAGGACGGCGATGATCTATCTCCTTATTTTATGCCTCAGCCTTGTTTTCACTGCGATAATCCTCCCTGTACCAAAGTATGTCCTGTTGATGCAACTTTCAAACGGAAAGACGGAATTGTTATGATTGACAATGAGCGTTGTATAGGGTGCCGGTTTTGTATGGCAGCATGCCCTTATACAGCCCGTTCATTCAATTGGGGCGAACCGGAAGTGCCTGCAGGAAGCGTAAATGAGGCCTATTCGCCTGAAAAGAGTTACCCCAGTAAATGCGGCACAGTCGACAAATGTGATTTCTGTCCGGATATGAGCCGTATGGGAATGCTTCCGGATTGTGTTACAGCTTGTCCGAACGGTACCTTATTTTTTGGCGATGCGAATGAAGATACAGTTACCAACGGTGATGAAACATTCCGGCTCAGCGAACTACTCAAAAAGAGAAGCGGATACCGTTTCCTGGAGGAACTCGGAACTGATCCCAGGGTTTATTATCTGCCGCCGGTAGACAGGCTTTTCCCTTTTGAAGAAGATAAGGAAGAGCATAATCAACAGGATTTTAAAAGCTGAACAAAGAAGATGAATTGATCATTTAATATACGCTATATGAAAAGTGAAGAGATTGTAACGATTAATGAGGAGGAGGTGGCTAAGAAGCACCGGATCAGAAGAGAAGAAATGAGAGCAGATCTGCTCCGCCCGCTTGAAAAAATTCATTTCTCCGGCAAGGTCTGGATTGCATTCCTCATTATTGTCATCCTGATAGGCGGCTACTGTTATTATCTTCAGTTGAAGCATGGCCTTGTTGTGACGGGATTAAGGGATTATGCATCCTGGGGGATTTATATTTCCAATTTTGTTTTTTTTGTCGCTGTCAGCCTTGTCGGAGCTTTGATTTCATCTATTCTGAGGCTGACACATTTTGAGTGGTACAGGCCGCTTACGCGAATAGCCGAAATTATTGCGGTTGCTGCAATCACCTTTGCCGGTCTGATTATTATTGTGGATATGGGCCGTCCTGACAGGGTATTAAATCTCTTTACGCATGGGCGGATTCAAAGCCCTATCCTTTGGGATGTTGTGGTCGTCTCCACATATTTGGTTACCGGTGTTTTGCTTCTTTACCTGCCCTTAATTCCGGGTATAGCTATCTGCAGAAACAAGCTTGTCAACAAACCGAGGTGGCAGCGCTGGATGTATAAGAAGCTCGCTCTGGGCTGGGATGGCCGGGCTGAACAATGGGATATAATGAAAAAGTGTATCAATATTCTTTGTATCCTGGTCATTCCTCTGGCCATTTCCATTCACACCGTAACAGCCTGGCTGTTTGCCACTACCCTAAGACCCGGATGGGACAGTACAAACTTCGGACCTTATTTTGTATCGGGTGCATTCCTGGCAGGAACAGGTTGTGTTATTCTTGGCATGGCTGTTTTTCGCAAGGTATATAGTCTTGAAAAATATATCACCGAGGTACACTTCAATAATATGGGTAAGTTGCTTGTGTTTCTTGCTCTTATTTATGCTTATTTTAATGTGAATGAATACCTCGTGCCGGCCTATAAAATGGAAAGGGGAGAAGCAAAGTTGCTGAATGATTTGCTGGTCGGCCCTACTTCCGGTTTGTTTTGGACAGCACAAATTCTGGGTATGGCAATTCCGGCTGTATTGCTGCTTTTTAAGCGCTTCAGGAGGCCGGCAGCCATAACCTTTATTTCTTTGTTTGTGGTTGTTTTTGCCTGGGTGAAGCGTTATCTGATTGTTACACCTATCCTCCTTCATCCATACCTTCCTATACAGAATGTGCCTGATTCCTGGAAGCATTACTTCCCTACGTTTATTGAAATGTCAATTGTTGCAGCATCTCTTGCCGGAGTTTTATTGATAATAACCTTGTTTTCCAGACTATTCCCCATCATTTCAATATGGGAAACCCTGGAAGGGGAGGGCATCGATTTAGAAGAAATGGATCAAATTAAAAAGGAAGATTTATGAAGACGCCAAGCAAAACAGTTAGATCAGCCTGTTTATTCATTGTTGCGCTGTTCCTCTTATCTGTTACAGGTATTGCCGGGAATGATGGAGCAATCCTGAAATTAGTGCTGAACAAAACAGACTCTTTAAAAACCTGTAAAGCCATCCTGACTGCCAATGATAAGCCGGCTTCGGGAGTAACAGTGAAATTTTATGTGAGAAGAATGTTCAGCCTGCTTCCAATTGGCAAACCTGTTACTACGGACGATCAGGGCGCGGCCTCTGTTAAGTTTCCTAAGAATCTTCCCGGAGGTTCTGATGGTAAAGTAGTCATTATCGCCAAGTTGGATGATGACCCTGTTTTTGGTAATCTGCAGGCTCAGGATTCCGTTAAGTGGGGCAGTATTGTTCCTGCGGGTGATGGGAATTGGGAAGACCGTTCACTGGCAGCCTCCCGTTCCAGAGCACCCATGTTTCTCATTGTTGCATCCAATGTAATTATCGTGGGAATTTGGGGAACGCTGTTTTATATCGTTTTCCAGCTTTTCCGTCTGCGTAATATTTCAAGGAAGCCGAGAACACAAGTAAATCAACATAAGTAAGCATAAAATACATTCACAATTAAACCAATCTAAAAACAAGAACAATGAAAACAGTGAATCGTTTAGCCCTTGTTATGGGCACAGGAATTGCAGTATTGTTATTTACAGCAAATGCGGGAGCTCAGGATAAACCCAAAGGCCTGCCCTGGGATGCTCCTGCAGCAAATGCCGGCGTAAAAAGTGCGGTGAAAGCTGATGCTGCTGTTATTGCGGAAGGCAAAACAATTTACAATCAAAGTTGTAAATCATGCCATGGTGCTAAGGGCCTGGGTGACGGTGAAAAATCAAAAAAGATTGATATCAGCTGCGGAAATTTTACTTCGGCAGAGTTTCTTAAGGAATCTGAAGGAGCTATTTTCTGGAAAATTACAGAAGGCAGGAAGCCTATGCCTTCTTTTAATGAGAAACTTAGTGATACGGAGCGCTGGAAAGTGACCGAGTATATCCGCAGTATGAAGAATGAAAAGTAGTTTGCGTTTGTTTGGATTGAAAGGTGCACTTCATTCCAGGGGTGCACTTTTTGTTGCATTTCGGCAATGACAGGGCTAACATATATCTGTTTCATAAATGATTCTTATCATTTATTATAGTATGAATAGCCCCTATCTTTCGGGTGCAAACAATAGTGAATCAGTCACTTACATATTATGGAAAACACATTTGTAATCGGTATTACATTCAAAAATGCGGACATTACCACCCGCAGTGCATTTTCAATCTCTCCTGAAAAGCAGAAAGAATGTTACGATATGGCCAGAGATTGCAGTTTCAGGGATTTCGTGGTATTAAGTACCTGTAACCGGACAGAGATATATGGAGTAGGTTCTCTCACACAGGCGGAACATATTATTACGACTGTCTGTGAGCAGACTTTGGAAAGGTTAAGAGCCTTTAAATTTGTCAAGACTTCAACCGAAGCACTTGAACATATTTTCAAGGTAGCGTCAGGTCTCGATTCTCAGATCCTGGGCGATTTTGAAATTCTTGGTCAGTTTAAAACAGCTTGTAAATATTCAAAGGAGAACGGCTTGCTCGGCCCTGTATTCGAGCGGATGGCAAATGTATGCATTCAGGCTTCCAAGGAAATAAAAACCCGTACAGAACTGAGTAAGGGTACTGTTTCTGCTTCCTATGCGGCCATTGAAATTCTGAAAGAACATATGCCGGAGAAAAAAAACAAGTGCTTGCTGATAGGTACAGGTAAATTCGGAAATAATATCTCAAAAAACATCAAGCATTACCTTCCTGATTTCAAACTCAGTATTTCCAACCGCACCTTTTCTACAGCTTATGAAATGGCTACCACGCACGATTTTGGCCTGATACCTTATGAAGATGTAAAAAGAAGGTTAAAAGAATTTGATGTTGTTGTTTTAAGCACATCAGCTGATGGTTATCTCATCACTCCCGAATTACTTACCGGAGCAAAAACAAGCCTGATACTTGATTTGTCAATACCTCAGACTGTTCACCCGGCCTGCAAAAACCTAGATGGGATACGGATATTCGATATTGATTCGATCTCAGCTATTCTGGATAAATCACTGGAAAAAAGGAAGACATACCTTCCGATTGCCAATCAGATTATTCATACACATATTGCATCTTTCATTGATTGGACTAATTTTTATAAGCACAGGGACCAGATTGTAATGCTGAAGGAAATGCTGATCCAGGCCAGCAAAGGGTGTCCTCACCTCGCTAAGATAGATGAAAGGGGAAGAGAGGAGCTGGTCAGGAAGACTATTCAGAGTTTCGTGCTCAGCCTTAAAGAAAGTTCGGATTCGAAATTTGAACCGGAAAAAATCGTTAATAAATTTATGCAGTATGCTCAGGCTGGTTAAAAGAGGAAATATCCGTTTTGTGATGGTGTTGGCAGCTCTGGGCTCTTTGGTCATGACAGGGTTCGCTCAGGATTCTTTGTTGTTAAAAGCAGGACAGGGTCTGGAGCAGGGAGATGTGAAATGGATCAGTCAATGGCCTGTTAGGGATTCAAAACAAAAAGACAAGGACGTAAAAGCCAGGCTAAGGCATATTATTTTCGGCGCCAGGAGACAGGTGCTTACAAGACCGGTTTCTATGATAGCGGATCAGCGCGGTGAGTATTGGATTCTGGATCAGCAAAGCAATACCATCTTCCAGGTTAGTGAAGGCCAGGGCAAGGTTCCACGGTTTCTGGAGAAGAAAGGATTGGATCTTACTTCCCTGGTAGGGATATGTAAGTTCAGGCAGGGAGAACTGCTTTTTACCGACTCTCATCTGGATAAGATATTCCTGATAAATTCGGATAAGAAAACATGTGTTGTTCTGAACGATTCGCTTAAACTCGACAAGCCAACCGGCATTGCTTATTCTGCCGACCACCACGAAATATGGGTGGTCGAAACGGGTAAACATTGCATACGTGTTCTGTCGGAAGGAGGAGTGGTATTACGGACGGTAGGATCAAGAGGCGGGGGTAAGGGAGAATTCAACTTCCCTACTCAGATTACTATCAGTAAACAAGGATTTGTGTATGTGGTTGATGCGATGAATTTCCGCATACAAGTATTGAATAATAAAGGAGATGTGGTTTCTCTCTTTGGGAAAAACGGAGATGGCAGCGGATCCTTTGCAAGCCCGAAAGGGATTGCCACAGACTCGTATGGGAATATATATGTGGCGGATGCCCTGTTTCATGTTGTGCAGATTTTCAATGTCACGGGACGTTTGTTATATACGTTCGGGACACAAGGACAGGGGGAAGGAGAATTCTGGATGCCTTCAGGAGTGTTTGTGGATGAGAAGGATAAAATTTATGTGTCAGATTGCTATAATTCGAGGGTGCAGGTATTTCAATTAATTGCCGGAGGTACAAAATGAGAACAATTCCTTTCATTCTTGCATTCATTCTGCCGACACCGCTGTTGTTTTCACAATCAATAGTGAATACGAAACACAATCTGTCATTATCAGGTCCCGGAACCGTTAAAGCGAGTACGGAGACTGAAATCTGTATTTTTTGCCATACCATGCATAACAGCAGTCCGGCCACACCGCTATGGAACAGACCTAATTCAGGCTCCAGTTATACACTTTACAACAGTACAACGATGAAGGCCTTGCCTGGTCAACCCAGCGGATCGTCCATGCTATGCCTTTCCTGTCATGACGGAACAGTGGCTCTTGGCAATATTCTTAGCAGGGGCACTCCAATCAGTTTTGCGAGTACCGTTAACATGCCTATTGGTCCTACAAACCTGAGTACAGATTTGAGGAATGACCATCCCGTTTCATTCCTGTATGATGTGGCCCTGTCAGTGGCTGATCCTGCGATTAAGAATCCGAATTTAATAAGCCCTCAGATCAGGCTTGAAAACGGGCAGTTGCAATGTACATCCTGTCATGATCCCCATAAGAACATTTATACCTCTTTTCTGGTAGCTTCTTCACAGTATTCGGCAATCTGTGTTGCCTGTCATCAGATTCCGAACTGGACAACAGGTACGCACAACACTTCGGTCAAAACATGGAATGGAGCGGTACCTAATCCCTGGCCATTCACACCCTGGACCACTGTTCAGCAAAATGCCTGTGAGAACTGTCATAATCCTCACAATGCAGGAAGTATGACCCGCCTTCTTCAATATCCGGCAGAAGAGGATAATTGTCTCAATTGCCACAATGGGAATGTAGGAGCTAAGAATCTGCAGGCTGAATTTTCAAAGACATACCGCCACAACGTATATGGATATACGGCGGTGCATGATCCCACTGAAAATGCGCTTGTGGTAACCAAACATGTGGAATGTGTAGATTGTCATAACCCGCATGTGAACACAAATGCCAGCGCAGCGGCTCCTGCCATCAAAGGGTCAGAAGCCGGCCTTCCCGGAATCAGTCAGGCCGGAACACAGGTATTACCGGCCGTAAATGAATATGAAATATGCTACCGTTGCCATTCCTCCAATCCACCCACCGGTGCTCCGACTGTGAGGAAAATAGTTCAGAATAATATACGTTTGGAATTCGACCCTACCAACCCTTCTTTTCACCCGGTAGCGGCAGTAGGTGTCAATCCGTCCATTGCGGGTTTGATTTCGCCCATGACTCCTTCCAGTCAGATTTATTGTACCGATTGCCATGCCAGTAACGGAGCCGGCTCACCGGCAGGCCCTCACGGTTCTATTTATCCTCAGATACTGAAATACAATTATGACAGGACAACATCCTATGTAAACACATATGCGGCTTATGAATTGTGTTACCAGTGCCATGACCAGAGTACGATTATCACTACCCATAACCTGTTAAGCGGTACAGGCACACATGGAACCCTTACATCGTGCAATAACTGTCATGACCCGCACGGAATCAGTGCCAGTCAGGGAAATACTATGAACAACCGGTATCTGATTAATTTCAATATCACTGAATCATCGAATAATTCAAATGGAGTATTAAACTGGACGTATGCCTCGCCCGGGCATGGGAATTGTAACCTGTCATGTCATGGCCACGACCACGTAAATTCATCGTATTAACCTTAGTATGATCTATACGCTATATTATGAGACCCAAAATTGAATGTATGCATTGCACCAGCCTGAACTGCCTGGTCAAGAGATTTTCATCCCAGGCTCAGCTGCAACAGATCTCCACTTATAAAAATCAGAATTTCTATAAAAAGGGGGATTATATTTTCCGGGAAGGGAATACCATGATGGGAATTCATTTTATCCAGTCGGGCGGAGTCAAAGTAGTGACAACAACATTGAACGGGAGGGAGCAGGTTGTAAGATTGCTTGCAGATGGAAATATTCTCGGACACCGTGTTCTGGGCAATGATAAATATTATTTCAATGCCATAGCCGTGATGGATACCCATGTATGCTTTATACAAACGGGGGCTTTCAAGGATATCTGCAACAACAACCCGGAATTTGCTTATAACCTTATTCTTTTTTATGCCCTGGAACTGAGAAGGGCGGAGCTGAGGGTTAAATACCATGCACAGATGAATATCCGGGAAAAGGTGGCGGAGGCTTTCGTATATATCAATGAAGTATTCGGAACCAATCCCAAGACCAAGACCCTGAATATAGAGTTAAGCAGAAAAGAGCTTGCAGATATAGCCGGTACAACCCCTGAACAGGTAACGCGACAGCTTAGTGATTTTGAAGAAGAGAGGCTTGTGAGCCGTGCTAAACGGGAAATTCAGATTGCAAACCTGGACGGCCTGGAGCATATTGTTATTGATTACAAGATAGAATAAGCATGTCTCATGAAAGCGGTAACTCCTGTATTCCAGCCCCGTCATCAGCTGCTGTTTTTGCTCTTCCTGGCATTTGTGCTGAATGCCAATACGCTTTATAATGAATATGCGCTGGATGATGCAATGGTCATTACCCGGAATCAGTTTGTTGAAAAAGGGTTCAAAGGAATACCTGCTATACTCTCTACTGATTTGATGAGAGGCTTTACTGTTCAGAAAAGTCTCTCTGTTCAGGTGCGTTACAGGCCTCTACCGCTGGTAATCCTCGCTGTTGAGAATCAGTTCTTCGGCAACAGCCCCTTCGCCGGCCATCTCACCAATGTGATGCTTTTTATGGTGTTGGTGGCATTGCTATACAGGTTACTTGCAACCCTGGTCCGCGATACGTCTTCTTACCTCCCGTTTCTGGCCTGCCTTCTGTTTGTTGTGCACCCTGTACATACTGAAGTGATAGCTAATATAAAGAGCATGGATGAACTTCTGGCTTTTATTCTCCTGCTGCTGTCTCTCGTCTTCCTGCCCGGTATCGTTACACAAAAGCAAAGCTGGAAACTGGCCCTGTCTTTAATTTGTTACCTGATGGCATTGCTTTGCCGGGAATCGGCCGTAACCTTTATCGGAGTTCTTCCATTGATTCTGTTTTTCTTTTATAATAAAAGTCTTTGGAACTCCCTGAAAGCAACCCTACCGTTTGCCGGCATATTTGTGCTGTACCTCCTTATACGTTATGCTGTTGTCGGGATGGATTACTATAATGTGAAGAGTATCACACTGGCGCCCTTTATGCTCGCCACCCCGGCTCAGGCTTTTGCTACTAAAATATTTATCCTTATCAGGTATATAGGTCTGTTGTTCTTTCCTTTTTATTTATCATCTGATTACGGATACAATCAAATTCCATACGTAGACCTGGTAAGTCCCGAATTTGTCGTGTCGGCTTTATTGCTCTGCGTACTGATTCTGTTCTCACTTTATCAACTCAGGAAGAGAAGCATGGTTGCATTCTCCATCCTGTATTTTTTTATAACCATTTCCATTGGCAGTAACCTGATCCTTGAACTAGGATCACCTATGGCCGACAGGATGCTTTTTCAGCCATCACTTGCTTTTTGTATTCTGCTGGCTCTGTTTAGTATCCGGATTGCACAACAGTACAAGGTGCTGGTACTGTCCGGTATTAGCGTGATATGCATTGTGTTCTCCGTAAAAACTGTTCTCCGGAACCGGGAATGGACTAACACGGAAACCTTGTATCTGGCAGATGTGCAAACGGCACCTAACAGTGCCAGAATCAGCCTTGGGGCCTCTGAAGTTTACCGCAGCAAAGGGGAGGAGGAGCAGGAAGCAAAGCGTAAGCAATATTACTTTGAACAGGCCAGGATCTGCGGAGAGCGTTCATTGCAAACTGATCCGGGCAATCCTTCAACATATATAAGCCTTGGCTTTTTAGCTTTTGATCAGTACAACTATACAAAAGCTGCGGAATACTATCAGAAGGGATATGCTCTTGATACAAACTCAGAACAGGCTAGGGAATGCCTTTACGTGTTGAGCACTCTTTTTTACAAACACGGAAACAGTTTGATGGAAGAAGGAAAGACACAAGAAGCAGAGGAATCATACCGGAAAGCAATGGAGCTCAGTAAGAAGTGATGGACACATCGGTGCGAATACACTATCCGGATAACTCCTCATTCCTTTCACTAAGGAATCAGTTGCTTATGCTCGTTTTAGTGGTTACCGGCCTTAATTTCAACACACTTTTTAACAGCTATGCCCTGGATGATAAGGTTGTATTAACAGAAAACAGAATCGTTCAGGAAGGTACTAAAGGCATCCCGGAAATTCTTGGCAGTGATTATCTGGCTGGTTATTCAGGAAATGAGCACAGGCTTTCCGGAGCGCGCTACAGACCTTTGTCTCTGGTCCTTTTTGCATTGGAGTATCAGTGTTTCGGAGCAAATCCATTCGTAAGTCATCTGATTAATCTGCTTTTGTTTACGTCTTTCACCCTCTTGCTTCACCGACTGCTGCGCCTTTATATCTTTCCGAACGGGCCTCCGTATCTGGCTTTTATAACCTGTTTGTTATTTGTTGCACATCCGGTACATACGGAAGTGATTGCCAATGTGAAGAGCAGGGATGAAATAATTACTTTTCTATTGCTTGTTTTGGCGTCCCTTGCCTTGTTTCGATATGAGACGGAGCGAACGTGGAGCCTCCTTGCATACGCATTGTGTTTTTATATGCTGGCCCTCCTTTGTAAGGAAACAGCTATCACCTGGCTGGGAGTGTTTCCCTTGCTTTATTACTTCTGTCTTCAAAAAACATTGAAAGCGAGTCTGCTTTCGGTAATTCCATTTGTTGGGATTACTGTCTTGTATCTGGTGTTGAGGGGATCGGTGGTCGGCTTTGATACGTATCCCGTTACAGATATTGCTAACTCACCTTACCTGTATGCAAGTGTTTCAGAAGCATTTGCTACCAAGGTTTATATGTTGGGCATGTATATAATGTTGACCGTGGCCCCCTTTCAACTTTGTACGGATTATGGATATAACCAGATACCGTATATACAGCTTTCCTCCAGTTTATTTCTTGGAACAATTTTGCTCCTTTCCTTCTTAATGGTATGGGTAATACTAGGGTTCAGAGGCAGGAGCTTTCCGGTGTTTTCAGTGCTTTGGTTTTTTATCACCCTTTCGGTGGGAACAAATTTTCTGTTCGACCTTGGGGCGCCACTTGCGGAGCGAATGCTCTTTGAACCTTCCCTTGGGGTATGTATGCTGATGGCCTGGACTGGTTCGCTAGTTGCCCGAAATGCTCCGGTTGTATCCCGTATAGCGCTGACTATAGTACTTCTGCTTTATTGCTTTAAAACAGTGACACGGAACAGTGACTGGAAGAATAACGAAACGCTGTTTCTCAAAGATGTGGCTTCTTCACCCAATAGTGCCAGGCTTAATCTGTATGCATGCGAAGTATTTATACATAAAGCAAGCCACGAAGGCGATGAAGGGCAAAGGAATAAGTATCTGGATAAGGCCGGGTATTTTGGGCGAAGAAGTGCTCAGATTCATGGAAAATTTGCCTATGTCTGGCTTCGTTTGGGAATTGTGAACTATCTGAGACATGAGAACAGGAAAGCGGCAGATGAAATCCTGCATGCGTTAAAGCTGGAGCCGGGAGATCGGAATACGCTGGACTGGGCCCGTAAGATGGAAGGGGAAATAAAAGGGGAAGAAGCTTATTTTATAAGTCAGGGAAATGTACGGGAAGCCGGTTTGTGTCATGACAAGTTAGAGGAATTAATGAATACAGCACATCATGTCCATTAAAGAAGTGTTAAGCAGTAAGCAGGGAGGCCAGCTTCTTCTCCTGCTGGTTCTTGCAGTGGGTCTGAATTTAAACACCCTGATGAATAGCTATGCTTATGACGACCAGGTAGTGCTGACTTCGAATACATTAGTGGCAAAAGGCTTTGCTGGTATTCCGGAACTGATGAGGACTGAGTATTTCAGTGGATTTAAGGGCAATACCGTTGTGCTCAGCGGAGCCCGGTATCGCCCACTCTCTCTTGTATTCTTCGCTGTTGAATACCAGATTTTCGGAGCCAACCCTTTTGTGAGTCATCTCATTAATGTTTTATTGTTTGCCCTTCTTATATATCTTCTGTATAAACTTCTAAGCGTATATCTCTTCCGCTTTTATAATCCATGGCTGACCTTTTTGACTTGTATTGTGTTTGTGGTTCACCCTATTCATACCGAAATTATCGCCAATGTGAAAGGAAGGGATGAACTTATCACTTTTATTTGTCTCATCGCCTCACTGATAACCTGCTGCAGATTTGTCCAAAACAAATCAGGATGGAACCTTGTATATTCCCTGGCCTGGTTCATCCTCGCCCTGCTTTGTAAGGAAACAGCGCTTTGCTTTATAGGAGTGGTTCCATTAGCGCTTTACTTCTTTTATAGTTTCCCTGTGAAAAGGGCTGTGTTAAATTCCATGCCGTTCCTGATTGCGCTTACAGCATACCTGAGCCTGAGATGGATGATTGTCGGCTTTCATCAACACACCATAAGTGATATAGGAAATTCACCCTATATTTTCGCTACAGTTGGTCAGGCAATGGCCACGAAGACCTATATCATCCTTAAGTATATAGCTCTTCTTTTCTTTCCCTACCCATTGAGTTATGACTATGGATATAATCAAATACCGTATATAGGTTTAGGGAGTATTCAATTTATTATTTCTGTCTTGAGTCTGACAGTGATTCTTGTGCCTGCATTTTTCATGATAAAAGGGAGAAGTCTGTATTCCTTCTGTATTCTGTTTTTTTTTATCAGTCTTTCTGTTGGGACAAATTTCTTGTTTGATATGGGAGCTCCGCTTGCAGAGCGTATCCTGTTCCAACCTTCTCTTGCTTTTAGCATCCTGACGGCGTCACTTTTTCTAGCATTGTACCAACGTTATAGAGCACAGTCTATAGTCATGGGTGGCGCAGTACTCGTACTGTTTTCTCTCAAAACAATAGCACGTAACAAGGACTGGAAAGATGAAGCAACGCTTTTCGTGGCCGATCTGGCTTCGGCACCTAACAGTGTCCGGGTAAATCAGAATGCAGCTAAAGTATATCTGTCAAATGCTATTGCAACCACCGAATTGAGAGCGAGGAAGGACAATTACAGGAAAGCCATTGCCTGTTACTGGCGTGGCCTTCACCTCGCTCCTGATAATCAGGTTATGATGAGGGCTCTGGAATTATCTTATCTGGATCTGATGGAATGCTATCCGGATGCAAAAGTTTTTCTGGATGAAAACAAGCCCGACAGCTCTGCTTTGACACCGGAAGAATTTCCGATTTACCTGAGCAGCCTTTTGTTTCAGCAAGGAATTGTCTTTCAGCATCAGCAGGATATGCCGGGAGCCATTAGTTATTTCAGAAAGGCGGTGGAGTACAATAAGCAGAACAGGAAAGCCCGGGAAAAACTGAGGGCTCTGGATCCGGAAAATAAAGATATTGGTCCTTTTTAATATAAGGATGTGAAGTACTATAGCTATGAATTCGACTGACACGCTGTCATTTCTTTCACATAGGCGCCAGCTTCTGATACTGGTTATCCTTGCTTTGGGATTAAATATCAATACCCTCAGGAACCAATATGCGCTGGATGATGTGGTGGTAATGACAGGTAATTCACTTGTTAAAAAGGGTATTAAGGGCATTCCGGAACTTCTGACTAAGGATATGTTTTACGGACTGGATAAAAAGGGCAATGATTTATCCGGTGGAAGATACAGACCTCTCAGCCTTGTACTCTTTGCGTTGGAGCATGAGGTATTCGGAGAGAGTCCTTTTGTAAGCCACCTTATCAATGTGCTCCTGTTTACAATGCTGATTTTACTCCTGTTTCTTCTTTTGCAACGCCACCTTTTCCGTGAACAGCATGATTTACTGGCATTTCTGACCTGTCTTGTTTTTGTTGTTCATCCTGTTCATACGGAGGTTATAGCCAATGTGAAAAGCCGGGATGAGATCATTGCGTTCATATTGCTCCTGCTGTCTTCGTTTTCATTAATACATTATGCGGAAGAAAGGAAGCTGAGCAGCATGGCATGGGCTCTTTTGTGCTTTTTCCTTGCCTTGCTCTGCCGTGAAAGTGCAGTACCATTTATTGTGATTGTGCCCCTTGTGGCATGGTTTTTTTATCATCAGGATATCCGAAGTTCATTGAAATGGGCATTGCCGCTGGCTGTGGTATTTATAGCTTATATGATACTTCGCACAGCTATGGTGGGGTTCAGTCAATCGACCCCGGCAGAGGTGCTCAATGCCCCTTATCTCTATGCATCAAGCGGAGAGGCCTTTGCTTCAAAAGTTTATATTTTGTGCAGGTATATCTGGCTGCTTGTATTTCCATATCCTTTATCCTGTGATTACGGATATAACCAGATACCCTACGTTGGATTGAAATCCATCCTCTTCCTGGCTTCCCTGTTGGTATGGGCCGGGTTGGGCTTCTACGCCGTGTATACTTTCAGGGTGAGAAGTCTGGTTTCGTTCTGTATCTTATTTTTTGTGTCGGGTCTCTTTTTGTTTTCCAATTTCGTTATCAACATAGGAGCACCTCTGGCTGAGCGGCTGTTGTTTCAGCCTTCACTGGGTTTTTGTATAATACTGGCCTGCTTGTTTCTGAAGGTTTCGTCATACTTGCGTACTGTTGCTGTCACTACGCTTGGCACAATCTTATTACTGTTTTCCATTAAGACCATACAACGGAATTCAGATTGGGAAAGCAATGAAACACTTTACTGTCATGATGTGGAGTCTGCACCAAACAGTGTCCGGACCAATATGTATGCGGCACATTTGTTTATTACCAAGGCGCAGGAGGAGAAGAATCCGGCGGTACAAGCCGGATATTTTCATAAGGCAGTTGGATATGACGAAAGGATCGTGAATATGGATCCGCATTACGCTCCGATTTATGAGGACCTCGGGGTGGGTTATTTCGGATTGAAGAATTATTTACGTGCAGCTGATAACTGGGCCCGAAGTTATTCCCTCGACCCGGAAAATCCATATGCCAGGAAGCGTGTGGATATGATCAGTGATGTATTATACAATGAAGGGAACCGGCTTTTTAAGCTGGGGAAAGCGGATTCTGCCATCATACGGTATCAGCGGGCTGTGGATCTGAATGAGTCTAATGTGGATGCATGGTATAACCTGGGTACGGCTTGTTTCTCAGTGAAAAAGGCATCAGAGGGCAGGCAAGCCTGGCAGGTTGTTGCCAGGCTGAAGCCGGATTATCCGTTTAAAACAGGTGCCCGATAACGGGATGATAAGAGCCAAAATCGCGGTGTTTGCGTTTTGTCAGGTTTGAGCAAAGCAAAATACATCTGCAAGCAGATCAAACTTCATTGTACAGTTTCTTCAGGATGCGGAGATTTGTGTCATAGAATTGTCATAAAGAGAATTCGAGTAAACAGTAAAAGAAACAAAACCCAAAAACCAAGATTATGAAAAAGCTAGTAATTTCAGCCGCATTAGGGTTCATGATTCCCTTAATGAGCTTGGGACAGAGTACATTAGGCCCCGGTGTCATTACAACATCATTGACCATGCCGGGATCGCCTCACAACTTCAGCGGACAGGCCTGGAACCCTTCCGTATCATCCGGTACTGTGTATGTCAGTGGTAACCAGATCTGTCAGCCCTGCCACACTCCTCACAATGCCCAGACTTCTGTGAGCCCCGGAACTGCACCGCTGTGGAACCACCAGTTCACCACTGCTACTTATAACATGTATATCAGTCTGGACGCAGGAACAACACTGGCTGCTGCTCCCGATGGAACATCCAGGCTTTGCTTATCCTGCCATGACGGATCTGTTGCTTTGGGGTCTTTCGGTGGACAGACCGGAACCATCTTTATCAACGCAGGTGTACCGGGTGCTGCCAACTTAGGAACAGACCTGACAAACGACCACCCTATCTCTATGGTGTATGACACATCACTTGCACATGGCTGGGGCGGTCTGCAGCCTTTGACTTACCTGTACAGCACCTATACTTCACCCGGTGTTTATACTCCTCAGACCAGGGCTCTTTCAACCAAGCTGGATATCAATCACAAGGTACAATGTACTTCCTGCCACGGAGCACATGCCAACTCAAGAGGTTATCAATTGGGTATGAGCAATGAGGGTTCTGCACTTTGCCTTGTTTGTCACAAGAAATAGGATTTACCGATAATCAATGAAAAGGACGGAACTGTTTCGTCCTTTTCTTAATCTTCTTTATATATGAAAGCGCCTGACTTTCGATATCTGATTCCGGCTTTAGTGCTTTTGCTGGCTTCCTGTCATTCTGTAAAGAAAACCGGGGAAGTTAAAAAGACAGTTGTTGTTTATCCTTCACCCCCGGAGCAAGCCCGTTACCAGTTCCTTACAAAAATCACCAATTCAAAGGATATAGGGGGTAAGCAAAGTACTTTTTCCAAGCTGGTGGTAGGTGAACAGAAGTTAAGAACCATTGTGAAGCCCTACGGTCTGTCTATTCATAATGGAAAGATGTATGTATGTGATAATTATGGGGGAGGCATGGAAGTGCTGGACCTGGAGAGAAAAAGATTCGACTTTCTGATCACCCAGGGCAAAGGCCGGCTTAAAATACCCATTAATAATTTTGTGGATGAGAAAGGCTATCTCTATGTGGCTGATGTAGGAAGATCTGAAATCGTTGTATTTGATGAGAAAGGAAATTATGTAAGAAGTTTCGGAAATAACGGTAAATTCAAACCCAGTGATGTCTGTGTTTTTGACAATAAGATATTTGTTGCCAATAGTGCCAACAGCAGGGTCAATGTTTTCAGCAATGATTCAGCCTGTAAGTTGCTTTATTCCATTCCTAAGGAAGATTCTTTGGCTCCGGTATCCATTTGCATGCCTACCAATATTACGATAGCCAATAATAAACTGTATGTGGCCGATTTTGGTTGTGCGCAGGTTAAAGTTTTTACCACTGATGGAACTTTTCTGGATACACTCGGCTCTCTAGGAGATCATCAGGGACAGTTCAGTAAGCTCAAAGGAATAGCAGTCGATAAGGAGGAAAATATTTATACCGTAGACGCTGCTTTTGATCATGTGCAGGTGTTTAATAAAGACAAGCGCCTGTTGATTGTCCTTGGAGGACATTATGAAGGTCCCGGGGGGCTTATCATCCCAGCGAAGGTTGTAGTTGATTATGATAACATGAAATACTTTCAGAAATATGTGGATCCGGCTTACGATCTTAAATACCTCGTATTTGTGACCAGTCAGTACGGCCCCGATTTAATTAATGTATATGGAAGGATAGAGCCTAAAGTGAAGCCGGACAAATAATTCGCGTGTTTTCCTCCGGTGTGGTTCTTCCTTTTTTTGAGGGCGGCAGGCTGACAATTGTCAGTCTGTCGTTTTTTAGGGTGTTCTGAGCGCACTAAGTGATCTCCAATGTCCCACTTTCACTGCAATTCATGATTATTATCAAACATGCGAAATGCGGGTTTGGCAGGTGCTGTTCGTCATGTTTGTTCTTGGCAAATTCAGGTAGTTTTAGGGCAGATTCATCAAGCATTTATGCGCACAAATTACAGTGTTTTGTTTATGAAGCCTGTGTATGAAACGAATTGAGAAGGGATCGCTTATTTTAGTTATTATTCTTGGAGTAGCTGTATCTATCCTTGCCATACGCTGTACTCCTGCAAAGCAATACAAAGTGCTTTCTTTTTTCTTCGATGGTGTTCCGGATCCAAATAAAAAAGAAGAAATAAATCCAGCCAATAAATCCGATTCGGGTCTTATCGCTTCTGTTTACAAACCTGAATTTTATACACATAAACCCTATGAAGAAGAGAAGTGTAAAAGTTGTCATGCCGAAGGTATAAGCAATGCACTGCTGAAACCAGTGCCGGAATTGTGCTATACATGCCATGAAGATTTTACTGTAAAATACCAGCGGGTTCATGGACCGGTGGCTTCCGGCAATTGCTTGCTCTGTCATAACCAGCACATGTCCAAATACGAAAAGATTCTCATTCGCCCGGGGCAGGACATTTGTCTGTACTGTCATGAATCCAAACAAGTACTCAGTAATCCAATTCACAAAAAAATTGGAACAGCGAATTGTACGGAATGTCATAACCCACACGGAGGAAATAACAGCGGTATGATTACAGGCAACAGTTGCTTTACCTGCCATACTGATTTTAGTGCGTGTTATCCTGTATTGCATGGCCCTGTCGCTTCCAGAAACTGTACCGCATGCCATGATTCACACAGCTCCAAAACACCTAAACTCCTGGTGAGGGAAGGAGGACAGCTTTGTCTTTTTTGTCATAATCCTGAACAAGTGTTCAGAAGTGATGCACATAAAAAAGTGAAAGCAAGCAGCAGTTGTCTGGAATGCCATAATCCCCACGGAGGGCAGGACAGGTTTGTATTGCTGGAATCCATAAGGCCGGTCAAAATGCAGGAGGAAAGCAGTGCGCCGGAGGCAGGTATGTCCACGTACCCGTCAGCCGGAACTTTAGTGAAGAATGAAGCTTCAGCGAAGATGGGAGCAGATACAGCCGCAACAGCACCGGGTGGAAAGATGAATACAGAAAAAGTTGTAGAAGCACATTCCTCTGGCAAAGTTGATTCGCTAAAAAATACTGGTGGAGGCAAAATAGATACTGTTTCAACACTAAAAACTGAACCGATACAAGCCAAAGCCGATTCCCTAAAGAAAACCGGTGTAAGCAAAACAGATACTGCTTCAGCGCTAAAAGCTATACCGGTAAAAGCCAAAAGCGATTCCCTGAAGAAAACAGGTGCCGGTAAAACAAGCGCTTCTGCAAAAGGCAATAACAGAAGCAAGGATAGCCGTGCAAGGCTGAATTCCTCCACATCAGGCAAGGGTGGGGTCGTTTCTCTTCAAAAGCATATTCCGGATACCAATGCCAGAAGGCGAAAGAACCTAGCAAGGAAAACTGAAAAGACTAAAACCAAGGCAATTGAAACAGAAAAAGTAAATACGAGTCCTCCGGGCACTATGAACAGGCCTGGTATTGGCAGGCAGGAACGTCCGGTCATGAAGAAAAATAGTTCAACAGCTAAAATAAGCAGCCGCGTTCCTGTAAAAAGTAAAGCTCCATCCTACGCTAAAGCTTCGGATGGCAAGTCAGCAAAAGGGGAGAAGGGCGCAACCAAGGTACTCTCTAAAACCGGCAAACAAACTCCTGAAGAAGTAAGGGCTAAGAGAGCTAAGGATTTAATGGAAGCAGCAGTGATAGGAAAGCACAGCAATTCGCTTGTGAAGCCAAAAGGGCATCCCCGCTACAAACACCATAGGAAAAAGAGTAAAAAATCGAATAAGCACTTATCGGCAAGGCAAAAGGCAGGACATAATTACAAGCAGAAAGTAAAACAGTGGGCACAGCCCTTAACAGAGCCAAAGTGAAAAAGGCAGTCAGGGTATTCATTCTGTTCCTGTTACCGGCAATGAGTTGCCCGGGACAGGATGATAATATTCCTTTCAAGGCCTGGCAGCTTATGTCTTATTCGGGTCAGATCCGGGGAAGAGGAACATACCGGGAAACACAATCGAACGGGGAAGGTAATGCAGCGGAATCCTATTTTACAGGGCTGTTCCAACTCCGTTCCCAGAGTTATATTATACATCCCAATTTTATGCTGCTTAATTTCGGCGGTACCTATAATCCGGAATCAACACGCAGCAGTTTTATCGGGGTGCCCGATTATGCAGAGAAAACAAACAGCCAGGGTCTGGATATTTCAGCCTTGTTTTTCCGGAAAAAGCCATACAACCTGACTACAAGCGCTAATTTCAATGATGCGATAATCAATGTTGAGAATCTGTCAAGAATCAGAAGCAAGGGGAAAACGCTCGGCGCTACATTTAACTATGGAAATAAAGTTCTGCCTTTTACACTTAGCTATACCAAGCAGACTTCTGATCAGAACAGCCTTGGAACAAACCGCACCTTTAATCTTGATCAGGGAGTTTTTCAGGCTACCGCCAATAAATCATTCAGCAGATTTGACAATACAAGTTTCAATTTTGTCCAGACCCAAAATACAAGCAACCAGAATGATCCGGCATTCCTCACACCCCTGCATATTGTCAATAATATAAATGTAATAAGCTTGACCAATGCATTGACTTTCGACCGGAAAAAGAACTATACCCTTAGCTCTTCAGTTTCTAATTCCGATCAGACCGGAAGTTTCCATTACAAAAGACTGTTCGGGCAGGAGTATCTCACTGTTAAGCTCCCCAAAAGATTTATGTTTTATACAACTTATGCCTGGGGTCAGACACAACAGGATCTTGTGAGCATGAACAATCAGAACCTGCAGTGCGTGTTGAGCCATCAGCTCTATGAAAGCCTTACCTCCAGGCTCATTTTTGAACACAGGCAGAATGATCAGAGTGCCTATTCAGAACTAAGAGATAGGGGAGGGGTGGATCTGAAATATGTCAAGAAAATTCCCCAAGGTAAGTTGTCAATAGCCTATACTTATTATAAAGAACAACAGGCGGTGACAACCCCTAGTATACTCCTCACCGTGCTGAGAGAGGAATATCTGCTCACCGATGGTGTTGTGACGATATTTAAGAATGAATATGTCAATATACGTTCTGTATTAGTGAGAGACATCACCGGAGCCATCATTTACCAGCCTAATATTGACTATATACTTGTTGATAAAAACCCTTACCTGGAAATTATCCGGGTTCCGGGAGGCATGATACCGAATGGAGGAGCCGTTTATATTGATTATACTGCTATGAGACCAGGTTTGTACAAGTATAACAGCAATATCAATAACCTCTATGCCGATGTATACCTTTTCAAAAATATTCTGAACACCTATTACCGGTTATTCACCCAGGATTTTGATACCCGGAATCAGGTGGAGAATCTGGTATTGAATACGTATGTAAGACAGATTGCCGGAAGCCGCATCAATCTGAATTATCTCCGTGCCGGTGTTGAATATGAGCAGAATAAAAGTAATCTCCTGCCATACTATGGTATGTCGTATAATCTCTATGCGCAAAAACTGTATAAACGTTTCTTTTTCAGTTTCAACACCGACTGGAGGGATATGCAGATGAGCAATGAAGGCACCAGGAGGGAAGATGTTTCAGTATCATTTAAAATGGCCTACACCATCTGGCGTAATATGAAGCTGGATGTGGATTATATGTACAGAACCATGAGGGGGCGGGGACTGGATATGGAAGTGCAGACTGCCAGGATGGAGCTTACCGCAACAATGAACAGGCTTTATTTTTCCGTCGGCAGTGATATGTACCTGAGCAGGAATTACAGCACAAGTATGAATTATAAAGGAACCTATGTGCAACTGACCAGGAGTTTTTAGTTATGCATTTTTTAAAAAAGGTCGCTATGAAAAAGATCGTCTTCTTACTCAGTCTGATACCTTACTTACTGACCGGATGGGTTGAAGGACAAACTGCCTCGCCCGCCGTAGATTTACCGAAGGCGGGCAATAAATGCCTGGAGTGTCACCAGAAGGTGATCGAAAGAAAGGTGGCTCATAAACCTGTACTGGATGGATGTGATAAATGCCATAAGAGCAATGGGAAGGAACATCCCAAAGGTGATACAGAAGGCTTTGAACTCCTTATGCCAGTGCCCCAGCTGTGCTATTCCTGTCATGAAGAGAAAAATATTATGAAGGAACAGGTACATGCACCTTTGAAAGAAGGAGATTGCCTTTCCTGTCATGATGTACACAGCAGCAAGGGAGAGCATCTGATTTCCACTCCTTCACCCGGTTTGTGTTTTTCCTGTCACAATGATCTGAAGAAAAAATTCGAAGCCTCTTCCGTACAGCATGGAGCTGTAAAAGATCAGAAAGGCTGTGTGAATTGTCACAATCCTCACAGCTCATCCCAGAAAAAGATATTGCAGAAAAAAGAACCCGATCTGTGTTTCAGCTGTCATGATAAAAAGATTGCTGTTGGTTCCCGTGTTATACCCAATATGAAGGACCTGGTCACAAAGAGTAAATACATACACGGGGCCATTGACAATAACGGTTGTTCCGTCTGTCATAACCCCCATTCAGGCGATGTAAAGAATATGCTGGGTAAGGCTTATCCTGCCGGCAACTATTCCCCTGCTACAAAGGAGAACTATGCTCTGTGTATGGATTGTCATGAAAGTTCCCTGTTTCAGGATGCAGTCACTACCGAATCAACCGGTTTCCGTAATGGAGATAAGAACCTGCATTTTGTACATGTGAATAAAGACAAGGGAAGGTCTTGCGGAAATTGTCACTGTATACACGCAGCGAATAAGCTCTTCCTTATTGCCGAGGTGACGAAGTTCGGGCAATGGAATATGCCTTTGAAATACACTAAGTTACCTAAGGGAGGTTCGTGTGCACCTGGTTGTCATGGAGAGAAGAAGTACGAACGTTAATTCTCCTTCACCGTCTCCAGCAAATCAGAATCGAAAACAGCTCCTGGTGATATAACCTTTTCTTCAAGAGGGACTTCCTTACCATATCGTTCCTTCAGTTTCTTCTTAACAATATCGCTGCTCAGATCAAAGTCCTTGAGTTTCTGTAGTTTGCCTACTTCCAGTCCTGCACCGCGCTGATACACCTTCCATACCAGTTCGGAACAATAGATCAGATCATCCGACCAACCGAAATAAAGGTCGTAATTCTTTCCTATAAAAGCGCTTCCTATTCCTTTCATTTTTGTCAATACCGCCGGTGTAAGGGTTTGAGCAGAGGTCTTGAGGCGGCGGACAGTATAATGTCCTCCGTCACCATGGGTCACCCATTTATCTAGCCTGGTACGTTTAACAGGTTGAACGGCTTCAAGCACGTAAAAGCCAGATGTATCTTTAAACAGTATACCGCAATGACTGTATTTGCTGTGTGTGGCCAGTTGCACAGCCAGACTTTGTCCGCTTTTTGAACTTTGGAAAATGATATCCCCCTCTTTGAGGTCGTCAGGAGGGATGGAGTGTTGTTTCTTTTTTCCTTTATCGAAGTAGGGTGATGGGTTCCCGTTCAGCATCCTGACTCCCAGGAAGAGGAGGAGGATATAGAGGATGTAATGAAAGTTCTTATTCATGAGTCAGTTTTACTAAAATACGGTAAAGCAAGCCAGTTATTGTGCAGGGCGGGGAATCAAATTGAGAAAAAATGTTAATTCAGTCTTTGGATCTGCTAATGGCATCGATTAGGGAATTGCTTATCTTTAATTCTTAATAGAACACGGATCTTCATGATTATCATGATA
>JBIOHC010000035.1:0-44144 GCA_044448685.1 Bacteroidia bacterium
ACCCTTAACAGTTCTATAAATTACGAATATTTGTCGATACTTATATGCTACTTGTCCTGATATCTGATTCTCACCGGATTATTGGGAGGTGAATACCGGGCTAAAACATTGCACTTCGGGCCCAGTCCCACTATTTTTGAATGCACTCAGGTCTTCTAAACCCACCAATTGTAGAAGATCCTGATCTGTAAGCTAGATTTTCACCGGGTTAATAAAAGTTCACTGATGAAACAAAAAAGAATTGTCACTGCGCTGGGGATTGTTGCCGCTGGCATAAGTATCTCGGCATTCACACTGATACGATCCTCCGGAATGTCCCAATACACAAACTCTCCACCGGATGGTGCAGGTGATTGCACGGGTTGTCACGGAGGCGGATCAGCCACTCCTGTCCCTTCGTTAACTGCCTCTCCCGCTTTAGGGACGGGCAATACCTATACGCCGGGTTGTATGTATACCTTTTCTTATGGAGTAACCGGTTATCCTTATTTCGGTTTTGACCTCGAAATTTTGAATGGTAATACCACTACAGCTACTGATGCAGGTACCTGGGGAACAGCCGTAAGTAATTGCCAGGTATTGGCTGCGACAAATGCCACTTCCGGCTCAGGCTCTACCAAGAATGTTACGCATACGTCAGGGATTCCGACAGCAAGCAAAGCAACCTGGAAATGGACAGCACCTGCAAGCGGGCCTGTTTATATATATTCTGTCGCTCTGGGTTGCCCGAGTTCTTCAGGCAGCCAACGCCCGACCAAGATGGTTCAGTATAATTTGGTATTAAATCCTTCAGCAACAGGCGTTGCCGAACACAAAGATGCCTTGTCCGACCTGAGTATTTTTCCCAATCCCACTTCAGGCCGTATCCACCTGACTTATTCGCTCGCAAAACCCGGAAAAGTGGTTATGAATATTTTCGATATGAACGGAAAACTGGCTGCTTCCTTGCCAGAGCAGAATCAGGATCAGGGTGTACAGCAGTTTGAATACAGCCTCCCTGCCGGTCTTGCCAAAGGGATATACAGCCTTATGCTTACCATTGACGGACAACCTACGGTAAAAAAATTGATTATAAACTAATTGTTTTGAACTGATCTGTTACTGCACGAATTCCACTTTAAAATCATCGATGTAAATCTCATCCTTTCCAGTGATCCAGGGATAAATGCTTACTGTATTGGTAGCTGCATTCGCATCATTCTTGGACAATACAAACTCTCCTTTTAACTCCACCCATTTACCTGTAACTTTCGTCAGGTCAGGAATATGTTTCGCATCCCAGGTAATGTTTTTATGGGCTATATCATCCACAGAAACAACAATTTTTCCAATGGAATTAGTGCTTCTCAGGAAACACCACATGCTGTATTTGAGTTTAACGATAGGCAGCGGACTTATTTCATCAAAACGTAACCTTAATGTAGGTCCGTAAACATGCGCCGTATCCATCTTGCAGGCAAATATGCCTGCATGAACCGGAGCTTTGGTAAGGGTATACCCTACCGCCCAGCCTTTGATATTCTCAAAGTCATTAAAATATACAAGCCCTTTTTGTTTGATACTGTTATGACAGGCTCCAATCATCAGCATAAATACAAGCAAGCCGGCACTTTGGACTATTCTGTTTCTCATAAATTTATTCGGTTTAACGGATTGATTTATTGTTTTCATCTTTGCCATATACATTAAAAGTCTTATCAATGGAATAAAGCGCTTTGTTATTGACTGATAAAAAGATCCGGCCTATGTATTCCCCGATGAGACCAATACTCATCAGGATCAGTCCACCAAAGAAAATAAGCAGCAGTATTATCGAAATCCAGCCTTCCACTCTCTTATCGGAATAAAGATACTGAACCAGGTAAAACCCTCCGCCTAAAAAAGAAATTATAGCGGAAATAAAACCAGTCATGGTAACTAAACGCAGAGGATAGATGGAATAATTGGTCAGATGATTGATAAAAACAAAAAGGGAACGGATAAAATTATAATTACCGGCACCGAATTTCCGTTCATGATGCGTTATTTCCACCTCCGTCATATTCTTTGTAATTGTAAGCAGGGTGGCATCCACATAGGGGAATGAACTTCGAAATCGCAGTACTTCCTGAACCACAGCCCTTGTTATGATTTTGAAAGGTGACAAATAGAGGCCGGGGGGTTTCTCAAGCAAGCGTTCTGCTAACTTACCATTGATCCAGCTCCCGAAATTTTTCCATCTTTTTTGCTTTTTGGCATTAAACCTTCCATAACAAACATCATAACCTTCAAGGCATTTGGCATACAGCTTAGGGATATCAGCCGGATCATGCTGCAGATCATCATCCATAATACATACATAGTCACCGCTTGCTATACTCAATCCGGCTAATATCGCATTATCCTGCCCGAAATTTTTCCTCAGACTAAGTGCTTTCACATTCGGATCTTTGGAACAAATCGATTCAATGAGTTCCCAGCTTTTGTCTTCACTTTTATCATTGACAAGTATCAGTTCCCATGGATTCATACCCCGGAGCCCTTCACATATACGTACATGAAGTTCCGCCAGTGAATCCTGGGAATTGAAGACAGGGATTACGATGCTTATTTTCATAGGCCTGCTTCTGATTTCTCTGCCATAATAACAAGATCTTTTTTGTAATCACAAACCACTCTGTACCTGAACGCAAGAGGTGCAGCCAGCTTATCCAACGCTTTTAGCAGACTTTCTTTATTGTACCGGAACGGCACTTCCCCCAGTTTTGTAGTTGAAAACCGCCTGGCCATATGACCCAGCAAGCCTTGTGAAGCCGACAAGTTCAGTACCGGCTCGGAAATGATGAGCTTCGTCGTACTATTGAAAATATTTTCAAGCATTGGTTTCAATCCGTCTTCCTGAAAGTGATACAATGATCCTGCAATAATACAAACCTCCGATTCAGGAAACAATGTTCCATCTGTTACATTATGCACCTCGGCGTTATACCCCTTCCGGATGGCATACTTCACAAACCCGGTATTAATATCCCAACCTGTCCATTTTATCCCATGCTCCCTGCAATAAGAAGCCACCTGTATATCACCGAAACACAATTCGAATACGGAAGCAGGCTGCATCTCATTAAGCAATGCGGTAATCGCCCGAAACCTTTTTGTATAGGTGCCGGTATACAGGAGGTTCATCACCAGGCGGTAAGCATATATATTTTTGTAAACCATTCTTCGGTCTGAATCCCTTCCTTAAGTGAATATCCATGCGTCTGAAAGAAACATATTGAACAGGTAAAGCTGCCAGACAATGCAAGGTAAGATAAGTATACCAAGGATAATCCATTTTCCGGCAAGAGAAAGGAAAGGCTGTGCCAGAATCACTATGGTTAGTATCAGCAGCAGGTATAACCCGTCATAAGCAAAAGCAAAACGATTGCCACCATACACTACCTGGCTTAAAAAAAATACCAGACCGGCAAGGCAGAGGCTGAAAGCCAGGGCTTTCATGCGAGGTGAAACGGGAAGCAGCTTGCCGGGAAGGAGAAAAAATACGATATAGAAGAAGGGTACAGCCAGCGTATAGCGGGAATAACCATTCATGCAGTTACCGCTTACAAGTATGGTATAAGCCAGATTGGCTGAAATGAAGAGGAGGGATAAGTACCATAAATAGTCCCTTTTGGAGTCAGGTTCAGACCCGAAAAGCGGCAGAGGTTCTGCCTTTTTTTTGCCTTTAAGACTTAGCATAGCCCATGTAATAACCGCAAATACACAGGGGATGGAAACAAAGAAAATGGCAAACACAGACATTCCGAATCCTTCTCTTGACCAATCCCGTATTGTGTTGAACAGTCCCGATTCAGAAGGCCATAATTCCAGCGAATCAAAGTAGGCATCCCAGGAACCGGAATAGCTGTATTGAACTATTGTCACCACAGCAAATCCTGCTAAACAGGGAAGTATTTTCAGTAAAAATTCACGTACAAAATGCCGGATATTTCTGTGTATTAACAGATAAACCCCATCTGCAGCTAGTAAGGAGAGCATAAAAATAAGGGCCGAAGGTCTTGCCATACAGGCAAGGAACACACCAATGGCGAAGATCCAGTATTTGCCTTTCATGATGCCCCAAACACCCAGGGAAAATGTAAAAAGAAACAGTGCTTCTGCATATGGAAGATAAAAGTTGACTGCAGGAGGAAGCAGCATGGCGATTGTAAATAAGAAGGAGGATTGCTTACCGGAAGGTAAGAGGGCCGACATGAGTAACAGGAGTCCGCCAGTAAACAGAAGATAATTCATTAAGAGCACACCGCGCGGTCCGGCTTTTGTAATTTTCCATAACCAGGGAAATAGCGGGTAGAAAGCCAGTTTTTCCTTGGCTCCCACACTTCCAGGCACATATCCTTCGGCCCTGATTCTGTCATACAATGCTGCATCCCAGTGGTAAATAGACTCTCCCCTCCACTTTTCAAAAGGTTTATCGACCTCGACGATCTTTACATTTCTTCCCGAACCGGCATGTTCATAAGTATGGGTGATCCGTCCTAATGTATTATGATAAAAGTCCGGTTGTTGCAGTAGCCAGTAAAGGCCCAGGGAAATGAACAGGATGCAGCCTGCAATAAATAACTTCTGAAACCAGGTGTTCAGGATAATACGCTTAAAACCTTCGGCCATATATCAATATAAGGAATTCAAAGATAAGGAATGATTCAGCAAAAGGCCGTTTTGGTTAATCAAAGGATTTTCAAGATTATATGGCCTTTAGATTGCTCCATATCAAGGCTTTGAGGTCAAAGCTTTCATCATTTCTGCATCATGAACCAGTACTGAATAGTCAGATGCTGTCAGGAGTTCTTTCATGGCCATGAGCGCTTCTGTCTTGTCGGGCTTATGAGCCTGATCGGGATACCGTAGCCAGCCGGCCAGTTTTTTCCAGTGTTCACCCTGTTCAACCACATTAATGTTCGGGAACCGGGTATGCATTCTTTTCCATGACCAATACGCCCACCCGCAGAAACCATTCAACGGATCATCCAATGCCTGTCTTGTTTTTCTGATAAGCTCGTACTTATTTTCGCCCCACTCTCCACACCATACCGGCACATCCAGTCTTTTTGACAGCCTTGCATAAGTCCTTACTTTTTTTACCGGATTGCCTCCCAGCCAGGTATAAATATGAAAGCTGAAGGAGATATTTGAATCAGGCAAAATTTTGAAAGCACGAAAACGCTTGGCAAAATTGCCACCTTCAAGAAAAAGAAGATGATTTTTATCCCGGGCACGGATAGCTACAATAATACGCTGATAAAGTTTGACGAGCAACTGATCTCTGGGTGGTACAGGTTCATTCAGCAGATCATATCCCGCCACAGTTGTATTGTCTTTAAAATGTTCAGCAATGGCCTGCCAAAGGGCGATAGTACGGAGACAAGATGCCTCGGATTTCCAGACCAGTTTGCCTTTTGTATGATCAGCAATAAAAAAAACACTCTGACCACCCGGAGCCGCATGCATATCCAATACCGCATAAAGGCCATTGCGCCGGCACCAGGAAACGGCACTATCAAGCAAAGACCAGCCCTGGCTGGAAGGGAGTATAGAATCATTTCTGAACTGGAATATACGGTGGTTGAAAGGAATCCTTACAACATTGAAACCTGCATTATGAATAGCCCTGATATCAGCCTCTTTCATCCAGACTCTGAAGAGTGTATCCCTGAATTTTTGCGCTTCATTTTCACCGACCAGATCGGTGAACTTACGCATGAGTTTGCTTTGTGATTTGAACCCATCTCCCCACATCCATCCTTCCCATAACAGCCATCCGCCCAGATTCATTCCGTGTAGTGTACAGACATTACCCAGGGAGTCTTTGAGCTGCCGGCCATCCCTGTGCACGAAAGAAGGGCCTGCCTTGATTGTCTGGAACAGAATCAGGAATGAAAAAAGGAGGAATAAACGTTTCAGCGGATGCTTCCGGGCAGGCATACTGGATAATTAAATGTGTGCAAAGATACTCTCATCAGTGAGATGCAGGCCGGTTAACAGAATCTTCACAAACAAGATATCCCTGTCCTGTTTGATTTTGGAGCATTAACAAGATAATTAAGAATCTGATTTTTTTGTAATTTTATGGAAATTTAGAAAATCATATCGAATTATGACTGATATTCCGCTCAAGGAAATGTTTCTACGTTATGAAGGCAGTTTAGATTTCAGCATTAAGAAACAGATCCTTGCAGATCTGAATGAATTTACACCTAAAATTATTTTGGATCATGTTAATTATAACTTTGAGGTCAAAGGAGAATCGAGTAAGTGGATTTATGATGCAGATGATGAGGATATGCAGGATAACGGACAGGAATTTTCTAAAATGCTTAAAGTCCCCTTTGACATTGTAAGTGCATGAAGGTAACATCCCGAATTTATTCACCCCTCTTTCTCTGCTTTACCTTTCTGTTTTTATTTCAGTGCCTTCCTGCCTGGTCATTACAGTTTCATACCCACCATACAGGATCTGACAGCCTTAAAAAAGAGCTTCCTTCAAAAGATCCGTTCATTCGCCTGGAAACGGGTATTGGTTTACTCAATTCATACTATACGAGCGAAGTGGTTACCGGAGGAAGCGGAGGTTTTAACAATGTGGATGATTATCACGGTACAGGCTATTCCATCCCTGCAGGGATAAGTGCCGGTTACCGTTATCATACCTTTTCAGCCGGATTAGGAATTGCGGTACAGTACTTCCACGTACCCATGCTTACCCGCAGTGTCTATGCCCTTGACAGTACCAATGCCACTGGCTCTGCGGTGAAGCATCAGCTTAAAGGTTATGGAAAAAATTATATCATTCCTTTGTTCCTTGAATACAGATTTCTGAAAAAGGGCAATGCCGCATACAGTATAAGGCTGGCCTATGGTGCTTTTTTTCATGACCGCACTGCCTACGATGGCACTTATGCCCCCAGCTCCACCCCACTAGCTTTTGGCCATTCGTTTTCTTTTGGTATTACTCCGTCGTGGACCAAAGGACCCTGGAATTTCTTCCTGCATCCCAGTTTACTGCTTACACAGATCCGTTACCATGGAAGCTCCAACGAAGAACTGACCGACTTATCCTTTAACTTTGGTATAGGGGTAGATTATCAAATTCACTAATTGATGTCTTTTCCCTTTTCCAGCTTGGAAATCATATCTTCAACTCCATGTTTGTTGCCCTCATCAGGAGCCTTTGGTAAGGCCAGTTTTGCATTCTTAAGTGCCTCTTTATAATTCCCTGTTGCCGAATATCCTCTGGCTAATCCGACATACGTCATAAACTGATTCGGATTCCGAAGGGCATTTTCTTTGAAAACTTCAAGTGCTTCAGCCGTTCTTTTTTCCTTCAGGAGCTCCTTTCCATACTGATGCAACTCCGGCATGGCAGCCATTTTCATGGCATCCTTCATGAGCGCATCTGCTTCCTGCTTATGATTGAGTTTCTTCAGCAATCCGCTCTCTGTACTGAGCGTCTGGAAATTTTTGTTTTCCAGCACTGCATTCTTTGACCAGCTTAATCCTTCTTCCAGATTGGTATTGTTTTGCAGACAGAATTCAGCTGCCTGTTCCAATGCTTCCCACACCCAGGCATCTCCTCCTCTTATTTCCTGGCGATAGTCATCCAGCGTAGTTTTTACCAGGTCCACTTCCACACGGAAGGGTATACGCAATTTCTCCCATTCAAGGGCTATTGTAGCTGCATTGTCTGTTTCATCCAGAAATTCATAACGCAGCCATTCCACACTTTTATCGAGATGCTGGGGGCTAACCATTATCCGTAATGCATCTTCCTGATCATCATAAAAATAATGACCCCATGAAACAGAGGTTTTAGAGAAGATTACCGTACATTCCGAAGAATCATAGGCAATAAAAAAACCATAGCGGCCTGCAGGCAAATCTTTGCCTTCGACTTTTACAGGTGTCGAAAACTCAATTGTCGTATTTTCATTGGCTCCTGCTCTCCAGGGTGCAGCTTTGCTGGTTCCAAACTCTGATCTCATATCCGTATACCCTTTATGGACAATGTGGGTTCCATAAATTTTCCCTTCCCTGCCCTTCACCCCCGGCCTGTTATAATGTATGGAAACATCTGTTATTCCAATGCGTTCTGATACGGAAGCAAGCTTATTTCCTCCCGGAGGGGGACTTTTCAGAGCGGGCAACTGACCACTAAGGGAGGTGGCGATGGCCAGAATACAGCAAAAAGAAAGGGAAATATGTTTCATAGTATTTTTTTTGTTAAAGTTAATCAGGTCTTAAGCTGATTCAGAATGAAACTATACAGGAGGGTATGGAAGTGGATGAAAGGGGTGACCGTATTTTAAACGGAACAATACGGCATTTATAAACAAACTCAATCCATTCTGTTGAAAAGAACTAAGTCTTTTATATTACCGGAACATTTATTTAACCTTACTATGTTACTTTAGCCAGGTATTTTAAACTTCATCAACTATGAATACTTCCGGATATAACAACCCTTTCCTGATTTCAAAAATCATCCGAATCATTCAGGACAGACATCCCGAGGCATCCGTTGGTAACTATGTGAAGCATAAACTGGCCCCTGATGGCAGAGGTTTTAGAGTACGGGTCGATAACGGGAGCATACTTGTCACCTATGATGCGCTGGCCAATGTCTATGATGCGGATGAGGTACCCGCATATACAGAGGTGATGATTCAAAGCTTTGAGCCCGATACAAACAGAAAATCCTACGCTGCAGACCGTTCGTCCTCGAGAATTTCTAAACTCATTCAATTCTTCGCCGGAAAAAAACCCGAGCTCAAATAATTCCCTGTTCAGGAATTGGAATACAATGCCATTTTATTTCCTTCCGGGTCTCTGAAAACAGCATAATAACCAAGGGAATTATCAATGAGTGTTTTCGGAATAACTGCCGTTCCGTTTTCCAGGGGATTACGAATGAGGGCTTTTTCCCTTACGACCGTTCCACCCAATTCCTTTATCCGCATCAAGGTGTCGGACATATCATAGACTTTAAAAAACAATACAGGTCCTTCCCTTAGCATTTCGGTTTCTCCGGCCTCTGACTTTACGATGGCACCTGGAATTCCGGCAGACCCGTCCTGTATCACCCCCAGAAAATTGGTACCGAAAACCCGGCGCTCTATTTTCAACCCGATTGCTTTTGTATAAAAGGTTACAGCCCTGTCGAAATCGAAGGCCGGAATTTCATACCAGGACATGATTCTAGGTTCTTCCATCGAATAATTATGAGGGTTAAATGAATTGACGGGCAAGCCAAAGCTATTCTGTTTCCATCTGAGGCAAATTAAGAAAATGTTAAGATTCCGGAGTCGTCTGTTTATTTCACACCGGGAGGTGCAATCACCGCTTTTTCCTTCAGTTCTGTTTTAAAGGTATACCTCAGTCTCATATTATACGTAAACTGAGCTTCCGGCTCTATGACACGGGGGTTAATGACAATCTCATAATTGCTGTAAGGCAGCTTATCATAATACAGGCTAAGCGATTTAGGGCTTTGATAACCGGAGGAAATAGCCGACTTTTTGATCACGGGAAGAGAAACATTATTGAAAGCAGTATAGGAACGGTATCTGTCAATAGGATAGAAACAGCGTTGATCTTCGGCAACAACTTCAAATTTAGCGTTGAGCTTAATTCCTGCAAGTTTCTTCATATCATCCATTTTTCGGTTCAGGGCTCTGACTGACTGGATACGCAGCGTATCGTTTACCGCTTGTACATTATCGATGATATAATCAACCTTTACAAGGTCATAGATTTCATTTTTTGCTGCCATACTCAGCATTTCATCCAGAACCTCGCTTTTATGATACCCGACATGAATATTTTTTTTCAATTCAAATCCTTTTGGAATTTCATTGTATTTCTTGCTAAAGAGTTTCTTTTCCACTTCATATTCGAATACAGGAACCTGTGAAACAAAGTCGACATAGATTTCCTTTTTATCAATTCCCATAGCCACGAGCCGGGTAATAAATCCGTTGACACGTTCATTCATCAGTCTGTTGCAGGAATCGATCGTTTCAGAAACCTGGGTAATTCCGAAAATAGCAACATAGGAGTCTGCCCTTACATTCATCAGTGCTTTTATACCCATTTCAATGACACTGTCATTGATAATCACTGCATTGGCATCGCCGGCACCATAATATACAGGTGGAGGTGCATAGTATCTTCCGGCTGACTCACTCTGTTTACTCTTTCCATAATAACTTTCTAAATCTGATGCAGGTGCCGGAGCGGCATAAATAGTATTGCCTGCCCCCTGGGCAAAACACATGGTTCCTGAACAGAGGAGGCTGAATAAAAGGATTCTGGTTATCATATTTTGGGATTTAGCTCAAAAGTGCAGCCTAAGCATGAATAATGAGTGAAGAAGCAGATAGATTGGAATTCGAATTGACAGGAACTTAACAGTTAGTAATTTGTTTTACGCTAGTTTTGACAATAATCCTGAGACCATTAAACCTTTTCCTTCACAAATGGTCAAAAAACGCTTTCAAAACAGTCCTGTATACGTATTTAACTAAACTTAGCAGTATGCATAAAAAATACCTCCTTTTATTCCTGACCTCTGTTCTGTTTTCCGGAACCTATTTTGCCCAGTGTACGGTCAGTATTATTTCCAAAAATCCTTCCTGTCATGGCACGTGTGATGGACTTGCCAAAGCAGTACCGGCTGGAGGAAGCGGGCCTTATACCTATTCCTGGTCAACCACACCTTCACAAACCACCCAGGTTGCATCCGGCCTGTGTGCAGGTACATATACGGTAAACGTGATAAACGGTACGGCCTGTACGGCAACACAAACGATAACCCTTACCCAACCTGTTGTGCTGGTTACAACAACCACCCAGACAAATGTCAAATGCAACAGTGGAACGCATGGTACAGCAACAGCCCATGTAACAGGTGGTACAGCTCCCTATACCTATAGCTGGTCATCAAGCCCGGTACAAACTACGGCTACGGCAACGAATCTTCCTGCCGGCACTTATACCCTAACCGTAACTGATAAAAATGGCTGCCTTTCAACAGCACATATTACAATAACCCAGCCTGCGGCCATCAGTCCTGTAGTAACTACTGTCAACAGCGCCTGCGGAGCATCGAACGGAAGTGCCGCTGTTTCAGTAACAGGAGGAACCGGCACCTATACTTATTCCTGGAATACCACTCCTTCCCAAACCACTTCCTCTATCAGCAACCTGCCTTCCGGAAATTATACGGTGCTGGTTACAGACTCTAATGGCTGTGGAAAAACAGCAGTAGCCACTGTAGGCAGTGCAGGAGGGCTCACTGCCACTACTACACAAACGAATGTCAGCTGTCATGGAGGAAGCAATGGTACTGCGCTTGTTGCGGCAAGCGGGGGCACAACACCTTATTCTTATTCCTGGTCAACATTCCCGGTTCAGACCACAGCAAGTATTACAGGATTACCGGCGGGTACCTATTATGTAAGTGTAAAAGATGGTGCCGGTTGCTCGTTTACGAGTACAGTTATCATAACACAACCTCCTGTCCTGAGCGCCACCGTTACACATACGAATGTAAACTGTGACGGAGGCTCGGATGGAACGGCCACTGTAACTCCTGCCGGAGGTAAACCGGCATACGCCTACTCCTGGAATACCACACCTGTACAAACGACAGCTGTTGCAAGCGGCCTGACAGCCGGTGCTTATACTGTTGTGGTTACAGATCAGAACGGATGCACTTTAAGCAAGGTCATTAATATAAGTCAGCCTGTTACCCTGCTTACACTTTCCGTTTCCCATACCAATGACAAATGTCACGGGGGAACAGGGGCTTCTGCAACAGCAAACCCTGCCGGCGGTACTGCACCTTATACTTATTCCTGGTCTACGACTCCTGTCAAAACAACCAAAACAATAACCGGACTTGGTGCTGCTACTTATTATATCAAGGTTACCGACAGCAAAGGCTGTACTGCACTTGATTCCGTTGTGATTTCTCAGCCTCCTCCGGTCGCATTAAGTACCTCCACTACCCAGGCTCATTGCGGATCGGCCGATGGAAGTGCCACTGTTGCCATAACCAGCGGGGGGGTCAAACCATTTACCTATTCCTGGAATACTACTCCGGTTCAGACTACCGCTACAGCAACAAATGAGGCTTCGGGAATATATAAGGTAACCGTAACGGATTCCAACGGGTGCAGAAACACAGCCACAGTAACCATTACAGATATAGGAGGTCCTGTTATTACTCTTACCTCCACGCATGTAACCTGCCGTGGCACTGCAACAGGTACCGCCACAGCATCTGTTTCAGGCGGTACTGCACCGTATACCTATTCCTGGAGTTCCGTGCCATCCCAAAACACGGCTACGGCAACCGGTTTAAGAGCCGGCACTTATACTGTTATTGTTACATCAACAGGTGGATGCTCAACTTCTGCTGTTGTTATCATCAAACAACCTGCAGCCGTCCTGTCCGCAACAGTCACTGTCGTCAATATTACATGTAACGGAAGTGCCGATGGCAGTGCCACAGCACACCCGGCAGGAGGAACCCCTGCTTATACCTATTCATGGAGTACTACGCCAGTACAAACAACGGCAACAGCTGCTAACCTGGGGGCCGGAACCTATACACTTACTATAAAGGATTCCAGCGGCTGCACGATTAATAAAACAGCAACCATCACGCAGCCGGCGGCAATACTGCTGACAGTTGCAAAAACAAATGTTACCTGTAACGGTGACTCAACCGGTGATGCCTCTGTAACTGCCAGCGGAGGAACTGCTCCTTATACCTATTCCTGGTCCACCACCCCGCCTAAAACCACACGTACCATTACAGGTCTTACAGCAGGTACTTATACCGTAATGGTAACCGATAGCAGAGGCTGCACAAAGAAAAGAACAGTTACTATTACTCAGCCTACCCCTATCGTCTTAACCTCTTCAACGGTGAATGCGCATTGCGGAAGCGCTGACGGTTCGGCAACAATTTCGGCCAGCGGAGGAACCCCGGCCTATAAATATTCCTGGAGTACGACTCCTCCTCAGACAACGGCAACCATCAACAATCTGGTTCCGGGTGTTTATACAGTCCATGTAACAGATTCTGTAGGATGTGTCAAGGCCTTAGCGGTGAATGTGACCAATGCCACTGCTCCAACGGCTACCGTTGCAAGTACTTCTGTCACCTGTCATGACTCAGCAAGTGGCAGCGCTACGGTAACGCTTACAGGAGGAACTGCTCCTTATACCTATTCCTGGTCTACCACACCCCCGCAAACAGTTGCAACAGCAATACATTTAACAGCCGGAACATATTCTGTACAGGTTACGGATGCGCACGGTTGTATCACATTCGGCACAGCAACTATCAATCAGCCTCCTGCATTTGCCATAAGCGTTACAAAAACCAATGTGAGCTGTACGGCTACTGCCAACGGAAGCGCCCAGTTAACGGTTACAGGGGGTACCGGACAGTATACCTATTCATGGTCTACCACCCCGGCCCAAACAACAGCAACGGCTGGCGGTTTAGCTCCCGGAACCTATACGGCAAGCATAAAGGATTCTCTTTCCTGTCCGACAAGTGCCGTGGTAACGATTATTAAGAAATCCATTTCTGCCAGTACCACTTCTGTCAATTTGATATGTAATGGAATCAATTCCGGCTCAGCCACTGCCTATGGAGTAAACGGTACAAACCCTTATACCTATTCGTGGAGTACGGTTCCGGTTCAGACAACAGCTACGGCAACTTCACTGGGTGCAGGGACCTATACGGTATCTGTAACAGACTCTGCAGGATGTCAGGCCAGCACAACGGTTACGCTCACCCAGCCTGCTGCATTGGCGGCCTCTACTACCCAGGTCAACCCGGTTTGTTATGGAGGGGCTAACGGATCAGCTTCGGTTTCTGTAAGCGGGGGCTCGCCGGGTTATCAATATTCATGGTCTACTGCTCCATCCCAAACCACTTCAACCGCTACCGGACTTACAGCCGGTACGTTTACCATCACGGTTAAGGACACCAACAGTTGTGTTCTGAACAAGACGGTTACAATCACACAACCGGCTATAATTTCTATGACAAGTACTGCCAGCAGTGCGCATTGCGGCTTGTCTGATGGGTCAGCCGCTGTAACGGCTTCCGGGGGTACTCCAACCTATACTTATTCATGGAATACATCACCTGTACAAACTACATCCACGGCAACGGGTTTGGCAGCCGGGACTTATACAGTCAGCATTTCTGATATGGCCGGCTGTTCACAATCATTCGGTGTTGTTGTTGGAAATACAGGTGGTCCTGTCCTAACCCCTGCTTCCACCCCTGCTTCCTGCAGCAACAGTACGAATGGAACAGCAAGTGTAACGGTTACAGGAGGAACAAGTCCTTATACCTATTCCTGGTCTACCACACCCCTGCAAACAGGAGCAACAGCCACAGGCCTCAGTGCCGGAACATATATGGTACAGGTAGCCGATGCAGCAGGTTGTGTCACTCCAGTTTCTGTAACAGTAACCTCACCTGGAATTCTCAAGGATTCAATTACAGCTGTCATGGTAAAATGTAACGGAGGAATGAACGGTTCAGCTCAGGCAAATGTAACGGGAGGGTCACCTGCTTATACGTATAGCTGGTCAACCACACCTGTTCAAACAGCAGCAACAGCAACCGGTCTTGGTGCCGGAAGCTATACGCTCACCGTTACAGATGCACAGGGGTGTACCGGCATGAAGCAGGTAATCATTCAGCAACCTGCTGTGCTTGCAGTCACAACCTCTTCCGTTCAAACCACCTGTAACGGGTCTTCTGATGGCAGCGCTACAGCAACAGTCACCGGTGGCAGTTCTCCATATCATTATTCCTGGTCAACAAGCCCAGGTCAGACAACAAAAACAGCTGCCGGGCTCGTAGCCGGAATCTATAGCGTAAGCGTCATCGATTCAAACGGGTGCAGCATATCGGCCACGGTAACCCTCACTCAACCCGCTCCAATTGTACTGGCTGTTTCGACTGTCAAGGCAAGCTGTGGTAATTTTGACGGATCAGCAACTGTTTCTGTCACCAGCGGAGGCTCCGGCCCCTTCACCTATCTGTGGACACCTTCCGGTCAGGTGACAGCAGCGGCTTCCAATCTGAATGCAGGAAAATATCTGGTCAGTGTCACCGATGCCAATGGTTGTTCTCAAATGGATTCTGCTCTGGTATCCAATTCCGGAACAGGTCCGGCAGTAGTCAGTGTATTGAGCGGTTGTGCCGGAGCCAATAATGCCTCAGCAACAGCAACAATGGCTTCGGGCTCTATGCCATTCACCTATTCTTGGTCAACTGTTCCTGTCCAGACTTCGTCAACCGCTTCCGGCCTGAGTCCGGGTTCTTATACTGTTATGGTAACAGATTCCCTGGGTTGTTTAACATTTGCTACTGTTGCCGTTACAAACCCGGTTCCATTGGTTATTGACAGTATTCAAATAACCCATATCAGCTGTGTATCCTGTTCCGATGCCTTTGCAACTATTGCACTTTCAGGAGGAGGGGCCCCTTATACTTACAGTTGGTCAACAAGTCCTGTACAAACCACTGCAACGGCATCCAGGCTGACCCCTGGAACCTATACGGTTTGCGTGACAGATGCGAATGGTTGTACCCTGTGCGATTCTGTGGTGATTGATAACACTGTGGGGATAGAAGTATATGCAGGTACACTGAGCCGTATGACACTATACCCGAATCCGACCAGTGGTACACTCAATATTCAGATCCAGTCATCAGAGAGTCAGGATGTCCAGCTCCGTGTATCCAATCTGCTGGGTGAACTGCTCTATGTGGAAAAGATAACTGTGGTAACCGGGATCCAGCAGAAATCATGTGATTTCAGTGCTTATCCCAAAGGCATGTATATCCTGCAGGTTATTACCGGACACGAAAGCGCAGCACAAAGGTTTATTCTGAAATAGAAGGTATGGTACATTAAATGAAAGAAGCCCCCGGTTTAAGTCGGGGGCTTCTTTATTATTCAATCCAATTGGATTAATGCTGTTTATCAGCCCAGGCAACGGCCTTATCAATTTCCTCAATGGCTTTGTCAGTATATTTAACAGCTTCCTTGCGGTGACCGTCAAAATCCTTATCTGCTTTAGCCAGATGACCTTTGGCACCTTCCAGTGCCCTCTTAGCCTGATTCAGTTCAGGATACTCACCCAGAAGTCTGTCAGGAGTGCTGAGCGATTTGCCAAAACAAAATGATGCGATGAGGGCTGCGCCCATGAGTGTAAGCTTTAATGTTTTCATCCTTGTTTTTTTTAGAGGTTCAGGGTAAATATAAATCTTTAATTTGATCCCTTAAAATTTGCATTCTGCCGACACAAAACACCTAACAATCAATAAATTACATTCAATCGCGACAAATACCTAAATTTGCACGTTTTCATACAAATCCTTTAAGCACATTAATAAAAAGTTAAAATGAAAAGAATCTTATTCAGCCTTTCGGCTATTCTTGCTGCTTCCTGCTTACCGGCACAGGTGATGACCCCTGAAATGCTCCTCCAACTTGCAAAGGTGAGTGCTGAAGGAGTAACCAAGGATGGAAAATCTATTGCTTACAGTGTACGCAGATATAGCATTTCCGCTGCCAAAGCAAGCCGGAAACATTATCTCATTCCGATAGCAGGAGGCACCCCCACCGAAATAGCCGATCCCACTTCATTGCTTACGGATAGCCGCCTTTCTTCAGACGGAAAACACAGTATCAGCAGTGCGGAGACTAAAGTCAAAAAAGTATTCGGAACTGATTATTATCCACAGTTCGGACAATCCGATGTCTTGATTTATGACGATCTCAACTACCGTCATTGGGATGCATGGGAAGACGGATCTTTCGGCCATGTTTATGTAAATACACTGAACGGCACGAAAGTAACTGACAGCCTGGATATCATGAAAGGGGAACCCTTCGACTGTCCACAGAAACCCTATGGAGGAGATGAGGATTTTATCTGGAATCCCAACGGGAAGGATGTATTGTATGTAACGAAGAAGAAATTCGGAAAAGACTATGCACTGAGTACCAATACCGATATCTTCTCTTATAATATTGAAAGCGGAAAAACCACCAATCTCACCGAAGGAATGATGGGCTATGATGTAAAGCCTGAATATTCTCATACAGGTGTACTGGCCTGGCTGAGTATGAAAACGGACGGGTATGAATCGGACAAAAATGATATTTATGTTCTGGATGGAAAAACCAAAGTCAACCTTACGAAAGACTGGGATGGCACTGTTAACGACTACCGCTGGAGCAAGGATGGGAAGAAAATATTTTTTACTGCTGCAGAGGATGGGGTTGTGCAGTTATTTTCGATTGATTATCCTGTAGCTGCCGGGAAACCGGCCGTGATTAAGCAAATAACAAAGGGCGATTATGATATCCATTCCATGGTAGGAGAAGCCGGCAACAAACTTTTTGTTGAACGCACCGATATGAACCATGCCCCGGAAATTTATTCCCTTGACCTGGTCAATGCTGAAATGAAACAGCTTACACATGAAAATGATGCAACTTATGCTTCCTTAAAACTTCCAAAGGTTGAACGCCGTTATGTCGCATCAGCTGACGGACAAAAGATGCTGGTATGGGTTGTCTACCCTCCTGACTTCGATAAAACCAAAAAATACCCTACCTTATTGTATTGCCAGGGCGGACCGCAAAGTCCCCTGACTCAGTTTTATTCCTTCCGCTGGAATTTCCAGCTGATGGCTTCCAAAGGGTATGTGGTGGTTGCACCTAACCGTCATGGTATGCCAGGGCATGGGGTTAAATGGAATGAACAGATAAGCCGTGACTATGGAGGACAGAATATGAAAGATTACCTCAATGCCATTGATGAAGTTTCCAAAGAGCCTTTTGTCGACAAGGATCGCAGGGGTTGTGTAGGTGCAAGTTATGGAGGATACTCGGTTTATTTCCTTGCGGGCATACATGAAAAACGATTCAAGAGTTTTATTGCCCACGATGGCATTTTCGACTGGAAAAGTATGTATGGAACCACGGAAGAAATGTGGTTTGTGAATGCCGATCTGGGAGGAGCCTATTGGGAGAAAGACAATCTGGCAGCACAGAAAAGCTACGGGGAGTTTAATCCAATTAACCATGTAAAGCAGTGGGATACTCCTATCATGATCATACAGGGCGGAAAAGACTATCGTGTATCTGTTGAGCAGGGGCTGGAAGCATTCCAGGCAGCACAGCTTCAGGGAATCAAAAGCAAATTGCTTTACTTCCCTACTGAGAACCACTGGATCTTAAGAGACCCGGATGCACTGGTTTGGCAATATGAATTCTACAAATGGCTCGGTGAGACACTGAAGTAAAAGACTCTCATCAATAAAAGAGTCCTGACGGTATCGTCAGGACTCTTTTGATTTCGAATACCTTCTGTTTTTACTTTACACTGTTCAGAATTGATGAACCGTATTTACTTTCCGATTTCACGATCCCAAAACCGGGGCTGAACCATTCTGAAACATCCACCTTAACGGTAACCGGAATTCCCATTGTTCCTATCATTGTTTTAACAACGCTCTTTGTCCGGAAAGTTATTTTAAAACAGTTATAATCACCGGCTGGAGTTGTGATTTTTTCATTGGCTTCCACTTTACGTTCAAAAATAGTCATATCCACTGTTGTCGGAGCATTATTGATAGTCATGTCCATATGCATGGCGGCATCTTTCAGATTATCGCCCACCTTCATGGTTCCGGGATATTCTATGTAAACCTTATCCACCTTAGCGCTTGCTTCACCGTATTTTTTCTGTTCTTCCCCCGACATCTGCATACGCATATCCATCATCATCATTCCTCCGGCACAGGTCATGTTGTTGACTGCCTTATTGGTTGATTTTCCGTCGCTGTTAAAATTTTCAGAGTTCACTGTCGAAGTGGTTCCGGCAGGCGTAGTCTGCACATTGGAGACAGTATAAACCTGCTTGCCGTTGGGATTTCCCTTGCGGGTAAGGAGGCTCATTTCAACCGTTTTATTGCTCTGAAAAAAATAAAAATTACCGCAGTCCTGGGCAAGACCGACAACGGGGATTAAAAAGAAAAGCATAACGTGAATTTTTTTCATGATATATCGTGTTTGTACAATTTATAGCCTGCAATGTTAGTAAAATTGGAAGGGCGGGGAACGGGGAATAAGAACATTTTTTTATTCCCGTTGAGGCGGAAATATTAGGTAACGAAAAAAATCATTCTTTCTTCCTGTGAACAATACTTTTAAGTTCCTGGTAGTCGAGATAATAGAGCAGTTTGAGGGAAATGCTGTTGATCTGAGGAGACAGCATTGTATTATTAAAATCATAGGTGTAGGAAGGCGTGAATGAACCCAGCACATTCGTTTCAATGGCATTTTTATAGATGAGCGAAAGGGAACTGCCTGGTGAGAATATCCAGGTATAAACCAGATCAATATTGAATGCATTGTAGCTGAAATCATTTACCTGATGATACTGAGGGTATTCGCGCAGTGTGCCATCCGTATTGAGGTTGAAGTAATGCAAATAAGTGCCGGTATTCCAGTAATGTCTTGCATTCAGTGTGAGTGCCATGGTAGGGCTGAAAATATATTTCATTTTCAGTCCGTTGACAACTGTATTGAGAAGCCTTCCGCCTATTACCGGGTTTCCGGCGGAATCCAGAGCAGCAAAACCTTCGTTATAATTATCCCTGGAAAGTGTTGCGTTGTAGGTGACAGAAATCCGGTCGTTGATGCGGTATCTGAGGCCCAGCTCAGCCTGAATAAATGCTCCCCCAATGTCTTCATTCACATACTGGGCACCGATTAGTTTCAGGTCAAGGGCAAAAGGGTGTCGGTAATCCGTGCTGACACCGGTATAACCTGCAACAAACCTTCTGGTCTGATACACCTTGCCGGCTACCCTGGGTTCAAAATAATCCAGGTTATGCTGGGGAGAAATGTTGGCTCCGCCGAAAAACACCAGGTAATTCAGGAGCATACAATAGGCATTCACATCGGTCTGATTCTGGGTACGATTGCCATTCATGAAATTGGTGGAGAAGTTATTATCGACAGAGATCTCCGCATTCCGGAATCGTTTTCCGGCCACAAACTGATCATAGGTAATAAAGGTGAATGTATTGCACATATTGGGTACAATATAATATCCCATATCAAGCTGGTTAAATGTATTGCTGATACCGTTATGGCGTATGCCGTATGTCAGCCTGCCTCCGACTTTTTCAAGACCAATATTGTATTTATAGCCCGTCCGGTCATAAGCTGCTTCGCCTGTCGAATCACCGTTAAAACGCTGACTATAGGCCAGGTCGCCAACAATTCTGGCTGAATTTTTCTTATTCAGCAGTTCGAATCCGGCACCGCTTACATCTGAATTAGCCCAGGAATGATCGCGGAGCACGCTGGTATTGATAAGATATACCGAAGAACTGTTTTTAAGCTGCTGATCCAGAACAAGAATATTGTAGTTGGCAAAAGGTTCTGTCATAACCGTTCTATGTCTTCCGGTTGAATCGTGAATGCTTGCATAGGCATTGTCTGTAACGGCATTGAATATCCCTATGCCCAGGCCTTTATTTGTTCGTCCACTGAGTTTGATACAGTTCAGCAACCGGGTCTGGGAAGGATTGTCATCGAGTGTTTCTCCGGGCTTAAGGTGCAGAGGGATTGAGTCATGCAGGGTCGGTGTACGCCCGATACGCCTGGAGTAGAAAAGCATATTCTTGGAAAAAAGTTCTACACTCTCTTTGAAAAACGGTCTGTTTTCCTGGTATGTGATTTCCCTGTAACTGAGATTCTTCACTTTATTATCGCTCTGAACCTGGCTGAAATCGGGCAGTAGCGTCATATCGAGGGTGAATTTTTCATTCAGCCCGTATTTTATATCCGCTCCTGCACCATATGACAAAGCATTGCTGTAGCTATAAGACCCGTCGGAATGATAATCGGGTGATCGTTCGGCATAGACCGACAGATACGGAATAAGGCTTAGCCGGAGCGGTGCCTTGATATGGTGCAAGTCATCAAGGTATCCGAAGTATTTGATCACTTTCGGATCATCTTTCGGTATAAAAGGCCAGTGTGAAAGTTCTCTCCGGCGGCGTATGATGCGGTGAAAGGATATTCTCCATTGAGAGGTATCTGCTGCCGGGAAACGGATAGCGGAATACGGAATCCGCATTTCAGCACACCAGCCTTCCTTGTTCAGGGTTACCTTGCTTGTCCAAACTGCATCAAAAGTAGGATCCTGAATTTTGAAATCCAACTGTATTCCTCCTGCACTGACTTCAAAATGATAGGCATCTATCAGTTTGTTATAGGTATCCAACGCAACAGTGAAATAATCTGAATTAAGGCCTTCATCATCTCTGGCTCCCAGCTCGTGTTTGATACTGTCAGGATGGGTATCATAAAGCATAGCGCCTATATAAATGGCATTGTCGTCATATAATACCTTTACTTCCGTTTTTTGCGTCGATGCTGCCTTATAATCCGGATCAGACTGGACGAAAAGAGTGGCAGGACTTGCTGCTTGCCAGACTTCCTCATTCAGTACCCCATCAATTTTAGGTGGTATTTTAACCCTGCATGCATGCACATGGTTGGAATCCTGAGCCATTACCCGGACCGTAAACAAAAGCAGGATCACGTGAATCAGGGTGTAGCGCATCATGTATTCAAAATTACGCTGTAATGCCGTAGTTTAACCGGAAATTACATGAGCGGCGACAGGGTTTGTCAGGCCCTGCTCCTGACTCGTCGTCTGAATAACCTGACACCCCCCCGGAATCCCCTCTTTTTAGCGAAAAATCGGCACTCCATATGTAATCAAAGCCAAAAACCTATACCTTTCTCGTTGCCTATATGATGCATCCTAACATGAAGCAATTATTGATTGGGGCTTTCAGCTTAGTCCTTCTCACCCACTCTTTCAACGGGTTATCGGGTAATGCACAAGGCCAAAAGGCTCAGGCCGGTCAAGGCCAGCCAATCCGCCTCAAGGTCACTCCTTGGGAAAAGGGAAACCCGCTATCCGGTGTTTCCATACACGTTACGAAAGACAGTACGGTGATCCGGGATTTCAAAACATTCAAACCGGACGGATGGACGGAGGAGCTGGCTTATGTAAACCTGAGTCTTTATACAGATACGAAATACACGATTACCCTGAGCAAGCAGGGATATATTAAGCTTGTAATCATGCTCGACACGCATTTACCTCCGGGAACGGTATTGGATCCGTTGTATCAGAACATCGCCGATGTTTACATGCTGAAAGAAACAGAGCATCCCAACCTGAAAGATGCTGACTTCCCTTTGGTATTGTTAAAATGGGACAGTGAAAAACGCCAGTTTCTTCCCAGTAAGGAATATGCAAACAGCATCCGCACAATGATGCAGATGAAATAAAGGACAAGCGTCACTGTATTCTTAACTCTTTTTCAGAAATTCAGTACGGAGTACAATGCTGCTGCCATTGATACGGCAATCCACCTCATCTTCACTTTCGGTCAGCTTGATTTTCTTAACAACTGTACCTCTTTTAAGGTTAAGGGATGAACCTTTTACTTTCAGATCTTTGATAAGGGTTACGGTATCTCCGTCATTGAGGAGATTTCCGTTGCTGTCTTTCACTTCCATAATACAGGGTATAGAGGTTGATATTGGAGGGCAAAGATAGGGAAATCCATTTACTCTTTCAGATGAAAACACCTAATAAATTGGCGCCGACCGCTGCCGTCGAAAGGAATAACCAGAGACAAAGAATAAGCAATGCAATCAAAACAACCATGATGAGAAAGATAACGAGCAGGTCATGCAGTTCACCTCCTGTTCCCTGATATTCCATCGATCTGTCCTTAACTTTAAGTGCTGATCTGCTATTTATTTTTTTTATTTCAGATAGACCCTTTAATATAGGTAAAGCTCCCTGCCCAACCAGTTTATGAGCGACTGTCACATCAATCCGTTTTATCTTATTCACTTTCAAGCTTTGTAAATGCCTGTAATCTTTCAAAGAACCTGATGATTGTACTACACCATCACACCGTAAATCCCGGGATGAATTTGCTGTATTGAAATTTACCGGCAAATGCCAATTTTTAGTTAAGACAGAGCAATCTCTTCCGGATTCAGTTGCATGTTCTACATAAAAGCCTTTCGTATACAACCTTTTCTGAATAGTACATGAATTCAGGAGCAGAACAAAGCCTGTGATTATGACGACCTTTCCAATGAGTGTGGTGTTTTTCATTTCTTTACTACATCATTCCGATAAAAATAGGTCCTATTGCGAATGTCAAGGTGCTTAACAAACAAATAAACAAGGCTAGCAGGGCGATATAAACAAAGAACAAAGCGACAGCAAGCATCTTTACTGTTTTGGCTCTGTGATAAGCACCCAGGTCAAAATCAGGTCCCGGCTTATTTTTACGCAGAGAACGTCTGGCCAGAAAGAATGCAATGATGAGTCCAAAGAGTCCTAACATGAAACTCATAATCAGAAAACCCAGAGCGGTGTGTGAATCCTGACTTGCTGTAGGTCTTTTCCCGGGCTCAGACTTTACCTTCTTCAAGGTATCACAAACCCAAACAAGGTTTGAAGGACCTTGCGTCTGATTAACCTGAGGATGCCTACCCAATGAGGTGGCGACCGTATAGGGAACCTTCTCTGTAAATACGGCTTCCTTTGTTGTTTCAAAATGCAATACCCGGACTTGAATAACCTCTCTTACAGAATCCTTAATATGTACTGGCTTTGAAACCACAATTGCATGAACAGGTGCTGACACTCGGGCGGCAGAACGATCTATATAATACCCTCCTGTATACAAACGTTTCTGAACTGAGCAGGAAGTAAGCAGAAAAGAAATAAGAATAAATAAAGACACAATCCTGACAATACAAATAGGAATCTGACCGTGATTTTTCATCGCTCTATGCTTTAGGATACAAACGTAAAGCGTATCAAGACCGGAAGGAAACGGCTTTCCGGTGCAGGTGCCTGAGAAGGAATGGAATTACCCGAAAAGCTTGCAATTGAATAGAGAGAACCCGGAAATTATGCAAATACTACCATGGACTGGTTAAGCTATTGCATATAATGCAAATATATGGGCAGGACCTTTCAAATCATGCCAATGATAATACAGGGAAAGAAACAGAACTATTATTTTGGAGAAGTCCCCAACGGATCAATGCTGCTGTTTTCAACCATCAGCATAACCGTTTTGTGAGGAGCACGTGGGCGATGCATAACTCCTTTGGTGATTGTTGTACCCTGCATAGGGCCAAGTTCTATGGTCCGGTCTTCCAGATCAATGAAGAGCCTTCCTTCAAGCACAAAAAAGAATTCATCTTCTTCCTCATGTTTGTGCCAGTGATACTCCCCTTCTACTATCCCTAAACGGGTTACGCTGTCATTCACCTTGCTCAGGGTCTGGTTGAACCACTGATCTGTGCAATCATTTACAATAGCGGGAACATCTATCACCTCCAGATGCTCGTACCGAATATTCATGTGCTGGTTATAGGCTTCGGGTTGTGACATAGAGAAGGGATTTAAAAATTACCCAATTCCTCCTTTCCCGGCAGTACCGGGAAAGGAGTTGGGAACCAGATCAGATTATTTCTTCTTATTGTCCTGCTTGGCACGGTATGCCAGGGCTTTTTTGAGGGAAACGATGGCTTTCTTTGTATCGGCCATGGCTTCAGCTTTGTTTCCTCCGAAATCATGAGGAGCTTTTTCCATGTATTGCAATGCATCTTCCATTTCATGAATGGCTTTTGCAATACGTGGATGCTCGGAAGCTTCCGATTTCATGTTTTGCTGAGGAATAACAAAGGCAGTCAGGGTTGCGAATGCCAGGGCAACAATAATCAGATTTTTTTTCATGGTTGAAGTTTTTTTCCTACTCATCAGGCTTTTCGGATAACGCCCCGTACTTTTTTAAAGGTTTTCCGGTATTCCTTTGTCGAAAGGACAGCTAAATTCCTGGCATTTGACAGCTTAAATATAAACCAAATCCGGGATTCAGCAGTGCAATCAGTCCTATCGGAATTACATAGAATAAGCCTTCTCATAGGTGAGTTGACACAGGGCAGGAAAGTATGTTTCTTAACTGACAATACAAAGGCCTGGTTGCACCAATTCCTCTAGTCTATTATTTGTACTTTTGGTATTAAGTTTATGCGCAAACACCTGATCTTTCCGTTTCTTTATCTGCTTTTTATTTGTACAGGCCTTGGAGCCGCCTCTAAAGACACGTTGAGTCTGTCTGAAAAAGCCCTGAACCTGATGGCAGATCTGGTACGCATGCGTTCTGTTTCAGGCAGTGAACGTCCGGCACTGGAACTTCTTTACAAAAAAAGTTCAGAAATGGGATTCTACACCCGGCGTTTTTGTGATAAGGATTCTTTCCTGAATTTTTCAGCTTCCATATACCCTCTTGAATCAGGCAAGCCGAATATCATTCTCCTTTGTCATCTGGATGTAGTGCCTGCCTCCGACAGCATAACCTGGAAGCATCCTCCTTTTTCCGGAGATGTGGTGAATGATACCCTGTGGGGAAGAGGCTGTCTGGACATGAAAGGGATAGGGGTTATGGAACTTTTTGCAATGCAAGCCTGGCTTGACACAGCCCGTACGCATGATTTACCGAATAATATCACCTTGCTCTTTCTTTCTGATGAAGAAAAAGGCAGCACTCATGGAGCCCGTTTTGTATGTGATAATTACCTCTACCTGCTGCATCCTAAGCTGGCTATCGGTGAAGGAGGAGCCGGATTCCGTAACTTCCTGCCTTCCCGCCCCGACAAAATGGTCTTCTTTATTTCTGTGGCCGAAAAGAAAAGTTTATGGCTAAAACTCTCTGTCAGGCACAATGGCAGCGGACATGGAGCCATGGCAACGGAAGAAACAGCCAACTCCATACTTATCAAAGCCATTAACCGGATAGAGGATAAAAAACCTATTTTGCTTTTCGACAAGACAACCCGTAAGATGTTCCGGGAACTGGGCAAACTGAATGGGGGATTTAAAGGCTTCCTGCTCCGAAGCCTGCCCCGGTTCTGGATGTATCCGCTCAGGCGGAAAATCCTGAGACATGAACCTACCCTGCTCAACGAGGTAATCAATACGGTACAGCTTACCACGATTTACAATGCACCTGCACCTCCCAATGTCATTCCGAATGAGGCCAATGCTTATTTCGACTGCCGCCTTTTGCCGGGTGTAAACACTAAAAAATTTATACGTAAGCTGAAAATAAGAATACTCAATCCAAAAGTTAAAATTGAAATTCTGGATCAAAGTCCTTCTGCACCGGCAAGTGCTTTAGGTGAGAGTTATGATGCCATCAGCCAGGGATTGCTGAACACATATCCGGGATCCAGCGCAATTCCTGTGTTGTTTCCGGCTACCACTGATAACAGCTTTATGCGCTCAGCCGGCATTCCGTCCTATGGCATTCTTCCTCTGGAATTGAATCTAAGCCTCATCGAAACCGTACATGGAGTCAATGAGTGTATACCGGTAAAGAATATCGGGGCAGGAATCAGCGCTTATCAGCATATTCTGACAGCACTGATGCACTGAAGTGAACCAGGTATTATTCAGTCAGGGATTCACCGTTGGCATCTGTCGTAAGCACATAGCTCATATGATCCAGAAAAGGTCTCATCTTTTTATAGACAGCACTTACCTGTTTCACAAAATCCGGTGCGGCCACTTCCTTATCCGTAAATTCATGCCTCAGCATAAACTGCTTATACCTGAGCAGGTCAATGGCAGGGTGGGCTTTATCAAATCCCCTTGGAGCTGTAAGCAGCCTCTCCCCTCTTAATTCACCGAAAGTACTTTGAAGTGACTTGGATTTCAGCACCTTGTTCCAGACAGGATAATCAGCAGCCATATCTTCCCGTATTCGCCTCATATCATCTGCATCTGGTCCCCAGAAACCTCCTATCAGGAATGTATTGCCGGGTTGGAGATGAAAATAATAACTTCCCCGGCGTTGCTTCGAAGCTCTTTTAAATACTCCGCTCCAATGGGTATTATAAGGCACTTTCGATTTTGAAAAACGTACATCTTTGTAAATCCGGAACAGAGATGCTTTACCTGAATCCGTTTCAATCACATCATGTTTATTCATTTCATCCAACAGCTTGCCGGCAAAATGTATAACATGTTCCCTGGCGTCGAGGTAACGCTGTTTATGTTTATTAAACCATTCCCTGTTATTATTACGGGCAAGGGTCTTTAAAAAATCAAATGCTTCGGGATGCAGTGTGTTTGCAATGCTTTTTTTATGCGGGACATGTTGCTTTTTCATTGGTTCTGCTATTGTACAGACATCATTTGCTGATTAACTTTCCTTGCGACTGAATTTCCTGAAGGGCTGCATACAATTTATCCAGGTCGCTCTGATCATTAAAGGCCTGTATGGAATAGCGGATAAATATCCTTTGCTCCTGTCTCATCACCGGTATTTCAATCCTGTATTTTTCAAACAGGTGTCTTTGCAATTCTTCCGGATGATTCGTTTGCAAGGGTATGCTGCACATCTGCCCAAGGAAGGTGTCATTCACGGGGCAAAGCGGGGCACTGCCTAAAAGTGTGCAGAAACGCTGGTAGTTGTTGTGTGCAAGCTTACGGCATGCAGCTGAAACCTGAGCCCAGTTATATGCTTCCATGAATGCAATTGCTGACGGGATTGTCAGGAATGCTGAAAAATCGCGGGTGCTCTGCATCTGATGATAATCCAGAAAGCGGGAATGGGAAGGAGCAGCGCTTTCATAGCCCCAGCTCACCAGAAGGGGATCGAAAGGCTGAAATTCTTTTTTGATATAAAGAAAAGAACTTCCCTTGGCTGTCATCATCCATTTGTGGCAGGCTCCGGTATAGATATCTGCTTTCAGCTCTGAAAGGTTCAGGGGTATATGGCCGGGAACATGGGCACCGTCAACGATGGTGAGCAATCCTTTTTGTTTGGCGATTTCGCAGATCTCTTTCACCGGAAATTTCAGAGCTGTGGTACTGGTGATCTGACTGATGAATATGGCTTTCGTACGGGCTGTCAGGCCGCGGAAAAACTCCTCTATAAATCCCTGTTCGGAAATCAGGGGCAGTGTTATTTCCTGGCGTACAAAACGGGCTCCGTACTGCTGACAATAATAGTTCCAGGTACGGTCCAGAGCACCATATTCCAGGTTGGTGGAGAGAATCTCATCTCCGGGTTTAAGTTTTAAACCTTTTGCAACAATATTGACTGCATAGGTAGGGTTGCTTACATAAACAAGGTCATTGGCATCACAGTGAATATACCCGGCAAGGGCTTCCCTGCTTTTCTTTAAAAATGCAGGGCCGTTAACAGCTATAAACTGAACAGGTTCCCTTTCCAGTTCCAGCTGCCATTGCTGATAATCCTCAAATACCACCCTTGGTGAAGCCCCGAATGAACCGAAATTCAGGAATGTGATGGATGGATCGAGGAGGAATTCTGATTTTAAGCCCGATAAAGGATTCATAGGAACACGTATTAGAGCAGGTAAAAATAAGAAAAGGACAGGTGATATACCTGTCCTTTTCTTCGTGTATTAATTAAAAATTATGCGTATCGCTTACAGTGTAGAAAGTATTGAGAGCAGGTTGGCTTCGGTAGTTACTATCGGATTGAGTGTAACACTCATGCCGCTGGTGATTGTCAGGTTTTGTTTATCATATACCAGTTTATTATTGGCATCATAGGCTATTGCAATCATCGTGCAGGATATCCCGACAGGCACCGCACCCGAATGCAGACTGTAAACCTGCACAACAGAACTGCTGCTGTTGAATACAAGGAATACATTGATATTCTGAGGGGTGTTACCGGTACAGGTAAATGTTACAGAAGTGGTTGATCCCGAAGGGTTATAAAGCTGACCGGGGGTTACCCAGCCCATACGGGCAATGTTCACTCCATAGCTGGTACCCATATTGGTTACTGCCGAAAGGGTATCAGGGTTAATAGCAGGATCCAAAGTACTTACGGTATTCGTCCAGTCGTTGATAGATCCGCTTGGAAAGCCATAATAAACAGTGTTTCCGGTTAGCAACGGACTGACGGTACCAGTCTGAATCGGGAGTTTCTTGCCGGGTTTAAGCACCAGTTCTGTAGAGCCTTTGAAACAGCGGGCACTGATGGCAGGACGAGCCTGCATGACTTTACCGCCTGCAACGGTTGGCATGTTAGACAGGATAAGATCTTTCACCGGATATTCTTCAATCAGCTGGAGTGTGAAAGGATAATATACATTGGCTCCGCTGGGGTACATAAAGATATTATCGGTGGGGTATAGTTTGGTACCCATAGCACCCACAATCGGGCCGGTTCCAGGGCTGTCGACCTGGAAAGTCTGTACCGGTTGTTTATAAGTACTATAAAATGTTGTCGGTGAAGTATAACCCAGGGGTACGGTAGGCGGAGGAGGTGTTGTGGAAGGTGACGGCGCCCTGCTTTTCTTACAGGAAGGCATGAATAAACTGCCTGCCAGCATCAGGATCAGCAAAGCTGCCATAGGCATACGGAAACCTGAAATTTTCTGTTTTGCACTCCTGAAGTAGGATGATTTGAACATTTTTTCTGAGTATTTGAGTAATTGGAAGAATAAATATAGGTAAAAAACTAATAAGCTGCACAACGGTAAGGCACAAAGCAATCTCCGAAAGAAATCATGATCCCTGCATGCACACTGGCTTCTTTCCACTTAAAATCATAACGGGCTTCAAAAAAAGGCTGTAAACAGTTATAAGTCCTTTTTATACCAACGCCTAATTCCTCCGCAAAATTGTTTGGCTTGGCAACTTTTCCTTCATATTTATTGGAATTGAACCAGCGGTCATAATACAAAGCACCCAGGGCATAGCAATGCCAGTTGAGCATTTCCATGAAATTATACTGTAAAGCACCTCCTAAATAGAGTTCATGTATGGAATTAAAGGAAGGATAATAGTTAATTTGAGGTGAAAGGGCGAATTTCTCTTCCCATGGAATATAGGCACGGGCTCCGAAACCGAGTCCGTTGGTCTGAAAATCGTACATAGCGCTTATACCATAAGCGGTTTTTTCACCTGTTTGGGCATAGCCAGCTGTTATACAGAACAGGAAGAGGATAAGAATGAGGCCTTTTTTCAAATTTCTTAGCTTAGAAGGTAAAGTTATGAAAAGCTTTTCTCTTTTGCTATTTCCCTTTCAAAGGGTAAGAATCCAGCCTGGAAAAGGAATAACCTTGTTTGCGCAGCATGGGTACCAGCTGTGTCATAGCATCGCAGGTAAACCATTCCGGATGGTTAAAATGCATGATAACGATAGCCCCCGGTTTAATATTTTTCATGACTTGTTTAACAATCAGGTCAGGCTTGGCAAAAGGGACGGCATCACCTGATAACACATCAAAGCTGACGATGGTAACATCCAGATAGGTGGCAATCTTTGCACAGGCTTCGTCGGTATAGGCTGTTGCAGAACGGTAAAAACGGGGCCTGCGCCCTGTAAGTCTTTGAATTTTCCATTCATTGGCTTCGATTTCATCAAAAGCATCGGGTACATCGGGAGTGCCTTTGATACCATACTCCCCTTCCCCATCAACAGAACAGGGACGGTGGTTGAGTCCATGATTCTCTATTTCAAACAATGTATCCTTGCTCAGCTTCATAAATACAGGCAGATTATCATCAATCCATTTACCGGAAACAAACAAGGTTGCCGGTATTTTCTCCTTTCTAAGGTAATCAACGAGTTCATTATCATATTTATTGCTCTTGCCTCCGCAGGCATCGAATGTAAATGCAATAATTTTCTTCTTCGTCACCAGATCTTCATCCACTCCCTTCACAAATTCTCCCCAATGCCCGGGTACAGCATGGGCAAAAAGCTTGTCAACCCTGTCCTTTTTATTCATATAGGCTGTATCCTGATACAAGAGCTTCAGCAAATCTGTATTACAAACCCTTGCCGGCTGGGCAATGGAAGAAGCTGCAAAAAGACCGCACAGGATAAGCATACGGAAGGAGGGATTCATACGGGCTGTTTTTATGAGACAGGTAAAATTAAAAAAACCCGGACGATTCTGTCCGGGTTTTTCATTAACATCCTGTTATTATCTGGATACGATAAAACGGGATGACTTAATCACCCTGTTCTGTTCATCCAGTATACTGTATATATACATTCCGTTCCGGAAGTTCTCCAGGTCAAGGGTATGAGTCTTTCCCGTAACTTCTTTTGTACAAAGGGTACGGCCTGTAATGTCGTACACGGCAATAAATTTCGCTTTCTCATTCAAACCCGAAAGAGTAATCTGATCCCGGGCAGGGTTAGGATAGGCATTGTTTTCGGACTGGCCGAAAGCCAGGGGCTGTATACCCGTAGCAAAATTCAGATTTACATCATCAACTGTTATTACAGTACCAACAGCCGGAGTTTTCTTGGCTGATGAAGCAATGATATATTGTATGGAATCAGGTGTGCCGGAAATGGTGTATTTAACAGGCACTGTACGCATAACATAGGAGGCCGTGAGACTGGTAACCGTATCAATCCCCTTGCCCAGTGTATCCCTCTTTCCTGTACCTGTATTCCAATGTGAAAGCATGATAAAAATACCGCAGGTATCGGCAGCATTCAGAGTGCCTTTGATATAATAGCTGGTGCTGGTCGGCATACCTGTATAAGGCAGGCCTCTGAAAACTGCTTTACCTGTTGAAATAACAACGGTTATAGTTCCATAGATCATGGCACCTGATGTTATTGTACCAACAATAGGAGCTGCCTGGGTTTTGATGGTGGCTGCAAAAGAACCGGTATTCGGGCTTGTTGATTTGGTTACATAGCTGCTGCCGGTAAGTCCTGCATTGGTCATGCCCTGATCAAGCGTTCCCCAGGGTGAAGGTGCAGACGGGCTCCCGCTCCAGGTTTCAAAGCCTGAGTTGGTTAGCTGCTGGGCATAACTTATAACCCCTGCAAAAAGGAAGAGAACGGAAAGTATTTTTTTAATCATTGTTTTGTTTTTTAGCGTTTTACGTGTGTAAAGCTAGGACAAAAAACCTTATGCAAGCATAGCTTTACGGTTATTTACCAATGATATAATCAGCTCACATCAACCTCATAACGTGACCGACCGCTGATTTTCATGATAATCATGATTCATCATAATGTTTGGATATCTCTGATAATCAGCATAGATCATGACAATCATGATGATCAGCGGTCTATTACAGATAGCATGACTACCGGTATTTATTTTCAGGCAATAAAGTAAGAAACTTATAAATCAAAATTGGCCTAAATCAAGGTTCCGGCCTGGGTGTTATCAGCCCAAAGAAGACAGAAATGAAGAAAATATAAGGTATTCAGGCTTAATTATTCTGAAACGACAAAACGCTGTCCCGGCATCAAAGGCAGTATTATTCATTATTCCTTCATAATAATAGCTAAAGCCCGGAATTATTAGTATCTTTACCCATTAATTAACCAAAAAAAGTAAACATGAAAACAGGTATTGTTAAGTTTTTTAATGAAACTAAAGGATTTGGATTTATTACACCTGATGCAGGTGGAAAAGATTTATTCGTACACTCCTCCGGACTGCAGGACGATATCCGCGAAGGCGATAAAGTTTCTTTTGACGAAGAAAGCGGACCAAAAGGACCGAATGCAAAGAATGTGAAAAAAGTTTAATTTTCCTTTATAGCAATCTTATCCCAAATTATAGAGGGGAAAATGAGCAATCATTTTCCCCTCTTGTGTTTTCCCCCTTTTTCTCAGTTTAGTTTCTTTCTCAGCCAGCCCAATACACTTCCATACTCATAAAACCATTTTCCGTTTCTGTTCGTAATCCCGATTCGGATCCGGGAAGCAGCAAATGGCCCTGGATTCTGCTGTATGATTTCCACCTCTTTTTCAAATACAGCTGAGACAATAGCCACATGCCCGTATGAATTATACACAGACCCTTTGAAAATAACCAGGTCGCTGGTATCGGGTTTGACCTTGCTTCCGTTTGAATACTGATACAGGGACCGTTTCTCACTCCAATCACCGTCGCCTAAGCCGGGATCAAAAAAGTCTTTGGCATGCCCGTAAGAATCCGGCATTTTATGTCCAAGGCGTTCATAATAATAGCGCTTTACGAATTCAACACACTGGTATTTCTTGCCGATGTTGTAATTATCTTCCGTCAATGTTCTTCCCTGAGTATTTCCTACTCCTCCGTTGTAATACACAATGACGCCATGCAGACTGTCAACCCGGTCTCCGAACTTTAATGTTCTGTTCTTTCTGTAGTTGTTGACCAGGTCAGGTCGTACAATCCAGATACCGGTCAGGGTCAGACCCAGTAATAAGATTACAACAGCAAAAATTGTAAGGCCACGTTTCATGAAGTGTTTCCCGGTTCTTTCAGATACGAACTCCAATAACCATTACATCATCGGTTTGCTCCATACTTCCTTTCCATTTTTCATGGAACTGATGCAGGTATTCGTGCTGGGCAGCCATATCCAGATGCTGTATAGAGGAGATGATATCCCTGAATTTTTTCTTCATTAGTTTTTTCTCTTCCGGTCCGAACTGGTCAGCGAACCCATCACTGAACAGATAAAACGTAACCGGACCGTTCAATTCCAGGTTATGGGTGGTGAATGGTTTGATGGCACTGTATTTACCTACCGGTTGTTTATCGGCTTTCACTTCAGTCAGTTCTTTGTCTTGTATATACCACAGGGCATTATTTGCCCCGCTCCATTGTATCGTTCTTTTCTCTCCTGTTCCTATCCGGATCAGGGAAATATCCATACCATCGGTTACTTCATTACCACTTTTTTCAAATGTTTCCATCACCAGTTCTCTGGTCTTGTCAAGAATAAGGCCTGTCTCGCTCAGCCGGAATTCATTCACCGCCCTGTTCAATGCGTTGCTGCATACCACACTCACCATGGCTCCGGGAACTCCATGCCCAGTACAATCGGCAGCAGCAAGGTAAACCTCGTTATCGGCAGTATGCATCCAGTAAAAATCTCCGGCCACAATATCCTTGGGCTGATAGTAAATAAAACTATGGGGCAAATACTGTTTTACGGTATTCAAAGCAGGCAGGATAGCCTGTTGAAGGCGTTTGGCATAGGTGATACTGTCAATAATTTCATGCTGCTTCTCCTCTACCAGTTCTTTTTGTTTTTCAACTTCGGCTTTTTGAGACGCCAGTTCCTTATTCAATTTTTTGCGGACCATATTGCTTCGTATGATATAGAACAGCATGACGGCGAAAGCAACCAGGCCGAGAATAAAATAAACAATGGTAGCACTCATACTGTCCAGGCTCTCCTGTTTGTCACGCATCTGGGCATTCAGCAGTTCCTTGTCCTTTTTGGCAAGAGAAAGTTGCTGTTCCTTCATCTCACTTTCGTATTTCACACCCAGCTCTGCCATGCGGGCGGCCATATTTGTCTTATCTGCACTTGTCACTTTGTTAAGCAGGCTGGTCAGAATCTGGGCTTCCGTATTCCTGACTTCATATTCAAGGGTTGATAAAGAAGTGTACACTTCATTTAACGGCATATTGTAGAATGTGGCCACCTCCCAGGGTACTTCTTCTCCAGAATCAGGGTCTGTTTCATCGTTTGTCGGCAGGTTGATACCCTGACGGATCAGGCTCTGCTGATCTTTGTCGACCAGGTTGATGACAGAATCCCGGAACAGTTCAATCACTTTTTTCAATTCCGCACCCGAATGGGGGCCTGTAACAGGTCTCAGGTAATTTCCCCCGATGAGTACAGCAGTAGGGATTTGCTGGTTCATGGTATGTACAATAGAACCGATCCGGGTTGAATCAGCCTGAGTCAGGGGAATCTGATCTGTTTTGTGAATCAGGAATGCTTTGAGGTGGTGGATATAGTTTATTGTGCTGTCTGTACGTTTTTTGAGCACCTCCACATTTCCCAGTCCGGCATGGGTGGTCTTATCCGAAATAAGACCCAGGTATTCATACAATTTCCGGGATTTTAGTTCCGCCTTTTTGAGCGATGCCTCCGTTCTCATACCACCCATATTCATTGCATTGATAAGGCTGTAGCTGATACCTCCGTTGTGGTAATTAATATAAAAAGAAAGAAAAAAGACAAGCAGTAAACCCCGGTGTATATTGCTACCGTCACCTGCCGGTTGTTTCCTCATTTTCAGGATCAGGGAAGGAACAAGAGCAAGGAGAATACAAATCAGTCCGGCGAAAAAAAACTGTGTTGCCCCCGGCCAGTGCATCATTTTACATAAACCGGCAATCATGAATAGGTTCAGAACCACATACTGGATGATATAAAAGACGGGGAACTCCTTTCGCTTCAATGTTGCAGCCAGCCACATAGGCAGGTAGAACACGAGATAAAAAAAGGAAGACAGCAGCAGCATGGGGCTGGCTCCGGGAAAGTGAAGGCACTTGAAACAAATACCTCCTATAAAGAGTGTCCCGGTGATCCAGGCAAATATCTTGGTAGTCTTATTCATTGGAGAAGAAGGATTGGAAAACAAAGCCGGAATCTGGTACATCAGATACTCCGGTCTAAAGTAGTAAATAAACAAAAGCCCCTCTGAATTGTGAATCAAAGGGGCTACTGATGACCAATGAACAAAAAACTACTGATTCCTATTGCTTGAACCTTTTGGGTTAATTGTGTCACCCCTTCGGGGTTTCTGTTTTTTTTGTCTCAACTTCTTCTATAATTATGCCAGCCCTTCGGGCTTTCTTGTTTTCTGAATAACCCCGAAGGGGTGAAATAATTATAGAACAGCAGAATGACTTAAAACCCCGTAGGGGTGACACAAATAGATATTATCAACAAATCGTATTTGGTAATCTCAATTGATTTTTGAGAAACCCCAATAATTTTCTCTGTATCGCGGCTAATCGTTACCCGATCAGCTCCACGCTTCTTTTGATAAAGCTTGAAAGGCTCTCCCCTTTCAACAGGCCTTGTGAAAGCATGGCCAGGTCTGTAGCCTGACGTACAAGTTGCTTCTTTTTGTTCTCATCCTTTTCCTGCACAATCTTACTTATCAGGGGATGATTGCTGTTCACCACTACATTGTGCATATCAGGCAGCATACCGTACATATTGTTTCCTCCGCCCAGTGCGCTCATATCTTTCATACGGCGCATAAATTCAGGACGTGTGATGAGGACAGGCTGGTCGGTCTCACTCAGGGATTCGAATTCCACATGGTATTTATCCTTTGGCATCACCTCTTCTATGATACCCTGGATACTTTTCTGTTCGTCTTCACTGAGTTTGGAAGGCAGGGCTTCGTCTTTCTTGATGAGGCGTTCAACTGTATCGGAATCAACGCGCACAAAGGAGGCATCCTTGAATTTGGATTCCAGGAAATTGAGGTAGTGAACATCAATAGGGCTGTCCATTACAAGTACATCGTATCCTCTTGTTTTGGCCGCTTCCACAAAGCTGTGCTGTTCGTTTACATTGCTGGTATAGAGGTAAACGAGTCGTTTATCCTTATCTGTTTGCAGGGGTTTGATATGATTTTCATACTCCTCAAAGGTGAAGCATTTACCTTCGGTATTGCGGAACAGGGCGAAGTTCTTTGCTTTTTCAAAAAACTTCTCTTCACTCAGCATTCCATACTGCACAAATACACGAATGTCATTCCATTTGGCTTCAAAATCGGTCCTGTCTTTTTTATAGAGCTCTTCCAGTTTATCGGCCACCTTTTTGGTGATATGGGCGCTGATCTTCTTTACGCTCGAATCGCTCTGCAGATAGGAACGGCTTACATTGAGCGGGATATCGGGTGAATCGATAACGCCCTGGAGCAAGGCCAGAAAATCCGGAACGATCTCCCCTACCGTATCGGTAACGAATACCTGATTACAGTATAGCTGGATACGGTCTTTCTGGATTTCGAAATTATTTTTCAGTTTGGGGAAGAAGAGCACCCCGGTCAGGTTAAACGGGTAATCCACATTGAGGTGTATCCAGAAGAGTGGTTCCTCAAAAGTAGACGGATACAATTCGTGGTAGAATGATTTATAATCCTCGTCGGTCAGCTCAGCCGGTTTACGGGTCCAGGCCGGACGGGGGTTATTGATGATACGGTCTTTGACAACCTTTGTTTCCACACCGGCTTCATCTTTTTCTGTCGTTTCTGTTGTACCGAATTTGATTTCAACAGGAAGGAATTTGCAGTATTTGGTCAGGATGGTACGAAGGCGTTGTTCTTCCAGGAATTCCAGACTGTCATCCGCCAGGTGAAGCACGATATCGGTTCCCCGTTCAGCCTTGTCGCAGGTTTCAATGGTATATTCCGGACTGCCATCGCATTCCCAGTGAACACCGGTTGAACCATCCTTGTAGCTGCGTGTGATTACTTCTACTTTGGCAGAAACCATAAAGGCAGAGAAGAAACCCAGACCGAAATGCCCTATGATATTATTAACCGCATCGGTCTTATCCTTGTATTGTTTTACAAACTCTTCAGCACCCGAAAAAGCCACCTGGGTGATGTATTTCTCCACTTCTTCGGAAGTCATTCCAATACCCCGGTCGCTGATGGTAACGGTTTTTTTATCCTTATCCAGCTTTACTTCTATCAGGGTGCTGCCTACCTCACCTTTGAATTCACCAAGGGAAGCCAGTACTTTCAGTTTCTGAGTGGCATCGGTGGCGTTTGAAACCAGTTCGCGCAGGAATATTTCATGATCTGAGTAAAGAAATTTCTTGATAATGGGGAAGATATTCTCCGTTTGCACATTGATCTTGCCGGTAGCCATACAATTTGATTTTTAAGGGGTTACAGAATGTTTTTTATAGTTCCTGCAATAGTCAAACCATATGCCAGAAAACAAACTGTGACAAAGTGACAGTTTCATCTGATTAGCGACTCCGCACTGGGGATACCAGCAAGAATTGCCCAAACCAACCATTTACACAACCAAACCAGCCGACTGCTCAATCTAATTCCGTGCTAATACGCAAATTATTAGTTTTAAGCGTTTAAATACCGGACTATGATTATAAAAGCAGGCTTCAACAGGTCCTATCTCTTTCTTTTATTTCTGGTACTCCTTCCTTTTATCGCATCAGCCCAGCAGGACACCCTTTTTTTTGTAAACGGTACCACCCAATTAGCCAAGGTATCGGAAGTCACCACTTTTGATGTCAGCTATACAGTTCAGGACAGTGTAAAGGGCACTGTTCGGAAAACGGTTGATTCGGATGAAATCAGGCTGATTGTCTACTCAAACGGTATTATACAGATTATCACTATCCGTCACCTGGCTCCAGTAAAGGACATGCTGGAAATGAGACATGGTCTTCTCGATGCGGGTGCCCATTATGATGATGGAGGAGGTATGATTGCCGTAGGCCTTACGAGCTTTCTGACCGGAGGGATTATAGGAATCATCCCTGCCGTGGCTTGTTCATCGGTAAGGCCCCGGTTCTCCAATCTGGGGATACCACCGGGAGCTCCATTACGAAGCAAAGATTATATGCTGGGATATGTAAGTCAGGCTACCCATATGAAGAAAAAAAGAATCTGGGGAGCTTATTTTACGGGGTTGGCCGGTGCGGTGGTAGCCGTGCTTATTGTTAATCATCATTAATAGACCGCAGATTATCATGATCATCTGCGGTCCATCACGTCAGAACGTTCAGCGAAGCCACTATCAGTAAATCCTTCGTCACCACTCCCAGATGATCTGTATAATCCACTCTTTCCATGAGCAGGATTTTAAAACCTGCTTCTTCCAGAGCTTGTTGCAGGTAAATACCTTCATGGTAGTGAATAAAACATTCATAGGCCCCGTCGCTGGAAGATTTCATTCCTGATTTAGAATAGGAATCTTCCATTGTGCTCAGATAGAGTATCCCTCCGGGATTTAATGCAGCAGATATATCCTGTATAAGGCGTATGGCTTCCTCTTTATCCAGGTACGGCAGACAGAAACCGCAAACAATGGCATCCCACTTTTTGTTCAGTTTCAAAAGATCACGGCAATCCATAAGTTTGAATTCAGCAGCAGGATTATTGACACGTGCCAGATCCACCATATTCGGGGCAAGATCAGTTCCGAGGATTTTGAAGTCAGGGCGCTTTTCAATCAGATAACGGGTAATGTTTCCCGGCCCGCATCCAAGCTCAAGCAAGGAAGCCTGTTGCATTTTTACCGCATTGCAAAAGAAGTCGAAGGAAGAATAGTATTGGGGCTGGAACATGAATTTATCCTGATAGCCTTTGGCGCAGCTGTCGAAAACGTGTAGAGCGAGTTTGGTTTTATCCATTCTTAAACTAATTAAACAAAGTGGCATTATAAAGGTTCTTTACCCGGTTTGCCCTTACTTTCCGAAGGGTATAGGGTATGACAAAACTGGCTTCAACAGGAATGGATAAGGCAACTAGTGCAAAACCGACTAACGTACCGGCATTCAAATATCTTGCTGAACTTCTCCAGATAATAACCACTCCCAACCCGAACATTCCCAACCCTGTGAGCATTACAGAAGCCTGTGCTTTTCTGGCTTTCCTGACAAGGCCAATCTGATCCAGTATTATTTTATTTTTTGTCTGGTATTCAACAAAGCTCAGCATTTCAGGTTCACCGATAATATCTCCTGCCTGTTTGTACATCAGTAAAAAAGGATGTATCTGTAAAGCCAGAATAGCTTTGATTTTCTTTTGCTCTTCCGCGCTCCAGGCTCCTGTTTCCTTGTGTCCGTCGGCAAAGTGAATAAATGCAAGTTCGTTATGGCGAATGATAAACACTTCCCCGTTTGGTTCCGCGTAATCCCTGTACCGTACAATAGAATCACTGGAAACGATATCTACAACCATTTTATTTCCGTTACTCCAGATCAGGGTATCCTGACCATAAGAGGCGAAGACATATAGCAGGCTGAAGAAAAACAATATCCTTTTCATGGTTCTTTTTTGAAATTATTTCTTTATAAATATTGAATCACTAAAGAGGAATCGGGCTAAATCTCCATCCAAGACTGACTCCCATATTCAGGTATACATATACATTCTGACCGGCACTCGAAAATGGAGGAGGTCTTAGATTAGGATTATAAGTAGGCTGAAGGATCCCATAATCCCAGAATTGTTCATCACTTACATGGATGGTATAATGACTCAGACTTATTCCAGCCCGAAAGTGAAAGGCAGCACAGAAATGTTTGGCATTGTCGTTGGTCCATTCCAGACCAGCAAAACCAATCAGAGTGGAACTTTTCTCTGAAACTTTATAATTGGTTATGTATAAATCTCCTGTGTTCGTAACAAACAGCCATTGATCCGGGGCGTTGAAATAACGATACCCTCCTCCTATCTGTAATGCGGTTTGGTTTCTGATATCGATCCTGGCCATTAACAAGGCTTTGAACCCGCTTCCGGTTTCCATATGAGGAAGCATTGAATTATAAGTGCCTACATAAACCCTGCTAACTACACCCGGAACCCAGGATACGGTAGTCTGAAGAGCCATCCTTGGAAAAATTCTGCGTACATAGTCAATTCCGGGCTGTGCCAGGGTAAGACGCAGTTCATTCTTGTATCCGCTTGCATAGTCAGACTGTGCTGTGCCCTTCTGTGAAGCAATAAGCAGCACAAAGATCAGCATATGGAACGCAAGGCAATTCCTCATTTGGTGGTGATTAAGACTCCTTCAGTTGCTTCAGTACAGGGGTGTTCAGTTCATGCTTACCGTCAAACCGTATCAGAGTATAGGTTATTCCGGCTGTATCCAGGCGTTTTACCAGGGTCTGTACCTCTTCTTCCCTGATAAACTCATCCTGAGTTCCGACAACAAAGATCTTTTCAGCGCTTCCTGGTGTTCCCTTCACCGGGTCTGTATCGTCAGGCATATCGCCGGCCCAGAAAATCATACGGTATATGTTTTTCTTCATTCCTCCTCCTGCCCAGCGGGTGATGGTGGCTGTTCCCTGAGAAAATCCGAATGCAGTAACTTTCACTGTTGAAGCTACACCACTCATGACCTGCTTATAAATCTTATCCAGATAATCGACATAATCTTCAATATCATCGAGGCGGTCTTCCTTCGTCATCCAGGTGGCCCCTACCCTGCCTGAGAATCCGTTGACATAAAAACGGTTCAGGCCTTCGCAGGAAACGAAGAGCGTTTTCTCATCCATCAGAGGTTCGAACTGTTTCAGGAAATAATTCCCCAGGTGACCGTATCCATGGCAGATAAACCATACCTCTTCCACCTTTGGGGAAGGAGTGCCGAGCACAAAGTAGCGGGCATTTTTTTCGACTTTTAGTTTATGGGTTTGCATCAGTGGCGTTGCGCTATTTCAGGTAAATATACATCAGGGCGTGATAGAACGCGGATTTTCATGATGCTCATGATTAAAAATGATCTTTTTTTAGAATCCGAGGTAATCATGATAATCATGAAGATCTGTGTTCTATTTGGGTTTGGGTGTATCCGGATTCAGCTTCAACACAATCGTTCCTGTTTCCATAGGGTGTGTTGGAAGGGATTCTATCCTGTTGCCTTTAATAGAAACAAAATAATACTCATTCAGAGGCTGGTAAGAAATCTCATAACCCGATCCGTAATCAGCCTGAAACAGCACAGTCCTCTTCGTTACCGGGTTAAGGTGAGCAATATCAATACCCAGTCTTTCGTGCCCGGGGTTGAATAATTTCTTGTCATACGCGTAATTGATATAGGCTGATTCTGTCTGCATGTCTTTTACAGAACCATCTGCATAATGAAAAGACAGGGCTGAAACATCCAGCGTAGAATCACAAAAAAGCCTGAGGGTATCATTGGGAGCAGGATCTTCAAAAGGGCCGGCAAAGAAGAATTGATTTACACAAAGCTGGTAAATGGAATCCTTTATCGCTACGATTTTACCTCTCTGTTCAAAATAGGTTGTATTGCTGTCGGCCGAGCCTACTAATACAAAGTTATTTCCATCCAGAATTTTCAGTGCACAGGTAAACTCTTCCCTGCCGTTCCAGTCACGGCCGGTATAGATCTGTCCGGCAGGCAGGACAGAGGCCAGGCTGTCCTTCAGGGCAAGTTTACGGGCATCTTCCTCGTGTGAATTACAGGAAAAGAACAGGATGATAATCAGGAAAAGTGGGGCTAGCTTCATTGGATAAAGCTAGTAAGAAAAGTTTAATTCATACCCCTCAGTCGTGACGTTAACGTCACTACAGCTTCCCTTAAACAAGGGGAGCAAGGTAACTTACTTTTGCTTTCGAAGTGCTGCGACAAAGAGATCATCTGCACGCAGGCCATCGGTTTCCTGAACAAAGGTCAGTTCAGCCATGGAACCGTCGCTGTAATGCGTAAGGTATAAGGTGATACGGGTGGAGTTCCCTTTTACAAAACCGGTAAACTTCATATCACGGCTGGATGTTTTCTCCACTTTATCGGGTGTGATGATATTTTCAAATGCTTCACTCCGCACAAGGGTGAATGCAACAGCATCCATACCCAGGTTACGGTCGGGGCTTTTCCTTTTCTTTTCAAAAATGCGGAAAGAAAGGAGGCTGTCTTTGAAGGTAACAAGGATTGAGTCTCCGGTTACCGGGTAGCTAAACGATCCGAAATTTCCCCGTGTATATTCAATATGGCCTGAATAAGACGCACCGGAATTGTGTTTCTGAGCATCTATGCTAAAGGAGATAAATACAAAAGAAACCAGAGCAATAAGTTTACGCATGGCAGTTTTTTGATTAGAAGGCAAAGATAAGCAATCAGACTCCGAACTGAGTCAGGTGATGATCCAGGTGTTTGTGCATGCCAATACCCCATTCGGCCTGGCTTAACTTACCGAAAAAAGGATGAGGATGACGTGTGCATTTTTCCTCACCTCCTGCCTGGAACTTATTGATATAGGTAATCAGTTTCTGTTTTTCCTGTTCAAAATTACGGGTATCGGTAATGACCAGGTGAGGATCGGTAGGACTGTTTTTTTTGAATGGCTGTTCAGACGAATAAAACTTTTTCAGGAATCCACCCAGTACCCTGCCAATAAAGAGGCGGTCAAACTTCTTTTCTCCCGTTCCCATTTCCAGGGCGATAGCGCAATGCGTCAGCATCTGTCCGGCATTCATCTTACCCCACTGAGGATGCGCATCCGGTTTGAGGCTGTTGATACGTTTTATGACTTCTGCTGTATCGCTTGTGTTATATAGGGTTTTCATGGCTGTGCCTTGTATAGCTTTGGAAGCAAAGCTATACAATTCCCATTTTTTAAACAAATGCTATTTCATTTAAGAGAAGAAAATTCGGGATGAAATCAAGTGGATTCAAATAGAACACGGATAATCATGATGAAATATGATTTGTCAAAGAAATTGATCCGTGGTAATCAAGAGAATCATGATAATCAGTGTTCTATTACATCTAGATGCACTTTTATAAATCTCCCGAAGTTTGTTATCTGTCCCGATCAGGATAATATCAGACCTATCTCGGATGATCACTGTCCTATCTCGGATCGTCACTATCCTGAACCGGATAATCACTATCCCTAACCGGATCGTCAACATCCCTAACTGGATCGTCACTGCCCCGAAACGGATCGCCACTGTCCCGAACAGGATCGTCAATGTCCCTAACCAGATCGTCACTGTCCCTAACCGGATGATAACAATCCTTAACCGGATCGTCACTGTCCCTAACCGGATGATAACGATCCTTAACCGGATCGTCACTGTCCCTAACCGGATGATAACGATCCTTAACCGGATCGTATCTGTCCCTGACCGGATGATCACTATACCGAATGGGATGATACAATTTTGTTAAGGGACTGGCATTATTCCTGAAGGAAAAGAGACTATGCTTGCAGGAAAAGACACTTTCCTTCGAAGAAAAGGAACTATGCTTGCAGGAAAAGACACTTTTCCATTTGGAAAAGATCCTTTTCCTCGAAGAAAAGGATCTGTCCTTATATTTCCGGCCCCTGAAACTATATAATACCCTGTTTATCAATAACCTAACAGCTTACTTCCATAATAATTTTTGGAAGATTAAAAT
>JBIOHC010000036.1:0-43904 GCA_044448685.1 Bacteroidia bacterium
GTAGAAAACGGGATATTGGAAGAAAACAGAATTTCGGTAGCAGAAAAAAAAAACAACCCGGGAACCCGTTCCGTTAGGAACGGAATATCGGTAGAAAACGGAATATCGGTAGAAAACGGAATATCGGTAGAAAACGGGATATTGGAAGAAAACAGAATTTCGATAGCAGAAAAATAAACAACCCGGGAACCCGTTCCGTTAGGAACGGAATATCGGTAGAAAACGAAATATTGGAAGAAAACAGAATTTCGGTAGCAGAAAAAAAAAACAACCCGGGAACCCGTTCCATTAGGAACGGAATATCGGTAGAAAACGGAATATCGGTAGAAAACCGGGTCAAATAAAATGTTTATGGCCAACACCTATACACAAATTCATATTCATGCTGTTTTTGCTGTTCAAAACCGCTTGGCAGTCATTCACAAAGAATGGAAAGATGAGCTATATAAATACATTTCGGGCATAATCAAAAACAACAATCACAAACCATTATGCATTAATGGAATGCCCGACCATATTCATATTCTGTTCGGAATGAGGCCTTCACAATCACTCTCTGAATTGATGCAGGATATAAAAGCGGATTCTTGTAAATGGATTAATGACAGAAATTTTGTTCGCGAAAAATTCGCCTGGCAGAAAGGGTACGGAGCTTTTACCTATGGAAAATCACAATTATCCCATATTATCGGGTATATAGAAAAGCAGGAAGAACATCATAAAAAGAAGACGTTTACAGACGAATACCGGGATATTTTGAACAAATTCGAGGTCGAATACGATGAACGATTTCTTTTTAAACCGATTCAATACACATGATTGCTACCGATATATTGCCCCTAAAGGGGTAAAGGCGTTTCTGTCCAATAATTTTTACCGATATGTTGCCCCTAAAGGGACAAAAAAAACAAAACCGGGATTCTTGCTACCGATATATTGCCCCTAAAGGGGCAAAGGCGTTTCTGCCCAATAATTTTTACCGATATGTTACCCCTTAAGGGGCAAATGATTTTCACAATGGTAAAAAAATCATCTTTCATCCCTAAAGGTTTACAATATCCGGCTTAATTCCCGGAGATGCCTTACCTCATACGTAAGCGTATGATCATGTTCCTTGCCAAGGGGATTATAATAAATCTGATCCAGCCCTGCATTCTTCGCACCCAATATATCCGCTTCCAGATGATCACCTACCATGATGCTGTCTGTGGTACTTGCTCCTGCCAGTTCCAGTGAGTAATTGAATATCCTCGCATCCGGTTTATTGCAACCGGCTTGTTCGGAGTTTACAATATGTGTGAAATAATGTCCTATTTTGGCAAACTCTATTTTGACATCCTGAGCATCGGCAAAACCGTTCGTAATGATATGCAGGGTGTATTTACCCGATAAATAATCCAGCACCTCCCTTGCACCATCTATCAGGTGGGGTTTACGGGGTGATTCTTTGACGAATGCATTCCCGAATTCAATAGTCAGCTTTTCATCTTCCACACCAAAATAGTTGAATACCTGTCTGAAGCGTTCATACCTTAGTGTCGTACGGTCTATCTCACCCTTGCGAAGCTTCTCCCACAATGCATCATTGATCTGGTTATATTCCCGGATGAATTCAGGGCCGGTGGTATTGATACGAGCATCCAGGTTATAAGTCTCCAGCAGTTCCGAAATAGTTTCAGAAGCATTCCGTTCCAGATCCCAAAGGGTATGATCCAGATCAAAAAAGATATGTTTATACGATTTCATTGGATTGGATTACGAGAATAAGGATGCGAGTCCGAAAAAATAAACTCCTGTATTGAGAATAAAGGACCAGAATGCCAGAGAAAGAAAGAGATACAGGAAAGCTTCCTTACGCCGGTGACTGTAGAAGGACATACAAGCTATTGCCCCGAAGGGTAATGAAAGTAAACAGGGACTCAGGGCTGCTATGCCGAATAACCCAAGCCTGTGTTTGACTTTGACAATAAAACGGGTCATCCATTTGAATCTTCTGCGGGCATGCCGTCTTGCTTCCATCTTGGTACGTCCGAACAGCTGTAATACAAAGGCTACTATACGGACCCAGTAATCTGAAATCAATTCACCGATAAGACCGAAACACAGAATTCCGGCAATACCTCCGCTTGTTGTTGCTATAAGGGATTCGGTATAGGTAAGCCTCAGACCAAGAGCTGAGAATGGGGCAAAAAGGAATTTAACACTTGCAAAGAGTGCCACCAGAACCAACTTCCCTATCTCTGCAGTATGGCCTGGCATAGGCATCAGCGTTTTTCTCCGTAGGCGAGATCGCCTGCATCACCCAAACCGGGTACGATATACGAATGCGCATTCAGTTCCGGATCAACAGCTCCGACCCACAATGTAACATCTTTCGGAAGGTTTTTCCGTACATAAGCCACTCCCTGTTCACTGGCAATAACAGCGGCTATGTGTACATGCTTTGGCTGTCCGTGCTGTGCTATGGCATGCCAGGTGGTTACAATACTGTGGCCACTTGCAAGCATAGGATCAACCAGGATCACTTCCCTGCCTGCCAGATCCGGACTGGCAAAATACTCCAGCTTTATTTCGAATGAATTATCTTTATGATGTTTCCTGTATGCCGAAATGAAGGCATTGTCAGCCTGATCAAAATAGTTCAGAAATCCCTGGTGCAATGGCAGGCCTGCACGTAATATAGTTGCCAGAACAGGCTGCTCAAGCAGGGAATGTCCTTTGGCAATACCCAACGGAGTTGTGACATCCCACTCCTTCCAGCTCAGTTTCTTACTTATTTCATAGGCAAATATTTCACCTATACGCTCCAGATTACGCCTGAAGCGCATGGTGTCTTTTTGAATATGAACATCCCTTATTTCTGCAATGTAGCGGTTCAGGAGTGAATGTTCTTTGGAAAGCTCTATGATCATAACTATTCTTTAAAATATCGTGCGTACCATGGCAGACGGTTCACCTTGACCTGTAAATATACGCATTCTTTTGAACCGAAACTCTTGTAGAACCTTGCCAGATTAAGGTCATTGGACCCTTCAAAATCAAAAATCAGGTTACGGTGGGCATTTTCCTCAATAAAACGGTCTATGAGGAATGGCATGGCACCATTGGTCAGTGCGATCTGGTTGGATCCTGAAAAAAGGAAGATAACCTTCCCGTTGCTTTCAACAAAAAAGGCTCCGGCGCATAATCTTCTCTCCCTGCCAAGCACACCCCATACCTGGGCCCTTCCTTTCTGCATACAGGTTTGAATAAGTTCTTCCAGGGTATCATAATCACGCGGGCGGATATTACTGTACTGACGACCTTTATTATGCCTGAAGAGGTTAATGATTAGTTGAGGGTTTGCATTCTTCTCAACCACCAGATCGGCATTCACTGCTTTTTTCAGATTCCTTCTCAGATTCTCGGAATAGGATTTATAAATCTCCTGATACGATTCTATCAGATCCAGTTCATGTGTCAGGTTGGGATGTATGATGACATCCATGGAGCTGAATTTATTGAGTGTATTCAGGTTGATCTCATAATATTTGAAGTGTAAAGGTATCAGGGAGATAAACTCCTTAATCTTCTCTTCCGTAAATTTATTCACCGAGAAAACACCAAGCTGCTGTGTAAAAAAAGGAGGATAGAGATAGTGTATTCCCAGTTTACGCTTGCCTGTAAGGGGCATAACACTTTGGTAATCATCTTCCACCAGGCCTTCCCATTTGGGTGAAACGATATCCAGGTACCAGGAATAGGCATAGATAATCCCGTTTACGGAACGCAGGATACAGGAATCCCATTTCTGTTTATCAATCTCCGTATGTGTCAGATACCTGATCATGGCTATGTAACGGCAATTTTAGTCATTTCTTCATAAACCGGCAGCCAGCCTTCCCATTGCTTTTGATTACTAAGCGACTCATTGTGCCATAAGCTGATGAAGGTACCTCCTACTGCCTTCACCTCATCGAGGAGGGGCTGAATGGCCTGTATGGCTTTCTCCGGCGGTACCTTCATATAATATTTAAGTGTGGCATCCATCACCGCAAAAGGGTGAATACGCAAACGGGTTTCCAGTTCCAGATCAAGGTCATAAAAATTAAAGGCAGAGCAGATACCGGCCCTGAAGCCAATTTCATTCGCAAAACCCATGGAATGGTCATCGGTAATATCCAGATCAATAAGATTCCTGTAGGTATCGGGAAAAGATAATTTCAGAAAATGCTGGCGACTCGCTGTTATTTCCCTGTGCAATACCCTGGCAAGTCTCCCTACTTCTGCTTTTAACCGCTCAGGCTCCTTGTTCGATCCATACGAAGGATGAACACCTACCTCGGCATAATCTCCTACGGTCTTGATAAGGGATTGGAAACGCCGGCTTTCAACAGGCAGGTTTTTATCATTGACTCCATAATCGCCGACGAGAAAAAAATAAATTGTTTTCAGGTTGAACTTTTTTTGCATTGCAAACTGAAACTCATAGGTATCATAGGGATCCTGCTTAAGCCCCAGAAGCACCTGAGTTCTGTAACGCATATTCTCAAAATCGAGGGTACTCAGATCTTTAAAGTACCCACCCAGGGTGCGCATAAACCCTTTTTCCCTGAATGCATACGCATTGTCTATATCCAGCGTGGAAATATAATTGTAATGCGAAGGATTAAACTCTAAATCGGGAAAGCGTTCTGAAAGCAAAGCTGCCACTCGCAATGCCCACCTGTTTATAACGGGTTTCTGGAGAAAACCGTTTTTCCAGGCCAGACTTTCTTTGGCATCAAAGCGGTCATGCGAATCGCGTATATGGGGAAGGTATTCTTCATACCGGCTGATAAGGTAAAAAGAGGCAGAAAAGGGGTCGAAGGGAAGCGCCGAATTCCGCCCTGTTGCAAAGAATGCTTTTTCCCCGTTCCAGTCAAATACACTCAGAGTCTGTTCTCTGATACCATTCTCGGAAAGCAGGCCGGATGAAGTGATATGTAACTCATCAGCAAGAGCACCGGGAGAATAGGAAAACCTGGCACCTGTATAAGATCCGAATTCTTCCTTATCCATCGTCAGCTTGTAAGCTACACCCAGGAGTTCGGTGAAGAATACACGGAAGATATAACGGCAGCGAGGGCCGGTCTTAGGAGTGTATACCAGCACCATGCGATGGGATATGTTGAAGCATTTCAGAACAGATAAATTCAGCTGCTTTGCCATTTCCGAATAAGGGTGGAAATTCAAGCTTCGTGTTATTTGTCAGCGTTGCATAGGATTCAAGGATACGCTTTTCATCAGCATCGGCAATAATAGCCGCCCCACAGGCTACAAGCTCTACCCACTCGGTTTCAGGCCGGAGTATAATACAGGGTTTATGGAAATAATAGGCCTCTTTCTGAACCCCTCCCGAATCTGTTATTACAATCTTTGCCTGCTTTTCGAGTGCCACCATTTCCAGAAATGAAGCAGGAGGCAGGATGATGAAATCCTTGTTCTTTCTGACTTCTTCATAAAGCCAGGGCTCCAGATTCTTTTCCAGGAGTTTAGCCGTACGCGGATGCAAGGGCAATACAATACTTATCTGATGCAAGGTGGAAATCCTGTTGAGGGCACGAAATAAGGTATTGAGCCTGTGCGGATCATCGGTATTGTTATTCCGGTGTATGGTGGCAAGCACAAATCTGTTCTCTTCCAGCTTATGTTCTTTCAGCAGGGCGGTCTTTTCAAGGGCAATGGATGAAAAATAAAGACTGTTATCATACATCACATCTCCGCAATGGTAAATTTTCGGATTGTCTGCATGATAGGGCCCCGGGGTGTTTTCCCTGAATCCTTCCCGTATAAGATTTTGATACCCTGTTGCTGTCGGCGAAAAAAGCAAGGTGGAAATATGATCGGAGAGAATCCTGTTCACCTCTTCGGGCATTGATTTGCTGAAAGAACGTAAACCGGCTTCTATATGAACTACCGGTATATGTATTTTGGAAGCGGCCAGCGCACCGGCAAGTGTTGAATTTGTATCTCCATAGAGCACAATGGCATCAGGCTTTTCCTTTAACAGAATCTCTTCCATACCGGTTAACATGGCAGCTGTCTGCTTTCCATGCGATCCCGAACCTACCTGCAGATTATAGTCGGCCCTGGGTATTTCCAGCTCTTCAAAAAAGACCTGGGACATATTTGCATCGTAATGCTGCCCGGTATGTACGATAACTTCCCTGATTTTTCCGTTATAGCGGGTCCTGATGGCACGGCTCAATGCAGCAGCTTTTATAATCTGCGGCCTGGCCCCTATGACGGTAACAATTTTGAGCATATATCAGAATCTCTTCGTTTTTCTGGCATTAAAGTAGCTAAAAAAAGGAACAAGCTGAAAGACCTGTTTCAAATTCATTCCTGCTCACAATATCCCGTTATCGGCAAAACTGAAATACCCTCCGCTGGTGATAATGAGATGATCCAGAATATTTATTTCAAGCAGCAAACCGGCTTCCTTCATCCTCCGGGTAATACTTTTATCCGCTTCACTGGGTCTCAGATTGCCCGAAGGATGATTATGACACAGGATAATTCCGGAAGCCAGGTATTGAAGTGCAGGTTTGAATATCATTTTAGGATCCACCAGTGTACCGCTGAGGCCTCCTTTGCTGACGAATTCCTTACGGATAAGATTATTGGAACGGGTAAGCAACAGCATCCAGAATTCTTCATGAGGCAGATCCATAAAAAGATCCCTCACTTCCCGGAAGCTGTCAGCACTCGACATGAGCTGCAGCTTTTTTTCAGGCTGGCTTTCCCTCCTTCTCCTCCCCAGCTCCAGCCCTGCCATCACAGCAACAGCCTTTGCCTCGCCCATACCTTTGAAGCGGGTAAGGTCTTTGACAGTCCATTTGCTGAGTTCATTCAGATTGTTTTCGCAAGCCTGGAGCATGCGTCTGGCCAGTTCAACAGCTGTCTCCTTGCGGCTTCCTGAACCTATCAGAATGGCTATGAGTTCGGCATCGGAAAGGGACTGACGTCCTTTTTCAAGCATTTTTTCCCGGGGCCTGTCGGCCTCTGCCCAGGATTTGAGGGTAAGATTTTCGTCCATACAGTTCCGCCCCTGTTTGACACTTGAAAGTTAAAAAAAAGTCCGGACGTTTCTGTCCGGACTTTCCTTTAAAAAAAGAATATATAGCTTATTTAATAGCTCTTACATGCCTGGTCAGCTTCGACTTGAGATTCGACGCTTTGTTTTTATGGATGACATCCTTCTTAGCCAGTTTATCGATCAGGGAAATAACTGCAGGAAGTTCCTTTTCAGCTGCTTTCTTATCTGTTGCAGTGCGTATGCCTTTTATAGCAGTACGAACTGTTTTGTGCTGGTATCTGTTTCTGATTTTCTTAGCATCGTTGGAACGGATACGCTTAATTGACGACTTATGATTGGCCATAGTATTTTACCTTTTTAAGAACGGCAAAGGTAACATAATTCCAGTTTCGGCAAGCATTTACTGAAAAAAAAGATCAAATCACCTTTGAAGACCGGTTCAGAAGAGGCTTAGCTGTCCTTCTCCTCCCTGGGAGTCAAATGCTTCCAGATTAAAGACAAAGCGTTCAGGCTTACCCATATACCTTGCTTTTGCGGCTTTGAATAGGGTCATGATAGCTTCCGCAATCTTGCCTTCCCCCTTCATACGGGTCCCGAAACGGCTGTCATTCACAGTACCTCCATGGCATTCCACAATCTGGTTCCAGACCTTATCAGCCCTGTCGGGATAAGTTTTGCAGAGCCAGTCTTTAAAAATACCACCTATGGCTCCATTCAGCCTTACAATCTGAGTTCCGGCTGTAAAAGCCCCATGTTTAGCAGCCTGTTCAACAATATCCGAAACCTCATGGCTGTTAATACCCGGTATGATGGGTGCAGCCATGATGCCTACCGGAATCCCCGCCTGGTTCAGCTGCTGAATCGTTTTCAGTCTTTTCTGATAAGTGGCTGTACGGGGTTCCAGAAGCAAGCGGGTCTCTTCTGTCAAGCCGGTAAGAGAGATCATGACCATGACAAGCCCTTGTTCAGCGAGTTTGGAAATGATATCCAGATCTCTGAGTATCAGACTGTTTTTTGTGATAATCCCGACCGGATGTCTGAACCGCAGACAAACTTCGAGAATACCACGGGTCAGCTCCAGCTTTCGTTCCAATGGCTGATAACAGTCGGTATTACCGGAAAGCATTATTGGGTGAGGTTCCCAGCCTTTTTTGCGGAAGTTCTTTTCCAGCAAAACGGGAGCATCCGGTTTATACAGAATCTTGCGTTCAAAATCCAGACCTGCACTATAACCCCAGTATTCATGGGTATTGCGTGCATAGCAATACACACATCCGTGCTCACAACCCTGGTAGGGATTCATGGAATAGCTCAGACCCACATCCGGACTGTCCACCTTGTTAACGATGGTTTTCGCATGAGTCGGAATATAGGTTGTCTTGCCCTCCTGTAAAAAGGGTTCTGTACCGTCATCCGGATCTTCCACACGAAGCTTGCTGAAGCGATTGGCCGGATTCTGCTGTGCACCGCGCCCTTTAAAGAATGATGAATTTTCAGTCATGTTCCTTTCGTCAATGTAATTAATTTTCAAGGCCCTGTTCATTGCTCCCTGCAAAATATTTTTCCAGTACATTTGTCAATAATTTCATACGATGATTTATATAACACGCAAGGAACATTTTAACGCTGCACATAAGCTGGCTAATCCGGCCTGGACAGATGAACAGAACCTGGAGGTGTTCGGTAAATGCTCCAACCCGAACTGGCATGGTCATAATTATTATCTCTATGTAACGGTGAAGGGAGAGATTAAACCGGAGACAGGTTATACCGTAAATCTGAAAGATCTGAGTTTGCTGATCAAGAATCTTGTGACCGAGAAGCTGGATCATAAAAACCTGAATCTGGATGTGGATTTTATGAAAGGCATCATGCCAAGCACCGAAGGGGTGGCAATGGCTATCTGGAAACAGCTTGAAAAGCCGGTCCGGGAACTGGGCGGGGAGCTGCATTGTGTTAAACTTTGTGAAACAGATAACAACTACGTAGAATATTTCGGCTCTTAATACGTCATACCTATATGAGTAACTATACTTACACAGAAGAATACAGCGTCGAGAACACAGCACGTATTTCTAAAGCTTATCTGGACATACTGAAATCACTGGGTGAAGACCCTGAAAGGGAAGGATTGCAAAAAACCCCGGAAAGAGCCGCCAAAATGATGCAGTTTCTGACTTCCGGCAAATGTGAAGATCCGGCAGCTATACTGCGCTCGGCTATGTTCAAAGATCAGTACAGGCAAATGGTGGTGGTAAAAGACATAGAGTTATACTCTCTTTGCGAACACCATCTCCTGCCTTTTTATGGTAAAGCGCATATTGCGTATATACCGAACGGACATATTGTTGGCTTAAGCAAAATACCCCGTGTGGTGGATGCATTTTCAAGACGTCTCCAGGTTCAGGAACGTATGACCCAGGAAATCCTGCATTGTATACAGGATACCCTGGAACCTATTGGCGTAGCGATCGTTATAGAAGCAGCACACCTCTGTATGCAGATGAGGGGAATACAGAAACAGAATTCAGTAACCACCACCTCTGCCTTTACAGGTGAGTTCCTGAAAGATACAACACGTAAAGAATTCATCAGTCTTATCTCTTCCAAATTTCATTGAAAATCCGTATTTTTGTATCACAAAAAAACACGTAAAATGAACAACGACAATTTCAGTTATATGAATACCCAGGAAAGCGAAAGCATCCTGGTAAAGACCTTTCTTACCCGCGTATTTACCTGGATGGGAGCTGCACTGCTTATTTCCGGACTGGTAGCTTATCTCTTCGGTACCGATACGGAACTCATGGCTATGCTTCAGGTTAACACAATCCATGGACCATCCTTAACCACATTGGGAATGATCGCAGCCTTCGCTCCGCTGGTCTTTGTACTGGTGATGAATTTCGGACTCGAAAAGCTCAGCCTGCCAGTATTGCTCCTTTGCTTTGTATTGTTCTCCGTATCCATGGGTATGTCAATGAGCACCCTGATGTTGCATTATGCAAAGGCCACTATTTTTAAAACACTTGTTATCTGTTCCGGAACATTTGGCTTAATGGCCTTCCTCGGTGCCACAACCAAGACTGACCTGAGCAAGATGGGAACCTACCTCATGATGGGCCTTTTCGGTATCATCATCGCTTCCGTAATCAATATCTTCACCCACAGCAGTGGAATGGGTTTCCTGATCGATATCGGTGGTGTTGTTATCTTCACCGGTCTTGCTTCCTATCAGACACAGATGCTTAAAACAATGGCCATCAGCATGGGTGGAAGCGGCACTGTAATGGCTCAGAAACTTGCCTTACACGGTGCTTTATCCCTTTACCTGACCTTCCTGAATCTCTTTACCTTTCTGCTTGCTTTAGGAGGAGACAGGAGGTAGATACAGACATAAGATGCAAGACACAAGACATTAGACATAAGCTTGCCCGCCATAGCTTTGCGAAGGCGGGACAAAGCATTCGTTACAAGAGACAAAGGAATCGTTATTAAGAAAAGACCTTTAGGACACAAATCCTTAAGGTCTTTTTGTTTCCGGGATGGTTTAAATATCATCCGATATGGGATTGATATCATCCGATACAGGGCAGTGACTGGCCGATGTGGGACAGTAATCATCCGATAGGGGGCAGTGACTGTCCGATGTGGGACAGTGATCATCCGATAGGGGACAGTGATGATCCTATATCGGACAACGACGATCCGATATGGGACAATGAAGATCCGATATGTGACTGCGACGATCCGATTCGGTACAATGAAGATCCGATATGGGACCGTGACGATCCTATGCGGGACTGTTACGAACCGATATGAGGCAGTGATCATCCGATGTGGGGCAGTGACTATCCGAAACAGGACAGTGATGATCCGGGATGGGACAGTGATTGTTTCCTCCCGGACAGAAAAAATCGCAAACGGAAATTACTCTTTTTTAATTATCTCCAGCTCCACCCTTCTGTTCCTGGATCGGCCTGCAGGAGTGGAGTTGGTGGCCAGGGGCCGGGAGGCTCCGAAACCTTTGTAAGTCAGATTATTCTTCACTCCCTTACGCAGCAGATAATTGTAAACCGTATAAGCCCTTTGTTCAGATAAAGTCTGGTTATTCAGATCATATCCTGAATTATCGGTATGTCCGTTAACCTGTAACTGCAGGAAAGGATTTTCTTTGAGGAAAGTCACAATATAATCCAGCTCGTCATAGGATTCTTCCAGCAAATCAGCCCTGTCGGGTTCAAAGAAGACGTTATGCAGCTTGATGACCTGTCCTACTTTCAGGTTGCGCCCGTTGGCGGTTTTAAAGCTGTCGACAGGCAATCCGTTCTGAACCGTTATCATGGAGTCGAGCTTGGCGCTATGCGTGGTATCGGCCTGTCTGTCCTCCACCAATGAAAAATCATCCATGAAGTAATAGCTTTCATGTTTGGCAAAAGGTTTCTTGACCCGTTTAAAATCCCTGTTCTCCTTTTCGGCCATATTACCAATGGTGATAAAACGCTCCCCTCCTATGGCTGTGTAATTGAGGGTCATCTTGGTCCACTGATAATCGCTGATGATTCCTTTTTTATCAACGTATTGTATTTTCAATTCCTGGGGCATCTCCTCTACCTGCTGCTGATTAAGCTGTTTTTTAGAGAAACAGATTCCAAGTGATTTGATGGCATAGGTGCTCCATTCACCGAAACAATACCAGAATTCTATTTTGTATTTGTGACCTTGCTTCAGGTTTGAATCGAGTTTTACAACAAGATATTCCCGGTAATTAAGCTGGAAACGCACACCTACAAAACATTTACCGGAATGGGCTTCCAGTTTTTTATCCTTATTGAGTTTGAAAGGAGAGCGGTAATAATCAGCGGTATAAATATTTTTCCAGGGTTTGGCAGCCGGAACGAACAGCCCTTTTCCCACATATTTTTCAAAGCCCGGATTCGGAATCAGATTGGTTTGGGAATTGACTAAAAGAGGCAACAACACCAATATCCAGATTCCCCTGATGAAACGGGAATATCCGGGGATTCTGTTAATAAGATTCAATACTGCTTTATAATCAGCTTTGGGCATGTACAGGATTACTATGGAACTTATATTCCTTGATCGTATCCACAAATAATTTCACCTTGCTTTTTTCTGTATCCGGATACAGACCATGTCCGAGATTCGCTATATAGCGCTGAGGGCCGAAGCTCTCCAGCATTTGCCGTGTTTGTTTTTGTATCACTTCATCCGAAGCATAGAGCAGGCAGGGATCCATATTGCCCTGCAGGGTTTTGTTGGGACCGACAAGCGCCCTGGATTCTGTACTATCCATTGTCCAGTCAAGGCCTATACAATCGCACTCGGTTGCAGCAATGTCTTTACGGGCAAAGAAAGCATCTTTTGCGAAAACAGTGATGGGTACCTGTGTGGCGGCTTTCACTTCCCGGCAAATGCCGGCAATATACGGAAGTGCAAATTCCCTGTACTGAGCAGGGCTGAGTGCTCCTGCCCAGGAATCGAAGATCTGTATCATATCAGCACCGGCACGGACCTGTGCAATAAGGTAATTGATGGTACTGCTTGTAATCTTTTCGAGCAAGGCATGAGCCAGGACAGGCTGGGTATAGAGAAAACGTTTGGCTTTTGAAAAAGTCTTGGATCCGCTGCCTTCAATCATATAGGCGAAAATGGTCCACGGAGCCCCGGCAAACCCGATAAGCGGCACCCGGCCTCCAAGTCCCTCCTTCGTCAGCTTAATGGCATCCAGCACATAATGCAGGTCATCTCCCTGGGCAATATGCAACGCATTGATATCGGCCTGAGTACTGACTGTTTTTTCGAACCAGGGACCTTTGGCTTCAATCATCTGATAGGGTAAGCCCATGGCTTCCGGAATAACCAGTATATCTGAAAAAATGATGGCAGCATCCACACCCAGTATATCCACAGGCTGAATAGTCACTTCACAGGCGAATTCAGGTGTTTCAACAAGTTCTTTGAATCCTCCCATCTTTTCCCTAACCTTTCTGTATTCCGGCAATACACGTCCTGCCTGACGCATCAGCCACACAGGAGTCCGCTCTGTCTTTTCACCTTTAACAGCACGCAGGATAAGATCATTCTGAAGTTTCATAGTACAAAAATAAGCATTTCCCGGTCGGGGAAGCAAGGTGCCTGATTTTCCGCATACTGAGCAGGCTATTCCCTGCTCCCGGATAGGATTTTTTACCTAATTTCGGTGCTTTCTATGTCATTTCTGCTTTAAAACGCCTGTATGCGCCCCTTGCTCGTTTTTATATTCTGTATACTTTTCCTGTCCCCTTCCCTCCGGGCCCAGCAACAGAATGACACAATACGGAATACACTGCTTTCGAACACCTTTTCTGCTTATACCTATATCCCTGCTCCTAAACGTGCTGTCCTTAACCTGCACAAAAAAAGCATCTGGGCCAGGATCAATCCGGTTAATTATGTTGCCGCAGGACTGTTATTCGTTTACCAGCGTGTTTTTTCCGAGCAGATTCAGGCCCGGTGCAACTATGTTGTAAGCTGCTCGGAATATACCAAGCTCTCTATCCAGAAACATGGTTTCGTAAAAGGCTCCCTGATGGGTATTGATCAGCTTAGTTGTTGTTTCCCCGGCATTACTCTTGATTATCCTGATCATAAGCTGACTGCCGAAAGGCAGATCATCAATAACCGATCGGATGACTAGGTCGTTAAGGATTCACCTGTGCATGTTGCTAGGACTGTTGGTTTCAGGCATCTATGCCCAGGCCGACAGGCTTTTTATAAAGCATCTGGCAGGTACCGGACTCCGTACCGAACACAAAGCATACCTGGATGAATTAGCGGGTGTCCTCCCCTCCGATTCGCTGCATTACTATCTCGCCAAATATTATCTTCAATCGGGTGAAGATTCATCCTTCCTGGTTCATTACAAATCAGCTATACACTTGTTTCAAACCGATACCCAGGCATTCAATATGGGTAGTATACATTTTCTGAATAAACCTGCCGGCATTCAGAAAGAATGGTTCCTGACTTATGATAAAATGCCGGTCAACAAGCCTGCACAGGCCATGCATTACATGTATGATGCCAGCCTGGATCCTGCACATGTTCTGCTGAGCTCCGTTCCGGATAAGCTGCAGGATGATTATTTGCAGTTCCGTAAAGCATACCGTAAGAAACCCTGGATGGGTGCCACACTTTCGACCTTTGTGCCCGGCCTGGGTAAATTATATGCAGGGCGCAGGGAATCGGCCGGGATGGTGTTCCTTATGCATGTGTCGTACATACTCCAGGCATACTCCAGTATTCAGTCGCTTGGCATACACAATGCGTTCACGATTTATTCCATAGGTATTTTCGGTGTGTTTTATTCAGCCAATATTTATGGAAGCTGGAAAGCCGTGAAAGAAGTGAAAAAAGAAAAGAGGAAACAATTCCTGATCCATGCTGAGGACTATTATCGTTTTGATTGCGCTCATAACCTGTATCCCTGAATCAGGGGCACAGGATGATTTCGCTTCAGCACTTCTTAAGCTGGAGAAAAAAGCCTATGCCTGTAAATCAGATACAGAAAAGGCCGGGTATTATCTTCAGAAAATGGATCTCTATCTTCAGCATCTGTCCTATACAGGTCAGGCACTGGGTGAGACAAGGCGTATTCCCTTTGGTTTACTGAAAGACCGGGAAACACAAAACCGTTTTTTGTGGAATGCTGCCCTGCTGTCACAGATGAATAAGGAGACAGATTTTGCCTTGTTCTATTATAACCGCTACAAAGAAAATACAGGAGATAGTTCCGGCACCAGCGCCCTGCTCGAAATCCTCATCCATGCTGAAAGGGATACCGTTGCCGTAAGCGCTATGCTCCGTAAACTTACCGCTCGGGATACCGGTTTTTCCTGTCTTTCCTGTCTCAACAAAACAGCCTCTTTTGAATTAAAGCACAGGGGCTGGTATGTATTCAGTTCCATGCTTGTTCCCGGTCTGGGTACTGCCCTCGAAGGCTACCCGCTTAAAGGCATGAATTCACTCCTCATCAATGCAGCCATCATCTACGGAGTTGTGGCGCTGGTACAGAGCAAGGATTATATTGCAGCAGCTTTGATAGGTGCAGGGCTGGGACTTAAATTCTATTCCGGAAATATCAAGCTCACCAAAAGACTCTTTTACGAAAAGGAAATGCGTAAAAAAAGCCTGCTTGCAACTCAGTGCAGGCAGGCTATGGAAAAGCTTCTGAAAAAATATCCTTTACAGTTCCGCTGATTTATTTGACAGGTTCTATCTTACCCAGGTATCCGGAACCGTGTTTCAGATCACCCATTACAAAGGGAGAAATAAATAATCCAAGGCCTACCCATCCTAAACAACCACCTGTAAGCTGTAAGGTGGAAGATTTGGCGAAGGTCATCGCCATTGCACCCAGACCAACACCACAACCGGCAATCAAAGGCCAGCCTTTGGGTTTTACTTTAATGGAATTCGTGTAAAATTCATTGTCTATCACGTGAATCTTCACCGGATCAATAAACTTCTTATCACCCTTTTTCTGGTGATCCGGATTCACTTTATACTCTTTCTTGGTAAACTTTCCGCTGGAATAGTCAAATACGGCATACTCAAAACGATCCGTCATATACGACTTTGATTTTTTGGAAGCATGGTTTTTCTTCTTGGCTCCTGGAACATATCCGGAACCATAGGATACATAGATCTGATCCTTTGTATGAATTGCTCTCAGATCATAGATATTCCATCCGTTATAGGTTATACGTCTGTCCAGATTGCTTGCCCAGGTGAGACCTCCGTCTTTGGCCAGTTTGAAAGCAGTAACATTGCATTTATCGCAGTAGTAGTATGTGGTACAATGTCCTTTTCCGTCGCATACCGTAGTAGACCAGTTATGCATCCTGTCGCAAAGCAATACCAGATTATCATCATCGAGGCTCTGGACTGATTCAATAATATAGTCATCCGCAAGTTCTTCACTATCCTTAGCCTTTTTCTTCTTGCTGCGGATCAGACCAGATCTCTTTTTATCTTCCTTATCGGCTGCAAAAAGATTGTCGAGCTGGGCTTTGGTGAAATAAGTAAAGTTGACATTATCCACATCAAAGGTTTCATTATTCAGGGTAGCGTACATGATACCATGGGTGGCATAACCATGGGGATCCTTATCCAGATCGCAGAAAAAACCGTAGATCTTGGTCACTTTGCTGCCCACTTTGTAATTACAGCTGAAAATATTTTTTTTATCGAACTTAAAAGAATGTGATTTGATCTTGCCTGATGCAGGATCGATTACAGAAAACATAGGATAACGTCTGTTTTCACCTTTTGAAAGGCCTTTGGCATCTTCCTTATTCATGACAACCATACTCTGAACGTGGAGATTCCCGTCTTCGCCGAATTCATAATCGGAAGACAGTCCGTAAGATTTGCCCATAATAGTCAGGGGAAGACTTACCTGGCCTGAATTGGCAAAGGTGAAATCCTTGTTAAGCAGTTTATATTCAATACGGATATTGTCATCTTTATTCCCGGATAATTCCCCGCCAATAATAATACGTTCATCACTCTTGCGGTTGGCCATCACAAAAATGGAGCTTTTCTTCTTGCTTTTAGGATCAGAGTTCAGCTCATATACTTTTTTAATGGCATTCAGGGGTTTCAGTTTACCGTCGAATGACTGAACATACAATTCCTGTTTGCTCTTTACATCCTTGCTCCAGAACACATAGATAATATCTTCCAGGATGATGGTTTTGTAATAGGTAAGACCGGCATATTTGCTGGCATTTTTCGCATTCTCCTTGAACCCGATCAGGGCCACATCCCCTGCTTTTTGCATGGTTTGGCGGTCAAAGGCCACAATTTTGATCTTCCGGTTCGCTTTACGCGGACTGCGGGCCATGTTGTTGAATTTGGCATACACATAGCTCCCGTTGCTGCCTATGAAATAATCAAAGAAGCCATCCTTCTTGTTTTCATAAACCTGCTTCTCCGACCAGGTCACGCTCACTTCCTGAGCCTGAAGGAGGGGAGAAAAGCACATACTCATTACCAGAAAGAGGAAAAATACTTTTTTCATACGCATCTTGTTTTTTTATTTGTAAGAAATTCCCAATTCATAACCGAACTGGGCAATAAAATTCATGCTTGTTTTCGTCACCGTTGGATTCTTGACATAATACGTCTGGTTATTATAAGTGCCGGGGTTATATCCCTGGTAACTGTCAAAAGAATCCCATTTCGAATTACGGAGTCCGAAACCGAAATAGAATTTATGTGTTGTCCTGATCTTTCCCTCTGTGGCAAAATGATAACCGTAATTCATATAAAAGAGGTTGGTTACAACATCAGCTGTCGGTTTTCCACGGATAATCCCGCCCTGTCCTCCACCTGATACAATGCTGGTGGTATCACTTATGAGCATGGAGTTTTTATAGTGCCTTACTCCCATTTCAAGATAACCGGTACGTTCTTCGTAAGTATAACGGCTATAGGTATTAAAATACAAACGTACAGCGGCACTGAGGTACAGGTTAGGGCCTTTGAAAGTGCCTTTATTCAGAATCGTTTTATCATCCACTCCGGTACTGCTGCTGCCTGAGAACACATCACCGGCAAAGGTTTGCATATAATCTTTTCCGTAGCATACACCCAGCCCGCCCTGCACTCCCAGCATCTCAAAAAATTTGTGCTCATACTGAAGGGCGAATATATTCCGGACAAAGAGGAATGGATTCATTTCAATGACTTCATGAATTTCCTGCACTGCTGCATGCGATTCTTTGGATCCTGTCTTTCCTTCAGCATTGAAGATGGAATTCTTATCCGGAACAAAATTCTTATCCTGATCATTGGGAACACCTGCCGGGTTCTGAGCCCTGGTTATCCCGCTAAGCGCAAAGAAAAATGCACATGAAATAAGAAAACGTATAATTCCTGAACCGGGCTTCCTCATTTAATTTTGATAAGAGTTACATACTGGGAAAGCACTTTGATCTTGTCTTCCAGGGGGCTTGAAGCCAGGGAAACATCTTTGGGCAGTTCCATCGTTTCAGGAAGAAGCTCAATAAGATTTTTCACATAATTCAGCTTGATGGCATACGATACATTCTCCGCATTGCGGATAGAGGAGTTGACAACACCTATAAGCTCTCCTTTTTCTGTAAATAAAGGACCACCGCTGTTACCAGGCTGGAGCGGAACAGTTACCTGATAGGTATTGATGGCATTGTTAAATCCAGTCTTGGAGCTTACCTTGCCATCTGTAAATTTGGCTTCTATGCCCATACCGGTAAGCGCATGCGGATATCCGATTGTGAATACACTGGCTCCCACCTCCACTCCTCCGGTTTCTTTGAAAGCATATTTCAAAGGCGCAAAAGGTTTAAAGCTTTCGTCTTTAATCTGAAGGATGGCAAGGTCATTGTCCTGATCCTTTTGTATGACAACTGCATTGTAATTTTTTAGCACACCGCCTTCATTCATCTGCAGCACAATTTTATTGGCGGTTTTGATCACATGATAGTTGGTCAGTACATAACCGGAAGAAGAGATAACAAGACCTGATCCGGTGGCTTTAACATCGGCATCCGCTTCGGTTTGCTTTGTAAAACCTGCACCTTTAAAATCAATTTCCTTTACAATCAGCTTTTCGGCAATGAGGGTCGATTTGCCGCTGACAGCAAAACCCATATTGGCACCAGGGTTACGGGAACGATCGGTGCTGTATTGTATACTTCCGTTGATGGAATAAATATTTTTTTCACCGTTGCTGATAACCTTAATATTATTCTGCCCCGATTTGAGGATATCACCTGAAAACATTCCGTCAGCCCGGATGGAGCTTATTCCTTCATAGACAGAACCGATATAGAAAGAAGAGTTGGTGATGAGGAAAAAATTATAATTCTGCCAGTCTTTAAATCCGAAAATGAGTCCGCCCTTCTCTCCATCCTTCATTTTAGCCATATTCAGAACAGCTTCAACGGCAAATTCAGACGATTCAATCGGATGACTGATATAACGGGAAGCTCCTGCCGAGGTATAGGATGTAAGCTGGAATGTTCCGAAACGCAGATCAGCAGAGGTTTTGTCACTGTTGTACAGATCCCAGTCGTTCGAATTATCTTTGAACGACTCTTCAAAAATGCGGCTTGTCCTGCCGTCTTCATCAAATTCCTTGTAAGTCGATTTGGCTTTACCGCCTGCAAATTCCACCTCTTTCCACAATTTACCGCTTTCATAGTACCAGGAAGAGGTCCCTGTTTCCACACCGGCCTTATCGAATGTGCGGACAAATTTCGGGTTCCCGTTTTTGAAAAACCAGTTACAGGTTCCCGAGTAGATATTCAGGCTCTCATCAGCATCACTTGCATTGGCTATCTTACCGGTAAAATAAACGCTGCCTCCGTTGGTATAAAAAGATTTATAGCCATCAGCCTCCCCTGTTCTGGTACGGTAATAATAAGATGAACCCTCATCAGTCGCCTTGCCCACTTTGTCAAAAAATATTTTTTGCTGTGCCGAAACCCCGAAAGAACTCAGGCAAAGCAATAAAATGACTTGAAAAAAAAGGGAAAAAGGACTGCGAATGGATTGATTTCGCATAATTTAGTATCTGGTTGAATGAATAATTTTATGATTGTTTACAATGTTATAACAAAAATGTCAGAACGCCATAGAAATCAATATTAATTCACAATTTAATGTGATTGTTTCTAAAGCTGATTAATATCATATACGTTTGGTTGCCGATCAGCGGTGGACTGTCTTAATTTCGGTTACAAGGATTAAGCCGGGATATATACATACAAAAATAGAATGAATTCCATCTCAGCGGGGATACATTGATTAAATGGATGGTTTCATTGAGTAAATGGTAGTTTTGAATGAGTATTCGGAAAAGTGTCGGATTTGCATAACTTTGATTCGATGAACAATTCAGATCAATTCAATAAGCTTAAAGAACAGCTGGAAAAGGAAGATTCCTGGCCGCTGGTATATATGTTTAAATTCATTATACCGGCCGATAATAAAAAGATCGCTTTAGTAGAAACCATGTTTTCATCCGAGGCTGTCATCAGCCAGAAAGCATCCGGGAAAGGGAATTATATCAGTATTACAGTGAAAGAGGTTATGCTCGATGTCCCATCGATCATTGATATCTATACCCGGGCATCCCGGATACCGGGGGTAATATCGCTCTGAGCTCAATTCCTGCTTGTCCCCCTGCTTTTCAAAACGGAATCAGCACGCTGATTATGGGCCGTAATAATTATTATATTCAATTATCGGGCTTTGGAAGCCATCAGATAAAAAATGCTTCAGGCAAAGCCTTCACGTTTACTGAACTTATCTGTGAAGAACCCAATTCTCCGGGCTTTGCTCTCCGCATAGCTATACTAAGGCCGGGACAAATGAAGATAAAGGAAGTCCGGCCTTATCTGGAATTCTCTCTTTCGACCACCAGACATATCCTGTTCAGTAACCGGCCTACACATTTCAGCTTTGAGAGCCATACCCCTTTACTGGTTCCTAAAGAATGCAAATGCCATTTCCAGCTTATACCTGTTCTGAAAATCCATGAATTCAGTTCCGTCCTTCGTTGCGAACTTGTCTGATTGAACCTGAATACCTATATTTGCCCTCATCCCCTCCCCCTGAAACAGCCTTATTGGCTTTTCACGAAATTGATTACTTTTACCCTTCTTAATTTGACCCTATGCGCCTCACGAAGCTAGCTTTTGTATTCATTTTTAGTGCTTTATGCAGCATTTCAGGTATTTCTCAAAATGCTACTATCCGGGGTAAAGTCACCGAATCCTCCAAAGGGGAGCCGGTAATGTATACCACCATTTTTCTGAAAGGGACAAAATTCGGTATTCAGACAAATACGGATGGCTTTTATACCCTCAGCCAGGTGCCTCCAGGAACATACTTACTGGTCATCAAATCCATGGAATTTGACTCCGTAGGCATTACCATCACATTGAAAGCCAATGATATAATACAAAAAAATATTATCGTAAAGAAACGTGCCGTAGAGCTTACCGGTGTCATCATTGATGCCGGAATAACAGAACATAAAGAGCATCCCGATGTTTCCGTTACTTCGGTTACTCCGGTCGAGATCAAAATGGTTCCTGCTATAGGCGAGCCTGATATTGCACAGTATATGCAGAATATTCCGGGTGTTGTCACCACCGGTGATGCCGGAGGCCAGCTGTATATACGGGGAGGTGCACCGGTTCAGAACGAAGTATTGCTCGACGGGATGCTGATTTATAACCCCTTTCACTCAATCGGACTTTTTTCCGTGTTTGACAATGATGTCATTAAAAATGCAGATATCTATACCGGGGGCTTTAATGCCCAGTATGGTGGCAGACTATCGGCTGTGATGGATATCACCACCAAGGACGGTAACAAGAAAAGAATGAGCGGCAAGGTAAGTGCAAGTACATTCGGAGGAAAAGTAATGCTGGAAGGCCCTTTGAAAAAGCTGAAAGAGGATGATGAAAACAGTGGCAGTACCAGCTATATAGCATCCGTTAAATCCTCTTACCTGCAGCAGACCTCTCCTGTATTGTATTCCTATGCAAATGGCAAGGAAGGATTACCGTTCGACTACACCGACTTGTATGGTAAAGTGTCATTTAATGCCGGTAACGGAAGCAAGCTTAATATTTTCGGTTTCGATTTCACCGATGGTGTGCACCATTACCACGGTCTGGACAGCCTCAGATGGAAAGCACATGGATTTGGTGGTAATTTTATTGTCGTACCGCAGAATTCTCAAACCATTGTAACCGGACATTTTGCTTATTCCAATTACCAAATCGGAATGAGAGCAAGTGCATTTGACAGTGCTCAGACCAGCTCTATCAACGGATTTAATTTCGGACTCGGGTTTGCCAATTATTACGGAAAGAATCAGCTTGATTACGGTGTAGAACTCATTGGCAACTCCACCGATTTCCATTTTCATAATCAGGTCGGGCATCTGATTGATGAAAAAGATCATACAACCGAAATCAGTGCTTTTATCAAATACAGGATGCTCTTGTTAAAGGAGAAACTGGTCATTGAACCCGGTTTCCGTTATCAGTATTATGCGACACTGAATACAGGCTCTCCTGAACCACGTATAGGAATGAAATACAATGTCACTTCGAAATTCCGCCTGAAAGCTTCCGGAGGTATTTATTCCCAGAATCTGGTAAGCTCTGTACCTGAAAAGGATGTTGTCAACCTGTTTTATGGTTTCCTTTCCGGTCCAAGCGATATCCCCAAAACTTTTGTGGATCAGCAAGGGAATGTGCATGATATCACAAAAAATCTGCAGCAAGCCTGGCATGCCATTTTCGGATTTGAATACGATGTGATTAAAAACCTGAATTTAAATGTGGAAGCCTATCTGAAAGACTTCACACAGCTTACCAACCTGAACAGGGATAAACTGTTTGAAGATGATGCGGCACATGCCAACTATCCGGATGCAGTGAAAAAAGATTTTATCATCGAAACAGGAAAAGCCTATGGTATTGATTTTGAGGCTAAATACAGGTATAAACGCATGTATTTCTGGGCTGTCTACTCCCTGGGTTATGTAGACCGCTGGGATGGGATGGAGACCTACCGCCCTCACTTCGACAGACGCCACAGTATCAATCTGGTTGCTTCTTATAAATTCTGAAAGAATGACGACCGCACCTGGGAAATCGATGCCCGCTTTAACTACGGAACAGGCTTCCCGTTCACACCTACCCAGGGCTTTTACCAGAACCAGACCTTCAGCGGAGGCCTGAACACCAATTATACCAATTCACAGGGCACTATGGGCACACTGTACGGGGCCTATAATTCAGCCAAACTGCCGGATTATGCACGACTCGATGTAAATCTGAAAAAGACTATAGAAATCAACGACCGGTCTATTCTGGAACTGAGTGCAGGAGCCACCAATATGCTGAACAGACAGAATATTTTTTATGTTGACAGGATAACCAGTTCCACTGTTTATCAGCTTCCTATCATGCCTACCGTATCAATTGGGTGGACATTCTAGGGATATGCAAAAAATATTCCTACTTTTGACGGGCCCTTCGCCGTTAAGCATTCAGCTATGTCAATCAGCACCAAATATATCTTTGTAACCGGAGGTGTAACCTCCTCTCTCGGAAAAGGAATCATCTCTGCCTCTCTGGCTAAACTCCTGCAGGCCAGGGGTTATTCAGTGACTATTCAGAAACTGGATCCCTATATCAACGTAGATCCTGGGACTCTTAACCCTTATGAACACGGGGAATGTTATGTGACTGATGACGGAGCCGAAACTGATCTTGATCTGGGCCATTACGAACGTTTTCTGAATGTACCCACTACCCAGGGTAATAATGTCACCACAGGTCGTATTTATAAAACAGTCATTGAAAAAGAACGCAGGGGAGATTATCTGGGAAAAACTGTTCAGGTTATACCGCATATCACCGATGAAATAAAGAACCGTATCAAGCTGCTCGGTAAAACCGGGAATTACCAGTTTGTGATTACAGAAATAGGCGGAACGGTAGGTGATATTGAATCACTGCCCTATATTGAAAGTGTCCGCCAGCTGAAATGGGAATTGGGTAAGGATGCCCTTGTTATCCATCTTACCCTGGTTCCTTATCTGAGTGCAAGCGGTGAGCTGAAGACAAAACCGACCCAGCATTCTGTCAAGCTGTTACTTGAATACGGTGTACAGCCCGATATTCTTGTTTGCCGTACCGAGCACCCCCTGAGCCGTGAGCTTAAAAATAAAGTTGCCTTGTTTTGCAATGTGGATCCAAGCGCAGTGATAGAAGCACGGGATGCCAGCAGTATTTATGAAGTACCGGTATTGATGGAACTGGAGAAGCTGGACCTAGTTGTGCTGAACAAACTTCAGCTTACATCCGGAAACTATAATTCAGAAATGACTGTCTGGAAGGAATTCCTGCACAAGCTGAAGCATCCCAAACAGGAAGTAAAAATAGGTCTGGTCGGAAAATACATAGAACTCAAAGATTCCTATAAATCCATTGCCGAATCCTTTATCCATGCCGGAGTTGCCAACGACTGCAAAGTTCAGCTGGAATGGATACATTCAGAAGGTATCACAGCCGAAAATGCAAGTGATAAACTGAAAGGCCTCAAAGGTATACTGGTTGCTCCGGGATTTGGAAACAGAGGTATAGAAGGGAAGATACATACCATACGTTATGCCAGGGAGAACAATGTACCCTTCCTGGGTGTTTGCCTGGGTATGCAATGTGCCGTGATAGAATTTGCCCGTAACGTACTCGGATTGACAACGGCTCACAGTACGGAAATGGATCCGGATACAGCTTACCCGGTTATTTCCCTTCAGGAATCACAGAAAAGTATCATCAACAAAGGCGGCACCATGCGACTGGGAGCCTATACCTGTCGTATAGCCGATGATTCACGAGCCAAAGAGGTTTACAAAAAAGATACGATCACCGAACGGCATCGCCACCGTTATGAATTCAATAACGAGTATCTGGCCGATTTTGAACAGGCCGGTATGATTGCCACAGGATTAAATCCGGAAGGAGCACTGGTAGAGATTGTAGAACTCAAGAACCATCCCTGGTTTATTGGCGTTCAGTTCCATCCGGAATATAAAAGCACCGTCATCAACCCTCATCCTTTGTTTGTCGGATTTATCAAGGCAGCCATAGAGGTGAATGCAGTGGTTGCGAAATAGAGAATGAATACCCCCATTCCTTTCAACAAGCCATACCTGACCGGCGCTGAAGCAGCTTATATTGGTGAGGTGCTTCACTCTGGTAAACTTTCGGGGGATGGAATCTTTACCCGTAAATGCCAGGACTTTCTGGAACAGCACTACGGATTCCGCCAAGCCCTGCTCACCACTTCCTGTACCGATGCCCTTGAAATGGCAGCCATCTTACTGGACATACGCGAAGGTGATGAAGTAATTGTACCCAGCTACACGTTCGTTTCTACCGTGAATGCCTTTGTCCTGAGAGGTGCACATATAATTTTTGCCGATAGCAATCCGCTTAATCCAAATATCGATGCCGATACACTGGAAGCCTTAATAACTTCCAAAACAAAGGCTGTTGTTGTGGTGCATTATGCAGGTATAGCCTGTGAAATGGACAAAATAACGGCTCTTGCCCTCAAACACGGCATTGCCATAGTGGAAGATGCCGCAGCATCCATTCAGAGTTATTATAAGGGAATTCCCCTCGGCAGTATAGGAACCTGCGGCACCTTCTCTTTCCATGAAACAAAAAACATCAGCTCCGGTGAAGGAGGAGCCCTGATACTGAATGATCCCCGTTTGTTTAACAGGGCCGAAATTATCCGTGAAAAAGGCACTAACCGGGCAGCCTTCTTTAGGGGAGAAGTGAATAAATACGGATGGGTGGATATTGGCTCTTCCTTTCTCCCTGCTGAAATCATTTCCGCTTTTCTTTATGCCCAGCTCGAAAATTTAAGCCGGATCCAGAAGAAAAGAATCACCTTATGGGAAACCTATCATACCCTGCTGTCTCCACTGGCACAAAAAGGACTCCTGCAGCTCCCTTACCTTCCCTCCTACGCTTCGAACAATGCGCATGCTTATTATCTCGTATTGAAAAATCTGGACCAGCGCACAGCATTGATTGCATGGCTTAAAAGCAAAGGGATTCAGTCAGCCTTTCATTATCTGTCACTGCACAGCAGTCCTTATTTTGAAGGGAAGTATAAGGGGCCGGCATTGAAGAATGCAGACCGTTACAGTGAAACGTTGCTGAGACTGCCGCTTTACTATGACCTGACAGAGGAACAGGTCCGTATTATTTTTGAAGAAATAAACACCTTTTTCTCAAAGGCATAAATTACATTCCCTTTTTTTTCCAGTTTTCCCAGACAAAAACATATTCATATGTTAATTCATGCGTGAGTGCCAGCCTGGCCTTGATCGCATTCATACGCTTCTCAGCATCCGGAATAAAATCATGGAACTGGATCTGAAGATTGGAAATGTTTCCGATCAAACCTTTATCCAGCAGACATTCCAGCAGTTCATATTCACCGCCTTCAATATTGATCTTCATCAGGTCTATCGTGCGTGTTTTCAGTTCTGCCATCACCTTATCAACAGCCCGGATGCTGATCTTCTCCTTTTCCTCCGCCTTGTGACTGTAGTTGTTTTCATCTCTGTAAACAGAAGATGCTTCTGCCAATGCTGCAATCATCAGCTCCCCGTCATTACCGCCAAGACCATACGGAAGGAGGTGAATCTTTTTGTTTTCACTGAATCGCTTACGGATCACTTCCACGAAGGAAGAAACAGGTTCGAATATATATATAGGACAGGCGTAGCGGGCTGCTATTTCAGCTGCCCAGTCTCCTTCATAACCTCCGATATCATACACTACAGCATCCTGATTCAGGCTATACCCAACCCGAAGTGTATGATCTCCATTGACGGCATACCACTTTATCTTATTCCGCTCACAAACAGATAAGACCGGCTTGTGTATTTTAAGGGCTATCGAATGAAGGCTCTGATACGACCGAAAAGCCAATGCCGCCAATTTATTGAAAAAGAAACTTGCTATTTTCATCTTTAGAATATCAATCAGACGTTCTGAATTATTTTTTGGGAGCGGGTTGAATCAGCTTCCACAAAACTATATATAAGTTTTTATCCAGCACAAAACCAGGGTTCTGTCTGACAGCATTTAAACTTGAAACAAATCCGTCCAGACGTTTTCCATTATTGGCCTGTTCCATGGCAAGCCAGTGATAACGCTTAAACAAGGTATTATGTCTGTACTTTGCAGGAAGATACTTCTTCACTTCTTTCAACCCGAATAACACTTTCCAGCTTTCTATATACCGGGCATGTGCAGTTTCCGAGCCGGCTGAAACACTTCCTCCCGAATGAAAATTGATAATGACGGTAATTTCCCCTATTTCAAAAACGACGAATTCAGTAAGTACGCGTATCCACATTTCATAATCAATATTCAGACGCAGGTCTTCATTAAACCTGTATTTCAAAAAAATCTGGCGGTGAAGACATACAGTCGGAAGATACATAACTCCTTTAAAAATATACTCCAGGCTATGCAGATCTGCTCTTTTTGTCAGCTGCTGATCAACGCCTTCCTGTCCATGATACTGAACCCTGGCAAAGGTTCTGAACATGGCCACAGGGAAGTCTCTGCCGGCAATATCGGAATGAAGAACAAACAAATGGTTGGGGAGAAAGGTATCATCATCATCCAGAAAACACAGATAACGTCCTTTTGCCAGACTTATACCCTTGTTTCGTGCAGAGCCTGCGCCTTTATTGTCCTGACGTACATAGTTAAACCGTTTATCCCTGTATTCCGAAACCGAATCGCCGGTGCCATCATCAGACCCGTCATCTATGACAAGCAATTCAAAATCCATGTATGTCTGGTTCAGCACACTTTGAATGGCTTGTGCCAACAACAGTTTCCTGTTGTACGTTGTCAGCACCACCGTAAAGAAAGGCCCGGACTCTGAAATAACTTCGGTTTGCATGGTTCCAGTCATATAACTAGTGCGCAATTATATCCGCATTCAGGTAGGTCCACACCCTGGAACATTCAGACCAGGTCCAGGAATCCTGTTCATAATGTTTAAGTACCTGATTCCGGATCAGAGGCCCGTTCCATACCGGAGATTCAAGAAAATGACGGGAATTAACCTTATCGGTTACATATTCCTTCATGCCTTCCCTGAACCAGGCAACCAGGGGAGCGCTCATACCCTTCTTCAGTGTACGGGTGCGGATAGTCTCGGGCATGAGGCCTTTCATACTGTCGCGTAAAATCCGTTTGGTATAACCACCGCCCAGTTTACTTTCAAGTGGCAGGGAAAAGACATAGGTTACCAGCCTCCAGTCCATCATAGGCATCCGTATTTCAATCTGGTTCTGCATGGAAGAACGGTCAAAATGTCTTAGAATGGCCTGGAGGATATCCTCATGAAAGCCTTTGTAAACAGACTTTTCCAGAAGATTAAGCCGGTGCAGATCTTCCTTTCTGTCCGAAAGACCGGCAAGCGCTTTGACGGGCAGATTTCTCAGTTCCGTAATACCGGCGTTGCCTTTATGCTGAAGATATGTTTTCAGGAAGGAAGGAAAAGCCAGGGCAGCTGTTTTTTTAAATGCAGAGCGGTGCATGGATTTTTCAAATTTATCCAGTTCAGTCCGGGCACCTGCCTGCATGTCCGGTTCGAACAAGCCTGAATAGCTGGCCCGGATATCATCTGTAAGTGTTTTATTGCCTGAAGCATTGGCCCAGGCAAAAGCTTCCCTGACCAGATACGGATATCCGAACAACATTTCATCGACTCCATGCCCGTCAATAGAAACCTTTATGCCTGCATCACGGATAGATCCGTACAGGTCGTTGAAAAGAGAGATCGGAGATCCCATGACATCGTCAAATCCGCGGGTAGCATCATCCATGCCTGCAATGATCTGCTTATAATCCGGCTGAATGTAGGTTGCCCTGCCTTTTGTAAAAGCGATAACTTCTTCCGCATAGGCCCTTTCATCCTGATCAGTACCTTCCTGATAGGAAACGAATGCATGCTGCCAGTTTTCCGGGATACGGGTTTTATCCCTGTTACTATTCATAAGGTGATACATCATGCAATTCACTGCCGACGAATCCACACCACCGCTTAATGCAGTGGCTATCGGAACATCGCTGCGCATACGTATTCGGCAGGCATCTTCAAACAATTCCCTGAATTTTTCCACCTGGTCCTCATAACTTACCGGCACCTGATGCAAATGACCTGCTGTACTCCACCATCTGTTCTGAACAGGTTTGCTGCCGGCTTTCAGCGTCATACAATGACCCGGCAGCAACTGAAAGATATTTTCGAAAACAGTATATCCCTTACCAATCAATGCATTCGGATCAGCAATAACCCTTGCCAGGTTGCCGGGATCTGTTTTTCTGTTAAAGCCTTTAAGCGCTTTAAAAGCCACTGTTTCGGATGCAAAAGCAAATAGTTTATCCTGCAGGTACAAATAAAACAGTGGTTTTATTCCAAAACGGTCTCTGGCCAGGAACAAGGACTGTTCCTGTTTATCCCAGATTGCCATACCCCACATTCCGTTAAAACGCAGGAGACAATCCTTTCCCCAGCAGTGGTATGCAGCCAGTATAACTTCCGTATCGGAGCGGCTCCTGAAGGAATAGCCTTTAGTCTCCAGCTCCTGCTGAAGCTCAATAAAGTTAAAAACTTCACCGTTGAACGTGATCCGGTAGCGTTCTTCTCCGTAACTCATGGGTTGTTTGCCGTTTTCCGACAAATCTATGATTGACAAACGCCTGTGGCCTAAACCAAGCTGAGCCTGTTCATCCACATAATAACCGGAACCATCAGGGCCCCTGTGGAGAAGTGCGTCGGTAAAACTTCTCAGGGTGTCTTCCCCTAAAGGTTCACGATTCAGATTCCATATACCTGCAATGCCGCACATATGAATGAGTTAATTATTCCTTTTATTCTGTAAACGCTTCCAGATCCGCCCCGGCATCCCAGCAATCCGTTTTATTCTTAATCTGCGGCTGATGGCAGATAAATGTATATCATTTGCCTGAGGAAGTCCGGATGCCTCAAGCAGCATGAGCATTTTCCAGATCACCTCCTCTTCTTCCGTATTCTGGAATCCATAGAACCGGGTCTTAAGAAACATATACAGGCAAAAATCCAGATCTTTTTCACTTATTTGTTTTTTGGTGGCGTAAGGTTTTTCCTCAGCCTTGTAAAATCCCAGATCATCGAACTTTTGAATGACACTTTCAAACCGGAAAGTGTTCAGCAATCTGGAAAAGATGCGTTTATCATCATCCAGACGTGTCCTTTCAAGTGTGCTTGTTTTAGATTCAGGGTGAATACGGAAACGGGCTACAGGCTCCTCTATATCCAGCATGGTTCCGGATAAATAAAGTCTCAGGAATAAATCATAGTCCATCGAATAACGCAAAGACGCGTCTATCATCCCGACTTCCTTTACCAGCATCAATTTATAAAAAGAAGACATCTGGGGATGGGGAAAGGCATATAAATTTGCTCTGACATCCTGCAATGGAGAGGGATTCAGCACAACCGGCTTTCCCGTTCCGAACTGAAGTGTTTTCCCGCAGATGAAGTCCATTCCCTGGTTTTCCCTGAAAGCCTTGCCGATGGCAAAGAGTGCTCCGGGTTCCAGTATGTCATCGCTGTTAATCCAATTAATGATTTCACCTCTGGCCTTGGAAAACCCCTTATTAATAGCATCACTCTGACCTTTATCCTTTTCGCTTGAGCAATGGGCAAGCCAGGGAGCATATTTCCGGATAATTTCGGAAGTCTGATCTGTGCTACCTGCATCCTGAATGATATATTCAAGAGAAGGATAATTCTGAAGCAGAACGGAACGGATTGTTTCTTCAATAAAATTACCCTGGTTAAAAGAAGGGGTAACGATGCTGATCTTGGGCCATTCTGGCTTATCCGGGTAAATGTTCGGGGCTGTTTCCACAGTCCAGGGCCACCCTTCCCGTGAAGAATCGCAGCGCGGCAATTTCCCCAGTAAGCCCATATCAGATAAACCTGAGTTCAGATTCATTGTTTAAAGCTTAATGAGATTAAAATCGACCCAATCCTTTTTTTCAAACTTCTGAGAGGCTCTGCTGAACATTATTCTGGGTGGGTACTCAAAGAGGTTGTAATATTTTAATTTCAATCTTCCAATCTGAAAATAACGTGTTCGTCCGAGCAGTTTTTTGGTATTCTGTATTTCTGCAATGCGCTTCCTGGTTTCCCCATCCAGCTCTTCCTTTTCAAGACAAGTTTTTGCTTCGCTCATATAAGCCGGATAATTATCGGATGATAACTGATTGCTTTGGCGGAAGCGAAACCCACCTATCAGTGCATTGGTAACATACAATTTGTCGTGCCTGAAAAATCGTGTCCACAATTCCATATCAGCGGCATATTTCAATCTGGTATTGAATGTGCTCCCTGCAGCTTCCCATAAACTTCTTCTCCAGAAAACCGATTCCTGTTGTATGAATTCGAAATCACCGGTATAGAAATTATACTTTGACCAGAGTCTTAACGGGCCGGATGCGATCGTGCGGCCGCTTTCGTCATATGAAGTAGGCATTCCCTGAATCCAGCGGACATCCTTTAAGGTCTCAAATAGTTCAGCCACTGTAAACAGACTTTTCGGATGGTACATATCATCTGAATTAATCCAGGCCATCAGCTCTCCGTTGCTTCGGGCAAATCCTTTCTGAACAGCATCATAGACCCCTTTATCTTTTTCACTTACCCACCCGGCCAGCTGCTTCTCATATTTCTTAATTATATCCACCGAATTATCGGTACTTCCTCCATCCATGATGAAGTATTCCAGATTAGGATAGTTCTGACCGAGCACAGAAAGTATTGTCTGTTCAAGGTAGGAGCCCTGATTAAAGGAAGGGGTGACAATTGTAATTTTAGGCCAGTTCATTTGTTTTTCAGCTGGAATAAATGTTTTATTTCTTCAGCACCGCATGTACCATACTCATAAAATCCTGCCCAAATTTAAGTCTGTTAAGCTTATAACTGTCCGGAGAAGGTGACAACGGAGCAGTTTCTTCATATTTACAAAGCAGGACAGCCAGGGCTTCCGGATCTGAAGGGTCAAAAAAATCAACACCTTCCCTGAGCTGCTCATGATGCACATCCAGATCAGATGCCAGCACATATTTACCGATGGCTTTGGCATCTTCAATGACAGTGCTCCATCCTTCAAACAGGGAAGGCTGAATAACGGCTATGGATTCTTTCATGAGTAAAAGCTGGTCTTCACGGTCAATAAAACCCAGAAAACTTACCTGCTCACCAAGCCCGTGCTCCTCCGCATATTTTTTGAGCCCTTTTGTATAGTCCGGCTGACGGTGATCATCTTCCTTACCGGAGAAAACAATCTGAACACCTTTCTTGCCCTGCTCTTTCAATAACTGAACTGCTTTCAGAATAACGATCTGATTCTTATGAATCCAGAATTGATTAGGAGCAAAATAATAGGGCCCTTTAATGTCATATTTTTTTTTCACTTCTTTCACATCGAGCCCGCTGATATTCGGATGTGTTACCGCAAAATTAATTACGAATGCCGGACTTTCAGAATCCGGGTAGAATTTACGGAAATGGCTCAGGGCATCTTTGGAACTAAGTACCAATGGAGGACCTTTTTTGGCATGAATTTCAGCTGCACTCCTCCGGAGAGCAAGTTCTTTTTCACTGAAAAAAGAAGACAGAAATTCATACTGAAAATCCGGGATCCAGTAAATCTTATGTGTCAGTTCACTCAGGGAAGTTACATGGAAATAAGGAAAAATAAGATTCAATTCCCGGTCACTGTATACAGTACGAAAAATGTTCTTATCTGAAATCAAACGGGTTAATTTATTGATGACCCTTTTATGCAGGGGAGGCAGGTAATTCAGGCTTTGGAAATCAATGTATGGATATTGAATCACTTTCAGCAAATCATGGCCTTCATCTCCGAACGAAAGGATAACAATATGGGGTTTTTCATCATCCGGAAGCACGTTCAGGGCATGAACAAGATTTACGATGTAATAAGTACCCGCAATCCATCGTGTGTCGAAAGAATAAATTAATCCAACCCGGATTCTTTCAGAAGCCATTCAATATATTTTTCAATGCCGGTATGAATACTAACTGATGGTTTAAAATCAAGAGAGCGAAGCAGGGAAATGTCCGCCTTCCAGTACATAGGATCACCTTGCTTTACATTCCCGTTGAAGATAATCCTTTTATCAGATTTAAGAACCGACAAAAAGATGTCAGCCACAGTGGCAATTGAATGTTCCGTTCCGGAGGCAATATTAATCACTTCCCCGCAGAAAGCTCCATGCTGTATCACACAGGCTATTGCCCTCACAAGATCATCGATAAAAATAAAATCCCGGGTTTCCTTCCCTGTACCGAATAACTCCATATTACCCGGAGCTGTTCTGTATTTCATATAGAGGTCCCAGAACAATTGTTTACGAAGTCCGGGGCCATAAGCAGAAAAGACCCGGAGACTGGCAGTACGCAGCTTATCTCTTTCAGCATATTGTTTGAGCAATACCTCGCTCTCCAACTTGTTCTTTCCGTAGGGAGACATGGGTTGCAGGTGTGCATCTTCCCGGATGGGAAGAGTTTCCGGGTTGCCATAAACGGCAGCGCTCGAAAAGTTTACAAAACGACATGCCGGTGCATAATTCCGTATAGCTTCAAGCATTTTCCGGACATTCTCCACATTCAGCTCATAATCCTTCTCCGGATTCGTGAAAGAGAAACCTACATTACCGGATCCCGAGGCATTGATACAGACATCGAAGCGGCTGTTTCTGAACAATGCATCAAAATCAGGCTTTTGGGGATCAAGTAGGATATATTCATATTGAACACTTGACTTAATATCCGCTACATCAGCACCGGTTGTTTCCCAGCCCTGAGCTGAAAAAAATGCACGGCAATGGCTGCCGATAAATCCTTCAGAACCGATAATGAGAATTTTCATATAGCTTTTGTTGCAACAAAGGTGTACATACGCCCGGCTACATGTTTCTCGTCGAAAGGCATACCATTTCTTGACTCTGTGAACGCTTTATACCAGCGTAACAACAATCCCGAAGAAGCCAGAGGCCCGAGGCGTCTGCGCAGTGATGTTTTCAACCCTTCCTTATAAGCAGCAGAATCCGCTTCCAGCTCAGTTTTTGAAAGAGGGAAATAATTTATCGGAGAATCATAATATCTTAACGTCTGCTTTATTTCCAGACCGGCATGTTGCATGGCTTGTTTATATTCAGCTTCTGTGAATGCATTTTCCCCTCCGTAAAAGCGGTGAAGGGGGTGTTCATTCAGAAACCATTCCTTGTCTTTTTCATCGTAAACCACATGGTCCCTTATTGTAAGCAGGACACCTCCTTTTTTCAGGGTCCTTGCCGCTTCGGCAATAAATTTATCCAGATCAGCAGCATGGTGCATAGCCTGGCGTATATAGACGACATCGAACACTTCCTTTTCAAACGGAAGGTTTTCCCCGAAGGAATCAAACACGTTCAGATTATCCAGATGGAGTTTATTTTTGAGCCAGCGTATAGCTCCACTGCCCACTGTTTCACTTTTGTCAGGCTCCACTGCTGAGACCCTGTATCCTTTCAAAGCAAAAGCAACAGAGCTGATTCCGTTTCCGGCACCGATATCAAGAAGATCAGGTGTCTCCAGCCCCGAATACTCTTTCAGGATTGCAAGCGTTTCCCTGAATTCCTCACTATCGGCAAAGCGTTGTACATTCAGTTCCAGATCTGCATCAAAATAGGCTTTCTCGACCAGCTCTGCATACTGAGGATCTTTACGGATCTGAATGATGATTTCTTCCCAGGTCATGCTTTGATGAATTTAATGCCGCAGATTCCGCGGCAATGGGCAGCACCATCCTCACCTTTTCCTGCGCCAGTATGGGGGTTAAAGGATTCTGCCGTATCACATTCCTCCTGCTTAACCATTTTCCACCCATCCTTAAAATACCTGAAAAAGGCCAATTCAAATTTTCCTTCCGGCTTCAACATTTCTTCTATACGACCCAGCATTTCCCTGTCGAATTGCTGAAAGAAGCCATGATTTTCAAATCTGCCGTAAGGGAATGAGATCAATAACTGACCGCCCTTTTGAGTGACACGAATAAGTTCCTCCACAACTTTCAGATATTCATAACTTTTCTTCCTGGGTTCCTCAATGCCTTTTAAATCATATCCATAAATGGAATTATCCATATCGATATGCTCTATGGTTGACTGGCAAACCACTTCATCAAACCAATTGTCCCGAAAAGGAAGACAACGCAAATCCCCGTACAGATAGGAAATTTTCCGTTCATTGAAACTTCTGTGCTCCGGATGAAAGGTATAAATAGATAATTCACGGCTTTTGATCCGATCCTGATCAAGGATCGTTTCAAAATTGAATGTGGAACCTGCATCCAGCAAACGACCTGTCCCCTTACCCAGCAATGAAAATATCCAGGGATATTCCACGATCCTTTCATCAAGCCCTATACCAAACTCAGGATTGAGACGACCTTTACCCAGAGATTGAAGCACGGAATCTGAATCAAGGGCATCCTTTATACTTTTCCATTTGTACAGTTCATATCCGGGAGACCAGGGGATACGTCCGTTCTGAATATATTTTCCGATCAATTCATCCGATGTGACAGCATGAACCGGATTGAGTTTATGGTATATTTTCTTTACAATTTTTTTCATTTTTCAGGCTCTATACTTTTTACAATACGGGCTGGATTTCCGGCTACAATGGTAAAAGGAGCCACATCATTCGTTACGACACTTCCGGCTGCAATTATCGCCCCTTTCCCGATTGTCACACCTTTCAGAATGGATACATTATAACTTAACCAGGCATAGTCTTCAATCCGTATTGGTTTTGTGTTAACACCCTTATTTTCCTTCGGATGTCCGTACTGCAAAAGGTTTCTGTAACCATCCGCTCTTTCCAGATAATTCAGTTCGTGAGAATCCGTATCAATAATATTGCAATTGTGAGATATGAGGACATGATTTCCGATCTCGACTTTTTCCGCCGACCAGATGCGGGTTCCTTCCCCGATATAACATTCCTTTCCAATTGAAATGGATCCACCTGATGCAAAAACGAGCAATTCACCCCGAATATGTGTTGACTCGCCTATTGTAATTTTAGTTTTGCTATTTAAGAAATTGAATACGCTGGAGCTTGGATAAAACCGTGAATTATCGGCGATACTAACCATAGCCCGGCATTCATGTGATTGAAAATTATCTAACTCATCTCTCAGTCTTTCGATTGAAATAAGCTTTAGAATTATTTTTGTAAGAAAACTCATGTTCCTCTGATAATTTACATGTACTTGCTGAAATAACTCAACATTACCGGCATATTCTCATTGAATGAATAGGACTTCAATGTACGCTCCTGCCCAGATTTTGCAATCGCCTTCCGTTCTTCTTCATGTGAAAGGTAATAATGCACCTTTTCTATGGCATCTTCGAGACAGGTGTATGAAACGATTTCCTTATCCTCTGAAAAATATTGCTTCCCGTTTTCTTCAGATTTATCGGTAAGCAGGAGTGTTCCCATACCTGTTGCTTCATACATTCTCATGTTTACCCTGTTTCCCAATGCCATATCTATATGTGCATTAAACGTTATCTTTGAACGGAACAGGGTTTCAAACATTTTTAGTCCCCAGACTTCTCCTTTATACCGTTTCAGAACCGGATCAGGAGCAATAAGGCTCTTTAGTTTTCCCTTCAATGAATTATCCCCGGAAAGACCATAACCAAAAAGAGTAAGTCCTGTTTCCCGGATCAACCCTTCTGTCAACAGCTTCCTCTTTGTATGTGCATTACTGAAACCTGCAATAAATGAAAAATCTATATCCTGTTTAACAGATCTGTCAATTCGTTTCAAAACATCCGGATCAAATGCGGCAGGCAGAAGCTCAGAATTCACGCCCTGGCTTCGGAAACTGTTTACCAGTTCAGGAACTGATGTAAGAATCAGGTCCATTTGATTCAACTGTATTCCTTCCGGTACCGGGCATGCAATCCAGCCGAATAATTTCCGGCAGTAAGGCCTTGCTTTTTTCAGAAAATCCCCGTAGTAATGAAACAGGCTACTCATAAAGAACACATCTGGTCCGTATGCTTTAATCTGTTCCAGTGCAATTTCACGTTCCCAACCGTTTTCAGAATAGTCAAACTTGTGCTCCTTTGCCCATGTCTTTTGCATGGATTCGCAATTGGGCACTATCAATACAGCCTCATGTCCCAATCGATTCGCATGATTCACATAGGAGCCAAAAACTCCGAAATAATCATTTTTAAGGTTTTCAATCTGGTCAGCATAACTCAATGCTAAAAATTCAGGATGTTTCGTATAGAATGAATCCAGGTATTTATCGTAATAAGTTGAAAAAAATACAATCTTCATTCTTTATTGCTTTATACGCTGCCCTTCAATGCAACACAAATGCTCTTGATTTCAGACTCCTTCAGTTCAGCAAACATCGGTAAGGACAGAATCTCTGAACAGGCTTTAACAGCCACCGGAAAATCCGATCCTTTGAAACCTCTGGCAGCATATGCTTTTAATAAAGGCAGAGGGGTTGGGTAATGAACCGCTGTTTCAACACCGGCCTCCTTAAGTTTTGCCTGAACACCTTCACGGTTTTTAACCTGCACTACATAAAGGTGGTAAACATGTTTACTGTAATCAGGAGAAGAAGGGCAAAGTATAGCACTTCCTTTTAGCTGGTTTTTGTATTCCGAAGCATGTTCTATACGGGCCTGGGTCCATTTCTCAAGATACGGCAGCTTGGCGGATAGCACTGCTGCATGCAATCCATCCAGACGGCTGTTACGGCCTTCCATAAGATGATTATGCTTTTCCTGTTGCCCGTGATTGGCAATCATACGGCAGGTATGTGCCAGCTCCTCGTCATTCATGGCCATAGCACCTGCATCACCGTATGCACCGAGGTTTTTGCCAGGATAAAAACTGAAAGATGCCGCATGACCGATGGTTCCGATTTTCTTTCCTTTATAAACGGCTGCATGGCTTTGGGCACAGTCCTCTATGATATACAGCTTATGTTTTTTTGCAATTATCATGATTTCATCCATCTCTGCAGGCAATCCATACAGATGTACCGGGATGATTGCTTTGGTACGGGAAGTGATTTTCGCTTCTATAAGGGAAACATCAATGGTATAATAAATGGGGTGTACGTCCACAAATACCGGAATTGCACCAACATTTCCGACAGCTTCCGAAGTGGATATCCAGGTAAGGGCCGGGACAATCACTTCATCACCGGGTCCGATACCAAATGCTTTCAGGAGAATCTCCAGGGAGTCTGTACCGTTGGCACAGCCTATACAGTGTCTGAAACCAGAGAACGCTCCAAAAGCTTCTTCGAAGGAACGAACGTATTTATTCCCTCCACCACCGATGAAAGCAGTGTCTCTTATTACAGAAGCAAGTGCGGAGTCGATTTCTTTCTGAATACTGTTATACTGGGCATGCAAATCAACAAAGGGTATCTTCATAGTATTGTATCTTTTATTTTCCTGGCCGGGTTTCCGGCATATACACCAGGTACCGTGATATCTTTTGTAACCACAGCCCCGGCACCGATAACAGCATGATCACAAACAGTGACAGGAAGTATTGTTGCATTCGATCCTATAGAAACATGGTTACCGATGCGGGTTGACATCCATAAGGATTTATCACCCCTTGCAGGGCCTCCTTTTGAAAACTTATCATTGATAAACATAACCCCATGTCCTATAAAACAATGTTCTCCCACTTCAACCAGTTCGCAGATGAATGTATGACTCTGAACACGGGTGAAAGAACCAATTTTTACATCTTTCTGGATTTCAACGAAGGGACCTATAAAACAGGAGTCTCCGATTTCGCAACCGTAAATATTGGAAGGGTTGACAACGGTCACTCCTTTCCCCCATTTTACATTTCGGAAGGCTACTGACTTTATCTCCGGTTCATTTTCTTGCATCGGCATAGATCATTTCAATGGCTTTGACCGAACGTATCCCCTCTTCTCCTTCCACCACCATATGTTTATCCTGGTTCAGACGGGCTATCACATCCTTCACAACTTTATCATGATTGGAACTGGTTCCCTGGTATTTACCATAGGCATTGGGCTTATCCGTAAAATCGATGGTATCTGAAAGCGGGTAAGCGCGTACATCCCAGTATTCTATTTTGTTGAGATACTGTCCTCCTATTTTGATTGTTCCAAACTCTCCAATAATCATGATACTGCCTTCATAGTTCTTGTTGTAAACGCACGTTGTCCAGTTGAGTGTACCCATGACCCCGTTTTCGAACTGAAGAACGGAAGTACCGCAATCTTCAATTTCGATATGATGGTTTTTGGTATCTATAAATGTCTTTGCCTTGATCACATCCCCGAACCACCAGATCAGCAGATCAATAAAATGACTTGCCTGTGTATAAAGGGCTCCGCCTTCAAGTTCTTTCCGCCCTCTCCAGTCCGATTCCGAGTAATATCCTTCGTAACGGTTCCAGAGCACATCGCACTGAACCATGAATATACGGCCCAGCTTTTTGCTGTCAAGCGCTTCTTTGGCCAGGCGAATAGGGATATTGTAACGGTTTTGTTTCACCACCATCAGCAATACATCATTCTCTTTTGCAGCCCGGATCATTTTGTTGCAATCTTCTATGGAGATAGCCATGGGTTTTTCAACCAGGATATGTTTTTTGGCTTTTGCAGCGGCAATGCTCATCGGGGCATGCAAACCATGAGGAGTGCAAATATGAACAACCTCGAAATCTCCTTCACGGAGCATTTTTTCATAATCCGTATATGCGGTAATACCGGGATAGGTTTCGGCGATTTTTTTGCATTTCTGTTCATCAATATCGCAAACGGCTACAATTTCAGCCCCAGCCTCGGCATCCAATACAGCCACATGACGTTGACCAATGCTTCCGCACCCGATTACTGCAAATTTTATTTTTTTCATAGTGAAATACGTCGAATGCTCTAATTTACGGAGATTCGGGTTTCGGGGCCTGTTTGCAGGAAAATATTATGGAATTTGAGCATATAGCTCTTTTGTCAGCACCTCCTGGGAAGGATAGCTGATGAGTACGGCTTTGTGCTTTCCGTTAAAAACAAACATACTCCCTGCTGCTACCGCCGAGGCATGTCCTGCCACTACAGCCTGGGTTAAATGGCTTATAGTACCTGCACCACCACAGGCAATAACAGGCAACGTAACGGATTCTGCCACGAATTTAACAAGGTCCAGATCATACCCTTTTCCAGTCCCGTCCTGATCTATTGAATTGATCATCACCTCCCCCACCCCTCTGGATTCCAGCACATTGAGCAGCTCTTTGAGCCCTAATGAACATTTCTCCCTGCCACCTCTGGTATAAGCGACATATTTCCCGAACATATTCCGGGACACATCAACACTTGCGACCACACTCTGAGACCCATAAAGTCTGGCTATATTTTCTATCAGCCCCTTTTGTTCCAGTAATCCCGTATTAAGCGATACTTTTTCAATTCCTTTATCAAATATTTTCTTCACATCCTCCAGAGAAGTGATTCCTCCCCCATAAGCAAGAGGCATAAAACATTCACCGGCCAGCTCTCCAACCATTTCAAAATCGGGGTGTCTTTGTTCACGGGAGGCGGTGATATCGAGTACAATCAATTCATCCACTTCCTTATCATTGAAAATTTTCACTGCATTAATCGGGTCACCCACATAAACAGGATCTTTGAATTTAACCGTTTTAACAAGTTTTCCCTTGTTAACCAATAAAACAGGTATGACTCGGATTCTCTTCATCAGCAGTTTTCTGCAAAATTCTTAAGCAGTTTCATTCCGAACTTATGGCTTTTCTCGGGATGGAACTGGACTCCGTAAATATTATCCCTCGAAAAGGAAGAACAGAACGTATAACCGTATGTGCTGGTTGTCAGCATATCGCTTTCTTTTTCCATTTCAAAATGATAGGCATGCACAAAATAAAACCGGGCATCTGTTTCCAGTCCGTTAAACAAAGGAGAAGGCTTTTCCACCGTTACCTCATTCCAACCCATATGCGGTATTTTCATATCCGCATTAACAGCCTTAAAGCGAATGACTTTGCCGGGCAGAAAATCAAGTCCGGCGGTTTGCCCTTCTTCACTGCTTCCTAACAACAGTTGCGCACCCAGGCAAATGCCCAGGAATGGAATATGATCTTCCATTGTCTTTCTTGTAATCACAGGGATGAGACCTGTAGCGCGGAGCTGTTCCATACCATAATCGAAAGCCCCCACTCCGGGCAGGATTAATTTTCCAGCCTTGTTTATTACCTCCGGATCTTTCGTAACAACAGCAGCATGCCCTATTTTACGGAGCATATTTACGATGGACTGGATATTCCCTACATTATAGTCAATAATGGTAATCACCATTCGGCTCCCTTTTTATTTATAAAATTCTCAATTTTTTGGCAATGCGGGCCAAAGGGTCAGCAATACGTTTGAAGTAATAATGTTTAAGAGCGTAATCAGACTCTCCACCATAAAACGCATGTTCCACCAATGGCTGTTTCATGATTTCCTCGAACTCTTCTGGAGAGAATCCGAGTTTTTTACATACAAATCGTTTATCCTCCTCTTGAAGTTCGACCGGATATGTTGCTTCCTTCAATTTTTCAAGAGCTTCTTGTCTGGACATCTGTCCTGACCAAATGAGGTTTGAAAAGTGAGCAATCCGCTTGTCCACGCCAAATTTTCTTGGCAGGATATAGCCCTGGTAAAAACGGGTAAAGATAGATTCATAGTGCTTACCACCGGGCTCCTTCCAGCCAAGCTCCTTTTCAATTACTTTTACAACTTCCTTTTTGTGATAGGGAACAAAGTTCAACGGATAAACCGATTGAATTCCTTTAATTTCATTATAATAGTAGCGCTGATAAAAACCAAGCTTAGGAAACTTGGTTAGTTTCAATTTGCCGAAACGGTTGTGTATGTTTTCAAGGCTGACAAGGTCTGTTTTTGCAGATCCCCATTTTGCAGTACACCCTGCATATTCAGTAGCATAATTATTTCCATCAAGAATATACTTAATCTTGTTTTTATAGGCCACCTCATATAATGTGGCATAAATAAACTGATCCGTTGGTACTTCAATATCGATCACAGAGGCACGAATATAGGCTACCTGCAAATCCCTGAATTCATCCCAGTCAATTACATACGTATGAAGATCGAATTTCAGCGTTTCAACAATATGATGAATATTCCGGACAGAAAGTTCCGAATTCCAGCCATTGTCAAAATGTACAACCAATGGACGGAGCCCTTGCTGTTTGGCAAGCAGGGCCAGATAAGTGCTATCCACGCCTCCGCTGATTCCGAGAATGCAATCGTATTCCTTTCCTTCCCCCGATTTTTTAATGGCGGAGATTATCTCTTCCAGTCTTTTTCTGTTCAGCTCCTCATTCCCGTAATTCCAGTCCTTTACATACTTTTCGTAACTCCGGCAATTATTGCAAACACCTTCCGTATCGAATGTTAAATTTGCCCGAGGTGAGTTTTCCCAGACACAACGGGTACACATTTGATAGGTACTCATCATTTCTAGTTTTTAATTATTTCCTTCCATTTTCGGGTGTCTAGTAAGAGCAGTTGGTCAATCCCAGAAACAGGCTCAAATGCATGACTTCTCCTATCCTTCTTCAATTTAATTACAACTTGCTCAAATTCAAGAATAGAAGATACATCAAATAACAAATCACTTCTAAAATTATTTATTCCATAACGCATAGCCTCAATGTGAAGCCTTACGACAGGTTTACCGGCTACCAAAGCATCAATAAAAACAGTAGAATTTGCCGTTGCAAGAATGACATCAGCACGATAAAAATCCTCAAAAATACCCTTGTAATCAGAGAATTCAATTTTATCAGCAAGTTCTACTCCCATTAGCTCCTTCAATTGCTCCTTATTGTCTGAATTAGGGTGTTGCCTTATAACCAGGCGGGAACGTGGATCATTCCTCAAGTAATTTTTAAAATATTCACATTCACTCACACAATGTTCATAAAGAGTGGTACACCATAACAAAGTCAACATGCGATCATCTGATCCAAAACGTTTATCCTCTTCGTTCCTTTTTTCATATTTTATGGCAAAACGAAGATCTCCACTTATTATTGCAAATGTTTCAGGAAGTTTATTCCTTTTTAAAAACAGATTCTTAAAATAGCTCCCCCACATTAGAAAATAAGAAGGGAGCGGCAACCCATTTTCACTTCCTTCAGAAGTGGAACTAATTTCCTCATCGGTTAATTGATAGGGGCCGAAATTATCATATATCACACAATGTTGAACCCCATAAGCAATGATTTTTTTATTCGCTGATTCTGCAAAAGCTTTAGATATGATCCGACCAGAAATATATACTTCATCCTGATAAAACAGGTTGGATTTCTGTTTAATGCTTCGGAAATAATTAAGAAGCCATTTTTCCATTACAAACAGATCGTATCCTGATGCGATTTTCAACAATTCAGTTTTAAGAACAGTTTTCATTATCCCCATCTCATCTCCTTCTCCTTCAATTATTTTAACGCCTTTGATCTTGCATTGCGTAACCAGTGAAGACAAGAAAATTACCATCAACTGAAAAGTATTTGGAAAGGCCCGGAGAAATTCCGGCGGATTAAGATTCCAATTCCAGGACCTCAATTCATCCATGTCGTAAAAAAAAGGAATATAAAAAGAAGGTTTTACGTCTTTAGATTCATCCATAAGAACATCTAAAAAAACATCTTCTTTCGTGCTTTCAGACCAGGTAGATGGATAAGTTGTAAAAATCAGGTTCTGATTCTTATTTTCACTAACACGTTTATAAAGTTTCTTCCTCCTTAAGACATGTGCTCGTAAAAGCAACATTTTTTTCACATTGCGTGCAAGCTGCATTAAAAATGGCCTTTCTGAATATTGAACAGCATAGAAAAAATGAGGCACAGCCGAAACCGGCTTAACATACTTCCTAATCATTCCCTCATAGTGATTATTTCCGGCAGAGAGAATAACAATTAATTCTGGTTCCTTCCGGAATATTTCAGGGTGTCTGGCAATAAAATTTTTTAGAAAAAA
>JBIOHC010000037.1:0-43262 GCA_044448685.1 Bacteroidia bacterium
GTACACACGATACCACAATTACGATTACTACACCAACAGGACCGACTTCCTCACCTGTGCCTACCCCTGTTACGTGTTTTGGACAAAGCAACGGGGTTGCCGGTGTGAATGTTACCGGAGGTACATTAGGGTATACTTATTCATGGACAGCCCCGGCCACTGGTACAGCAAGCTCAGCAACCGGATTACCGGCCGGAACCTATACATGTACGATAACAGATCATGCGGGTTGTATCATTACCCAGTTGGTCACCATTACCCAACCCACATTGCTTACTGTCACAGCTACGGGAGTCAATGCGACTTGTGCGGGCAAGTGCAATGGCCAGCTCATAAGTGTGCCATCAGGTGGAACTACCCTCTATACCTATTCCTGGAGCAACGGCTCAACAGCAACCAGCCTTAATAATGTCTGTGCGGGAACATATACAGCTACAATTACGGATGCACATGGGTGCATTGCAACGGATACGGCATTGATCAAACAACCGCCTCCCCTGGTAATGAATATGTTCCCCGGGAAAACACATTGTGGCAAATCGGATGGTATGGATTCGGTTTCTGTAAGCGGAGGTACTCCGGGTTATACCTATTCCTGGACCCCCGGACCCGGCTCGACAACATCCGGATACCATGCATTACCGGCTGGAACCTATACCGTATTTGTAAAAGACAATAATGGTTGTCCGGATACTATGCACAGTACTGTAACCAATCTGCCGGGTGTGAATCTGGTCAATGTATCCGTGACAAATGTAAGTTGTAACGGGGGGCATGACGGTGCTGCAAGGGACTCGGCTTCGGGCGGCTTTAAGCCTTATACCTTTCTCTGGAATCCTGCTCCTGCTGTGGGTCAGGGAACAGCCAGCATCAGCGGACTCACTGCCGGTACATATACCTGTACTGTCACTGACTCTGCCGGATGTACAAATTCAATTCCGGTTACCATTACGCAGCCAACTCCGGTACTTGTGGCCAGTGCCCCTGCAACCATATGTATAGGGTCTTGTACAACACTAAGTGCAACAGGCTCCGGCGGAACTCCCGGTTATACTTATACCTGGTCATTGAATGGAACAACACTGGCAAGTACAACCGTTTGCCCTGTCGTAACCACTACCTATACTGTTATAACAACAGATTCAAAAGGTTGTTTGTCTCCTCCCCTCACAGAAACAGTTACTGTTTATCCCCCACTTGAAGTGGTGGCTACCGGAGCCAAATCAATTTGTCCGGGAGGCAATTCCCAACTGAATGCAGTAGGATCAGGAGGCAATGGAGGACCGTATTCTTATGTCTGGAGTCCTCCCGCCGGACTGAGTAATCCCAATATTCCAAATCCTGTTGCTACTCCTACCGTTACTACGACCTATACTGTTATCGTTTCAGATAACTGTGGCACCCCAACGGATTCGGATTATGTAACGGTTACTGTTTTTCCTCCAACCGTTGTCAATTTCACATCGCATGATACTGTTGTGTGCTCTCCTGTTTGTGCAACCTTTGTGGGGACATCCAATCCGCCTTGTGCTACGGCAACATGGATTTTCGGTGATGGAGGTACAGGCTCGGGCTGTGATACGGTGAAGCATTGTTATTATACTGCCGGAACATACAGTGTAAGCTTTAGTGTAACAGATATCAACGGTTGTAAAGGAAGTCTGACCATTCCGAATTTTATCAATGCTTTGCCGCGGCCTGAGGCTGCCTTTACGTTCTCACCGAGTCCGGCTACCATACTCGATCCTGTGATTACGTTTACCAATACAAGTGTTAATGCAGTCACATATCAATGGACTTTCGGAGATCCGGGTGATTCTGCTTCCGTGATCATGAGTCCGGTGCATGTATATACGGATACAGGATGTTACCAGGTAAAGCTGATTGTATGGGGAAGTAACGGATGTCCGGATACGGCTATAAGTCCGGTGTGTATCCTGCCTGACTTTACCTTTTATGCCCCGAATACATTCACTCCTAACGGAGACGGGAAAAATGATGAATGGAGCCCCAAGGGAATTGGTATTGACCCTAACCATTACGATATGATGATATTCGACCGTTGGGGTAATCTGATTTATGAAACACATACCTGGGGTCAGGGCTGGGATGGAAGAGCCAACGGAGGATCAAAAATTGCTCAGATAGATACCTATGTATGGAAGGTTAAACTCAAGGATGTACTTGGGCGTAATCATGCCTATGAAGGACATTGTAATCTGATAAAATAAGTAAAGAGCGGGAATAGTATTTTCTTCCTATGGGATCCCGGAACTGATGTTCCGGGATTCTTTTTATTAAGTAAAGTCTGTGTTACTTCTTAACTGTTCCTGGAGATTTTCCAAACTACACTAGGATATGTCATTTTTTTTAATCATATTTGTTTTGACAAGTGATCATCCTACAAGAGCTCTTCTCCAGGGCATTCCGAAACCACTTGCCGGAAAAGTAAAACACACACACATTAAAATTCAAATCCAATGAGCTTCAAGAGACTCCTTGCTCTGCTGTTTATTAGTTCATTTTGTGCAGCAGGCATCAGCCAGGTTCCGGGTCAATATGTTTTTTTTAAAGGCGATACACTCAATGGCTGGGATGCGGCTTCAGCCTATCAGGATATGCTTTCATCATCCCGTCTCAATCATTTGAATGCATATGAACAAATGCTGTTTATCCGCGGAAAACAGGAAAATTTCGTTGAAAAAAAGTATAACCTTACACAAGCTGTGCTCAGGAGTGTGCATGTAAATCCTGTTCCCACTACTGTGTGTAATAACCTTGGTTTTGAGACCGGAGATTATACAGGATGGACCGGAGGGATTGGATATAATTTTAATTCAAATGCAGCACTGACTGTTACATCACCTGTAATAACCACTTTCGGTATAGATTATCCTGAACCATCCTGTGCCTATCATACACTTGTCAATGCTGCTGCAGGGAATGATCCTTTCGGGGCATTCCCGATGCTTGATCCGGGCGGAGGAAGCTTTGCGCTCCGTTTAGGCGGGGAGTGGATTAACCTGAGCGGACCTCAAACAGGAGATTCCTGTACCTCCGGTAAAAAAATAGGCAGCCAGTATTATGCAGGAGGAGAGTTTGTTCAGCAAACCTTCCTGGTTACATCTGCGAATGCCATGTTCAACTATAATTATGCTGTTGTTCTTGATAAAGCAACGCATGCTAATGGAGAATGCCCTTATTTCCGCGCTGAAGTGCTGGACTCAGCCGGCAATCCTATACCCTGTTTACAATACTATGTACAATCCGATTCCAGCAATACACCTGCAGGAATGGTTGTTTCCTCTGTTGCAAACGGATGGGGAGGGCCGGTATTTTACCTTGGCTGGACAAGCAACAGTCTCAATCTGAAACCTTATCTGAATCATCATCTGACAGTCCGGTTCACAGCTGCCGGTTGTACACATGGAGGACATTTTGGTTATGCTTATGTGGATGCCTCCTGTTCACCGGTTCAGGTCATAGCTTCTTCTCCTTCTGTTTGTATGGGTGGAACTATTTCGCTTACAGCTCCCGGTGCAAGTGCTTCGGGCACCTATGCCTGGAATACGATGCCTTCAGGTACAGCCGGAATTGTTGGATCCACAACAGGTCAAACCGTTACAGTCAATGCAAGTGGTACATACCAGGTTACTGTAACCCAGAGTCCGGGATGTTTTTATGTAATTGACACGACCGTTACTTTTTATCCCAATCCGACGATAACCATGACTTCGACAAATGCCACCTGTTCTCCGGGTCATGACGGAACTGCAACAGCAACACCTGCCGGGGGTAATGGACCTTATACCTATACCTGGACTCCGGCACCCGGAGGTGGACAGGGAACAGCCAATGCTACCGGATTAAGTGCCGGAACGTACTCGGTCACTGTCTCATCAGTCAATGGATGTACTGCCACCAATACGGTTGTCGTAACACAGCCTGCAGGGCAGACACTAAGTCCCGCCAGCACTAATGTGCAATGTTTCGGACAAACGAATGGAAGTGCTTCTGTAACGGTTGCCGGTGGTACTGCCCCATACACTTATAGCTGGACCGGAAGTACAAGTTTAACGGGCAGCGCTCCTAACCTGGCTGCTGGAAATTATACCTGTTCGGTAACAGATGCTTCCGGATGTACGGCCACCCAAACATTTACGATCACCCAACCTGCACTGCTTACTGTTACTGCCACAGGGGTCAATGCTACCTGCAGCGGAAAGTGTAACGGGCAGCTCATTTGTGTACCTGCAGGAGGTACAACTACATATTCCTATTCGTGGAATAACGGTTCCACATCACCGAGCGTAAATAATATTTGTGCGGGAACCTATACGGCAACGATAACCGATGCCCATGGCTGTACAACAACTGACACAGCTTTAATAAAGCAACCGACCCCTCTGGCCATGAATATGTTCCCGATAAAGGCCTTGTGTGGGAAAGCGAACGGATCTGATTCGGTATCTGTAAGCGGAGGAACTCCCGGTTACACCTATTCATGGACTCCGGGAACAGGGTCTTCAGCCTCATCCTATCATGGTCTGCCTGCAGGAAATTATACCGTATTTGTAAAAGATGCAAACGGTTGTCCGGATACATTGCAGAATAGTGTTGCAAGCCTTTCCGGAGTCAGTCTCGTAAATGTGTCAGTTACCAATGTATCTTGTTTCGGTGGTCATGATGGAACGGCAAAGGATTCAGCATCCGGAGGGGTTAAACCTTATACCTTTCTGTGGAGTCCTGCTCCCGGAGGCGGACAAGGAACGGCAAGCGTTACAGGCCTCTCTGCCGGAACCTATACCTGCATGGTTACAGACTCTGCAGGATGTAATACCATTCTTCCTGTTACCCTTACCCAGCCTACGGCAGTTTCTGTTGCCAGCGGACCGGCAACTATTTGTATAGGATCCTGTACTAATCTGGGTGCTACCGGCAGCGGAGGAACTCCGGCATATACCTTCAGCTGGACGCAAAATACCACTCCACTTACCAGCCTTAATGTTTGTCCAACTGTTACCACTACTTATACCGTCATTTGTACGGATTCTTACGGATGCCTTTCGCCTCCCTTGCCTGTTACTGTAAAGGTGGATCCTCCTTTGGAGATCCTTGCCACCGGAGCCAAATCGGTTTGCCCGGGTGGTACATCCCAGTTAACATCAACAGCTTCAGGAGGGGATTCAGTATATACCTATCAATGGATTCCGGCTGCCGGACTGAGTAGTGCAACTATTTCCAATCCGGTAGCTACGCCGTCGGTTACTACAACCTATACCGTCATTGTGTCGGATAATTGCGGCACACCAACCGATTCGGCAATGGTTACCGTTACGGTATATCCGCTTCCGGTTGTCAGTTTCACATCACAGGATACCGTTGTGTGTTCCCCTGTATGTGCTACGTTCGTCGGAACTTCAAATCCCCCCTGTGCATCCGCTACCTGGATTTTTGGTGATGGCGGTACCGGTACCGGCTGTGGAACAGTGCATCATTGCTATTATGTGGCCGGGACTTACCCTGTAACGTATAATGTAACAGATATTCATGGCTGCATTGGGACTATGACCATACCGAATTTCATCAATGCCCTTCCCCGGCCGGAAGCAGCTTTTACAGATTCACCGAATCCGGCAACAATCCTGAATCCGATGATTAATTTTACGAACACGAGTACAAATGGAATCAGTTACCGTTGGACTTTCGGTGATCCGGGTGATTCTGCTTCAGTTCTTCAAAATCCCACACATACTTATCTGGATACAGGATGTTATAATGTAACACTGATAGTTTGGGGAAATAACGGTTGTACTGATACTGCTATGCATCCGGTTTGTATCCGGCCGGATTTCACATTCTATGCGCCGAATACTTTTACCCCGAATGGCGATGGAAAGAATGAAGAATGGATGCCTTATGGTATCGGTATTGATCCGAATAACTATGATCTGATGATGTTTGACCGATGGGGCAATCTGATGTTTGAAACCCATACCTGGGGACATGGATGGGATGGGCGTGCCAATCAGGGAAGTAATATCGCTCAGATAGATACTTATGTATGGAAAGTTAATCTGAAGGACGTATTAGGGAACAAACACCATTATGAAGGACATTGCAATCTGATTAAGTAAGGATCAGAATTTGTAGCTCAGACCTATTCCCAGAACTTCTTTAACCTGTACACGGGGGCCATTCTGTTGTACTGTTCCGTCTGAATTAAGAATTTTTGTATTCACCTTGTCATCATAGGCCACCTGTGTAGCGAGGGTGGCAGCGATATACTTATTGACCTTCATCGCCAATAGAGCTTCCCAGTTAACGACAATGTTCTGGGGATTTTTCAGATAGTTACTGAAGAGCTCCACTTTGGTTTGGAGAACCACATTTTTCATTATTTCTTTTTTGAAAGCCATCTTGAAATACCCCCCGAATTCCTCCAGGTGTCTTTTCCCATAGGTGGTAATATATCCTGTTGCATCATAAACTGCGGGAGTAACTCCAAAGGCTCCGTGATTAGCAAGTGTCTGTGCGTTAACCACAGTTTCTTTGCCGGTGAGCGGTCCGATGAAGACAGAAAAGTAGTCCTTGAGTTTATAATCCATACCCAGAGCCATAACAAAAAATCCGGGTGCCATAAAACGGGAAACTACATTGGAGTCATTCGGATAATTATAGCCTTTATCAAACTGGCTTTTGAAGTTAAACAATGCACTGTAATACCAGTGTTTTTTAAAGGCATAATGTCCGTATTTTGAGCTTAAGTCGATTTTGTCATCTGTTTTCCTTGGCTTGTCATTACCCAGCTCGGTCATGCCATAAGCCATATCAAGGGTATTGTCCCAGCTTACTTCTCCACGCATGTAATTGGCCGTTAGACTTACTGTAGAATTTCCGGCAATGGAGTTCTGTCCACCGGGGGCCCAGTTTGTAAAACTTGATTGAGCAAAACTTAGTCCCCCAACACCTCCGGTTTTCCAATAGCTGGTATCTTTCTTTACAGAATCCATTGGGGCTATTGTTTGAGCGGTTACTATATTTAAGCAAAAACAAAACAACAGAAAGAGGAGTAATTTTTTCATAGAGCTAAAACAGTTGAATGTATAAATCAGGGCTTAATAAAGGTTGAAACAAATTGATACAGATTGAAATTGGGTTGAAGAAGAGCGGGCCGGAGTTTGGCTTCCAGTTCGGTCTTGTTAAGATTCCGCATTCGTCCGTAAGCTATCAGTCTGGATGCTTTTTCGGTCCATAAGCGTAATTTTTTTTCAGAATCAATTTTCGAAGCAGAGACTGATAAATCATTTACCAGTTCTGGTATCCCTTCGCCGGTTGTTGCTACTGTTTGCAGCACGGGATTCTTGTCATGCCTGGAACCAACCAGGGAGAGTAAATTTTTGACGAACAGATCGGCACCGTCCCGATCGGATTTGTTGACAACAAAAATGTCGGCAATTTCCATAATACCTGATTTAAGTGTTTGCACCTCATCGCCCGACTCAGGTACAAGCACAAGTACAGTCGTATCAGCAAGTCCGGCAATTTCCACTTCATTCTGACCAACACCGACTGTTTCGAGCAAAATACAATCAAACCCGAAAGCCCGCATGATATCACTGATTTCTATTGCTTTTGCCGAAAGGCCGCCGAGTGATCCCCTGGTAGCCAGAGAACGTATAAAGATATCCGGGTTCAGAAAATGATCGGACATCCGGAGTCTGTCGCCTAATAAAGATCCGTCTGTAAATGGGGAAGTAGGATCGACAGCAATAACGCCAACAGATTTACCGTTGCCGGTCATCTCTTTCAATATGCGGCTTACGAGGGTGCTTTTGCCGGCACCGGGAGGGCCGGTTATACCAATAATGGGCACATTTTTCCGGAATACAAGGGAGAGCAGGATTTCCTCAAATCCGGCTGATTCATTTTCAACCAGGCTGATACATCGGGCCAGTGCCCTTTTATCCCCAGCCATCATGGATTGGAAAAGTTCCCGGATTGAATTCATTTCTGCAAATATAATGAATCTCATTACCTTTGCTTCATGCCTGATCTCTCTGTCGTTATTATCACCTTTAATGAAGAAAAGAATATAGGACGCTGCCTTGATTCTGTAAAAGATATTGCAAATGAGGTGGTTGTGGTTGACTCTTTCTCAACCGACAGGACCCGGGCAATATGCCTTGAAAAAGGAGCCCGTGTAGTGGAACATGCTTTTGAAGGTCATATAGAGCAAAAAAATTGGGCCATTACACAAGCCAGATTCCCTCATATCCTTTCACTGGATGCTGACGAAGCATTGGATGAAAGGCTTCAGAATGCTATCCGGATAGCTAAACAGGAATGGAAATTTGACGGATACCGGATGAACAGACTGACCAATTACTGCGGACAATGGATTCGCCATTGTGGATGGTACCCGGATACAAAACTAAGGCTGTGGGATTCCCGAAAGGGCGCCTGGGCAGGTATCAACCCGCATGATGAATACCTTTTCTCCGATCCGGATAACAAAGCTGGATTTCTGGAAGGTGATATTCTTCATTACAGCTACTATACCCGTGAAGATCATTACAGACAGGTTCATTATTTTACGGATATTCTTGCCCGGGAGTACGATAAAAACGGCAGGAAGGGAAGCTTGTATAAAATGATAGTGAACCCTATAGCTAAATTCATTGGTGATTATTTTCTGAAACTGGGAATACTGGATGGGAAAGCCGGATTTGCGATAAGCCGTATTTCGGCGTATGCAACGTGGCTTAAATATTCAAAACTCCGAAAACTGCAGCATGAGCGGAAAAATGACTGAGCTGAAGACAGTAATAATAAGCCGTACTGACAGCCTGGGAGATGTTATGCTTACCCTGCCAATGGCCGGTATTCTGAAAACAGAATTTCCATCCTGCCGGGTTATTTTTCTCGGGCGAAGCTATACGAGGCCCCTTATTTCCTGTTGTCGTCATATCGATCAGTTTCTGGATTGGGATGAATTGAAAAAGGCGGGAAAGAACAACATTGATTCGGTATTTCGTGATCTGAAGGCTGATGCTATCCTGCATGTATTTCCTGATAAAGAAATAGCATACAGTTCGGCAAAGGCTGAGATCCCGTTAAGAATAGGAACCAGTCACCGTTTTTTTCATCTTTTTACCTGTAACAGACGCATTCATTTTTCCAGAAGGAATTCCGATTTGCATGAATCGCAGCTCAATCTCAAGCTTCTTAAGGGGCTGGGGATTTCAACCCTATACAGCCTTGCCGAACTTAATAAGTTAAGCGGGTTTAATCCGCCCTGGGCATTGAATCCGGAATTTGCTTCCCTGCTTTCGGCAGATAAATTTAACCTGATTCTCCATCCCCGTTCCAGGGGCAATGGGCGTGAATGGGGGCTTGATTATTTCGAAAAACTGGCCAGGCTGCTTCCTGCCGACAGGTACCGTATTTTTGTTTCAGGTACCCGGGAGGAAGGGGATAGTATGCGTGATTTTATCCGGCGTAATCCGGCGATCACTGATATAACAGGAAAGATGAATCTGGAGGAATTCATTTCATTCATTGCACGGGCCAATGGCCTTGTAGCGTCGGGAACAGGGCCATTGCATATTGCATCTGCATTAGGTAAGAAGGTGGTGGGAATTTTTCCTCCGATACGGCCCATTCACCCCGGGCGCTGGGCTCCGATAGGAGAGCATGCTTCTTTTCTGGTACTTGACAAGGATTGTTCAGACTGCCGAAAAAGCGGGGATTGCCAGTGTATACGCGACATTAGTCCTGAGCAGGTGGCAGAGAAACTCGAGGCTGGGCGAAAATAAAAATGGAATTGAAAAAGGCATAGAAGTTAACACCTGCCTGAGTTTCGAGTGTATCTTCTGTAAGCATTGAAATACAGATTATAAGCCAGAAGACCACATACCAATAATTCAGGAAGCGGCGATTGGTCCTGAGTGGATAGATCAGGGAGAGGAGGAAGAGCAGGAGTCCGGGCAAGCCGAAAGCCACTGCAATGGCCAGATACTGATTATGCCCCCTCAATTGCCAGCGTTCAGTCAGTTGGCTTCTATCGGCACGATATTGTTTCATAAAGGCTTGTTTGACATCACCGGTTCCGACTCCTGTCACCCAGTTATTACGAAAGATATGCCATCCTGTTTTCCAGAATTCAAACCGCATGGTCATGGAATGACCGCTTGGATTGCTGCCTTTACGATACACATCTATTTCCCAGATAGATTCATAAATTCTGCTGTTCAGGCTGCTTAAGCTTTGGTATTTGTAATTCGTAACACCGTTTTCAATGGCATGGATATCTGCAGGGCTAAGTGTTGCAAATGATTCGGCATCTTTGCGTAACATCCCTTTTGATGCCATATACCGTATCAGTGTGATAGATGCTCTATTGCCTTCTGAATCAGGAGTGTCGAAAGGGATTTTGCTTTTCTTTTCCCATCCGGCACTCAGTTCTTCCCAACATATCTGGAGCATGACATAGGTCCCGTTTTCAACGATCGGAAACAGGGTGTCGTTGTACAACGGGTTACCCTGTACCGTTTTTTTAGGAAGGAGGCTCACCTGCACCGGTTTGACATTCAGAAACCCCTTCGCAACGGAATAGACCTGCAGGGAGGAAAGTACGAATATGGTAAGAACAAAGAGGCCGAACAGAATAGCTATTCTGGGTCTGTGCCTGCTGAAATATACTGCGCCAATAAGAATTGTAACAATAATGAGTATGCTCAATCCGGTCAGTGATTCCAGGATACCCATAAAAATGATTAGCCAAATAATGGATATGGAAAAAATCATACGAAGAATCACAGAAGTATACTCCTTTAAAAAAAACACCAGGGCAAAAATGCTGAGGCAGATCATCAGGCTCAGCCGAATATGAGAAATAAAGGGGGAAATATCCCGAATGTCATTCACTTCAATCGGAAGCCATCCAGCCAAAACTGACATGCTGATAAGCGTATAAAAAACAGTGCCTGCTGTGAAAAAAGCCATCAGTAAATGAAATTCTTTTTTACTTAGCGGACTTGTGGTTGAAATGAAAAAGGGCAGGACGATTAAAGGGATTTTCGTCTTGATATCATTCAAGGCATACTGAAAATCACTTGTCCATGCTAATCCTATAAGATGAAGGAGAAAAACAGAAGAGAGGAGAAGAGCTGTTTTATTGGATAAGAAGGAACGTAACCTTTCACGGTATCGCTTTTCGGAAATCCAGTTGACTCCGATCAGCATGGTTGACATACTGGCAACAGGACCCGAAAACAGAATGCCCAGAGAAAGCAGGATGAGCCCGGTAACGTAGATCTTTCTGTGGGCAGATTCCGGAATCATTTAGTCTTCGTTATCCTGCTTTGGTTTTTCTTTAACCACTTTGGACGTGAGGATATCCTTGTACTTTGATCCGGATGAAAAGAGCTGAATGGCTTCCGTAACCTCCGGATCCTGTTTGAGTGATGACATTATCCTGCCGCGTTGAAAATAGTATCTGCTGGCTATTTCCTCTTCCAGTAAAGACTTGATTTCAGGCTTATTCTTATTCAGATCATCTTTCTTATTGTGCTTTATTTTCGATTGCAGGGCATCGTATTCAGCTTTTACGTCATTGAAATATTTTTCCTTTTCAGCTATGAGTTTTAAGTCATCCAGCGTTTTTTCACTTTTTGTTTCATAGTCGTATTCCTTATCGGATAGAAATCTTACAAATTCTTCGTATTCAGCATCACTCAGAAAAAATTTCAATCCATCACCGGTAATTGTATTATGGGTTGATTTATAATGGGTGGCGAAATCAAAAATAAGATTCTTGTTGATGAGGCTTATGGCAATATTGCTCATCTTTTCAGGCTTCAGGTGAACATCCGGACTGATGCCCAGTCCATCATAAACTGTTCTGCCATTTTTTGTTTTGAAGGCTGTGATCAGTGAATCTGCGATACGGTGAACTTTTCCTTCTTCATCCCGGTGTGTGTAATCGAGGGCCTGGATACAGCGACCGCTTGGAATATAATATTTGGCAACGGTTACTTTGAGCTGACAATTGTATGAAAGCGGGCGTGTTTGTTGTACGAGTCCTTTTCCATAAGACCGTTGTCCGATAATTACAGCTCTGTCAAGATCCTGGAGTGAGCCGGATACTATTTCGGAAGCGGAAGCGGATCCCCGGTTAACAAGTACTGCAATAGGGATATCCAGGTCTAAAGGAGGATTTAGCGCTTTATGGGAGCGATCCCATTCCTTCACTTTGCCCCGGGTACTTACTATTTCCTGGCCTTTATCCACAAAAAAATTAACAATATCAATGGCTTCTTTCAGCAAACCGCCTCCATTTCCTCTCAGGTCAAAAATGAGGGATTTCATGTTTTTATCCTTTTTAAGCTCAAGCATGGCATCTTTAACTTCTTTAGCCGCATTCTCAGTAAAGGAGGTGAGCTTGATATATCCGGTTTCTGTATTCAGCATGCCATACCAGGAAACACTTTTTACTTTTATTTCTTCACGGGTAAGATTTTTTTCAATAGGTTTTTTTTCTCCATCCCTTTCGATGAGCAACTTGATTGTTGATCCTGGCTGACCTTTCAGAATTTTGCTGATATCATCCGTCTTCTTTCCTTTTGTGGCAACCCCGTTTATTTCAAGGATGATATCACCAGCCCGGAGATCCGCTTTCTGGGCGGGAAACCCTTCATAAGGTTCTGAAACAACCACCTTGTCATCATGCTGAAGAATGAGTGCACCAACCCCTCCATATTGTCCTGTGGTGAAATAACGGTAATCCTCTATTTCTGATTCGGAATAAAAATCAGTATACGGGTCAAGTGATTCAAGCATACTGTCTATGCCTTTCTTCATCAGTTCGCCCGGTTTGATTTCATCCACATAATAAATATTCAGTTCTCTGAAAAGGGTGGCGAAGATGTCGAGGTTTTTGGAAACTTCAAAGTAGTTATCTACAAAGCTGTAGGATACCAGAGCGTATCCGGTAATGGCAGCAATGACAATAACATAGCGGATTTTTTTCAGACTTTTTTTCAGTAGATTCATGGAAAGAAGTTATGGGACCGGATCATAGCCATGTCCTCCCCAGGGATGACAAGAGCAAACTCTTCGAGCTGTAAGAATTCCTCCTTTGAAGGCCCCGTATTTTTGCAGGGCTTCCACACCATATTGAGAACAATTGGGAGTGTAACGGCAGCCTTTTTGGAGATAGGGAGAAATAACGCGCTGATAGAAGCGGATAAGCAGCACCAAAAAAGAAGTAAATAATGAATTGAACAGTTTCATGACGAGGTAGATGAATCCGGGTTCATTTTCCGGGTTTCCTGAGCCAGTTGTTGTAAAGTTACAATTAATTTTCGCTCTATTTCCTGGTATTCTTTTTCTTCCCGGGCTGTATAATAGAAGGCAATAAGAAGCTTCTGACCGGCCCGGAGGTGGTTTTCGCGGAAGGATTTTTTATGAAGCCGGTATGCTTCCTTCATTCTACGCCGTATACGATTTCTGTGTACCGCTTTCTTAAAGTTACGTTTTGGGACTATGAAGGCAGCCTGGACGGGCTCTTCGTTTGCCGGGATACCGGGAAGTAGTTGCCAGGTTATCCGGAAAGGAGGCAGATTAAAAGAGCGGCCTTTGGTAAATAACTTAGCGAAGGTTGTACGCCCCCGAAGCCGTTCTTGTTTCTTGAATTTCAAGAAGATTATTTTTTATTCGCTTCTTTGATGTATTCTTCCAGAGCCATAGTCATGGAAGGAGTACCAGGTTTCGGAGCCTGGATATTCACTTTGAGTCCGGCATCAAGTATTGCTTTTGCCGTAGTCGGACCAAAAGCAGCCAGGCGGGTCTTATTTTGTTTGAATTTTGGAAAATTCTTAAACAAGGAAGTGATACCGGAAGGGCTGAAGAACACGATAACATCATAGGTCACATTATCCAGGTCGCTCAGGTCGCTGCAAACGGTCTTGTATAAAACAGCCTTGGTATACTGTATGCTGTGTTTGTCAAGAATTTCCGGAATATCTTCTTTATGAATATCGGTACAGGGATAGAGAAATTTTTCATCCTTGTGTTTACGAATCACATCAATCAGATCGGTGAAGGTCTGCTTACCATGAAAAATTTTCCGTTTCCTGTACTGGACATATTTCTGGAGGTAATACGCCGTGGATTCTGAAATACAGAAGTATTTCATGGTATCGGGAACAGTGACCCGCATTTCACTGCACATGCGGAAATAATGATCCACAGCATTCCGGCTTGTCATGATTACAGCACCATAATCCATCAGATTAACTCTTTCCTTGCGGAAATCTTTGGCAGGGACACCTTCGACATGGATAAATTCCCTGAAGTCAACCTTGACCGTAAATTTTTTAGCAAGATCGAAATACGGTGATTTGTCGGTTTCGGGCTTGGGTTGAGTAACTAGAATGCTTTTTACTTTCACCGGTAAATAATTTGCTTATTAATGCCAGATGCCACCAACCTGCCTTTCAAATGCGTCCATGTATAATGCCCGTTTTCGGTAATCATGAAGCATTTTGTTCTTGTCTTTGTCGCAATCAGCAATTCCGTTTAGACGGGTTCATGAAAAATGAATCATGAACAATTTGATAATTACGACAAATGGCAGTATTTCAAGGGTGCAAAGATATAAAAATAAATACAAAACAGAAACCCCGCTTGTACTCAATGCTACCTGTATTAAACGTAATAGCCTGTAAATTAGAAGTATAGATAATATGCTGATTCCGATATAGAGTAAATGAACGGGGTTTAATTGCCTGGCAAAGGCCAGCAGCAGGACTAATGGAAACATAATGAGACCTGCTACTTTATTAAAAAGCAGGATAGTATAAATATATTCGGATCCTTCTGCTTTGAAGCCTGTAGTCAGGGCAAGGAATCGTATGCTGAGAATTTTCACCAGGTACATTGCTCCGAAACAAACGAGTCCCTGTGCATAAAGTATGATACCGTCTGAGAGGAGGTAAGAAGGGTGGAAATGGGTGATAGCCTGAAAAATAAACAAGGGCAGGATAAGCCAGGAAAGTGCCAGGAGCAGGATCGTGCTCCGGTCGGTAAAGGCATATTCTTCTCTAAGGAGCTGGTTCATAGCTGAAGGTTTGATAAATGCCAGAAAAAGCTGCTGAAGTTTACGCCTGCTGTAAATTTTTACGAATACAAAAAAGATAAATGCAAGGAACAGGATCAGGAACAGAAAACCATCATTGTTTTTAGACCTGGTTTCCGCAAGTCCTGCATGTTTAACGGGCAGTGCGTGAGCAGTAAATAGTCCGGGTACTGGAGAAAGGTTTCCGGGTTGGAGGGTATCAATAGGATGGTATAGATCGGGCATCAATTAATTTTCTGCTCTTCCGTTTGCAGGATTTGGTAATTGCTGACGTCATATATAAATGCAACAACCCGGCAATGATTCGGATTTGGCACCATGCCGTTGAAAGTGGCTGGCATAGGATAAGTGAAAGTGGTGGTAGTGGAATCACCAACCAGGCCGGTTACAGAAACGCCCATACCACTTGGGTTGCCGTCAATGGCTCCGCGGAGGGAATAGCGGTGCATGTAATGGGTTACAATACTGTTTGGCAGGGAAGTGGAATCAATGTCTTTCTGAGGGCTCACGATACTGTCTTCCGTGAGCAGGGCAACAAGATTATAGCTGCCGGGGTGAGGGGTCAGGAACTTTACTTTTACTTTCGATGTAAGAGTTCCTGAACTATAGGTATTGGTAATCGTCAGGTCAACTGTATCGGGTGCTGCAAGCCTTGAGCCCACACTGGTTGAAGAACCTACATAGGTTGGCCACTGACTTTGGTCTCCCTGGGATCGGGGTAATGTATTAGAGCCAATAGTTCCTGACCAACGGTCTATCATGCCGGAGGGCAATCCGTTGGCATCAGCCTGAATAAAGAGATTGTCATAATTATTACCTGCGGTAGTCCGGAAGTCATATGGAAAGGTAGAGCCCAGTGGGGCTGAAAGGGAACCCACATGCACACCAATGGTAATGACTTGTCCGGGATGGTTGCTGCGCATCAGTTCAGCTTCCTGAGCTGCTTTGGGGCAGTTGATGCACTGAACAGCGGTATAGTCTTCAATGAGTACTTTCTTCACATGCCCGTTCACCGGATGAGGGGACGGTTTTGGAACTCCATAGGGATTCTTTACCTGATCACAGGAGGCAAACAGGAAGGTGACAAATGCCGCAATCAATAACCGGGTTGTTTTCATGCGATTTGAGGTCTATACAAAATTACTAAAAATTAGTGATGACAGAGAAGGTGATGCCATTGGAAGCCGGTACATAGCGGCATACACCACCCACACAGAAAATCCCGGAACGTTGCTTTCCGTATCCGATCTGATAGCGGGTGGTTTTGTGTATATAACCTGCATTGATATTGAAGTAATGTATTCCCCGGGCACCGACCAGTTCTTTGTTAAAATAATTTTCCTGTCCGGGAGCAGCCGGAGTAAAACTCCTGTAGTTCCATTGATCACTCAGAGCCACAAAGTATTTGGGGGCTATGGTAAACTCCAGCAGAGCGGATGCCCAGCTACCCTGGTCCTGTTTGGTATAGAGATGCTCCATTTCCATACGTATGGCAAACGTATCATTGATCTTGTAAATAAGATCCATTACTCCAATCTGGGAATAAATGGTATGCTCACCCGGTTCACCCTGGATTATTGCTTTGTCATAGACCTGGGAAGCGTACATTGCAATCGCTTTGAAATGCTGTGTGAATTTATGGTCGATCTCAACATTGAAATCCTCAAAGTATCTGTCACTGGCCCCGAAAAATTTATTGACTTTGTAACCCATCCTGGCACTATCGTTGGCCGGATTCAGCTTGGTGCTGTCGAGTCCGTAGAAGGTTGAAAAATTACCGATAACAAGTGTTCCGTAGTTACCTCCGAGCAGAGTACCTTTTTTGATTTTATAAGTCACTTCAGCCTGATACCCGATTTCTCCCAATGCCTGAGTGGCATAGGGGTAAAAGTTAAGCATGCTGTAGGTCTGTTGCTTGGTAAGGCAGGGCAGGTAATTTATAAGAAGATTGTTGACAGATGCCGTGCGGTCCGAACGGTAATCCATATTATCGGTACGGATACCGCTAAGTGAAATACCGAGTCCTTTCTGGCTATAGCTTCCTGTTATAAAGAGGGCTTGTCCGGGCCGGTAATTGTAATTATTTGTGAAGGAAGGGTCATTTATTTTGTAGGCATATTCAGCCATCAGGGTTACTTTGCCCCGGTGAATATTCAGGCGTTCAGACCAGGCGCCTACATTTTGGGGAACAACATAGGTTCCTGTACCGTTATCTGCCTGAAATTTGCTTACAAAACTGGCACCCAGAATCACACTTGTTTTCTTGTTGGCCAGCTTTTCAAATAATTCATTGAAAACAATTTCTCCGTCAATACCTCTTACGGTACCTGGTCCGTAAGTCATGAAAGATCTTTGTAAACCATAAACACCTTTGATATGAATTCCTTTATGGGGTGTCATTTTGAAACGCAGTCCGTCCAGGGCATTATCGAACCCGAGTCCCCGGTCTTCATAAGTACGAAGCACGAGACCGCTTCCGAACTGTTCATAGAAACTGCCTACGGTTACTTCCAGCTGATCTGTTTTGTAGGTAGCAAAACGGTATAGGATACCGGTTCCTTTGTAACGGGGGTCATAACCCTGTAAAGCACCCAGATAGGCTTCATAGCGTAATCCGGCAGTGAAATTATCACGCGTATAAATCAGGTTCAGAAACCCGTTCATCAGTGTTTTTTCCGGGACGGCAGGAGCTTTGATGACAGAGTCAGCCTTATAATACTGCATGTCCATTTCAAAATTGCCGTGTATTTCACCGATGTTGGGGCTGGCAGGAGTCTGGGCATGCAGAGCGGAAGAAGAGAAAATGCAGCAGCTAAAAAAGGCCAGACTAGCTAAAGGGTAGAGCAGGTTCTTCACGTAAATTCGTTGATATTAGTCTACTTTTTCGCCTTTCGCGACTTTCTTAAGAACTTCGAGAAGTTTGGCTTCTCCTCCTTCTGTGTAAGAATTATTCTGCCAGACAATTTCACCGTTTGCATTGAGTACAAAGGTGTGAGGAACATTATTCACATTCAGTGCTCTTTTAAAATCCGAATTTTCATCCAGGAGAACGGTATAATCCCATCCCTGTCCGTTCACATAAGGGGCTACTTTGCTGCTGTTACGGGTATCATCAATGGAAACTGCGTAGAGCTTGACACCGGTTTGTTTGACCCAGGAATCAAAGTTTTCAGAAATCCCATTGAGTTCTTTTTTACAGGGAGCACACCAGGTGGCCCAGAAACTGATTACAATCGGTTTTCCTCCGTTGGAAATATCTTTGGTATTGAATGCTTTCCCGTCCATGGTTTTGACATCCACGGAAGGAATTTTCTGTGGTTTTTGCTGGGCGAACAGGGTGCCTGTGATAAGGACAGCAATGATAAGGAGGAGGGGTCGGTTCATGATATCAGTTTAGAACTAGCCATACAAATATAAAGCCGCGTTTATTAAAACCAACAGTCCCGACTAAATCGGGACTGTTGGTTAAGTTTAACAGGTTCAGCGAATGATACTTACCTTTTTCGAAACAGTATGACCACCGGCTGTAATGTTTACAAAATACATACCATTGCTCAGATCCTGTCCTTGCAGGTTCATTTGGTGTGTACCGGCAGACAGGTTGCCTTTGTTGGCGGAGCGGATAAGCTGACCGATGGAATTGAAAATTTCAATTTTTACATTTTCATCCTTGCTCAGTTCGAAGGCGATGATAGCATCACCATTGTTCGGGTTAGGATAAACCATCACACTGTTAAGTGTTTCTGATTTTTCTACTATGCCCAATGCGGAAGAAGGAGCCTTAGGGAATGTAGCAGACTGATAAACATATTTAGTAGTATTATCCTGCACCCAGATTGTGACATGGAATGTGCTGGTAGAATCATAAATATGAGTGGCAGGGGCAGCACCCCAGGGGTGATTTTTTACCCAGCTCAGTGTAAGCGATTGGGTCTGGCCGCTTGTAAATGCTGTAAGTGCTGTTCCGCCGGAATTAGGCATCATTGTTTCAGCTACCTGTGGGAATACATACTGAGGAATTGTTTCCGTGCTTTGGTTGGCATGGTAGGTGATTGTATCCACAGTCAAAGCAGCATAGGCATGCAATCCGGCAGGCATTGTACCGTATGCTTTGATATCAGCCGTAACATTATAGGTGTTGCTGGCAGGTGTATAGGTACAGGTATTGATGGTGATTCTGAACGGAGAACCTTTCTTTGCTTCACCAACAATCTGATTTACGGTGATTCCGCCAGGGTAAACATCTGTGCTTCCGTCAAGTTTGGCATCAGGTACTCCGTTAACGGCATAGTAGGAAACACGGGCTCCTATAAAAGGGGTGTTGGTTACCTGATTCATATAATCCGTTCCGGGCCAGCTAACATGGTAACGTACGGCATTGCATACATCCTGTGACTGGGAAAGGATAGAGTCAAGGTGTGGTGTAGCCTGAGCACATGGGTCGCAGGAAGCCTGGTTGAATTCTTCGAAAAGCGGGTATTTGTACATGAGAGAATCCAGAACCTGTACGGTGTGGGTCAGGGTATCATTGGCAGGTGCACCGTCAACACCGGCATTTGGGTTACTGGTCCAAACTTTTACTGTATAATTACCGGCAGTTATTGGTACCCAGGGTGTGCTTACAGAGAAGGGGCAGCTGGCCAGACCAACTAACCAAAGCGGGGAACCGATTGTAGTGGATACGGGAGCACCTCCGTTGATGCTGTAATTAACCTTCATCGTGGTGATTGTGCTGCTTCCGAAGTTGAACACAGTACCTGATATTGTATTGGAACTGTTTTTCTGAAGGTAATAATTGATTGGCGCACCTACAACACCCAGATCAAGTGCCTGTGGTTGATAGATATTGATATTGTCCAGACAAGCCATATAGCCTTGTTTACCTCCGTTAGTATAGGCAAAACAGAACATGACATTTGACTTACCAGCTACTGCAGAAACATCAAACATACGTGTATTCCATATGCCTGAACCTCCGAGAGAGTCGAGCATTGTCCAGCTTGTACCACCGTTTGATGAATAGTTAAGCGTCAGTTGCTCCAGGTCGCCTGGATTGGTAGTGTAATTCTGCCAGAAGAAATAATCAAAGGAAATGAACACATGTGAATAAGTGCTCATGTCAATACTTTGAGTATAGAGACTGTCCTTATTGGCGTGGTTTGATGTATTGTTGTCATAGTCATTCACCCAGGCGTAGTGAGTATGGCTTGGAACATAACCTCCGCCGCCGAGTGTGCCGGTGCCCATGTTAAGACCTACATGCCAGCCCGTGTTGGTTTCCTGTGAAGCAGCTTGCTGATGCCAGTTCGAAGGCAGTGAGCCGGATTCAAAGTTTTGGGTGTAAATAGACTGTGCAATAACCCCGTTCGAGGCCAAAAATGCACAGCAGGTAAAAATACTGAGTACGATTTTTTTCATGTGTTTGTTTGTTGGATACAAGTTAGCTGACTCCCTTGTGGTTAGGGCTGAAAGTATGAAATTCCCTTCAAAAGTTAAAACATTTCCCGGGAATACTACCATTGGCCGTTTTCAAAAGTAAAAATTAGGTGGCACCCGGAATGTCCAAAATACCCCTATTCTTAGGAATGGAATCACTATCACCATCTAATAATCTGTTTGTCAGACGTTTGTGCCTTGCAACAAAAAAGCCCGGACCTTCCGGCCCGGGCTTTGGTATCCGCATAGGGAATCAGTGCTGGATATTAATCTTTTGCGTAAACTGACTGTGATCGCCGGTAATACGTATGAAATACATACCGGGCGCCAAGTCTGAGCCGTTAAACTGGATGCTGTTAATGCCAGTGATGCCGTTGGTTTCATTGAGCGCATACACGTACTGTCCACAGAGATTAAATACTTCCAGTTTTAGTTTCTGAGCTTGTTTCAGGCTGAAACGAACGGTTGTAATATCCGAAAACGGGTTTGGAAACACCTGCATTGAACTGGCTAGTTCATTTTCCTGAATACCCATTGGCGAGTTGGAAATATTGACATCATCGATATAAAGATTATTTCCCATGGCGCTGACGGCTTTGAAACAGATGATGACGTTATTGGAACCGCCAAAAGAAGGCAGGTTTACAAACTGAGTTTTCCACTGACTGGTATCAGCCGGAGCAAATGTCTGAGTAGTATCATGGGGTGCCGTGGCAAGTGCGGCACCACCTTTTGCATAAACGGTTGTCCAGGTCTGGCCACAATCTGTAGATCCCATAATAATCAGGGAGTCAGCTTCTGTTCTGGCCTGGGCATGAGCCAGGTTAAAAGTAAGGGTAGCAGTAGGGGCGGCACTCAGGTCCACATTTTGTGTATAGAGGTAGTCGACATGGCCGGGAGCACTTCGTGGGAAACGCATACGGGCACTTCCTGCAGCGAGGTCACCAATTGTGTTTGACTGACTCCAGGTAACATCATTATCCGGGTTAATAACAAGCCAGCCGGCAGGGGGAAAGGCTCCGGGGCCACCGCCCGGATTGAAAGGTTGTATAAGAGGAGCAGTGGCTCCGGTACCTTCAAGGATGAAGTTGACAGTCTGGGTATCGTAGTTGGTATTAATATCAGCAACGCCGTTTGGGTATGCAGGCCATACGTTAAGCACATGGGTTCCGGGGGTGATGGTGATATTGGGAAGGGTCACGTTCATACTGGCTCCGGGTGCAAGTGCACCGGTCCAATAGTCGGTCAGAACGGTTGTGGCATCGAGCTGGTACTTGATCGAGCTGGCTTTGAGGGTATCTGCACCTGTGTTCTTGATGGTTACTGTTGCACTGATGTAATTAACACCGCACAGGAAGGGAGGGACTCCGGTAAGGGCAGTAGCCTGGGCATCATTCAGTATCAGCTGAGGAGCACTGTAAGCTGCTTGCTTCACATGCACATTCCCATCGTCCTGGATGAAACCTACAAAACAAATCTGGTTCTTATCGTAGATAGTCCCCGGAATCCTGGCTATGATAGTCAGGGTTTGGGTTTGACCCAGCGTCCAGGTGGTTGGAAGTGCAGTACCGGGCGAGGTTGTCGCAGAAGCACCGGGAATCATGGAACGGCACACATTGTAAAAATCTTTCTGACCATTGGTTCCGGAAGGAGTTGACAAGTGTATGGCAGCTTCCTCCATAACCAGCTGGGCAGTCAGGTTACCAATGGCTGTAAAAGCCTCCGTGGCAGTTATTTTCATTGTAACAACTGCAGTATCGTAGGCAGGATGAAAGGTATGTGAAAGGGTAATCGTAAAGGGAGCGTTGATATCAGCATAGGTGGTATCGATGATGTGCTGTGTGAGCAAGCTGGCCAGTCCGTTCTTAGTTGTATCGGGGGCATTGCGGAATTCATATCCGTCAAACCGGGCATAAGGGGCAAAAGGAGCTCCGTAGTACCCGGTACGGGAAGAGATATCTCTTCGATCCTGGTTGTACAGGGTAGAGCCGGTAGGCAACGCCGCTTCATAGTTAATGGTAAGAATTTTGGAGCTGTTGGAATTGAGGAGGCTTTGCAGGGCCGGAGCTACAGATGCACTTTGGGCTGAGTTTTCGGAATTGAATATTTCGTAGAGCTCAGTACGCTGTGTTTGTGCGTAGCCATACATGGAAAAACAGGCTAATGCACAAATAGAAGTAATTTTTTTCATGGTTTAAAAATGAGAAGTGTGTGTAACTGATCGTGTGAAAATGGTATGCAGAATTTTGGTACCCGAAGCTAACGGAAAATACCATCAGGTGCAAATTTCAGTGTCTGAAAAAAAAGGTTCAAAGAAGCTGAGAAATCAGTTAATACGGGTCAGGCAAGAGCCGTTTCTGTATGGCCCGGCTCAATAGAAGCAAGAAATTTTTTCCTTCTTATTTCCCGGAATGGTTTGTTTTCGATCTTGCTTTCCAGCCAGCTGATAAAATCGAAGTAATCCAGAGCTATTTCCTCAAAACGGTTAGAAACAGTTGCTTCCAGCATTTTATCCCGCAGCTCGGTGAAGGCGATTCGTTGTTCTTCCTCTGTATTGATTTCGGCCAGAATATCTTTAATAAAGTGGAGTATGAGGGCTTCCACTTTGTAGAGTTTGTTACGCTTAAGAAGGAGGCGATAGGTTGATTTTACCCTGTATTCAAGCAATTCCTTATTGCCCAATTCATAATGTATGATTATACTGAGTATATGGGCAAAACAGAACAGGTCGCTTCTCAGATCACTTTCAAACCCGTTCAGGACAATATTGACATAACGATTAGCCGATTTATAGTCGCCAATTCCTATATACATACATGTCATACCAAAATGAAAGAGCTGACTGCCTTTTTTGTCTTCTTCCTGTACACGCGGACTGTTCAAATATTTCTCAATTTCACCGGCTATTTCCAGTCCTTTTTCTGTTTGCCCGGTAAACAGACTCACATAAAATTTGAAATTAAAGAGGCTTAGGCGTAGGTAATTGTTTTCGGGCTGGTAACGGTTGAAATAGGTATCTATCTTCTGCATTGTTCTGTTCAGCTCTGCATATTTTTTGAACTTGAGCTCACAAACGCCTTTGTTGATGAGACAGCCGAAAAAGTTGAACAGGTTAGTTTCAATCATATGGGAATTATCTTCCCAGAGTTTCAGGATACGGGCAGTGAACTGATAGGAACGTTCAAACTCGTTGATATGAAGATAGTAATTGGAGTTAGCCAGGAGGCAATACAGTCTGGCTTTGAAGTTGCGGAGGGTATGTTCAGTACCTCCGGGAGACTGTTCAATGATATCCCGGTATTCCTTGGTTTCTTCCAGGCTTCTTATCTGGCCTTTGTTGTGCATTTTAGAATAAACCAGGCTGGAAACTTTCTTGTAACGAAGTGTAATATCTTTTTTCAGAAGTATATCGAACAATTCGTCATAACAGTTTACAATGAGTTTCTGGTTTTTCTCATTCGGGGTACGACGCGAATAAATCTGAACTTCCCATTCAATAATTTCTTCGAGCAATTCGAAGAGTTCAAATTTCATAGAAAGCTTTCTTGCTTTCTCCAGTATTTTTTCACAATGAGAACTCAGATTCTTGTTTTCCAGAATTTCCACCTGATTGAGGTAGCTTCTGATTTCCGCTTTTACATTTTTATGATAGGATTCCAGTCCTTTCAATATATAGTTGTAAAGGTAATTCTTGGCAACAGAGAAGTTATTGGTAAAGGATTCGCTTTTGAATTTTTTGACCAGATCCTTTTCGTCATAAATAGCCTGACGGTCTATGGCATCAAAAAGTTTGATATATTGGTTCTGACCACCCCTGACGTGAAAAGAGGACAGTTTCTTTATATATCCTTTCTCAGACGGGCTGAGGGATTTTATAAGCTCGAATATGTTATCCGAAATGGTCATTGGTCCGATTGAAAGCTTAGTATGATAGTGCTTAACTTAGCACCAATACTCACATTTTCTTCAGTTCAGGGGTTGTTTGTAGTGCCCCCGAAACTTAAAAATGAATGCAATATAACTAAATTAATCCTGCTTTACAATTCCACTTCCCGGTGGGTGTCCGGCGCGGGAGCGGATTTTAGCGCATTTATTTTCCGTATGAAACCTTAGAATGAAGGAATCTTTACCAGTGATAAGGAACATTAAGGGTTAAATTTGGAATGTAATACCTGAATAAAATACCATAAAATTTTTTTTATCCGGACTCCTTGCGTTAACAGCTTTCTGTACTTACTCAGTTGCTCAGTCCAGTCTGAAAATGTACAATTCCGTCACTATGGCTGATGTAACAGGTGATACGATACAGGTCTATCAGGATGTTTCCACCCAATGGGAAGGAATCTATAAGGTTAAAAATGTATCAGGAGCCGGCATTTCTTCTAAAGGGAGGAAAGAGGAAATAACAATGAGTACAGGTTCTTCCTGCTCCATTTGTTATGGGACTCATTGTTACGGATCCGGGACTTATGTCTCTCCCTGCTGTACCCACAAGCCGGATTCACTCCTGTCATTTGCCTGTACGTTCAATTACGGCACAACCTATACCACATCCATTGTACGCTTCACTGCTTATGATTGTGGTAACCCGAATGATTCAGTTTCCTTATATGTGGTTTTTAATGCATCACCTGCCGGGATTCAGGGTCATGCATTTAATTATAAAATAGGGGATGCATTCCCTAATCCGGCTGCAAATACATTGCGTATTAACTATCAGATGGGACAATTAATCGGGGATGAAATGCTCCGGATCCATGATCTGTCCGGAAAGCTTATAAAATCACTACGTATAACAGAAATAAACGGGGCCGTTCAGCTTGATGCCGCAGAGCTTGAGAATGGCCTTTATTTCTGCTCATTTGAAGTGGGGGAAAGGGTAATGGCGGTGAGGAAATTTGTGATTTGCCATTAATGGACTGGCCGTAACAGTTGATTTTGAAAGGACAATTTAATACCTTATATTTGTAAGAAGAGCTGAACAGACAGACTATCAATACTGACCCTATGAAAAAAACACTACTCGGATTTGTAACTATTGTAGCTTTCTCGGCCCAGGTTCTGGCACAGACCAGCCTTAAAATATACAACCACACGACCAAACAGGAGGTAACCAATACAACTGTTGTTGTAAATCAGGATACTTCAACGTTGTATGCCGGAAACTTTTATACGATGAATGTTTCCAGTACCAATATTTCTTCCAAAGCGCGCAAGGAAGAAATAACAATGGCTCCCGGAAATTCATCCGTTTCACAACCCGTAGCGGCTACCAGCTCTATCTGTTATGCCGGAACCTGTTTTGGGCCCGGAACATATGTTTCTCCCTGTAAACCGACCAATGTAGGGGATACTATTCTGCTGGCCTGTGATTTTAACTATGGTAATTCCTTTTCCACTTCATTGATTCGCTATACTGTTTACAATTGCGGGAATACGAATGATTCGGCTTCTTTTTATATTCAGTTTAAAGTGGCACCGACCGGCATACTGAACCATACACTTAATTTCAGTGTCAGCGATGCCTTTCCTAATCCTGCTTCCTCCACACTGAGCTTCAATTACAAAATCAGCAACACTACAGCGGCTCCTCATGTCACTATTCATAATCTGCTGGGCACTCTGGTCAAGACAGCGTTCCTGACTGAAGCGAATGGCACAGCCCGGCTGGATGTAAGTGATCTGGAAGAAGGCTTGTACTTCTATACCCTTGAAGTAAACAACCGGCCCCTGACAGTAAGAAAGTTTGTTGTAAAGAGGTAATACTTTTTTGACAAACAGAATTTTATCCCATTAATTTTTTCACGAGGCGTGTGACGCCAAGTACTGCCTTTTCAGGAATGACCTCTGTATTCTCAAGTGAGGAGGTATTGCCGACAGCCTGGGGATCGATAATATATTTTGGCTTTTCGGCTGGCACATATTCAACGAGACCGGCGGCAGGAAAGACATTCAGGGAAGTGCCGATGATGATAAAGATATCGGCCTTTGATGCCAGTAAATAACTCAGTTCCATATTCGGAACCATTTCACCGAACCAGACAATATGCGGTCTGAGCTGAGCACCTCTTTCGCATTTATCCCCCATTTTGAGTTCCCAACCCTGTATAGGGTAGATAAGTGCCGGGTCGGTACTGCTTCTGCTTTTGAGTATTTCACCATGAAGATGCAGAACTTTTGTTGATCCTGCCCGCTCATGGAGGTCATCAATGTTCTGTGTTATAATCTGCACATCGAATTTTTGTTCCAAAGCTACAAGGGCCTTGTGTGCTTCATTGGGTTTGGCTTCCAGAACTTGTTTTCGCCTTTTGTTATAAAATTCCAGCACATGAGTCTGATTCTTTTCCCAGGCTTCGGGTGTGGCGACTTCCTCGATCTTGTATTGTTCCCATAAGCCTCCACTGTCGCGGAAAGTTTTTATTCCGCTTTCAGCACTGATGCCTGCTCCAGTGAATACGACTATTTTTTTCTTGCTCATGTTGGTATTACAAGATAAGGGGAAATATTGAGAATTAGGAATTAGGAATTAGGAATTAGGATTTAGGATTTGATTGGGTGGTTAATAATCCCGGTAAGTATTATATAATGCTGTTTTGATTCCGAATGTAATCAGGGCTGCGTCCTGTGCTGTCCTTCCGCTTGATTTACGGGTTTGGTAGGTGAACCCGAGTTCTGCTTTCAGATTCCAGGAAGGAATGATCAGGCAGGAAGTACGGAATCCGGCTGTACCAATGACAGTTTTAAGTCCATCGCCCATACGATGGTTATAGTCACCTCCTGTACGGGAATCATAGGGTAAAAAGATGTTCTGACCCCAGTTGCTTCCGGCAGTATCAAGGCCTGTGAATGCAACGACACCTTTCAGTTCAAAAATCATGCGTTTATACCGGTAATTGAGAATACCGACCGCTTCTTCAAAATTGGCCCCGAAAGGATCAGCAAGGGGTTGGTTTAAGCCTGAATAGTTTTGCTGCACGCTACCATGGGTATATGTATAAGGACGAACATAATTCACTTCACCCAGCATATATAAATTATTTATACCGAACAAATCGAATGCTTTCATTCCTGCCTGTATGCTGAACTTGTTTCCCCACCAGCCTTTATGAACCAGTAATTCATGCAGTACGAATTCATCAAACAGGGCCTGTCCGTAGAGTTGAATTTTCCCGGGAAGTTTGAATTTAAAAGAAGTGCCGACCAGTGCGTTATCAGGCGATCCCAGGGAATATTCCGTCGGTCTGAGGAAGAGGACAGGATTCATATAATTTATATCAAACCCACGTACCCTGTTGGTGTCGGTTCCCTGCCATACAATAGTTTCAAAAAAACAAACATTAATCCGTTTCGTCATGTTCCAGCTTAAGTATTGCATGGCAGTATAGCGCTGCTTAATATCTTTCTGCAAACCTGAAACGGAACGGTCATCTGCCATCATGGTATAGAGGTTCACATATTCAAAGCGGCCCACATGGGCCCTGAGTTTAAGGAATGGGTAAGGGGAAGCATTATCGGAAAGGAACATGGAACGGTATCCGTCGCCGAAAAAATTCTTGTCCTTACCAAGTTGTACATTGAAAACCTTGTTCGGGGAATAGGAAATATAACCTGTATAATCCTGGTAGGTATAGGCATTTCCGTTTTTATAGGCAATGCCTGTGCCGGGAACTACCCTGCTTGCCCTGACAGTTGAGTCAACATAGGAAGGGAATACAGAATAGCCGCCCAGGGCATTGAAAACGACAGCAACTTTATCTGACCATAAAACGCGCAGGTTTACCGAGCCGCAAAGATCTGACGGGGTGTTGTGGTTTTTCAGGTCATAGCCGCCCGAAACAGTGTTGTTGAAAGGGAGCAACTCCACTTTAAAGCCGTCACTCTGGTTGTGTTGTGCGGCCCTAAAATGTTTGTATGTGATGCTACTGTCGTTTATTCCGGCCAGATCTGTATTCAGCAAGGGCTTAATAGCACTGTGCACACTTACGGAGGGGATATTCAACAGTTTGTCATAGGGCAGCATAGCATCCCTGTCGAGCGGAAAGTTTTCCTGTGCAAGCAATCCTGAAGCGGAAAGGAGGAGTAATGCAAGGACAACTATGCCTTTGCAGATAATACGGAATGCAATGCGGGTTGGCAAAAGCATGGTTTTATTTCTTGGAAGCGAGATACCTTTTTTTGAGAAACTGAGGAATCTGAGCCAGAATAATGGCTACGGCTCCTATAATGCAGAAACAAATTGTAGGATCCAGGCTTCTTAACAGAATACTGAGACTGATCATTCCGATATTGCACATATAGATGATGAGGACAGTTTGTTTATGAGAGAATCCTCCGTCAATCAGCAAATGGTGGAGGTGGTTACGGTCGGCAGAAAAAGGAGACATGCCCCTGACAGTCCTGTATACGAATATCCTCAGGGTATCGACGAGAGGATAGACAAGCACACACATGGCAAAGATGGGTTTGTGAACATAGGCCAGAGGGCTGTGCATGATGGAATCAAGGTGTGTTGTCTGTACCATTTTGATAGCCAGTACACAAATTATGAGTCCGATAGAAAGAGAGCCCGAGTCACCCATGAAAATTTTGGCAGGATTAAAATTAAAGATAAGGAAAGCAACCAGTGAGCCTGCCAGGGCTACAGCCAGGGCAGCCATGACAAGGTCACCTGCGGTAAAAAACCATGCTCCGAAAGCCAGAGCAGCAATAACACCAACACCTGCGGCGAGGCCATCGACACCATCAATAAGGTTGAATGCATTGACAACAACGATATAGGTGAAGAGGGAAACAAACACACTGCCCCAGCCCGGCAGCTCGGTAATACCAAAAATACCATGCATGCTGGTAAGTTTGATTTCGGCCATCTGGACCAGGATCATTCCTACGATAACATGGGCCACCAGTTTCTTGATAGGAGCAGTACCGATGATATCGTCCTTCACGCCTACGAAGAACAGGATAAGCACTGTGGAAATGACATATTTGAAGTCTTTGACAGATGACTGGAGCATTTTCAGGTCATCAATTTTTTCGGAAGGGAACCAAAGAGAGAAGGCGAAGATGGTTCCGGCAAAAATAATGATACCCCCGATTGTAGGAACCATGCGTTTGTGCAGTTTGCGTTCATCACCGGGTTCATCAAAGAGGCGTTTAAGAATAGCCACTTTGATCAGTGCCGGCGTGGAGAGCAGGACCACGATAAAAGCCGTAAAAAAAGTTAAAACAATGATATCCATGATCAGAAATCGTAATACATATTCGTCAGGGAAGTGCGTAAGCCGAAGTAAATATAGTTTGTTTTCTCGTGAGCGAGGGAATTATGGTAATCACGTATCATAGCACCGATCATAATATTCATATTATAAGCCGGATTAATCATATATCCGAATTTGAATTCACCGATGGTAAGGGTGCTTTTCAATCCCTGTAACAGGGGTACATTCTGCTGATTAGAGCCGAGCCATGCGAGGTTGTCGGAAGCGAATACATTCTGACCATAAAATTTACCGGTAGAGTCGGCCCCGATACGGGCATAATTGGCTTTGGCTTCCACAAAGAAGTCTCTGAATTTATAATGAATGATACCGATGAACTCCCGGAAGTTGGCACCCAGCGGGTCAGCCAGAGCCTGTCCGTAATGAGTATAGCTTTGGGCAGGATCAGCAGCAGTATAAGAATACGGTCTTACCTGATTGTATTCACCCTGGAGGTAGAGATTTTTTATCCTGCAAAAGTCAAACAGTTTGCCTCCGGCCTGGAAGCCCTGCCGGTTATATATGCCGCCTCCGTAGTAGCTCTGAGCAATTCCATCCAGCATATACTGACCATAGAGGCTGAAATAAGAACATACTTTCACTTTTATTGTTGCCCCCATCAATACGTGGTTGGGTTCATTGAAGCCGTAATGTGCTGCGCTGACACCAATAACAGGCTGGAAATAATAAAAGTCGAGGTGTTGTCGGTTGGTACTGTCGGCAGCTGTTGCTATCAGTGCCTGGAATACCCCCAGTTGTACACGCTTACACACATTCACATTCAAAAACTGGAGGGCGGCTGATTTTTTCTGATAGAGGTGTTCAGTACCCGCAGGGATATGTGCAGAACTGAAAGTCAGATTCATCAGGGAAGCATAGAGGTTGGTGTACTGGAAGCGTCCGTATGTTGTTGTAATGCGTAAGTAGGGGTAGTTGAATGAATTGTCAGAAAGCAGGAGGGAACGGTATCCGTCTCCAATAAAATGTTTTCCGTTACCTCCCTGAATATTGAAATGTTTGTTGGGTGAATAAGAAACATAACCTGATGACATGGAGTAGTCATATCCTCCCTTTTTGAAATCCTTCCATCGTCCCTGACCGGGCATTACCTGGGTAGCTCTGACGACAGAATCGAGGTAATGCGGAACAAAGGCCTGGTTTTCAAAAAAGCTGGAACCGAAGGAGAAATGAGTTCCGATATCTCCCTGTATTAAAAAGCCACGGGTATTGACAGAGAGTTTACGTCCGGTTTTATCTTCCTGATCTTTTCCGAATTCGAAATTCAGCAGGGGGTCTATGGTCATATGAAACCTGGTAGCCGAGTCTGCAAAAACGATGAGATGGTCGTATTTTATCTTCCCTTCGAGTTTGGCTTTCCAGTTTGTATAGTGTCTTTTTGAATAACCGTAATACTCTAATTGAGCTTTGTTTGAGTCATTCTGCATCATACCGCAAAGAGGAAAGCACTCGCGGCTGTCAATATTTCCAAGACTGTTTGTACAGATATAAGTCTGATATGTAAGGGTTGTAGATTCAACAATTGGTTTTACAGCTGTGAACGTGGTGAATCCATCGTTCTTTTTTTTAGTAAGCAGCCTATCAGTGCCAATATACCCTTCATAATTCAAAGGCAGATTTTTCTGCTGTGCAGAAGCCAGGAAGGGAATAAGAAAAAAAAGGGATAAGAGAACGTAGAATTTCCGCATAGGCTATTAATTCATGCCTTTTTGAGCGCCGGCAACGGCAGCCTCTTCAAATGCACTTTGATAAACCTGTCGTATACCTTGTTCAAGTTCTATTTTATGTTTCCAGCCCAGGCCGTGTAGTTTGCTTACATCCATCAGTTTGCGAGGGGTTCCATCGGGTTTGGAGGCGTTCCATTTCAATTCACCTTTATAACCAACTATTTTCTGAATAAGAAGGGCCAGATCTTTAATACTTATATCTGTTCCGGAACCTATATTGACCAGGCCGGGTTCATTGTAATTTTTAAAAAGATACACAGAAGCATCAGCCAGGTCATCTACATGCAGGAATTCGCGAAGGGGAGTTCCGCTACCCCATACTTCAACACTTTTATCGCCTTTTATTTTAGCCTCGTGAAATTTGCGGATGAGGGCAGGCAGTACATGGGAGTTGCTGAGGTCGTAATTATCGTTAGGTCCGTACAGGTTGGTAGGCATAACGGATATAAAATTGCATCCATACTGGCTGCGGTAGGCATCACATAATTTGATGCCTGCAATTTTAGCGATGGCATACGGTTCGTTGGTAGGTTCCAGCAAACCACTGAGGAGGTATTCTTCTTTCAGGGGCTGTGGAGCCAGTTTGGGGTAAATGCAGGAAGAACCGAGGAACATGAGTTTCTGAACTTTGTTGACCCAGGAAGAGTGAATGACATTGTTCTGTATCATCAGGTTGTCATACAGAAAATCTGCCCGGTAGGTATTGTTGGCTTGTATTCCGCCCACTTTTGCAGCAGCCAGGATAACCTGTTCCGGTCTTTCGGCATTAAAAAAATCGGCTACAGCCTGTTGATTACGCAAATCCAGTTCGGCTGAAGTACGGGTAATGATATTGTGATATCCTTCGGCCTGAAGTTTGCGGACAATAGCCGAACCCACCATACCCCGGTGACCGGCAACATAGATGGAGGAGTCGAGGTTATTCATGGAAATTGCGGATCTCATGTCCGCCCTGTAACAGGTATTTATCTTTTTCAAAAAGTTTGAGGTCTGAAGCCATCATTTCCTTGACAAGCTGTTCAAGGCTGTGTTTAGGTTCCCAGCCAAGGTGTTTCTTGGCTTTGGAAGCATCGCCGATAAGCAGATCCACTTCCGTAGGCCGGAAATATTTAGGATCAATTTCAACCCTTACTTTTCCGCTGGCTTTATCAATACCTTTTTCATCCACACCTTTTCCTTTCCATTCCAGGCTTACACCTGTTTCAGCAAAAGCCATCTCCACAAATTTGCGGACGCTTACTTTTTTACCGGTAGCCAGCACATAGTCGTCGGCTTCTTTCTGTTGCAGCATGAGCCACATTCCTTCCACATAATCTTTGGCATGTCCCCAGTCGCGCTCCGCATCCAGGTTTCCAAGGAATAAATGTTCCTGGAGGCCCAGGTGTATTTTGGATACGGCACGGGTAATCTTACGGGTCACAAAAGTCTCTCCCCTTACCGGACTTTCATGGTTGAACAGGATTCCGTTACAGGCAAAGATACCGTATGCTTCCCGGTAGTTTTTTGTGATCCAGAAGGAATAAACTTTGGCAACACCGTAAGGGCTCCGGGGATAGAACGGGGTTGTTTCTTTCTGCGGAATCTCCATCACACTTCCATACATTTCGGAAGTGGAAGCCTGATAGAAACGGGTTTTCTTTTCCAGTTTCAGTATACGTATGGCTTCGAGAATACGAAGTGTGCCAATAGCGTCGGCGTTGGCGGTGTATTCAGGGGTTTCGAAGGAAACCTTTACATGGCTTTGGGCTGCAAGGTTATAGATCTCATCGGGTTGTACTTCCTGAATAATACGGATCAGGTTGGTAGAGTCGGTCAGGTCACCATAATGCAGGAAAAACTTAACCTTGTTTTCATGCGTATCTTTATAGAGGTGGTCAATACGTTCCGTATTGAACATAGAGCTTCTTCTCTTTACCCCATGTACGATATAACCCTTATTAAGCAGAGATTCAGCCAGATAAGCCCCATCCTGTCCGGTTACACCGGTAATTAATGCCACTTTGCTCATTATTGATGATTTAAGTAAGACAATATTAGGAAGAAAATGCGGATTTAAGCCCTTTTTAGGCCCTAAATAGGAAAAATATCAAGGAGATGTCGGTTGATTTCATTCCCGTAAGGGAGAACCTGTAACCAGAAAAGCTTTGTTGAGAATATCCTGTCTGTTATATACCAGCGGGAGGCGGGTTTGGAAGTCAATCACTTTTCCGCCGGCACATTCAACAATCGCTTGTCCGGCAGCAGTATCCCATTCACTGCACGGGCCGAAGCGGGGGTAGAGATCGGCTTTGCCTTCGGCAATAAGACAAAATTTGAGTGAGCTTCCTGCATTGAGAAGGGAAACAGGTTTACCTTTTGTTCCGAGGGTTTCAATATAATTGCTCGTTTCCTTATTCATATGCGAGCGGCTTGCCAGGACTCTTAAGGAGGAAGAAGGATGCGGTTGGGGAAGTCTGTCTGACCGGAGCATGAGCTCGTCGAGGGATGTATTTTTTATTTCTTCCGTATCGCAATCGCTTCGTTTAAAGGATCCGGTGCCTCTGCTTCCAAAATAGAGCAACCCGGTGGTAGGCTGGTAAATAACTCCCAGCACAGGTTGTTGATTTTCTATCAGGGCTATATTGACGGTAAATTCCCCATTGCGTTTTACAAATTCCTTGGTTCCGTCAAGAGGGTCAACGATCCAGAGTTGTTTCCAGTTTTTGCGTTCAGCATAGGGTATATCCCTTCCCTCTTCACTCAACAGGGGAATGCCCAGTGGATCGAGAGCATCTGCAATACGGTTATGCGCATTTTTATCTGCAGCAGTTAAAGGGCTGGCATCGGATTTATATTCGACATTAAAATCCGAATCATAGATTTTCAGGATTTCATCACCGGCCAGCACAGAGGCCTTTATGGCAGAAAGGAGGAGGTTGGCAAACAATGTAGTTTATGTTATGATTGATTTATCATTCTGAGGCACCTTGGGGTCGTATTGTGGGTGAGCAGTGCCGAAGAATCCCCTTGAGCATAAGTAGCAATTTCCAAGGAGATTCTTCGCGTCTGTCTTCACACTGCCTGCCCCAAGGTGCCTCAGAATGAGAAAGCGAAGAAGACTATTAAATCAGTATCCCGCTTTCCCCGGTCCGATTTGTTCAACAGGGTGCCAGGTAGTTTTTATTTCCTGTGCATCCATTATCTGATAGGGATCCTGAGCTTTGGGGTCTTTGACCGAAGCGGGGGTATGAATAAACATACGTTTTACATTCAGGCTGGCCAGTTCCTGCATTTGTTTAATATGTGCCTTGTTGCCTCCATAATAAACAACTGCATTTACATCCATATGGGAAGCAAAGTGGCTGTGGAGTTCTGCAGCTGAGCCGGTGAGGATATTCACCACACCGCCAGGTACATCGGAAGAGTGAATGACTTCGGCAAAGGTAACGGCACAGAGAGGTTTTGATTCGGAAGCCAGGACGATACATGTATTGCCACCTGCAATGAGGGGGGCAACAGCGGTGACCATGCCGAGGAGACTTTGATCTTCAGAAGCAATGACAGCCACCACACCCATTGCTTCGGGCATTGAGAAATTAAAGTGCGAACTGGCAACGGGGTTAATGGTTCCGAAAAGAGCCTGGTATTTATCACACCATCCGGCATAATAGACAAGCCTGTCGATGGCCTGATGGATTTCTGTTTCAGCAGCCGAAGCTGTTGAGCCCTGCAGGAGGAGTTCGGTGATGAATTGTTTCTTCCGGCCTTCCAGCATTTCAGCAATGCGGTACAGGATCTGACCCCTGTTAAAACCTGAACGGCTGCTCCATCCGGCAACAGCACCACGTGCGGAGACTACTGCGTTGCGGAAATCTTTTCGGGAAGAGAGGCATATATTAGCAATGACTTCCTTGTTTTTTCCTGTCAGGGGATAATAGCGTCCGGATTCAGTTCTTGGAAACTGTCCGCCTATATAGATCTTGTATGTCTTAAGTATATCCAAACGAGCCATGTTTTTATAGGATTAAAATTTCAGGTAAGGCATGAGTCCGTGTAATCCACCTTCGCGTCCGAAGCCACTTTCTTTATATCCTCCGAATGGGGAGGCAGGGTCAAATTTATTATAGGTATTGGCCCATACCACACCTGCACGGAGGCGGGAGCTGAGGTTAAATATTTTGGAACCCTTATCCGTCCATACTCCGGCCGATAAGCCATAGGCGATATTGTTGGCTTTCTCAATCACTTCTTCTACCGTACGGAAAGTTTGTATCGTCAGAACAGGTCCGAAAATTTCTTCCTGAACAATGCGATGGCTTTGGGAAGCATTTAAAAATAATGTCGGTTTGCAGAAGTAGCCTTTGCCGGGAATTGTGCATGAGCTCTGATGCATTTCAGCCCCTTCATTCTTTCCGATTTCTATATACCGGTTAATTGTCTCGAGCTGGCTTTTGGAATTGATGGCACCGATATCTGTGTTCTTATCGAGGGGGTCGCCTACGATGAGGCTTTCCATACGGGCTTTGAGTTTACGGATTACGGTATCAGCCACACCTTCCTGTACAAAGAGACGGGATCCGGCACAGCATACATGACCCTGGTTAAAGAAGATACCGTTGATGATGCCTTCTACAGCCTGATCGAGGGGAGCATCTTCGAAAATGATATTGGCAGCTTTTCCTCCCAGTTCCAGCGTCAGTTTTTTTCCGGTGCCGGCAATTGATTTCTGGATAAGTTTACCTACATCGGTACTGCCGGTGAAGGCTATTTTATTTACATCGGCATGTCCGACCATCGCGGCACCGGTATGTCCGGCACCCGTTATGATATTGACGACACCATCGGGCAGACCGCTGTCGCGTATGAGTTCAGCTAGTTTAAGGGCTGTGAGCGGGGTTGTTTCAGCAGGTTTTAATACGACTGTATTTCCCGTGGCCAGTGCAGGAGCTATTTTCCAGGCAGCCATAAGCAGGGGAAAATTCCAGGGAATGATCTGTGCAGCCACTCCGAGTGAAGAAGGTTTGCGGTTGGGGAAAGCATATTCCAGTTTATCAGCCCAGCCGGCATAATAGAAGAAGTGGTTGGCGGCAAGCGGGATATCGATATCTCTTGATTCCCGGATTGGTTTTCCTCCGTCCATACTTTCTATAACTGCAAATTCCCGTGCACGTTCCTGTATCATACGGGCGATACGGAAAATATATTTACCCCTTTCGGCAGCAGGCATTTTGCTCCATGTTTTATCATAAGCCTTGCGCGCAGCCTGAACGGCTTTGTGTACATCCTTTTCTCCCGCATCGGCAACAGAAGCTATTTTTTGTTCCGTAGCAGGGTTGATGGTATCAAAATATTTTCCGGTGGCAGGTTTCACAAATTTCCCGTCAATAAACAGTTCATACTGTTTTTCGAGTTTGATGTGATCCGTACTTTCGGGTGATGGTGCATAGTCCCAGGCCGGAGCCAGGGTAGCAGAATCGGTAATTCCGTTTGTTTTTTTCATCGTATAAGATATCAGTCGGCAGAAAAATAATCCTTGCTTTGGTAAACACCTGTTTGTTCTTTCATAAGTTGCATCAGTACATCATTGGCGAGGCTGCTGGCTCCGAAGCGGAACCATTCATTGCTAAGCCAGGCATTGCCAAGTGTTTCCTTCACCATTACCAGGTTTTGTAAGCCCACTTTTGCGGTTGAAATACCACCTGCGGGTTTCATGCCGATCATTTTTCCGGTAAGAGCATAGAAGTCGCGTATGGCTTCCAGCATGACAAGTGTAACGGGTAATGTTGCAGCAGGCGCAATTTTACCTGTTGATGTTTTAATGAAATCGGCACCTGCATGCATCGCAATTTCACTTGCTTTACGTACATTATCGAGGGTGCTTAGTTCACCGGTTTCGAGTATCACTTTCAGGCGGGCTTTGCCACAGGCTTCTTTGACAGCAGCAATTTCATCAAACACGAAGTGATAATCCCCTTTCAGGAATTCACCGCGGGAGATAACCATATCCACTTCATCGGCTCCTTCGCTTACGGCAAAGAGGGTATCTTCGAGTTTTACCTGGCGAATGCTTTGTCCGCTTGGGAATGCTGTGGCTACGGAAGCGACCTTGACGGGTGTGCCCTGTAATGCTTTTTTGGCAATACCGACCATGGTAGGATATACACAAACAGCGGCTACTGTCGGCAGTCCGGGTAATATATCATGCAGGTGGGCAGCTTTATAGCACATCTGTTTTACTTTTCCGTCTGTATCTTTTCCTTCCAGGGTTGTGAGGTCAATCATGTTCAGGATGAGTTTGAGTCCCTGAACTTTGGAAGCTTTTTTAATACTCCTGGTCGTGAAACGGGCAACCCGTTCTTCGACACCGACCTGGTCAATAACAGGAGATTTGCTGAAATCGGGAAGAGTGATTTTCATGGCAATTTATTAGAATGACAAAGTTAGCAGAACTAGACGAACCGGGACTTCTTTTTCAGGATCTCGGCAAAAGGTCTCTTCTTGATCTTGGCTTCGAGCCAGGATACCATATCGAAATAGTCCAGTGCTTTGGCCTGGTATTTCTCAGTGGAATAAGAAGCGATCTCATCGCGGAGGTCGTTGAATACCACTTTCATCTGTTTATCAGAAAGCGGATTGGGTCCTATTCGTTTCAGGAAGCGGAGCAAGGATGCTTCCATTTTATACATCATATTCCGTTTATACAGGAAACGGTGTGTTGACTTAACTGTATATTCCAGTAAATCTCTTTTATTTGTTTCAAACTGTATCAGCAGGCGGAGGATACGGGCAAAGCACTGGTAATCGCTGCCTGTATCATCGGCATAGTTATCGAGGATCTGTTGGACGAGGGCGTTGGATTTCTGGTATTCCTCGGCGCTGAAATAGAGGTAGGCCGAGTTATAGAGAAACCAGACATGGATATAGCGGTTGGGGAGCATGACTTCCCCGCTTGCCACATCGGCATCTACCTTTTCAAGTACTTTGATACCTTCGGCAAAACGGCCTGTTTTGGTATACATGGAAATAACCAGGTTACGGTGCAGGAAGTACTGATGCCCTTTAAGACCCGGAGTGGTGGGTTTGTAATGCACCATTTTATCAAGTACAGCCGGCATTTCCTGGTAGCGCTTCAATGCATCGAGGCATACTACAATATTGCCGACCGAGCTCCAGTAAAAAGAAGGGTTGATTTCAATATGTTGAGGGGCTGCTTCCATGAGGCGTACAATCTCCCGGCTGGCTTTAAGCATTTCCGGATGCTCGCTCATAGCACTATAATAGAACACCCGGCAGTTATAGTATACCAGTTTGGCGCGGACCGAGAGGGCTTTCTTCTCTGATTTAAGAAGGGGTTCCAGCATCACATGTTTGTAAGCTACTTCCTGGGTAATATTACGTATGGTGCCAGTCTTGACCATGAGGTGCAGGAGCTTGGCAAAATGTTTCCGGTATTCGACAAGGTTGGCGAAGGTTTCTACGGTCTTACCAAGCTCATCGAACAGGGCAATGACATCTTCTTCTGATTTTCCGGCAAAGGTCTGGCGTCTCCATATCTCTGTTTCAATAGAAAGGAGTTCGGCAAGCTGTATCTGGTCATCATAGCGCTTGGCCAGGTTCTTGGCTTTGACAAGCAGTTTTTCGCAATGTCCGTGAAGACCCCGCTGATATAATATCTCCACCCTCCTTACCAGGCTTTTCAGCTCGGCATCCACATCGGAATGATAGGATTCCAGGCTTTTCAGGATCAGGTCATACAGGTAGTTTTTGGCTACACTGAAGTTATTGGTGAATTTCTCCCGGGCAAATTTCTTCAGTAAAGCTTTTTCATTGTAAACAGCCTGTCCGTCAATAGCCTGAAAAAGCTTCATATAGTTGTTCTCATCCCCGCGTACCAACAAGGAGGCCTGCTTCCGGAAATATCCTTTTTCGGAAGAACTGAGGGATTTGATAAGCTCGAAAAGATTTTCCGATGCAACCATAACAGATATTGATACGTATTGGGCCGTAATGCTTGAACGCTACGAATATAGAAAATTCTAAGCATCCCGATTTTGCAGAATTCAAAAATTGGCGTAAGTTTGCGGTCATGAAACGATTTAACCCTTGTCAGTCCTTCACAGCCCTTTGTACAGCCTGTTGCTGTATGATGTGCTGTATTTGAGTGAGGAAGGGATAAATCTGTCAACCTATTGTATGGCCCTTCCGGATAGCGGAAGGGCTTTTTTTTTATACCAAGCAAACCATGAACAGACATCTTTTTCCGGCAACGGGAACTTTAAACAGGGAAAGCAAGGAAAAGCTTTTAAAACAAAGGGGTGTTGTTATATGGATGACAGGGCTGAGCGGATCAGGCAAGACAAGTATAGCCATAGAACTGGAAAAGGCGCTGCATGCACAGGGTAAACTGACTCAGCTGCTCGACGGGGATCAGATAAGGACCGGTATCAACAATAACCTTGGGTTCACCGAAACGGACCGTATGGAAAACATCAGGCGTATAGCCGAAGTGGCAAAGCTTTTTGTGAACGGAGGCATTATTACCATTTGCTGTTTTGTAAGTCCTATGTCGGCCATGCGCAGTCAGGCCCGGGAGATTATCGGAACGGACGATTTTCTGGAAGTCTATGTCAGCACCCCGCTGGAAGTATGTGAAGAGCGGGATGTAAAAGGATTGTATGCCAAAGCACACAAAGGGGAGATCAGAGATTTCACCGGTATTCAGGCTCCTTTTGAAGCTCCTCACAATCCGGATCTGGAGCTGAATACGGTGGAGGTGGACATTGAAGAATCTGTTAAACGCTTATTGGAAATACTAATGGAAATAAATAAGAAGCATGGATACGTATAAATACAAACACCTGCGGGAGCTGGAAGCAGAAAGCATGTTCGTGCTCCGGGAAGTGGCGGCCCAGTTTGAAAATCCCGTGCTGCTCTTCAGCGGAGGCAAGGATTCAATTGTTGTAAGCTGGCTGGCCCGAAAGGCATTCTGGCCTGCCCGTATCCCGTTTTCACTGATGCATATTGACACCGGGCATAATTTTGAAGAGACGATCACGTACCGTGACAAGTGGACAAAATTTCTGGATGTGAAGCTTATTGTTCGCAGTGTACAGGACTCCATCAACCAGGGCAGGGTGGTGGAAGAGAAGGGTGTATATGCATCCCGTAATATGCTTCAGACCGTTACGCTGGTCGATGCCATTGAAGAACTTAAGTTCGATGCCGCAATTGGAGGAGCAAGACGGGATGAGGAAAAAGCCCGTGCCAAGGAACGTTTCTTCTCACATCGGGATGAATTCAGCCAATGGGACCCGAAGAACCAGAGACCGGAATTGTGGAATCTTTTTAACGGAAAGAAAAACCCGGGCGAGCATTTCAGGGTATTTCCTATCAGTAACTGGACAGAAATGGATGTATGGCAGTACCTGTATGCAGAAAAGATAGAAATACCATCCATCTATTTCAGTCATAAAAGGGCCTGCTTTAAACGTGATGGTGTCATCTATGCCCATTCTTCCCATGCAACCTTAAAACAGGCAGAGCAGGTAGAGACAATGCAGGTGCGGTTCAGGACTATCGGCGATATGTCATGTACAGGGGCTGTGGAGTCGGGAGCTTCGACACTGGAAGAGATCATTGAAGAGGTGTCGGCAGCACGTGTTACCGAACGGGGAAGCCGTATCGATGACAAGCGCTCGGAAGCGGCTATGGAAGACAGGAAGAAAGCTGGATATTTTTAAATTGGAACGCAGATTGTTATGATAATTATGATTCACGCAGATCAAGAATCAATTCAAAATCATTTTTTATCATACCAATCATAAAGATCTGCGTTCTATCATCTTTGAAATTGTTTAATTCTTTATTAGATTCGTTATGCAATCACAATCTGAACAAAAGGTAGTCGAAATGGAACTCTTGCGTTTTACCACTGCAGGATCTGTTGATGACGGGAAAAGCACCCTGATAGGACGTTTGCTGTATGACAGCAAATCGATTTTTGAAGATCAGTATGAAAGCATAAGGGCCAGCAGTGAAAAGCGTGGCGAGGAATATGTAAATCTGGCCTTGCTAACCGACGGGCTGAGGGCAGAACGGGAACAGGGTATCACCATTGATGTGGCATATCGTTATTTCGCAACTCCTAAACGCAAGTTCATCATTGCCGATACCCCTGGTCATATACAATATACCCGAAACATGGTTACAGGGGCTTCCACAGCACATGCAGCCATCATACTCATGGATGCACGCAAGGGGGTGATTGAGCAGACTCGCAGGCACAGTTATATCGCTTCCCTGCTCCGGATTCCTCATCTCATTGTTTGTGTTAATAAAATGGATCTGGTAGCCTACAGTAAGGAGGTGTTTGAACAAATAAAGGCAGACTATACCGAATTCGCCTCCGGTTTGGGAAAGACCCAATTGCATTTTATTCCTATCAGCGCTCTGAAAGGAGATCAGGTGGTAGCGCAAAGTGCAAATATGAGCTGGTATAAAGGGACTACTTTGCTTGAGCTCCTGGAAAGCTTGCCTGTAACCGATGATGAACGCCGGGAAGAAGCCCGCTTTCCGGTACAGTATGTGATCCGCCCCATGAACCCTGAGTATCATGATTACCGGGCGTATGCAGGGCGTATAGCCGGAGGAACTTTCAGGGTGGGCGATAAGGTTAAGATCCTCCCTTCCGGATTACCTGCTGTGATAAAATCCATAGAGCGTTATAAGGAAATGCTGACAGAGGCTTCGGCTCCGGAAAGTGTATCGCTGGTGCTGGATAGGGATGTAGATATTTCGCGCGGGGATATGATTGTTCCCGAAGGGCATGAACCGGCGATTACCCAGGATCTGGACGTGATGCTGTGCTGGATGAATGAAAAACCACTGCAGGTGAACGGGAAATACTTACTTAAACATACCACCCGTGAACTGCGTTGTGTCATCAAATCGGTGGAATACAAAGTCGATATCAGTGAACTTGAAAACAAACTGGGCGAGAAATCTGTCGGGTTGAATGATATTGCCCGGGTACGTATGCGTGTTACAGCTCCGCTGTTTACCGATTCCTATTCCCGGAACAGAAATACAGGAAGCCTCATTCTGATTGATGAAGGGACGAATGCTACTGTGGCTGCAGGAATGATTATTTAACCCTTCAGTCATGACGAAAACGTCATGACAGCCCCCCTAATCAGGGGAGCAGCTTTTTGAGCATGATATAATGCGGGATATTATCTTCCAGATACTCCTCTCCGTCAATCTCAAAACCGAAAGAAGCATAGAATTTCTGAAGGTAGCTTTGAGCACCTATGCGGATTGGGACTGCACCGTATAACTTCCTTACTTCTTCAATACTTTGTTTCATAAGCTCCCTTCCGGCACCTGTGCCTCTGGCAGCAGGAGAAGTAACAACCCTGCCAATGGATGCTTCCAGATAGCTCACGCCGGGAGGAACGATACGTGAATAGGCAATCAGTTTGCCTTTCGGATCATAGCCTTGTAAATGCAGGCAGGCTTCATCTTTTCCATCGGCATCCTGGAATACGCAGTTCTGCTCCACTACAAAAACCTCATTACGCAGTTGGAGAATGGCATAGAGGGCTGATGGTTTAAGTTCGGAGAAAGGACAAAGGGTCCAGCGGAGTTTGTTCATGAGCAGGCTAAAAATAGAAATTATTTCCAATAATAATGTATTATATATAA